>BNBP01000018.1 GCA_014656015.1 Streptomyces griseoaurantiacus | reverse complement strand
GCTTTCCTCCGGGCGCTTCCCTTCGGTCTTGCGTTTCCGACTCTATCAGACGTTTTCGCTGTCCGATTTCCTCGGTGCTTTCCAGGTTCCCGCTCTCGCGTTTCCCTTTCCGGCGATTCCGACTTTATCAGAGGTTCCGGGCCGCATTGA
Source organism: Streptomyces griseoaurantiacus (assembly GCA_014656015.1). Taxonomy (GTDB): domain Bacteria; phylum Actinomycetota; class Actinomycetes; order Streptomycetales; family Streptomycetaceae; genus Streptomyces; species Streptomyces griseoaurantiacus. The sequence continues at coordinate 105,415 of BNBP01000018.1, read as the reverse complement.
CCGGCCGTTCGTTCTGAACCATTCGGAGGGTGGCTTCATCGAAGTCGCAATTATCAACGTCTCGAGAAGCAGATAGTTTCCTGCTGGTCGCCGGCCGGACTCGACATCGTCGATCCAGTTCCAGGCAACTGTTCGAATCTACCTCCCCGTGCGCTTCGTGTCAACGAAAGCGGTGGGGCGGAGAAGACAGTAGCAGCTCGGCACGCGTGCCCGCACATCAGGCCGCGGTGGGGACCTCGGCGCTCCGCCCGGTCTCGTCGAGGTCCCCGGTGTCACCGTCACGCGTCGCGCGGCCGCCCAGGACGAAGACGTAGGTCAGAAAGGCGAGCTCGGCGACGACGCCGATGCCGATACGGGCCCAGGTGGGCAGGCCGGACGGGGTCACGAAGCCTTCGATGGCCCCTGAGACGAACAGGACGAGGGCGAGTCCCAGCGCCATACCGAGGGCGGCGCGGCCCTCCTCCGCCATTGCGGTGCGGCGGGACCGCGGGCCGGGGTCGACGAGTGTCCAGCCGAGCCTCAGCCCGGTGCCGGCGGCGACGAAGACGGCCGTCAGTTCGAGCAGGCCGTGCGGGAGGACGAGTCCGAGGAAGGTGTCGAGTCGGCCCGCGGAGGACATCAGACCGAGGCCCACCCCCAGGTTGAGCATGTTCTGGAAGAGGATCCACAGGACGGGAAGGCACAGGAAGACGCCCAGGATCAGGCAGAGCGCGGCGGCCTGGGCGTTGTTCGTCCAGACCTGGGCGGCGAAGGAGGCCGCCGGGTGGCTCGAGTAGTAGGTCTCGTACTCGCCCCCGGGCCGGGTGAGCTCCCGCAGGTCGCTGGGGGCGGCGATCGTGGACTGCACCTCCGGGTGGGTGCCGATCCACCACCCCAGGAGCGCGGCCACCGCCGTGGAGAGCAGCGCGGTGGGTACCCACCAGTGACGTGAGCGGTAGACGGCGGCGGGGAACCCCGTCGTCAGGAAGCGGACGACGTCCCGCCAGGAGGCGCGGCGGGTGCCGGTGACGGTTGCCCGGGCTCGTGCGACGAGTCGGCTGAGCCGACCGGTGAGCTGCGGGTCGGGGGCGCTGGACTGGATCAGTGACAGGTGCGTGGCGGCGCGCTGGTAGAGGGCGACGAGTTCGTCGGCCTCGGCCCCGGTCAGGCGGCGCCTGCGGCGCAGCAGGCTGTCGAGGCGGTCCCATTCGGCGCGGTGCGCGGACGCGAAGACGTCGAGGTCCATGGATGTGCTGCCCCTCCTGGTCCGTTCGTCCCGCGGTCGGCCGGCGCCCCGCACCGTACGTCAGCTTGTCGTACTGCGGTGCTTCGCGCTCTCAGCTTGGCAGACTGGCCGGACGTGGGGTGGGCCAGGGAAGGAACGCGGTGTGAGCGAGCTGGTGACGGGTGAGGCCGTGGCGTTGGAGCTGCGGCCCGCGAGGCTGCCGAGCCGGGTGCTGGCGGTGGCGCTGGACCTGGGCGTGACGGTGCTGGCGTACATCGTCGTGATGATCGTGGTGGTGCTGGCCGGCTCGGGGCTCGACGAGGCGGCGCAGATCGCCCTGTCGATCGCCGTGTTCCTGCTGGTGCTGGTGGGCGGGCCCATCGCGGTGGAGACCCTGAGCCACGGGCGGTCGCTCGGGAAGCTCGCGTGCGGGCTGCGGGTGGTGCGGGACGACGGGGGGCCGATCCGGTTTCGGCACGCGCTCGTGCGGGGGGCGATCGGGATGGTGGAGATCCTCATGACGTTCGGCGTCGTGGCCTGTATCGCCTCCCTCGTGTCGGCGCGGGGGCGGCGGCTCGGTGACGTGTTCGCCGGGACGCTGGTCGTGCGGGAGCGGATCCCGGCGGGGGGCACGGGTTTCGTGCCGCCTCCCCCGCCGTGGCTGGTGGGGCGGTTCTCCGGTCTGGACCTCTCGGCGGTGCCGGACGGACTGTGGCTCGCGGTGCGGCAGTACCTGACGCGGATGCCGCAGCTGGATCCGGTGGTGGGCCGGGGAATGGCTGAGCGGCTCGCGGCCGATGTCGCCGCGCGTACGGGGGCGCCGGTGCCGCCTGACCTGCCACCGGCCGCGTTCCTGGCGGCAGTGGTGCACGAACGCCGGATGCGGGAGGCGCGGCCGACGAGTGGCGCGGGGGTGGTCGCGGGTGAGCGGGCGGGCGCGCCGGGGAACGGGGACGTGCCCGGTACGGCCGCGTCTTCGCAGGCCTACGCGGCACCGGCCGCCCCTCCTGCCCCTCCCGCCGCGCCTCCCGGCTCGGGTCCCGGCGCCGCTCCGGCGGCGTGGCAGGCGGCGCCGGTGGCGGACGCCGGGCGGGAGCAGCGGGCGGACCGGCCCTCCACCGGGTTCGTGCCTCCCGCCTGAGCCCGACGGGGCCGGGGCCCCGGATCAGGTGAAGGCGGACGGGGGTGACTCCAGGTCCTCCAGCTCGATGCCGGGGGCTTCGAGGACCACGTCGCCGGTGAGGTGGACGGTGTGCTGCTCGCCGGTGTCCAGGGCGGTGACCTGGTACGACTCCACGGTCAGGGGCCCGTTGTCAGTGGCGTGTGCTTCTCTTTGGACCAAGGCCCAGGACTGGTCCACGGTGCGGGGGGCGAGGACCGGATCCGTGAGGGCGAGGAGGCGTACGCGCGTCGCGGCTGAGGAGGGGGTGAGGCGCAGGAGACGAGCGGTGGCGACGAGGAACGCCGGGGACGTGCCGGTGAAGGCGTGGGCGCGCACATTGCCTTCGGTGGCATGGGTTCCGGTGGGGTCGGTGCGGACCCAGGTGACGCCGTCGAGGGCCGCGCCGCGGACCTGCCAGTCCGACGCACGCAGTTCGAGCCGGATGGGGCGTCCCAGTTCGTCGAGGGCGAGGTCGACGGAGCCCATGGGGGCGCCGGAGGGGGTCGTGCGTTGGGCGACGTAGCGCCAGCCGGAGGGGCCGGGCGCGCACTGGAAGTGTTCTTCGCCGAGGGAGGTGTGATCGTGCGGATCGTGGAGCGAATACCGGCCGCGGGGCATGGGGTTCCTGGGTCGTGAACGGGCGGGCGCGGCCGGAGGGCCGGACGGGCAGGCCCCCGTCACGGGGGTGCGGGGGCCTGCGCGAGCGCCTGGGCGACGTCGCCGGCCGGCTGCCGGGCATGCACGGCAGCCGGGTGGCGGCGGGGCTCAGTAGCGGTAGTGGTCCGACTTGAACGGGCCGTCGACCTCGACGCCGATGTAGGCGGCCTGCTCGGGGCGGAGCTTGGTGAGCTTCACGCCGAGCGCGTCCAGGTGGAGGCGGGCGACCCGCTCGTCGAGGTGCTTGGGGAGCACGTAGACACCGGTGGGGTACTCGTCGGGCTTGGTGAACAGCTCGATCTGGGCCAGGGTCTGGTCCGCGAACGAGTTGGACATCACGAACGAGGGGTGGCCGGTGGCGTTGCCCAGGTTCAGCAGGCGGCCCTCGGACAGCACGATGATCTTCTTGCCGTCCGGGAAGGTCCAGGTGTGCACCTGGGGCTTGACCTCGTCCTTGACGATGCCGGGGACCTTGGCGAGGCCGGCCATGTCGATCTCGTTGTCGAAGTGGCCGATGTTGCCGACGATGGCCTGGTGCTTCATCTTGGCCATGTCCGAGGCCATGATGATGTCCTTGTTGCCCGTGGTGGTGACGAAGATGTCGGCGGTCTCGACGACCTCGTCCAGGGTGGTGACCTGGTAGCCGTCCATCGCGGCCTGCAGGGCGCAGATCGGGTCGATCTCGGTGATGATCACGCGGGCGCCCTGTCCGCGCAGGGACTCCGCGCAGCCCTTGCCCACGTCGCCGTAGCCGCAGACGACGGCGGTCTTGCCGCCGATGAGGACGTCGGTGGCGCGGTTGATGCCGTCGATCAGGGAGTGCCGGCAGCCGTACTTGTTGTCGAACTTCGACTTCGTCACGGCGTCGTTCACGTTGATCGCCGGGAAGAGGAGGTCGCCGTCGCGCTGCATCTCGTACAGGCGGTGGACGCCGGTGGTGGTCTCCTCGGTGACACCGCGGATCTCGGAGGCCAGGTGGGTCCACTTCTGGGCGTTCTCGCCCAGGGTGCGGTGGAGCAGCTGGAGGATGACGAGGTGCTCGTCGGACTCGGCGGTGTCCAGGGCGGGGACCTTGCCGGCCTTCTCGTACTCGACGCCCTTGTGGACGAGGAGGGTGGCGTCGCCGCCGTCGTCGAGGATCATGTTGGGGCCGCCGGTGGGGCTGTCCGGCCAGGTCAGCGCCTGCTCGGTGCACCACCAGTACTCCTCCAGCGACTCGCCCTTCCAGGCGAAGACGGGGATGCCGCGCGGGTTGTCGGGCGTCCCGTCGGGGCCGACGGCGATGGCGGCCGCGGCGTGGTCCTGGGTGGAGAAGATGTTGCAGGAGGCCCAGCGGACGCGGGCGCCCAGGGCGGTGAGGGTCTCGATGAGGACGGCGGTCTGCACGGTCATGTGCAGGGAGCCGGTGATGCGGGCGCCGGCGAGGGGCTGGGCCTCGGCGTACTCCTTGCGGATGGCCATCAGGCCGGGCATCTCGTGCTCGGCGAGGGTGATCTCCTTGCGGCCGAATTCGGCCAGGGAGAGGTCGGCGACCTTGAAGTCCTGTCGGTTGTCGACAGTCGTCATGGTGTGCTGCTCCTCGGGGTCGGTTCGAGGTGGGTACGGCTGGTCTGCGCGGCAGTCGGCCGACACGGCGGTGCCCGGGAGGGCACGGGTGTGCCCCGGGGCGTACGCGTGCCCGAGTGCGCGCAGCGCAGTCCGTCGGAGGCCCTCTCTCCCTCGGCCGGTCCCTGACGGAACCGCCCGACCGCCATCAGCAGCGACGTCTGGCTCGCCTCCAAGCTACACCGGGCGGCCGGGTCCGCCCCAGTCCGCCCGTGGGCGGTGGGGGCCGGTTCCGGCCGGACGCGCGGCGCGCGAGGGGGTCAGTGGTCCGCGTCGCCGGTGGGGGTGGGGCCGCCGGGAGTGGCCTCGCGGTCGGCGCCCTTGCGGGCCTCGGACTCGCTGAAGATGTCCGGTTCGAGGTAGATGACGCGGGCGATGGGGACGGCCTCCCGGATACGGACCTCGGCAGCGTTGATGGCGGTGGCCACCTCGCCGGCCGAGTCGTCGTGCTGGACGGCGATCTTGGCGGCGACCAGGAGTTCCTCGGGACCCAGGTGGAGGGTGCGCATGTGGATGACGCGGGTGACCGTGTCGCCGTCGACGATGGCCGTCTCGATCGCCTTGACCTGTTCGATGCCCGCGGACTCGCCGAGGAGCAGGGACTTGGTCTCGGCGGCCAGGACGAGGGCGATCAGGACGAGGAGGACACCGATGCAGACGGTGCCGATGCCGTCCCAGACGCCGTCGCCGGTGAGCAGGGCGAGGCCGACGCCGCCGAGGGCGAGGACGAGGCCGATGAGGGCGCCGAAGTCCTCCAGGAGGACGACGGGCAGCTCGGGGGCCTTGGCGCGGCGGACGTACTCGACCCAGGAGAGGCTGCCGCGGGTCTCGTTGGACTCCTTGATGGCGGTGCGGAAGGAGTAGCCCTCGGCGAGGATCGCGAAGACGAGGACACCCACCGGCCAGTACCAGTGTTCGACCTCGTGCGGGTGGCTGATCTTCTCGTAGCCCTCGTAGATGGCGAACATGCCGCCGACGGAGAAGAGGACGATCGAGACGAGGAAGGCGTAGATGTACCGTTCGCGGCCGTAGCCGAACGGGTGCTGCGGGGTGGCCTCGCGCTGGGCGCGCTTGCCGCCGAGGAGCAGCAGGAACTGGTTGCCGGAGTCGGCGACCGAGTGGACGCCCTCGGCGAGCATCGAGGACGAGCCGCTGAAGGCGAACGCCACGAACTTCGATACCGCGATGGCGAGGTTGGCGCCGAGTGCCGCCACGATCGCCTTGGTGCCGCCTGACGCGCTCATGTGTTCGCGTTGTCCCTTCGTAACCGTCGTGGTCGCTCGTATCGGGCTTTGCCCGCCCTTTGCGGTAGGTCATTCTTGCAGCCCGGTGCGGCCGAATGTGCCGGGCCGTCCGAACGGTGCGCGGCCCGGCGGGCGTTCAGACGAGGACGGTGGCGCGGAAGAGGGTGCCTGGGCCGCTCACCCGGACCGTCTCGCCGGCCGGGACGAAGACGGAGTGGCCCGGCGTCAGGTCCTCCTCGCCCGCGCGCACCGTGCCCGCCGTGCAGAGGAGGATCTGGGGGGCCGGCCGGCTGAGGTCGTCCGGGGCGGCGCCCTCGGCCAGGACGTGACGGGACAGGCGGAACTCGTCGATGGGGGTCTCGTAGAGCTCCTCGCCGTCGGGTCCGGCCTCGGGGCGCAGTACGCCCGGGTCGCCGGCCTCGAAGCGGACGATGCGCAGGAGTTCGGGGACGTCGACGTGCTTGGGGGTCAGTCCGCAGCGCAGGACGTTGTCGGAATTGGCCATGATCTCGACGCCGAGTCCGTCGAGGTAGGCGTGCGGGACGCCGGCACCGAGGAAGAGCGCCTCGCCGGGCTGCAGTCGCACGTGGTGGAGCAGCAGCGCGGCGATGACGCCGGGGTCGCCCGGGTAGTGGTGGGCGATCCCGGCGTACGGGGCGTAGGGGCCTCCGAGGCGGGCGCAGGCGGCGGCGGTCTCGGTGACCGTGCGGCGCATGTCCTCGGGGTCGGCCGTCAGCACGGCGGTGAGGACCTCGCGCAGGGCGGCGTCCTCGGGGTGGGCGCGCAGCAGATCGGCGTACGGCTTGAGGGAGTCGACGCCCAGGCCCTCCAGCAGGGCGGCGGCCTCGGCGGGGTCGCGGAAGCCGCACAGGCCGTCGAACTCGGTGAGGGCGCAGATCAGTTCGGGCTTGTGGTTGGCGTCCTTGTAGTTGCGGTGGGCCGCGTCGATCGGGACGCCTCGGCGTTCCTCGTCCGCGTAGCCCTCCCGTGCCTGGTCGAGGTTCGGGTGCACCTGGAGGGAGAGGGGGGCCGCGGCGGCGAGCACCTTCAGCAGGAACGGCAGCCGGGGGCCGAAGGCCGCGACCGCCCCCTCGCCCAGCTCGCGCTCCGGGTCCTCGGCGATCACCCGGTCGAGGGGGCCGCGGGGGGTGCGGGACGGGGCTCCCGGGTGCGCGCCCATCCACAGTTCCGCCTGCGGTTCGCCGGTCGGTTCCTCGCCGAGCAGGGTGGGCAGGGCGGTGACGGAGCCCCAGGCGTAGGGGCGGACGGTGTTGGTGAGGCGGTCCATGTGGTGTCTCCGGGACGGGTGGGGCCCCGGGGCCCCTTCGGCGGCGGGTGTGGGTGAGCGGCGGGCGTGACTCGGTCGTCCGGGGCGGCCGTCCGACTCGGTCGGCCGCTGTGCCGTTCGGCGGGTGCTTGGTCAGTTGTTCGAGGCGAGGGCCAGGTAGACGGCGGCGAAGTCGGTGACCGCGATGAGTTCCGCGAGGGTCTCCAGTTCCCCGCCCTCCTCCGGTTCGAGTTCGCTGATCGGTGTGTCGTGGCCGTAGGCCAGGTCACGGGCGGCGGGGGCCGCGCTGAGGCCGCCGATCGGGCGGTCGCGGAGCAGCACCACGCGCGCGTGGAGGGCGGCGGGCTCCTCGACGCGGTCCCGGAAGAAGTCCTCGGGGTCCGCGCCGGCCGCGAGCGGGCCGGACAGCAGCACGCTGTGCGCGGCGAGCGCCTCGGGCAACTGCGCGGTGACGGCGGGCCGGCCGGCCAGTTCGGCGAGTGCGGCGGTGAAACGCCGGCCGGCGGGACCCGCGGAGATGCCCTCCGTCCAGATCACCGGGAGGCTGTCGGCGAGTTCGGCGGCGAGGGTCTTGGCCGGGTTGCCGTACGTGGCGACGGCGGGTCCGCAGCGTTCGGCGACCCGGTCCAGGCGGTCGGCGACCTTCTCCAGCGCCTCGGGGGGCGCGGTCAGCAGGCCGGTGCGGTCCAGGAGCGCGAGCAGCGGGGTGAGCAGGGCCCACAGGACGCCGGGGGCGGAGGCGGTGGGGGGTTCGGGGGTGACGACGGGGTCCCCGGGCCCCTCGGGAAGGTCCGGGGCGGCGGGTCCCTGCGGGGCGGACGCCATCGGTACGAAGAGGCCGTGCGCGCGGCCGACCGCGTCCGCGAGCGGCGTCCGGGCGGGGGCGACGGCGACGACCGTGCAGCCGCGGCGGTAGGCCTGGTCGACCAGGAGCGCGAGGCCCGGTTCGGAGCCGTCGGGGGTCGGCACCAGGAGGAGGTCGACGGGGCCGGCCCAGCCGGGCAGCTCCCAGCGCAGGGCGCCGGGGGCGGGGGCCACGCCGGTGGGATGCACGCGGGTGATCGGGCAGGCCGCCCCGGCGAGCGTGGTGAGCAGTTCGGCGACGCCCGCGGAGGCGGTGCCGGGGCCCGCGATCAGGACGGCGCGGGGGCGGCCGTCGGGCTGCAACTGGGGGATGCCTGCCTCGGTGGCGTGCCGGAGGGCGGTGCGGACGCGGGCGCCGGCCTCGGCGGCGCCGCGGAGGAGGCCGCGGCGGTCGGCTTCGGCGAGTGCGTCGGGGGTGTCGAGCAGCGATTCGTCGAGCATGGTGCGGGGCCTCCGGGCGGGCGCGGGGCGAAGGGGTGGGCCGGGGACGTCTGCCGCTGGGCCGGGGCGGCCCGGCCGGGTGCCCTACGCCGGGCGGCGGGCCTCGTCCACGAGGAGGACGGGGATGCCGTCACGGATGGGGTAGGCCAGGGCGCAGTCCTTCGCGGTGCAGACCAGCTCGTCGTCCGCCTCCTTGAGGGGGGCGCGACAGGCCGGGCAGGCGAGGATCTCGAGGAGGCCGGCTTCGAGCGGCATGGGGGTCCCTTCGGGGTGGGGCGGCGCGTGGCCTGGTCAGGGTACCGCCGTGGGGGGTGCGGGCGGGGGTGGGGCCGGGGGGTCTTCGCCCCCGCCGCCCCTACCCTTCCCGTACCCAGGGGCTCCGCCCCTTCGCCCCCGCCGGGGCTCCGCCCCCTGGCCCCCGAAAGACGTGAGGGGCTCCGCCCCGAAGGCACGTGCTCAGGGCTCCGCCCCCGGCCCGACGGGGTTCCGCCCCCTGGACCTCCGGAAGGACAGGCGGCGCGGCCCCCCACACCCGGCGGGCTCGGCCCCGCACCCAGAAAGACGCGAGGGGTTCCGCCCCGGAAGAAAGCACCCGGGGCTCTCTCTCCCCCCCCCCGCCCGGGGGGCTCCGCCCCCTTGCCCCCCCTGAAGGGCAGGGGCGGATCCCCTCACCCCGCGGGGCTCCGCCCCTGCACCCCGAAGGGACATGCCTGGGGCTCTGCCCTCGGCCCGGGGGCCCCTGGCCCCCCGGAAGGACTGGAGCTGCGCCCCTTCGAGCCCGCCGGCGCTCTGGCCCCCGCGCCCCGCGAGGTGTGCCCCCGCACTCCGCGAGGTCCCTCAAGGGCTCGGCCCCCGGCTCGGCTCAGGAGCGGATCAGGGTCAGGGCCTCGTCGCGGATCTTGGTCATCGTGGGTTCGTCCTTGGCCTCGGCGTTGAGGCGGAGGAGGGGTTCCGTGTTGGAGGGGCGGACGTTGAACCACCAGTCCTCGGCGGAGACGGTCAGGCCGTCCAGGGTGTCCAGTTCGACGCCGTCACGGTTCTCGTAGGCCGCGCGGATCGCGGACAGGCGGGCCGCCTGGTCGTCGACCGTGGAGTTGATCTCGCCGGAGGCGGCGTAGCGGTCGTACGCGGCGACGAGGCGGGACAGCGGGGCCGACTGGCCGCCCAGGGCGGCGAGGACGTGGAGGGCGGCCAGCATGCCCGTGTCCGCGTTCCAGAAGTCGCGGAAGTAGTAGTGCGCGGAGTGCTCGCCGCCGAAGATCGCGCCCAAGGCGGCCATCTCCGCCTTGATGAAGGAGTGGCCGACCCTGGTGCGGACCGGGGTGCCGCCGTTCTCCCGCACCACCTCCGCGACCGAGCGCGAGGTGATCAGGTTGTGGATGACCGTGCCCCGGCCGCCGTGGCGGGCGAGTTCGCGCGCGGCGACCAGGGCGGTGATCGCGGAGGGGGACACCGGTTCGCCCCGCTCGTCGACGACGAAGCAGCGGTCGGCATCGCCGTCGAACGCGAGTCCGAGGTCGGCGCCCTCCTCGCGGACGCGCCTCTGGAGGTCCACGAGGTTGGCCGGGTCGAGCGGGTTCGCCTCGTGGTTCGGGAAGGTGCCGTCCAGTTCGAAGTACATCGGCACGAGGGTGAGGGGCAGGCCCTCGAAGACGGTCGGCACCGTGTGCCCGCCCATGCCGTTGCCCGCGTCGACGACGACCTTCAGCGGGCGGACCGAGGTGAGGTCGACGAGGGAGCGCAGGTGCGCCGCGTAATCCTTCAACGTGTCGCGCCGGGTGAACGTTCCCTGACGGTCCGTGGGCTCCGGCGTCCCGGACTCGCTCCACTGTTCGACGAGAGACCGGATCTCCGTGAGACCGGTGTCCTGGCCGACCGGGGCCGCGCCCGCCCGGCACAGCTTGATGCCGTTGTACCGCGCGGGGTTGTGCGAGGCGGTGAACATCGCGCCCGGCAGGTCCAGCGCGCCCGAGGCGTAGTAGAGCTGGTCGGTGGAGCACAGGCCGATGTGGGTGACGTCGGCGCCCCGGGCCGCCGCCCCGCGCGCGAAGGCGTCGGACAGGCCGGGGGACGAGGGCCGCATGTCGTGCCCGACGGCGATCGCGTGCGCGCCGGTCACCTCGACGAAGGCCGCGCCGAAGAGCGCGGCCAGTGCCTCGTCCCACTGGTCCGGTACGACACCGCGTACGTCGTACGCCTTCACGATCTGCGACAGATCAGCAGCCACGGCCGGCCTTTCCTGAGGTCACCTGGGGTCATGCGGACTGTGAGGGTCCTGCCGTACGGGTTCCCGGGAGGCCACCGGCGTGTGCGGCGCGTGTTCCGGGAGTCGGACGACTGGCCCAAAAGTACCCGGGGACGTGGCTGAGCCGCGGCGGCCCGGCCGGTCGACGGCGTGGGCCGTCAGTTGTCCGGGGAGCGGAGCACCCTCAGATGGCCGCGGCGGGCGACCTCCATCGGGTCGGCGGTGCGGCCGCCGCCCGCCTCCGCGGCGCGCTGCTGCGGGCGGGCCGCCTCGCGGACCGCGTTGGCGAGCGCCTCCAGGTCGTCACCGCTGGGGCGCGCCGGGGCGGAGCCGTCCAGCAGGCGTACGACTTCCCAGCCGCGGGGGGCGGTGAGGCGCTCGGAGTGCTCGGCGCACAGGTCGTAGCAGTGGGGCTCGGCGTAGGTGGCGAGCGGGCCGAGGACCGCGGTCGAGTCGGCGTAGACGTACGTCAGCGTCGCTACGGCGGGACGGCCGCAAGCGGTGCGCGAACAGCGACGTACAGGGCTCACGACGTTGGACGGTACCGCACTCTTGAGCGGGCCGCGACGACTCTCCCCCAGGTCACTCCCCCGTGTCGGGGTGTGAGACGCCCCACACGCACTGTTCGACCCCCCTCGCTGACCTGCGAGGACCGGGGCCGACGAAATACCGAACAGGCATGAATCCGGTCAGAAGACCATACAGAAATGATCAAAAGACGCGAGTCGGCCGACCTGGGACGACTCCTAGAAGATACGCAATCAAGCCGAGCTTGGCTGGAATGATCCCCTCCGGTCGTGTCGCCGCACGTTGCCGGCCCTTGTCCCGTTCCTCTCCGCCCGCGTGCCCCGTCCCGTCGTGCCGGGACGGGGCACGCGGGCGACGGCGGGGCTACGCTTCGTAAGTGATGGACAACCTCGTACCGCACCGCAGCGCCGCCCCCGGGCCCCGCCGCCGCGACCGGCACGGCAGGGGTATGCGCGGCCCCATCGCACCACCGCAGGTGCCGCTCGCCGCCAGTCGCGGCGAGGCCTTCGCGGACCTGGTGCAGGACTCGGTGGAGCGCCTCGAACGGCGCTGGCCCCAACTGTCCGACGTCGACTTCCTCGTCCTCGACGTGCCCCGGCTGGACGGCACGGCCGGGTGGAGCGACGAGACCGTTCCGCTGGGCGGCACCGTGGCGGCCCGGGACGGCCGGCCCGCGCGGGTCGTGGTCTACCGCCGCCCGGTGGAGATCCGCACCAAGGGCCGGGACGAGCGGGCGGCGCTGATCCACGAGGTGGTCGTGGAACAGGTCGCCGAGGTGCTCGGGCTCACCCCGGAGACGGTCGATCCCCGGTACGGGGAGGACTGACCGCTCCCCGGAGGCCCCCAGGGAGGCCCCAGGAGGCTCCGGGCCGTCGGGGCGCTATCTCTTCTGCAGGACCGACAGGTCCTGGTCCGCCCGCGGGACCGCCACCGTCCCGCGGTCGTCGGGCAGCGTCTGGACGGTGAAGGCCGGAACCCCCTCGTAGGTCCGCTCCAGCGTGCGCGAGGCGTAGACCTGGCCGCCCGACAGGCGTTCGACCGTGAGGGCGTACGTGCCCTTCAGGCCGTCCGGCACGGGCAGGGCGACGTTCTCGGTGGCACCGGCCTTGAGGGTGTACTGCTTCGTCGTCGCCGTACCGCCCTCGCTGCCCGCCGAGGCCGTGACCCGCACCGTCGCCGAGGTGCCGAGGGCGGTCAGTGAGAGCACGGTGCCCTTGGCGTCGTTCCCGGCGACCGAGGCCCTGGTGTCCACCGGCGCGGTGGCCGGGACGAAGGCCGTCTCCTGCTTGCCGCTCTTGCCGCGCAGCACCCGCAGGGCGGCCACCACCGGCACCGCGCCCTCTCCCTCGCCCGAGGTCAGGACCAGCGAACCGGCCTCCCCGCGCGTGAGGTCGCCCAGGTCGACGGCGGTGGTCATGCCGGCCTTGAGGTGCACCGCCTCGTGGCCCGCCGGGGTGATCAGCCCGGACGGGGAGGCGAGCCGCACCTTCAGGTCGGCGTCGGCCTCGCCCGGCGCGAACGCCACCAGCGTCACGTCGGTGGCGTCCTTGGGGATGCCGGGCAGCACGAGCCGGGCGGCCGGGTCGGTGGTGGGGGCCAGCCAGTCGCCGCCCCGCTGGCCGTCGAGGGCCAGGACGGCGGCGGCCACCCGGCCGCTGCGGACGCTCACATGGACGGTGAGGTCCTTCTCGTCGGCCTCGGTGAGGGTGGACAGCAGGATCGGCTCGCTGGCGTGCGGCTTGACGGTGATGCCGTCGCCGACGGTGGACTTCAGGACGCCGCCCTTGCCGTAGAGCTCGACGTCCACGACGGCGGCGGAGTCGTCGGGGTTGGTCAGGTGCACGTAGTCCGTGCGGGAGGCGGCGGTGCTCGCGCCGGGGAACCAGAACTCGGTGTCCGGGAGGCCGCAGGCGGTGCCGAGCAGACCCCGGCCGGCACCGGCGGCCACCTCGGTGGTCTGCTGCACGGTCCAGCCTGGCGCGAACCGGCCCGTGGCGGTGCCGGTCAGGGCGGGGGTCTCGGCGCCCGAGGTGTCGTCGGCCACGGGGGTCCCGGGCTCCTTGGGGTTCAGCGTGGGCGCGCCGGCGCTCGTGCCACCGGTCTTCCCGCCCGCCTTGCCGCCGCCCTTTCCGCCCTCGCCCTTTCCGCCCTCGCCCGTCGAGTTCTCGGGCGACTGCCCGTCCGCCGCCGCCAGTCGCACCTTGCCCTGCTCGTCGGTGCCCTTGGTGACCGGTGTGAAGGACGTGTACACCGTGTCGGCCAGGTCGGAATTGCTGGGTGCGGGGCACAGCCGGCTGCTGCGTTCCACCGGCAGTTGGGCGGCCGTGCGGGCGGTGCTCTCCTCGGAGCCGGCCGGCGAGTTCATCGTGGCGAACCCGGTGACGGCGGCGAGCGCGGCCGTGCCGGCGATCAGGGACAGGGTGGTGCGCTTCACTGCTGGCTCCCGTGGGGGCGCTCGCGGTCGGTGTCGGGCGCGGAGTCGTACCCCGTGCCCTGCTCGTACGGGCCGCCCTGGGCGTAGGGGGCCTGCGGGTCGTACGGCGCCTGGGGGTCGTACGGGGCCTGAGGGTCGTAGCCGGCCCCGCCCCCGTAGGACGGGTCGTAGCCCTGGGCGTACCCCTGGTCGTACGGGGCGCCGCCGCCGTAGGCGTACGGGTCGTACTGACCGTTGTTCTGCGCGACCCCGGCGTCCTGGTAGGGATCGCCCTGGTAGGGCTGCTGCCCCTCGTACGGTTGCTGCGGGTACTGGCCGTCCTGGTAGGGGTCGGCCTGGTAGGGGTCGGCCTGGTAGGGGTCGGCCTGGTAGGGGTCGGCCTGGTGACCGGCGTACTCGGCGTCCTGGTATCCCTCGGCGCCGGCGGTGTCCCAGGTGCCGCAGCCCTGCTGCGGGACGGCGGCGCCCTGGGCCGCCTCGTCCTCCCGCTGCCCGGCGAAGCTCTCGTCCGGCGCCCCGGCGTTCCCCCCGGGCTCCCCGGACTCCCCGAATCCGCCCGGCGCCTCGAACTCCCCGGTCCCGGCCGGTACCTCCATCTCCCCCGTGCCCTCGGCCGCCTCGGCGCGTTCGCGCAGGCGGCGGGCACGGCGGCCGTCGCCGGTCAGGTCCTGGGCGGGCACCAGCGGTTCCTCGGGCAGGTCGTCGTCGACGTCGCGACGGCGGCCCGGCAGGGCGAGCACCACGAGGACGAGGGCGAGCAGGCCCTGCGCCCACAGCCAGGCGATGTGCGCCGGCGGCGTGTCGTAGGTGAGGTCGAGGTTGCCGCCGGTCGCGGGGAGCTGGAAGCCCTGGGCCCAGCCGTCCACCGTGGTGCGGGTGAGCGGCTTGCCGTCCAGCGTGGCGGTCCAGTTCGCGTCGGCGGTGTCGGCGATCCGCAGGATGCGGTCACCGGAGCCGGCGGCCGCGGGGATCTTGGTGTGGATCTCGACGGGACCGGAGGCGACGGCCTCGACCCCGCCGGCCCCGGAACCGGACTCCGAGCCCCCGTCCGCGCCGGCCTCCGAGCCCGAGCCGGTGACGACGGCCGCGCGGGAGACCTGACGGTCCACCCGCCACAGCGCGCTGCCGTCCCGCTGGCTGAGCCGGCTCAGTCCGGGCGTGGCGTCCAGCACGCGGCTCACCTGGCGGGGCGCGCCCTTGCGGACCAGGACGTACCGCACGGCGAAGCCGCCGAGTTCGTCGGCCTGGTCGGCGCCGGAACCCGCGACCAGGTTGGCGACGACCTTGTCCAACCGCGCGTTCTCGCCGTCCTCCGCCGTCAGTTCGGCGTCCCCCAGACGGGCCCCGGAACCGCGCACCAGGGTGTAGCGGACGTCGGCGGCGGAGGGGCTGTCGAGCACGAGCGTGCGCGGCTGGTCGGAACCGGTGCTCTCCTCGGCGACGAAGGCGGGCACCTGGGCCGGGTCGCGGCGCTCCAGGGGGCCGTCGGCGCCGCCGATCATCCAGCCGGCGGCCACGAGCAGCGGGCCCGCCGCCGAGGCGAAGGCGATGAGCGCGGCGACCGGCTGACGCCAGCCGAAGCTCTGTTCGGCCACTCGCGCGCGTGCCCCGTCGGCGCCGAGCACGGCGGCGGCGAGCAGCGCGATCCCGTAGACCAGGGTCGCGGGCCCGGCCCACGTGGAGTCGTTGGACAGGACGGCGAAGACGAGGGCCACCAGGGCGACCGCCCAGGCCGTGCGGATGCCGAGGCCGCGCTCGGAGCGCAGCAGAGCGGCGAGCGCGGCGAGCACGATGCCGATCAGCATCAGGCCGCTGACGGTGCCCGGGCCGCCGGGGCTCGCGCCGAGCAGGTCGGTGGCCGAGGCGGCGCCGGCGCCGAAGTCCAGTCCGGCCTCCTGGAAGAAGCCGGTCGGGAGCAGCGTGAGCGACCAGGGGGCGAGCACGAGCAGTGGCACGCCGAGCTGGACCAGGTAGCGCGGCAGGAGGGCGAGCGCGTCCCGGCGGCGTGCGGCGAGGACGGCGATGCCGAGGACGGCCGCGAGGGGCCACACGATCGGGGTGAACGCCGTGGTGACGGTGAGCAGCAGGGCGTAGGCCCAGGTGGCCCGCCAGCTTCCCCGGGTGCCCGGGGCGTGGGCGAGTCCGGCGGCGGCGATGCCCGCGCGGGCGATGAGCGGCAGCAGGACGGCGAGGACGGCGGTGCCGAGGCGGCCGCCTGCCAGCGCGCCGGTCGCCGCGGGCAGGAAGGCGTAGGCGACGGAGGCCCAGGCGCGCAGCAGCCGGGAGGGGACGAGCGGGCGCGAGGCGAAGTACGCGGTGACTCCGGCCAGTGGCACCGAGAAGACCAGCAGCACGGTGACCGCGAGTCCGGTGGAGCCGAGCAGCACGCTCGCGAGGAGGGCGACGAGGGCGAGGTAGGGCGGCGCGGAGGGGGTGCCGCCGGTGCCGACCGGGTGCCAGGCGTCGAGGTAGCGGGACCACAGCTCGGAGGCGTCGGCGGGGGCGGGCAGCAGGGCTCCGCCGGCCAGTGCTCCGCCGCCGAGCAGGTTGCGGCAGGCGGCGAGGGAGACCAGGAGCAGCACCACGAAGAGCAGCGGGCCGGGGCGGCGGGCGATGCGCTTGAGGCGGGCGAACTGTTCGATCTCCAGGAAGTCGGCGTCGTCGCCGCCGGGGCCGGACTCGACCGCGCCGCCGTGCCGGCCGGCCGAGGATGCCTCGGTGTCGGAGCGGCTCACGAGGTTGCCCGCGACCTGTTCGACGGTGGCTCTCAGGGTGGCGCCGGGCGGCGGGAACAGTGCCTTCGACTCGTCCTTGTCGAGACGGTCCCGGCGCTCGCGGCGGCCGGCGAGGATCCGCTCGGGCCGCAGCAGGACGCCGAGCAGTCCGCGGATCTCGTCGAGGGCCTGGCCGGGCACCTTGCCGACGAGGTAGGCGAGTGTGCGCAGCAGGGTGCCGAGGACGATCCTGACGGCCATCCAGGGGAGCTGCGCGCCGCGGGCGTTGACGAGGAGGGTGTAGACGGCGCCCGCCTTGTCCACCTTGTGCGGGGAGGCGGCGGTGCGGCCCACGCAGTCGACGGCGCGGCGTTCGCGGGAGGCCGCCTCGGCGTGCCGTACGACGGCGTCGGGGGCGACCAGGACGCGGTGGCCGGCGGCCTGGACGCGCCAGCACAGGTCGACGTCGTCGCGCATGAGGGGGAGGTGACGGTCGAAGCCGCCGAGTTCCTCGAAGACGTCGCGGCGGATCAGCATGCCCGCGGTGGAGACGGACAGCACGGGGCGCACGTAGTCGTGCTGGCCCTGGTCCTGCTCGCGGCGGTCCAGGCCGGTCCAGCGGCGGCCGGAGTTGGCGATGGTGACGCCGACCTCGAGGAGCTGCCGGCGGTCGTACCAGCCGCGGAGCTTGGGGCCGACGACCGCCACGTCGTCCCGGCCGGCTTCGCGCTCCGTCTCCACGACGCGCAGGAGCTGGGCCAGGGCCTCGGGTTCGGGGGCGCTGTCGTCGTGCAGCAGCCAGAGCCAGTGTTCCGGTTCGCCGTACGGCAGTTCGGGCAGGTCGTACGTGTCGTCGCGCCAGGAGCGGGTGACGGGGTCCCAGCCGCTGGGGCGCTTGAGGTACGGCAGGTCCTCGACGGTGGGCGCGGGCGCGGTGCGGTGGGCCTCTTCGACGGCCTGGCCGAAGCCCGTGCGGCGGGCCAGGTGCAGCACCCGGTCGTCGCCGAGGGACTCGGCGAGCAGTCGTGCGGAGTCGTCCGCGCTGCCGGTGTCGGCCGCCCAGGCCTGCTGCACCGGGCGCTCCTGGCCGAGCAGCCCGGCGAGCGCGTCGGGCAGCCAGCGGGCGCCGTCGTGGGAGACGAGCACCGCGGTCACCACGTGACGCGGGAACTCAGGGAGGGCGGTGTCGTGAGGAACCGCCGTGTGGCTGTGCACGGACATCGAGGTACGGGCCCCGGTTCGATGGACTGCGGTGGACACCCGCGCCCGAACCTCTGGGGAACGGCGGGGTGTCTCGGACGGAGGCCCACACTAACGGCTGTGCAAGATCACGGCCCGCCGCCTGTGGACAACCCCGCGGCGGCGGGCCGTTCGTGGTGTTTCGCGGTACCCCGGGGGGCGCCGGAGGGGGCGCCTCGGCGGCGCGGTGCGGGGTGGGGGGTACAGGTGGGTCCCGAGGCGACGCGGTCTACGGTGTACGGGAGTTGGCGGGTACGGCGTACGGGAGTCGAGCGTCAGACCGCGGCCTTCTTGAGGCGGCGGCGTTCACGCTCGGACAGACCGCCCCAGATGCCGAACCGTTCGTCGTTGGCGAGCGCGTACTCCAGGCATTCGGAGCGGACCTCGCAGGCGAGGCAGACCTTCTTGGCCTCCCTCGTGGAGCCGCCCTTCTCGGGGAAGAAGGATTCGGGGTCGGTCTGGGCGCACAGCGCGCGCTCCTGCCAGCCGAGCTCCTCGTCCGCGTCGTCGACCAGCAGTTGCTGCACCAGCTCGGTCATGTGCGCCCCTCGTCTGTCTTTCGCGTCCCCGTGATGCGGCCGTTACCGATTCCGGCTGAACGACACGAGTGAAATTACAAGTGTGCTGCTCCGGGCGAGTCAAGCCGAGATCTGCTATTGGGCCCCTTATTCACTCTGCGGAACCAAGGCGGCGCAGTAAGTGTTCAAATCGGCCTAAATCATGACAGCCGACAGGGGCCCCGGCGGGCCTCCACCCCTTCGGAAGGGAGGACGCCCAGACGTTCGATCTCGTTGCGTTCCGGCCGACGAAGCGAACTTGATCACGTTCGTATCACAGGATCACAACGACGGCCGTGCGCCCGGGTGTGGGCCATGTGTCCCCGGATCCGGGAGAGCAAACCTTTCGCCCCGGGGTTCGACCGGATGAGGTGAAACACCCCCCACACCCCGGGGGACGAGTTGACACCGCACGTGTGAACCGCTGTCCTAGGGGGCATGCTCGCGAACTTGGCCATCGCCTCGACCCGGCTCACCGGGTCCCACGGTGCTGCCCGGTCCCGCTGTAGCTGTTGCCGGCACTTTGTGCCCTGTCCGGGCTGTCCGCCGATCTGCTGTTGAGCGTCGCCTCGCTCGCCGCTCCGGTAGTCACCGGTTCGGACGCGGTCCTCGGGCAGTCGTCCGACCGGTTCTCTCCTCGCCACCCCTGAGGATGACGTCCCGCTCGCCTCGTTGACGCCTGGCCCGGCCACCCGCACCGTCCCGGTGGCCCGCGTCCGCGCCTCACCTCCGGCGTGCCGCCCCGGCTCCGGTCCTCGGGTTCCCGGGTCCCGCCCGCCTCCTTCCGGTCGTCGGGCTCCCGTGGCGCCTCCGCCCTCTCCTCCCGCCTCCGCCCCACTCTCCGCCGAGGAACCACCGCACCCATGAACAGCGACAGCGACCTCCAGATCGCCGGCGACATCCTCGAAGTACCGCACCTGCTGCAGCCGCCGCGCGAACACCCCTCCACCGTGGCCGAGTTCGCCGGTCTGGCGCGGGCCCTCGCGGCCGACCGCGCGCAGTGGGAACCGCTCGTCCAGTACGACGCGACGTCCCGCTGGTACCACCGGCTGCGCACCGGGCCCGGCTATGAGGTGTGGCTGCTGTCGTGGGTACCGGGACAGGGCACCGGGCCCCACGGACACGGGCGGTCCTCGGGCGTGCTGACGGTGCTGGACGGGGTGCTGACCGAGCGGAGCGAGCGGGGGGTGCGGGCCCTGGGGGCGGGAGTGCAGCGGGTGTTCGGGGCCGGGTACGCGCACGAGGTGGTCAACGACACGCTGTCGCCCGCGGTGAGCCTGCACGTGTACTTCCCGGGGCTGACGGAGATGCCGGTGGTGCCCGGAGTGGGGGTGGGAGCCTGCGCCCCCGCGACTCCCCCGGCCTCCCTGGGCGCAGTCTGACCTCCGCGCGCCGGCCGGAGCGCCCCCTTCGGTGCGCTTTGTCGGTGGCGGCTGACACACTGTGCCCATGCGGATTGTGGTTTTGGCCGGTGGGATCGGTGGGGCTCGTTTTCTGCGCGGACTGCGTGCCGCCGTGCCCGACGCGGAGGTCACCGTCATCGGGAACACCGGGGACGACATCCATCTCTTCGGGCTGAAGGTCTGCCCGGACCTCGACACGGTGATGTACACGCTCGGCGGCGGCATCAACGAGGAGCAGGGCTGGGGCCGGTCCGAGGAGACCTTCCACCTCAAGGAGGAACTCGCGGCCTACGGCGTGGGACCCGAGTGGTTCGGGCTCGGCGACCGGGACTTCGCGACGCACATCGTGCGGACGCAGATGCTGGGCGCGGGTTACCCGCTCAGCGCGGTGACCGAGGCGCTGTGCGACCGGTGGCGGCCGGGGGTGCGGCTCCTGCCGATGTCGGACGACCGCGTCGAGACGCACGTCGCCGTGGAACTGGACGGTGAGCGCAAGGCGGTGCACTTCCAGGAGTACTGGGTGCGGCTGCGCGCCTCCGTGCCCGCCCAGGCCGTCGTCCCGGTCGGCGCCGAGCAGGCGAAGCCCGCGCCGGGGGTGCTGGAGGCGATCGCCGAGGCGGACGTCATCCTCTTCCCGCCGTCCAACCCCGTGGTGTCCGTGGGCACCATCCTCGCCGTCCCCGGCATCCGCGAGGCGATCGCCGAGGCCGGGGTGCCGGTCGTCGGCCTCTCCCCCATCGTCGGCGACGCGCCCGTGCGCGGCATGGCCGACAAGGTGCTCGCGGCGGTCGGCGTGGAGTCGTCGGCCGCGGCGGTCGCCGAGCACTACGGCTCGGGGCTGCTGGACGGCTGGCTGGTCGACACGGTCGACGAGGGCGCGGTCGGACGGGTCGAGGAGGCCGGCATCCGCTGCCGTGCCGTACCGCTGATGATGACCGACCTGGAGGCGGCGGCGCAGATGGCACGGGAGGCGCTCGCGCTGGCCGAGGAGGTGCGGGTCGCGTGAGCGGGGACGCGGGTGCCGCATACCGGGTGTGGGCCGTGCCCGGACTGCCCGAGGTGCGGGAGGGGGACGACCTCGCCAAGCTGATCGCCGCCGCCGAGCCGGGCCTGGCCGACGGTGACGTCCTGCTCGTCACCTCCAAGATCGTGTCCAAGGCGGAGGGCCGGATGCTGCGGGCCGCCGACCGGGAGGCCGCGATCGACGCCGAGACCGTACGGGTCGTGGCGCGGCGCGGACCGCTGCGCATCGTCGAGAACCGGCAGGGTCTGGTGATGGCCGCCGCCGGGGTCGACGCCTCCAACACCCCCGAGGGCACCGTGCTGCTGCTGCCCGAGGAGCCGGACGCCTCCGCGCGGGCGTTGCGGGCGGGGCTGCGGGAGACGCTCGGGGTCGAGGTCGGGGTCCTGATCACCGACACCTTCGGGCGCCCCTGGCGCTCCGGGCTGACGGACGTGGCGATCGGCGCCGCGGGCGTGCGGGTCCTGGACGACCTGCGCGGCGGCACCGACGCCCACGGCAATCCGCTGAACGTCACGGTCGTCGCCGCCGCCGACGAACTGGCCGCCGCCGGCGACCTGGTCAAGGGCAAGGCCGCCGGGCTGCCGGTGGCCGTGGTGCGCGGACTGCCGCACCTCGTCGAGGCGGACGCCGAGGGCGACGCCGTCGGGGCGCGGGCGCTGGTGCGCGGCGCGCGGGACGACATGTTCCGGCTGGGCACCTCGGAGGCGGTACGGGAGGCGGTGACGCAGCGGCGCACGGTGCGGGCGTTCACCGACGAGCCCGTCGACGCCGGTGCCGTACGGCGGGCGGTGGCCGCGGCGGTCACCGCGCCCGCCCCGCACCACACCACGCCGTGGCGGTTCGTCCTGCTGGAGTCCCCCGGGGCGCGCGCCCGGCTCCTGGACGCCATGCGGGAGGCGTGGATCGCCGACCTGCGCGGCGACGGCAAGAGCGAGGAGTCCATCGCAAGGCGGGTCCGCCGCGGGGACGTGCTGCGCGAGGCGCCGTACCTGGTGGTGCCGTGCATGGTCACGGACGGCTCGCACACCTACGGCGACGCGCGGCGGGACGCGGCCGAGCGGGAGATGTTCGTGGTCGCCACGGGCGCCGGGGTGCAGAACTTCCTGGTCGCGCTCGCCGGGGAGCGGCTGGGCTCGGCGTGGGTGTCCTCGACGATGTTCTGCCGGGACGTCGTGCGCGAGGTGCTGGAACTGCCGCGGGCGTGGGAGCCGATGGGCGCGGTGGCGGTGGGGCATCCGGCCGAGGAGCCCCGGGCCCGGGACGCGCGGGACCCGGAGGACTTCCTCACGGTGCGCTGAGGTCGGGCCGCGCGAGGGGCACCGGAGGGCGCCGACGGTGGCACCCACCGGCCCGGCGCACCCACCGGCCGCCCGTCGCCCGCGCCGCTCGCGCCGCGGTGACGGGCGGCACACCCGTTTCGTGAACCGGGGCGCGGGGCGGCGCCTACTCTCGTAGGGCACCTTTCGCCCCCTCCTTCCCAGGGACCTCCTCCGTGGCTGGACGCTTCGCACCTCGGCCCACGCGTACGACCGTGCGCGGCGGGGAGGTCGTCGTACCCCCGGCCGGGCCGGCGGGCGTGCCCGAGCAGGCCACCCGCCCCGTCACCGGGCTGCGGCGGTCCTGGGCGCTGCCGTGGCCGCTCGACCTCGGCCTGGTGCTCGGCCCGCTGCGGCGCGGTCCCGGCGACCCGACCTTCCGTACGACGCCGGACGGGTCGGTGTGGCGGACCGGCCGCACGCCGCTCGGCCCGGGGACGCTGCGGGTCGCCGTGCGCGGCGGGGCCGCCGAGGCGGAGGCCTGGGGGCCCGGCGCCCCGTGGCTGCTGGAGAAGCTGCCGGAGATGCTGGGGTCGCTCGACGATCCCGAGGCGTTCGCGCCGCGGCACCGGCTGCTCGCCACGGTCCGGCACCGACGGCCGGGGCTGCGGCTGACGCGGACCGGTCTGGTGCTGGAATCCCTGATCCCGTCCGTGCTCGAGCAGAAGGTGACCACGGACGAGGCGTACCGGGCGTGGCGGCTGCTCGTGCGGAAGTTCGGCGACGAGGCGCCGGGGCCGGCGGCGGGGCGGATGTGGGTGGTGCCCGAGCCGCGGACGTGGGCGCTGATCCCGTCCTGGGAGTGGCACAGGGCCGGGGTCGACGACAAGCGGGCCTCGACGATCCTGCGGGCGGTGCGGCTGGCCGCGCGGCTGGAGCAGACGGTGGGGCTGCCCCCGGCGCAGGCACGGGCCCGGCTCGAAGTGGTGCCGGGGATCGGGCCGTGGACCTCTGCGGAGACCGTGCAGCGCAGTCACGGGGCGGCGGACGAGGTGACCGTGGGCGATCTGCATCTGCCGGGGATCGTGGGCTTCGCCCTCGCGGGCGACCGGCACGCGGACGACGCGGTGATGCTGTCGCTCCTCGAGCCGTACGCGGAGCAGGGGCAGCGGCACCGGGCGGCCCGGCTGGTGCTGCTGAGCGGGCGGGTGCCGCCGCGCCGGGCGCCGCGGATGCGGCGGGGGGACATCGGGCGGCTGTGAGCGGCGCGGGCGCGCCCGGAGGTTCACGCCCCGCCGCCCGCGGTGGCCGGACACGGCCCCGCGCCCCTCGCGGGGCGCGTCCGCCCGGCCCGCCTACTCGTCCGAGGAGAAGCGCACCGCGCCCGCCGGGATGTGGGCGTCGCACCAGATCCGGGTGCCCTCGCGGAGTTCGTTGTCGGGGCCGACGCTCGCGCCGTCGCCGATCACCGCGCCCGTGAGGATCGTGCGGCGGCCGACGCGGGAGTGGGCGCCGATCATGGAGTCGGTGATGACCGCGCCGGGTTCCACGACGGCGCCGGAGAGCACGGTGCTGCCGCTGATCCGGGCGCCCTCCCCCACGCACGCGCCCTCGCCGACCACCGTGCCGCCGGTGAGCTTGGCGTCCGTGGCGACCTCGGCCGTCGGAAGGACCAGGCGGTCGCCGCAGCGGCCGGGGACCGCCGGGGAGGGGGCGCGGCCGAGGACCAGGTCGGCCGAGCCGCGCACGAACGCGGCGGGGGTGCCGAGGTCGAGCCAGTAGGTGGAGTCGACCATGCCCTGCAGATGGGCGCCGGCGGCGAGCAGTCCGGGGAAGGTCTCGCGCTCGACCGAGACCGGGCGGCCGGCCGGGATGGTGTCGATGACGGAGCGCCGGAAGACGTAGGCGCCCGCGTTGATCTGGTCGGTGACGATCTCCTCGGGGGTCTGCGGCTTCTCCAGGAACGCCGTCACCCGCCCCGTGGCGTCGGTGGGGACCAGCCCGTACGCGCGCGGGTCGGTCACCCGCGTCAGGTGCAGGGAGACGTCCGCCCCGGTCGTCTCGTGCGTGCGGACGAGGGCGCGGATGTCCAGGCCGGTGAGGATGTCGCCGTTGAAGACGAGGACCGGCTGCTCGGGGCCGGAGTGGAGGCGTCCGGCCACGTTCCTGATGGCGCCGCCGGTGCCGAGCGGTTCCTCCTCGGTGACGTACTCGAGGTGGAGGCCGAGGGAGGAGCCGTCGCCGAAGTAGGGCTCGAAGACCTCGGCGAGGTAGGAGGTGGCGAGCACGATGTGGTCCACGCCCGCCGCCCGGGCCCGGGCGAGCTGGTGGGTGAGGAAGGGGACGCCGGCCGCCGGAAGCATCGGCTTGGGGGTGTGCACCGTGAGCGGGCGCAGGCGGGTGCCTCTGCCCCCGACCAGGAGGATCGCTTCTGTCACCTGTCGTCTCCGCTTCCTGCCGGGACCGGCCGAGGCCCCTCGGCCGGTCAGTGTATGCAGTCCGTTCGACGCGCTTTCGAGGCGCCTCGGATGCGTCCCCGGGGCCGTCTGTGGGGCGGCCCCGGGGACGGGCCGAAGCCGGATCGAGGACGGTTCGCGCGCGGGTTCGACGAGCGTGGCGACGTTCGCCCGGGCCCGCCTCGGGCACTTTATGGTGTTTTGCGGCGAACGCGGGTGCGGACGTGCCGTCAGCGCCCCTGGTAGCCCGCCGAGGTGGACCTGGCCGAGCCGAGCTTGGCGTACAGGCGCTTGCCCGGGCAGCTCGTGGCGAAGCCGTCCCGGTGGCCGGAGATCGTGTGCAGGTGCACCTTCCGGCCCTTCGCGTAGAGGTTGCCACCTCCGGACGTCAGGTATGTCTTGCCCTTGGGATTGACCCCGTAGAGGCCGAGCTTCCACGCCGTCAGGCGCGCGACGGCCTTCACCGCGGCGGCGGAGGGCTTCTTGGAGGTGTAGGTGCCGAGCACGGCGATGCCGGTGCTGTCGGTGTTGAACCCGAGGGTGTGGGCGCCCATGACGGCCTTGGCGACCCCGCCCGCGCGGCCCTCGTAGATCTTCCCGCACTTGTCGACGAGGAAGTTGTAGCCGATGTCCCGCCAGCCGCTGCTCAGCACGTGGTAGCGGTAGATGCCGCGGATCACCGAGGGCGCCTGCGCGCACGTGTAGTTGTTGCCGGTCGCGGTGTGGTGCACGAAGGCGGCCTTGACCTTCTTGGTGTACAGGAAGCCGCCCTTGCGGATCTTCTCGTCGGCGCCCCAGCCGCGGCGGGTGGTGATGCTCGGGCGGGGGCCGATGTACGGCTTGGCGCGGGTGCCCTCGGCGGAGTCCGGGAGGCTCTCGGCGAACGCCTCCTCGGTCTCCTCCTTCGACAGGGCAGGGATGACGGTGGCGTCGGCGGGCGCGAGGTCCGCGTTGGCGGCGGCGGTCTCGGCGGCGCGCGCGTCCAGGGCGGGGGCGCGGTCGGTGGCGGCCGCGCCGGCGGCGGGTGCCGGGGCCGATTCGGTGCCGGGCTGCTCGCCGGGGTCGACGAGTTCGAGGCGGAGTCCGCCGGGGAGGTCCCGGGCGGCGGGGTCGGGGTCCGAGGCGTCGGCGGCACCCTTCGCCGCCGCGGGACCCGCCGTTCCGTCCGGGGCGCCCGCCGCGGATCCGGTGTCCGGGCGGACCCGGACCTCGACGCCGTCCGAATCGCCCACCCACAGCGGAGCGGTGGAGCCGCGGACCCGGCCGGAGCGGCTCTCGGCGGTGCCGGGGTCGGCCGCGTGGTCGTCGTTGTGCGTCTCCACCTCCTGCCAGCCGGACCACTCGTGGGTGGCGGTGGCACGGGTGCGGACCTGGACCGTGCCGTGCAGGGCGGTGCGGGGGTCGTCCCAGACCACTCCGAGGAGCGAGAACGGCCGCACCTCACGCCGGGTCAGCCCCTGGGCGCCGGGGTCGGTGTCCCCGCCCGTTCCGGCCCGGGTGCGGGGCAGGGGGGCGAGCGCGAGGGACCGGGTGCTGCCGGGGACCGCCCCGGAGGCGGCCCCGTGCGCCGCGGTGGAGACGGTCCGCGAGGGCACGGCGGCCGCGGTCGCCGCGGTCGGGGCGAGCGGCAGGGTGAGTGCCGCCGCGCAGGTGACGCCGATCGAGGAAGCAAGGTATCCACGCATGCTCTCGATCCTGGACATAGTCATACATATCTGTCCATCCGGGATATGACGGGCCGTCGGCCGTCGTTGTGCCGAACCGGTGGCCCGGGGTGGCCCGTACGGCGGGTCCCGGGCGCCCCGCCCGCGTAGGCTGGCGCGCGTGAACGCCACCGACCGCACCCCTGCCGACCTGCTGCGATCCGCGCTCGCCGCGGACCCCGCGCGCCCCCTGGTGACCTTCTACGACGACGCCACGGGCGAACGCGTCGAACTCTCCGTCGCCACCTTCGCCAATTGGGTGGCCAAGACCGCCAATCTGCTCCAGGGCGAACTGTCCGTGGAGCCCGGCGACCGGGTGGCCCTGCTGCTGCCCGGCCACTGGCAGACGGCGGTCTGGCTGCTGGCGTGCGCCTCGGTGGGAGCGGTCGCCGACGTGGCGGGCGAGCCGGGCGCCGCCGACGTCGTCGTCAGCGGACCGGACTCGCTCGACGCGGCGCGCACCTGTTCCGGGGAGCGCGTCGCGCTCGCTCTGCGCCCCCTCGGCGGACGCTTCCCGCAGCCCCCCGAGGGATTCCTCGACTACGCCGTGGAGGTACCGGGTCAGAGCGACCTGTTCCGCCCGTACGCGCCGGTCGATCCCGAGGAACCGGCACTGATCGTGGCGGGCCGGGAGTTCAGCGGGGCGGAGGTCGTGGAGCGGGCCCGCGCCGAGGCGGCCGGGCTCGGCCTGACGGGCCCGGGTTCGCGCCTGCTCTCCGGACGTCCGTACGACACCTGGGAGGGCCTCGCGGCCGGCCTGTACTCCCCGCTCGCCACGGGTGCCTCCGTGGTGCTGTGCCGGAACCTCGACGCGCTGCCCGAGGAGCGACTGACCCAGCGTCTCGAGGCGGAACGCGTCACGGCGACGGCGCGCTGAGGATGCCGGAATGCCCGATTCCGGCACCCTCGGCGAACAACACGGGTAAAGGACACACCAAGAGAGGGAACATCAGAGCTAAGAACTCTTCGAGAAATGGTCGGATTGCCCGGTTGTAGGTACGTGAATAAGCGCACTGCCGTCGCTCAGGGCCCAACCGGGCGGATAGTGTGAGCGACCCGGTGCACTGCCCCGAGGTCCGTCCTGGGCTCACGCATCGCACGAAGTGACCCGAGCGCCTTTGAGGGGAAAGGCGCCGCGTGGCCCCGACGGAGGATCAGGAAACCGTGGACGCGCAAGGCCGTGGGCGGGCGGACGACATCGACCCCGCAGACCAGTGGGTACTCAACCCGGACACCGGCGAATACGAACTGCGATTGGCCCCTTCCTCTCCGCAGTCCTCCGTACCCAGACCCCGCACCGGGAACACCCCCGCCGGGCGCTCCCGCAGTGCGCCGGCTCCCAAGGCGCCGGCGCCCGACGCCCTGCCAGGGCAGCGCCGCCGGCGCGGCGCCCCGGAGGAGCCGCCCGGCCGCCGCCGCGGCGGCAGGCCCAAGAAGGGCAAGGCCAAGAAAGTACTGCTGTGGACCGGCGGCAGCATGGCCTTCGTGCTCGTCGCCGCGGCGGGCGGAGGTTACCTGTACCTCAAGCACCTCGAAGGAAACATCACCACGACGGACGTCGGTGACGCGGCCAAGAGCAGCTTCAGCAAGGACGAGGCCTTCAACCTGCTGATCATCGGCACCGACAAGCGCACCGGTGCGGGCAACAAGGGGTACGGCGACAAGGGCAGCGCCGGTCACGCCGACACCAACATCCTGCTGCACGTCTCCAAGGACCGGACCAACGCCACCGCGCTGAGCATCCCGCGCGACCTGATCACCAACATCCCGGACTGCCCGACCAAGCTGGAGGACGGCACCGAGAAGGTCATCCCCGGTACGCCGAACCAGCGCTTCAACACGAGCCTCGGCCAGTTCGAGCGCGACCCGGGCTGCACCATGCGCACGGTCAAGGAAGTCACCGGGATCCAGCCCGACCACTTCATGATGGCCGACTTCAACGCCGTCAAGACGCTGACCTCGGCGGTCGGCGGCGTCGAGGTGTGCGTCGGCAAGGACATCGACGACCCGAAGTCCCACCTGAAGCTGCCCAAGGGCAAGTCCACCGTGGAGGGCGAACAGGCCCTCGCCTTCGTCCGCACCCGGCACGCCTTCGGCAACGAGGGCGACCTGGACCGGATCAAGGTGCAGCAGCAGTTCCTGGGCTCCCTGGCCCGCAAGATGTCCTCCGGTGACACGCTGACCAGCCCCACCAAGCTCTACAAGCTCGCCGAGGCCGCCACCAAGGCGCTCACCGTCGACCAGGGCATCGGCAAGGCGAGCACGCTGAAGGACATGGCGCTGGAGCTGAAGAAGGTGCCGCCGAAGAACATCACCTTCCTCACCGTCCCGGTCATCGACAACCCCCTGGAGAAGATCAAGGCGACGGTCGTCGTCAATCAGACGGCGGCTCCCGCCGTGTTCCAGGCGATCAAGGACGACGTCTCCTTCACCGAGGTGAAGCAGAAGGAGAAGAAGGAGAAGAAGGCGATCGCCGCCCGGCTGAAGGGCTCCCGCTCCTCCGCCGCCGACGTGCGCGTCGACATCTACAACGGCGGCGCCGCCACCGGCAGCGCCCAGGAGACCCTGGCCTGGCTGCAGAACCAGCAGGGGGTCACCAAGGCGAGCCAGCTCGGCAACGCCGACGCCCCGCTCGAGAAGACGACGCTGGAGTACTCCCCCGACCAGGCCGACCAGGCCCGCAAGCTGGCCGACCTGATGGGGCTGCCCGGGTCCGCGATGAAGCCCGGCGAGAGCGAGAAGAACGCCCAGGGGCTGCCCGCGATCGTGCTGACCCTCGGCAAGGACTTCAAGGGCGCCGGCATTCCGCTGAAGAAGTCCTCCAAGGCGCCGGACGTCGACGGCAAGTCGACCGCGGACAAGCAAATCTGCGCCACGTGATGACCTGACGGGGCCGTTGCGCGTCTAACAGGACGCAGACGCACCGCCGCCGGAACGTTTCCGGCACGGCGGCGGTGCGGCGTCCAACGGGACGCGAGGACATCGGGCGCGGGTGGTCGTACGGCCGCGAGGAGCGGCGGACACGAAGGAATTCCCGCGCGGATACATCCGGTCGGGCGCGTGGGGCGTCCAACCGTACGGCGATGGTCCGGACCGGGCGCGACGGGGCGCCCGGCCGGATCGTGAACGGACCCGTGTGACGGGCACAGGGTGGGGAGGCAGGGCGGCGATGGTGCCTAGCGAGGTGCGGGGAGAGGGAGCGCGACCACGCGCCCGGGACGCCGGCGAGGCCGGCTGGGACGAGGACCTCTACGAGGGGGACGGAGAAGCGGACCGGACCGGCACCGTCCAGGGGCCAGGGGCCCGGGGCGGTGCCGCGACGAGCACCGGAGCCACCGAGGCGGAGGGCACCGGCTCGCCCGCCACCGACAACGATGCCGACGGCGGGGAGCCGGGCGCCCGGACCGCGCGGGGCAGCGGCCACCGGCGCGGCGGCGGCTCGGGGAACGGCGACGGTGACGGGTCCGGCGGCCCGGCGGGACGGCCCCGCCGCAAACGCCGGATACTGCGCTGGTCGGCGACGGTTCTGGCGGTGGTGATACTCGGCACCGCGGGTGCCGGGTACCTCTACTACCAGCACCTGAACGGCAACATAAAGAAGGACGACCTCAACCTCGGCGACTCCAAGGACCGCGCCGCCGAGCCCACCCCCAACGCGGCCGGGCAGACCCCCCTCAACATCCTGCTGATCGGCTCCGACGCCCGCGACAGCAAGGCGAACCAGAAGCTCGGCGGCGCGAAGGACACCTTCGGCGGCGACGCCCGCGCGGACGTGCAGATGCTGGTGCACGTCTCGGCGGACCGCAGCAACATGTCGGTGGTGAGCATGCCCCGCGACACCCTGCTGCACCTGCCCAAGTGCACCGACCCCAAGACCAAGCAGGTCTACCAGGCGACCCAGTCGCTGGCCATGACGAACGACTCCCTGAACCACGGCGGCCCCGGCTGCACCGTCGCCACCTGGGAGAAGCTGACCGGCATCCACATCGACCACTTCATGATGGTCGACTTCGCGGGCGTGGTCTCGATGGCCGACGCCATCGGCGGCGTACCCGTCTGTGTCGACCGGAACATCTACTCGCACACCTCCACCGGCCACGGCTCCGGCCTGAAGCTGGAGAAGGGCACCACCTCCGTCAAGGGCAAGCAGGCCCTGCAGTGGCTGCGCACCCGGTACGGCTTCGAGGACGGCAGCGACATCGCCCGCACCAAGGCGCAGCACCAGTACATGAACTCGATGGTCCGCGAGCTGCGCGAGAACGCCACCCTGAGCAGCCCGAACAAGCTGCGCAAGCTCGCCGAGACGGCGACCAAGTCGCTCACCGTGGACGACGGCCTCGGCACGGTGAAGAAGCTGTACGACCTCAGCCTCGACCTGCGGAAAGTCCCCACGGACCGGATCAGCATGACGACCATGCCGTGGGTGTACTCCTCCGACGGCAACCGGGTGCTGCCCAAGGCGAACGACGCGGAGAAGCTGTTCCGCCTGGTGCGCGAGGACGTGGCGCTGGACGGCAAGGACAAGAAGAAGTCCCCGAAGGAAAAGGAGCCGACGGACCCCGCCGCCCCCGACGAGCAGATCGCCGTGCAGGTGGTGAACGGCACCCGCGGCGACACCGCGGGGCCGGTCGGCGGCCGCGCCACCCAGGTGGCTCAGATGCTGAAGGGCGAGGGGTTCGCCCGGGCCGCCACGGACGGTTCGACGCTGCCCTCGGAGGAGACCACGGTCGTGCGGTACCCGAGCGCGGACCTGGAGGGCGACGCCTGGCGGATCGCCAAGCGGCTCGGCATTCCGAGGAACGCCGTGGAGAAGTCCACCGACGTCTCCGGCGTCACCCTGGTCGTGGGCGGCGACTGGCGCTCGGGCACCACGTACAAGGCACCGGAGGACGACGACAAGACGCCGGCCTCCGCGAAGCTCGACAAGGGTTCGGACACCAAGGCGTGCATGAAGGTGGACCCGAGCTACAGCTGGTGAGACACGCCTCGGGCCCCTCCCGCACGCGGCCGCCCTCGCGGTCGTCGTGGGAGGGGCCCGAGGGGGCCGGCCCCGGAGGCCCTCAGCCGGCGGTGGTGCTGTCCGTGGCGGCGGTCGTGTCCGTGGCGGTCACGGCGGGGCGCCGGGAGGCGATCACCTTCCGCGCGAGGGCGCGCGGGCTGGTCAGGAAGCCCCAGCCCCAGCACATGTGCATGGTGGCCAGCGCGACGGGGATCCGCAGCCGGGCCTTCAGCGGCAGCCCCTTGCCCGCGGGCAGGGAACCGGCGGTGATCGCCACGAGGTAGGCGGCGGGGACGGCGTAGGCCCACGGGGTCAGGGCGGCGCCCACCACGATGCCCGCCGCGATCGCGCACACGGCGGCCGGCGGGGCGAGGTAGCGCAGGTTGATGGAGCCCTCGTGGTAGCGGGCGACCACGTGCCGCCAGCGGCCGTAGTCCTTGTACTGCTTGGCCAGCGCCCGCACGGTGGGGCGCGGCCGGTAGGAGACCCGCAGCTCGGGCGAGAACCAGATGAGGCCGCCCGCCTCGCGGATGCGGAAGTTCAGCTCCCAGTCCTGGGCGCGGATGAACTCCTCGTTGTAGCCGCCCTGTTGCTCCAGCGCCTCGCGGCGGAAGACACCGAGATAGACGGTCTCGGCGGGGCCGGCCTGGCCGCCGGTGTGGAAGGCCGCGTTGCCGACGCCGATCTTCGAGGTCATGGCGGCGGCGACCGCGTGCTCCCAGTCGTTCTCGCCCTCGGCGTGCATGACACCGCCGACGTTCTGCGCGCCGGTCTCCTCCAGGAGGCGCACGGCGGTGGCGATGTAGTTCGGGGAGAGCATGCCGTGGCCGTCGACGCGGACCACGATCGGGTGCCGGGAGGCCTTGATGGCGGCGTTGAGCGCGGCGGGGGTGCGGCCGGTGGGGTTGGGCACGGTGTGCACCCGCGCGTCCTCGCGCACCAGTTCGGCGGCTATCTCGTCCGTCCGGTCACCGGAGGGACCGAGGGCGATGACGACCTCCATCTCGCCCGCGTACTCCTGGGCCAGGATCGCGGTTACGGCTCCGCGCAGGTGCCGCTCCTCGTTGAGGACGGGCATGATCACGGACACGGCGGGGAGCTGCCCGTCGGAGCGCACCTGACTCACGTGGTGGGATCCCATCTCGTCTTTTCGTCCGGGGTTTCGTCCGGAGGGTTCTCATCCGGGGTTTTCGTCCGGCGGTTCTCGACCGGACGTGCCGGGGGCCTCCCTCCGTGCGGGCCGGGAATCGCCTCCGGTTCATCAAGAATCGGTGCTCACGTTACCGCGATCGGGGGACACGGGTGCGCGCCACCGGGTTGCCGCGGCGGGCCGCAGATCGTATGGGCATACCGTGCTCACGGTTCAGGCCCCCCTCGTCGCGGAGGTGTCCCCCGTGCCCGCACCGTCCGACCCCCCCGTGCCCCCGCCCCCGCCGCACCGGCCGACCGCGCCGTCGGCGTCGTCGGCGTCAGCCGCGTCATCCGGGCCGTCTGCGGCCTTCCGTACGCGGACGACGGCGTCCGGCCGCCGGGACGCCCCTATGCCCTCCCGTCCGGGCGCCGCGCCACCGCTCCGGGCGGGCGTGCCCGGGCTGTCGCGGGTGACGGGCCGACGCGGGCCGGGCGGCGGACGCCCCCGCCGGGGTAGGCCGCGGTGGGCGACGCGGATGGCGACCACCCTCTCCGTGGTCGTCCTCGCCTCCGCCGGGATCGGGCACGCGGTGGTCAGCAGCATCGAGTCGGACATCACCCGGGTCGACGCGTTCCGCGACATGAAGAACCGACCCGCCGCGGGCCACGGCATGAACGTGCTGCTGGTCGGCACGGACGGCCGGGAGCGGCTCACCGCCGCCGAACGGCGCGACTTCCACCTGGGCGGGGCGCCCTGCCACTGCACGGACACCATGATGATCGTGCACCTCTCGGCCGACCGGGAGCGGGCCAGCGTGGTCAGCCTGCCCCGCGACTCCTACGCCGAGGTGCCCGCGCGCACCGATCCCAGGACGGGCGAGCCGCGGGCCGCGCACCCGGTCCGGCTGAACGCGGCCTACGCCGAGGGCGGGCCCAACCTCACGGTGAGCACCGTCGAGCACATGACGGACCTGAAGATCGACCACTACGTCGAGGTCGACTTCACCAGCTTCATGCGCACCGTCGACGTGCTGGACGGGGTGCGGGTCTGCACCCCGGAGCCGCTGAAGGACTCCTACACCGGCCTCGACCTGCCCGCGGGAACCCACCGGCTGACCGGCGGGCAGGCGCTGCAGTACGTGCGCTCCCGGCACGCCGACGGGGCCTCCGACCTCAGCCGGATGCGGCGCCAGCAGCGGTTCCTCGCGGCCCTCCTGGAGCGGACCACGTCCTCCGGCGTACTGCTCAACCCGATGCGGTTCCGGGACGTGACGCGGGCGGTGCTCGGCTCGGTGCGCGCGGACAAGGGCTTCGGCGCGGACGAACTGCTCGACCTGGGGCGGGCGATGCGGAACTTCTCGCCCTCGTCCTCGGAGTTCACCACCGTGCCGATCGCGGAGATGGCCTTCCCGGTGAAGGGGATCGGCT
Source organism: Streptomyces griseoaurantiacus (assembly GCA_014656015.1). Lineage (GTDB taxonomy): Bacteria > Actinomycetota > Actinomycetes > Streptomycetales > Streptomycetaceae > Streptomyces > Streptomyces griseoaurantiacus. The sequence goes on along the minus strand of BNBP01000018.1, from coordinate 71,833 downwards.
CGACGCTGAAGTGGGACGAGGACAAGGCGCGCAGGCTGTTCGACGCGCTGCGCGCGGACCGCCCGCTGGCGGCCCCGCACCGGCGTCCCCCGGCCGACCGCACGCCGACGGTGGAGGTGGCGCCGCGGGAGATCCGGGTGCAGGTGCTGAACGGCACGACGACGAAGGGGCTGGCCGGCCGGGTGGACCGCGCGCTGGCCGGGCTGGGCTTCGCCGTGACGGGCCGCCCGGCGGACGCGCCCGTGCACGACGCGCGGCGCACGGTCGTCGAGTACGCCCCCCGCTGGGACCGCTCGGCCAGGTCCCTGTCCACGGCGCTGCCGGGCAGCGAACTGCGCGCGGTCCCCGGCCAGGGCCCGGTGCTGAAGGTCACGGCGGGCACGGACTTCAAGGACGTCCGCAAGGTCAAGGTCGCCACCCCGCCCTCCTCCGACGCCCCCGAGGTCGTCAAGGGCGACGAGGTGGTGTGCCCGTAGGGGGCCACGGGGCTTCGTGCGCCCACCCCGCATCTCGGTACTCATGTCCGGCAGCTCGGACCGGAAGACGGCCCGCCGGATCACCCGGCTCATCGGCGAGATCCAGCGTGACCCCTTCACCGGCATCGGCAAACCCGAGCCGCTCAAGGGCGACCTGTCCGGTCACCGGTCGCGCCGCATCGACGACGAGCACCGTCTCGTGTACAGGGCGGACGAAAAAGAAGTGAAGATCCTCAAGGCCCGGTACCACTACCACGACTGAGGCAGTGGTACCGGCCAGGGGCCGTCCGGCGTCCCTCAGGCCGTCGGGCGGCCCATCGCGCGGTAGGTCCAGCCGGACTTGCGCCACAGGTCGGCGTCCAGGGCGTTGCGGCCGTCCAGGAGGATGCGGGAGGCGGCGACCTCGCCGAGGACGGCGGGGTCCAGCTCACGGAACTCGCGCCATTCCGTCAGGTGCAGGACGACGTCGGCGCCGCGCACCGCCTCCAGGGCGGAGGGGGCGTAGGCCAGGGTGGGGAAGAGGCGGGCGGCGTTGTCCATGCCCTTGGGGTCGTAGACGGTGACCTGGCCGCCCTGGAGGTGGATCTGGCCGGCGACGTTGAGCGCCGGGGAGTCCCGGACGTCGTCGGAGTCCGGCTTGAAGGTCGCGCCGAGGACCGCGACCCGCTTGCCGAGGAAGGGGCCGCCGCCGAGGGCCTCCCGGGCCAGCTCGACCATCCGGCCGCGCTGGCGCATGTTGATGGAGTCGATCTCGCGCAGGAAGGTCAGCGCCTGGTCGGCGCCGAGTTCGCCGGCGCGGGCCATGAAGGCGCGGATGTCCTTGGGCAGGCAGCCGCCGCCGAAGCCGATGCCGGCCCGCAGGAACTTGCGGCCGATCCGGTCGTCGTACCCGATGGCCTCGGCCAGCTTGGCCACGTCGCCGTCGGCGGCCTCGCACACCTCGGCCATGGCGTTGATGAAGGAGATCTTGGTCGCGAGGAAGGAGTTGGCGGAGGTCTTCACCAGCTCGGCGGTCGGGAAGTCGGTCACCACGAAGGGCGAGCCCTCGCCGACCGGCACCGCGTACACCTCGCGCAGCAGCGCCTCGGCGCGCTCGCTGCGCACGCCGATGACGATGCGGTCGGGGTGCAGCGTGTCCTCGACGGCGAAGCCCTCCCGCAGGAACTCCGGGTTCCAGGCCAGTTCCGCCCGCTCGCCCGCCGGCGCCAGCTCGGCGAGCCGGGCCGCGAGCCGGTCCGCGGAGCCGACCGGCACGGTGGACTTGCCGACCACGAGCGCGGGGCGCTTCAGGTGCGGGGCGAGCGAGTCGACGGCGGAGTCGACGTAGGACATGTCGCAGGCGTACTCGCCGTGCTTCTGCGGGGTGTTCACGCACACGAAGTGGATGTCGCCGAACTCGGCGGCCTCGGCCCAGTCCAGGGTGAAGCGGAGCCGGCCGGACGAACCCTCGATCCCGGCGACGTGCCGGCGCAGCAGTTCCTCCAGGCCCGGCTCGTACATCGGCGTCTCGCCGCGCTCCAGCATGGCGATCTTCTCGGGCACCACGTCGAGCCCCAGCACCTCGAAGCCGAGTTCGGCCATGGCCGCGGCGTGTGTGGCGCCGAGATAACCGGTACCGATCACGGTGATCTTCAGGGCCATGGCTGCTCCAGAGGTCTACAAGCGTCGATGCGCGCCCGAGCATATCCGGGGCCGCGCCGGACGACTTCGGGGGCCGCCCGCCCGTTGTTGTCGAACTCACCTATCCAGGACTCCGGAGGCGCTCTAAAATTCGTGTTACTTAACGGTAGTTAGCGTCACCGTCGCAGCACACTGGGAGCGTGAGAGACCTTGGCCGGATCGGCTGACTTCGACCTGTACCGCCCGTCCGAGGAGCACGACATGCTCCGCGACGCGATCCGCTCGCTGGCCGAGGCGAAGATCGCGCCCCACGCCGCCGCGGTGGACGAGGAGGCCCGCTTCCCGCAGGAGGCGCTGGACGCCCTGGTCGCGAACGACCTGCACGCCGTGCACGTGCCCGAGAGCTACGGCGGCGCGGGCGCCGACGCGCTCGCCACGGTCCTCGTGATCGAGGAGGTGGCCCGCGTCTGCGCCTCCTCCTCCCTCATCCCGGCCGTGAACAAGCTCGGCTCGCTGCCGGTGATCCTCTCCGGCTCCGAGGAGCTGAAGAAGAAATACCTGGGCCCGCTCGCCAAGGGCGACGCGATGTTCTCGTACTGCCTCTCCGAGCCCGACGCGGGCTCGGACGCGGCCGGCATGAAGACCAAGGCCGTCCGCGACGGCGACTTCTGGGTGCTCAACGGCGTCAAGCGCTGGATCACCAACGCGGGCGTCAGCGAGTACTACACGGTCATGGCGGTCACCGACCCCACCAAGCGCTCCAAGGGCATCTCCGCCTTCGTCGTGGAGAAGTCCGACGAGGGCGTCTCCTTCGGCGCCCCGGAGAAGAAGCTCGGCATCAAGGGCTCCCCCACCCGCGAGGTCTACCTCGACAACGTCCGCATCCCCGCCGACCGCATGATCGGCGAGGAGGGCACCGGCTTCGCCACCGCGATGAAGACGCTGGACCACACCCGCATCACCATCGCCGCGCAGGCCCTCGGCATCGCCCAGGGCGCCCTCGACTACGCCAAGGGCTACGTCAAGGAACGCAAGCAGTTCGGCAAGCCGATCGCCGACTTCCAGGGCATCCAGTTCATGCTCGCCGACATGGCCATGAAGATCGAGGCCGCCCGCCAGCTCACCTACGCGGCCGCCGCGAAGTCCGAACGCGGTGACAGCGACCTCACCTTCCAGGGCGCCGCCGCCAAGTGCTTCGCCTCCGACGTCGCCATGGAGGTCACCACCGACGCCGTCCAGCTCCTCGGCGGCTACGGCTACACCCGCGACTACCCGGTCGAACGCATGATGCGCGACGCCAAGATCACGCAGATCTACGAGGGCACCAACCAGGTCCAGCGGATCGTCATGGCCCGCAACCTGCCGTAGCGACGTCCGCGGCCACCGCCCGCCGTCCGCCGAGGGGCGCCCCGTACCGCCGGGGCGCCCCTCGGCCGTTCCCGCTACCTCGCCCGGTAGCGCCGCATCTTCGCGCGGGCCCCGCAGACCGACATCGAGCACCAGCGGCCCCGGCCCGCCGGGCTGCGGTCGTAGTACGCCCAGTGGCAGTCGGCCGCCTCGCAGGCCTTGAGACGGCCCCAGGTGCCCGCCACCAGCGCCTCCGCGATCGCCGCCGCCACGCGGGAGGCGAGCGCCCGGCCGTCCGCCGGGGCCAGCGCCGCCGTGCCGTCCGCGCCGACGGTCACCACCAGGGGCGCCTCGGCGAGCAGCGCCTGGAGCGGGACCACTTCCCGGTGCGCCGGATGCCCCGCGTGGGCCAGCAGCGCCACCCGCAGCGCCTCCCGCAGCTCGCGGGCCGCCGCCGTCTCCCGTTCCCCCGCCAGTCCGAAGCGCGCCCGTCCCTCGGCCGTGTCCAGCGAGTCCTCGCCCGACTCGAGGTCCAGCGTGTTCACCAGGTCCTGGACCAGGGCCAGACCACCCGGTGCGGGCACTCGCTCACTCATGTCAGTGACGGTACCGCTCCACCCCCTTGCGGGGTTACCGGATGGACGGCAGCATGGGGTCACTCCGCGGGTTACCGGAAGGTCCCTTCAACCGGTAACCGGCTCCCTCACGGACCACGAGGAGAACTCATGGCACTCGCCGCACTCGGCACCGTCGTCCTGGACTGTCCCGACCCCCACGCGCTCGCCGGCTTCTACGCCGAGGTGCTCGGCGGCACGGTGGAGGACCAGGGCGACTGGGTGGACCTGAAGCTGCCCGGCGGCGCGACCCCGCTGGCCTTCCAGGCCGCCCCCGGCTTCGTCCCGCCCCGGTGGCCCGCGCCCGACGCCTCGCAGCAGTTCCATCTCGATCTGAGCGTCGAGGACCTGGACGCGGCGGAGAAGGCCGTCCTGGCGCTCGGCGCCACCGTGCTGGAGGCCGAGGACCGCACGCGCACCTTCCGCGTTTACGCGGACCCGGCGGGGCACCCGTTCTGCCTGTGCGCCTGCTGAGGCACAGAACCCGAACCACAGGGCCGAGCAGCCCCGAAGGCCCTGTAGCCCGGTGGTCCCGCAGTCCCGCAGTCCCGCAGTCCCGCAGTCCCGCAGTCCCGTAGTCCCGCAGTCCCGCAGAGAGGACATCCCATGGCCGAGACCGTCGCCCGGTTCCGCTCCGTCGTGCTCGACTGCCCCGACCCGAACGCGCTCGCCGCGTTCTACGCCGGGGTCCTCGGCGGCGCCCCGGAGGCCGAGGACGGGGGCGAGGACTGGGTCGTCGTCCAGGTGCCGGGCGGGCCCCGGCTCGCCTTCCAGCGGGCGGGGAAGGACTACACCCCGCCGGAGTGGCCGCGCTCGGACCGGAACGCGCAGCAGCTCCACCTGGACCTGGACGGCGGGAGCACCTGGGCGGAGATCGACGCGGCCGAGGAGAAGGTGCTGGCGCTGGGCGCCCGCCGGCTGCAGGCGCCCGAGGGAGAGGACTTCCGGGTGTACGCGGACCCGGCGGGGCACCCGTTCTGCCTGTGCCGCATCGAGCACGGCGGCTGACGGCACCGACGTGAGGCAGGGCCCCGGGCGGACACCCTCCCGGGGCCTTCGCCGTCTCAGCCGTCCAGGTCCTCGATCCGTGCCGTCGACGGTCCCCTGCGCTGCTGGGCCGCGCGGGCGGTGAAGTCGGCGCAGCGCACCACCCGTTGCACGTTCCCCCAGGTGAGCAGGGCCACGTCCGCCTCGGTCCAGCCGCGGTCGAGGAGCTCGGCGACCAGGTGCGGGTAGCGGGAGGTGTCGGCGAGGCCGCGGGGGTGCGCGGTCCCGGTGTCGTAGCTGCCGGACAGGCCGACGCAGTGCGCCCCTGCCAGTCGGCGGACGTGGTCGAGGTGGTCGGCGACGTCCCGCAGCGAGGGGCCGGTCTGCTCGGCGGTGAGCGGCACCAGGCACAGCCCGTGCGCGGTGCCCAGTTCGGTGAGCAGGTCGTCGGGCAGATTGGCCGGGTGCGGGCGCAGCGCGTGGGCGGCGGAGCGGCTGAAGACGACCGGCGCCTTGGACAGGGCGAGGCAGCGGCGGGCGGTGGCGTCGGTGGCGCCGGACAGGTCGGCGAGGACGCCGAGGCGGTTCATCTCGCGGAGCACCTCCTCGCCGAAGCGGGTGAGTCCCGGGCCGCCCGCGTCGCCCCGGTCGTCCGCCCCGCCGGTTCCGTCCGCGCCGCCCACCGCGCCGGTTCCCTCCGCGTCGCCCGCCCAGGAGGTCCGGGAGAGGGTGAGCAGCCGCAGTCCGAGGGCGTGCAGGGAGCGCAGGATGCCGAGGGAGTCGCCGAGCGCGGCGGCCGCGGCGGGTCCGGGGACGACGGCGGTGCGGCCGCAGTGGCGGGCGTCGGCGAGCTGGCCGGCGTCCAGGGCGAGCCGCAGCCCCTCGGGGTGGCCGCCCACCACCCGGCGGACCAGGTCGAGGAGTTCCAGGGTGGCGTCCACGGCCCGCTCGCCCCCGGGGGAGCCGGGCGGCAGGTGCAGTGACCAGAACTGGGCGCCGACGTGACCTGCGCGCAGCCGGGGCAGGTCGGTGCCGAGGGCGCTCTCGCCGAGTTCGAGGTCGTACCAGGGCAGGTTCCGCAGCACGCGCGGCAGGCCGTTGTGGCCGTCCGCCACGGGGTGGGCGGCGAGGAGGGCACGGGCCCGCTCCAGGGTGTCCCCGCTCCGCCCGGCGTCCTCGTGACGGGGTTCCCCTGCGCCCTCCTCCGGCAGTTCCCCGGCGTCCTGCGGGAGGCGGGCCGCGCGCCGCTCCGGGTCGGCCGGCGCTTCGCCGAACCCGCCGAGACCGGTGGTGTGGTGCAGCTCGTCCTGCAGGTCGGCCATGGCGGGCTCCCTGTGTCGTGAACGGGTTCGGTTCACGGTCGCACGGAGCCCTGGCCGCTTCCTGGTGGGCGGAGCGTTCGGGGTACGGGCGCGCGAAGGACGCCGGGGGGCCGGCCTCAGTTGCCCGAGACCGTCACCTTCTCGTCGTTGTTCAGCTCCTTGACCAGCGTCTTCACCTTCTCCTTGTCCCAGACGAGATTGCCGCCGGTGGAGCCGGAGATCGGCATGTTCAGGGAGGTGCCGTCACCGCTGTTGACGCCCTTCATCGCCCAGAACATGGACGCCAGGTTCCACAGCGACATGTCCTTGTCGACGATCAGCGAGTCCAGGCCGGCCCCGAGCGTCGGGTACAGCTTGAACGGGTTGAGCACCGTGGAGGGCGTGGCGACCTGGTGGGCGAGGGCGGCGAGGAACTTCTGCTGGTTCTTGGTGCGTTCCAGGTCGCTCGCGGCGAAGGCGTGCCGGGTACGGACGAAGGCCAGGGCCTCCTCGCCGTTCAGCGTCTGCTTGCCCGCCTCGAAGTCGGCGCCGGAGTACTTGTCCTTGAACGGCTTGTCGATGGTGATGTCGACGCCGCCGACCGCGTCCACGATGTTGGCGAACCCGGCGAAGCCGATCTCGACGTAGTGGTCGATGTGCAGGCCGGTGTTGAACTCGACGGTCCGCACCAGCAGCGTCGGTCCGTCGGTGGCGTAGGCGGCGTTGAGCTTGGTGTGCTTTCCGGTGCCCTGGAAGGTCTTGCCGGACTCCGAGCCCTTGAACGTGGGTATCTCCACGTCCGAGTCGCGGGGCAGCGAGATGAGGGTGTCGCCGTTGTCGCCGACGTGCAGGATCATCATCGAGTCGGTCCGCTTGCCCTCGGCGGAGCCGGTGTGCAGGTTCTTCTTCTGGTCGTCGGACAGGCCCTCGCGGCTGTCGGAGCCGACGATCAGGTAGTTGGTGCCGTCGCCCTCGGCGGGCCGGTCGATCACCTTGGACAGGTCGACGTCCCGGTTGAGCTTGGAGTCGGCCCAGAAGTACGTGCCGACGGTGGTCACCACGAGCACGGTGACGACGGTGATGGCGGTCCACTTGGCGCGCCGCCGCCAGTTCGGGGCCGGACGGCCGCCGCCGGTCCCGCCCGCGCCGCCACCGCCGTAGACCTGGCCGGTGTTGTAGCCGGAGCCGTCGTCGTACCCGCTCTGCCCGGCGCCGCCGGCACCGGCACCGCCGGCACCGCCGTCAACGTATGACGGCTGCTGCGGCACCCTGCCGTACGGCGGGGCGGAGGAGTCGGGGCCGTAGCCCTGCCCGGCGTCCGCCGGGCCGCGCCGGGCCTGCCGCGCCACCCGGGCGCCCTCGGGCCGGGCACCGGCGCCGCCGCGTCCGTACCCATTGCCGTTGCTGTCGGACCACCCGTCCGGCCACTCGTTCATGCCGCCCAGTGTGCAGTGCCCGGCTGTGCGCCATACAGGGGTCCCGGCGAATTGGACCGCCGCTGTTGCGAACCCGACACAAAGTCTCCGGACCGCACCGCCGCATAGGGTGGAGTTCATGACAGACCACGCCTCGCCGGCGACCGCGGAGGGACTTCCCGGGAAGCCCGTCTCCGCCTCCCGCACCACGCTCAGCCACATCATGACCCACAACGACACGAACCTTCTGGGCACGGTCCACGGCGGGGTGATCATGAAGCTCGTCGACGACGCGGCCGGCGCCGTGGCCGGACGGCACTGCGGCGGGCCCGCCGTGACGGCGTCCATGGACGAGATGGTGTTCCTGGAGCCGGTCAGGGTCGGCGACCTCGTCCATGTGAAGGCGCAGGTCAACTGGACCGGGCGCAGCTCCATGGAGGTGGGCGTGCGGGTCCTCGCGGAGCGCTGGAACGAGTCGGCGCCCGCCACCCACGTCGGCTCGGCCTACCTGGTGTTCGCGGCCGTGGACGCCGACGGCAGGCCGCGTCCGGTGCCGCCGGTGTTCCCGGAGACCGACCGGGATCGGCGCCGGTACCAGGAAGCGCAGATCCGCCGCACGCACCGGCTGGCCCGCCGCCGCGCCATCCTGGAGCTGCGGGAGAAGCGGGCGGCGGAGGGGTACGAGCACTAGGGTCTTGCGTTCGGATCAGGCCGGCCGGGAGGCGATACGTCTTCGACCGACCGGCCCCCGCGACGCCGGGATGATCCGGACGGGCGGCCCTCGGGCCGGTCCGAGGGCCGCCGCCCGCCCGCCCTCATCCGTCGAGCTGCTCCAGCGTGGCGTTGGACGGGGGCCGGGCGGCCTGCTCCGCGCGGGCCACGTCCTCGGCGGCGCCGAGCACCCGGACCGCGTTCTGCCAGGTCAGCTTGGCCAGGTCGGCCCGTGACCAGCCCCGGTCGAGCAGTTCGGCGATCAGGTTCGGGTAGCCCGAGACGTCGTCGAGGCCGGCCGGGGTGAAGGCCGTGCCGTCGTAGTCCCCGCCGATGCCGAGGTGATCGACGCCGGCGACCTCGCGCATGTGGTCGAGGTGGTCGGCCACCGTGGCCGCCGTGGCGACCGGGCGCGGGTGCGCCTCCTCGAAGGCGTGGTGCACCTTCATCGCCTCGTCGTTCGTCTCCAGGTGGTGGAAGCCGTGCGCCCGCAGGTTCTCGTCGGCGGCGGCCGTCCAGTCGACGGCGGCCTGGAGGACGAACTTGGGGACGAAGGTCACCATCGCCACGCCGCCGTTGCCCGGCAGCCGTTCCAGCACGTCGTCGGGGATGTTGCGCGGGTGGTCGCAGACGGCGCGGGCGGAGGAGTGCGAGAAGATCACCGGCGCCGAGGTGGTGTCCAGGGCGGTCCGCATGGTGTCGGGGGCCACGTGGGAGAGGTCCACGAGCATCCCGAGCCGGTTCATCTCGCGCACGACCTCGCGGCCGAAGGCCGAGAGCCCGCCGACGCGCGGCTCGTCCGTGGCCGAGTCGGCCCAGGCCACGTTGTCGTTGTGGGTGAGCGTCATGTAGCGCACGCCGAGCGCGTACAGACCCCGCAGGGTGCCGAGCGAGTTGTCGATGGAGTGGCCGCCCTCGGCGCCCATCAGCGAGGCGATCCGGCCCTCGGCGCGGGCCGCCTCCATGTCGGCGGCGGTGTGCGCGGCGCGCAGCGCCTCGGGGTGGCGGTCGAGGAGCTGCCGTACGCAGTCGATCTGCTCCAGCGTCGCGGTGACCGCGCCGGGCAGGTCGGAGCGCACGTAGACCGACCAGAACTGGGCGCCGACGCCGCCGGCCCGCAGCCGGGGGATGTCGGTGTGCAGCTGTGCGCGCCGGTCGCCGGCGATGTCGCGGGCGTCGAGGTCGTAGCGGACCTGCTCGCGCAGCGCCCAGGGCAGGTCGTTGTGGCCGTCGACGACGGGGAACTCGCGCAGCAGCGCGCGGGCCGCGTCCAGGGAGGCGGAGGCCGGTGTCGTCATCGCCGTCACTTCCCCGCGCCCGGGCCGAAGCCGAAGCCGGCGCCCGCGCCCTGGACCTTGGCGCGCAGCCGCTTGCCCTTCTCGGTGGCCTGGTCGTTCAGCTCCTGCTGGAACTCCCGCATGCGGGTGCGCAGGTCCTCGTCGTGGGTGGCGAGGATGCGGGCCGCGAGCAGCCCGGCGTTGCGCGCCCCGGCGACGGAGACGGTGGCGACGGGCACCCCGGCCGGCATCTGCACGATGGAGAGCAGGCTGTCCATGCCGTCCAGGTACTTCAGCGGCACGGGCACGCCGATGACGGGCAGCGGGGTGACGGAGGCGAGCATGCCGGGCAGGTGGGCGGCACCGCCCGCGCCCGCGATGATCACCTTCAGTCCGCGCTCGGCGGCCTGCTCGCCGTAGGTGATCATCTCGCGCGGCATCCGGTGCGCGGAGACGACGTCGACCTCGTGGGCGATCTCGAACTCGTCGAGGGCCTGGGCGGCGGCCTCCATGACGGGCCAGTCGGAGTCCGACCCCATGACGATGCCGACGGCGGGGTGTGCGGCGGGGCTCATTCGGTGATCGTCCCTCTCAGGTAGCCGGCTGCGTGACGGGCGCGCTCCAGCACGTCGTCGAGGTCGTCGCCGTAGGTGTTGACGTGCCCCACCTTGCGGCCGGGCTTCACGTCCTTGCCGTACATGTGGATCTTGAGCTGGGGGTCGCGGGCCATGCAGTGCAGGTACGCGGAGTACATGTCCGGGTAGTCGCCGCCGAGGACGTTGACCATGACGGTCCACTTCGCGCGCGGGCGCGGGTCGCCGAGCGGGAGGTCCAGGACGGCGCGGACGTGGTTGGCGAACTGGCTGGTGATCGCGCCGTCCATCGACCAGTGGCCGGAGTTGTGCGGGCGCATGGCCAGCTCGTTGACCAGGACGCGTCCGTCGCGGGTCTGGAACAGCTCGACGGCGAGGTGGCCTACGACGCCGAGTTCCTTGGCGATGTTCAGCGCCATCTCCTCGGCGCGCAGGGCCAGTGCCTCGTCCAGGTCGGGGGCCGGGGCGATCACCGTGTCGCAGACGCCGCCGACCTGGCGGGACTCGACGACGGGGTAGGCCACCGCCTGGCCGTGCGGGGAGCGCACCACGTTGGCGGCCAGCTCCCGCACGAAGTCGACCTTCTCCTCGGCGAGGACGGGGACCCCGGCGCGGAAGGGCTCGGCGGCCTCGGCGGCGGAGTGCACGACCCACACGCCCTTGCCGTCGTAGCCGCCGCGGACGGTCTTGAGGACGACGGGGAAGCCGTCGCCCTCACCGCCCTCGGGGACGCCCTCCGCCGCGAAGGCGGCCACGTCCTCGGGACCGGAGACGATGCGGTGCCGGGGGCAGGGCACGCCGAGCGCGTCGAGCTTCTCGCGCATCACCCCCTTGTCCTGGGCGTGCACGAGCGCGTCGGGGCCGGGGCGGACGGGGATGCCGTCGGCCTCCAGGGCCCGCAGGTGCTCGGTGGGCACGTGCTCGTGGTCGAAGGTGATCACGTCGCAGCCGCGCGCGAAGGCGCGCAGCGTGTCCAGGTCGCGGTAGTCGCCGAGGACCACCTCGTTCACGACCTGCGCCGCGGAATCCTGGGGAGTGTCACTGAGGAGCTTGAACCTGATGCCCAACGGGATGCCCGCCTCGTGTGTCATACGAGCGAGCTGGCCTCCGCCGACCATGCCGACTACCGGAAACGTCACGTCCCCCAGGTTAAGCGGCGCGCGGCGCCCGCCGTGCCCCGGGTGCGGCGGGATCCGGTGAGGGCGCGGCGCGGGCGGCCGTCGCTCGCGCCCTCGCGGGGGCGTGCTGGTTAGCATGGGGGAAGCGCGGTCGCTCTCCGGTGGCGGCCGTCGGACGCGACCCGACGGGGGCTGGCGACACGATGGGCAATGGTTCCACGGGGGTGCGGAGCACCTCTCGCAGTGCCCTGCGCCGGCGGCTTCAGCACCTCGGCCGCGAGGTCGCGAAGTTCGGCGCCGTCGGCGGGGCCGGCCTCCTCGTCAACCTGCTCGTCTTCAACCTCGTGCGGCACACCACCGATCTGCAGGTGGTGCGCGCCAGTGTCATCGCCACGATCGTCGCGATCGCGTTCAACTACGTGGGCTTCCGCTACTTCGCCTACCGGGACCGCGACAAGAGCGGCCGCACCAAGGAACTGAGCCTGTTCCTGCTCTTCAGCGCGGCCGGCCTGGTGATCGAGAACGGCGTGCTGTACGTGGCCACGTACGGCTTCGGCTGGGACAGTTCGCTGCAGAGCAACATCTTCAAGTTCCTCGGCATCGGCATCGCGACGCTGTTCCGCTTCTGGTCGTACCGCACCTGGGTGTTCCGCGCGCTGCCCGCCAAGGAGGCGGTGGCGAGCGCGGAATCGTTCCTGGAGGAGACCACACCGCCCGGGCGCCTGCGCCGCTGACCCGCCGGAGACGGCTCAGCGCACCGTCGGCCCCGAGTCCCCGCCCGCCGGGGTCTTCCGCAGCGGCGTCCGCGACAGGAACAGTCCGAAGACCGGCGGCTTCGCCTGGAGCATCTCCAGCCGGCCGCCGTCCGCCTCGGCCAGGTCCCGGGCGACGGCGAGGCCGATGCCCGTGGAGTTCCGGCCGCTGATCGTGCGCTCGAAGATGCGGGCGCCGAGGTCGGAGGGGACGCCGGGGCCCTCGTCGGTGACCTCGATGACCGCCTGGTTGCCGGTGACGCGGGTGCGCAGCGCGACCGTGCCGCCGCCGTGCATCAGCGAGTTCTCGATCAGCGCGGCCAGCACCTGCGCCACCGCCCCCGGGGTGCCGACGGCCTGCAGATGCCGCTTGCCGGAGCTGACGATGGCGCGGCCCTCGCTGCGGTAGGCGGGGCGCCACTCGGCGACCTGCTGCTGGATGACCTCGTCGAGGTCGAAGGAGACGGCGGAGCCGGTGCGCGGGTCCCGGGCGTTGGTGAGCAGCCGCTCCACGACGTCCGTGAGCCGCTCGACCTGGGTCAGCGCGATGGTCGCCTCCTCCTTCACCGTGTCGGGGTCGTCGGTGAGGGTGATCTCCTCCAGCCGCATCGACAGCGCGGTGAGCGGGGTGCGGAGCTGGTGGGAGGCGTCGGCGGCCAGCCGCCGCTCGGCGGTCAGCATCCGGGCGATGCGTTCGGCGGAGGAGTCGAGGACGTCCGCGACCCGGTCCAGCTCGGGCACCCCGTAGCGCTTGTGCCGCGGGCGCGGGTCCCCCGAGCCGAGCCGCTCGGCGGTGGAGGCGAGGTCGGTGAGCGGGGAGGCGAGCCGGCTGGCCTGGCGCACGGCGAGCAGGACGGCCGCGACGATCGCGAGGAGCGCGACCAGGCCGATGATCAGCAGCGTGCGGCCGACCTCACGGGTCACCGCGGACCGGGGCTCCTCGACGCGGACCGTCTCGCCCTCCTCGCCCCTGGTGGTGGCGTGGATGACGTCGCCGGTGGGCCGGGAGCCGACCTCGACGGGGTCCTTGCCCGGCATGCTCACGAGGGCGTACCTGTCCTCGGTGACCTGGCCCTTGAGCTGCTCCTTCAGCACCTCGGCGGTGACCTTCTCGTCGTCCATGAGACGGCCGTCGACGATGCTGGCCAGACGCAGCGCCTCGGAGTCGACGCGCTCCTGGGCGCTGTTGCTGATGGTGCGGGTCTCGACGATGACGAGGGAGACGCCGAAGACGGCGATCACCACGAGGACGACGGCGAGGGTGGACTGGATGAGACGGCGGCGCACGTCGGAAGGGCCTCGTCAGCTCTTCTCGAAGCGGAAGCCGACGCCGCGGACCGTCGCGATGTAGCGGGGGTTCGCCGCGTCGTCGCCCAGCTTCTTGCGCAGCCAGGAGATGTGCATGTCCAGCGTCTTGGTGGACGACCACCAGGTGGTGTCCCAGACCTCGCGCATGAGCTGGTCGCGGGTGACGACCCGGCCCGCGTCCCGCACCAGCACCCGCAGCAGGTCGAACTCCTTCGCCGTGAGCTGCAGCTCCTCCTCGCCCATCCACGCCCGGTGCGATTCGACGTCGATGCGCACGCCGTGCGTGGCGGGCGGCTGCTGCGGCTCGGTGGCCCCGCGGCGCAGCAGGGCCCGGACGCGGGCGAGCAGTTCGGCGAGGCGGAACGGCTTGGTGACGTAGTCGTCGGCGCCCGCGTCGAGTCCGACGACGGTGTCCACCTCGTCGGCGCGCGCGGTCAGGATGAGGATCGGGACGGTGTGCCCCTCGGAGCGCAGCCGCCGGGCCACTTCGAGGCCGTCCATGCCGGGCAGCCCGAGGTCGAGTACCACCAGGTCGACGCCGCCCTGCATCCCCGCGTCGAGCGCGGTCGGTCCGTCCTCGCGCACCTCGACCTCGTAGCCCTCCCGGCGCAGGGCGCGGGCCAGCGGCTCCGAGATGGACGCGTCGTCCTCTGCGAGCAGTACACGGGTCATGGACTGATGGTAGTCCGCGCAGTGCAAGAGACGAGGGGGTGATCGGCCCCCCCGCTCTCTTACCTTGACCTGGGAGGGTGGCCGGTCGGCTCTCCCGGGTGTCCGCTCCGCGGCGCCGCCTGCGACCTCGGGGTGGGAGCCGGGGCAGAGCTTCGAAACAGATGTTCGGTTCCGTTCGTACCTGTGATTCGTGTCTCAAGTCCTTCCATATGGGGTGGGACCGTGCCGTATCGTGAGCTTGAACGCCTGTAGTGACAACCCGGACAGCCGGGAGCGGGGCGGCGGCGGGCCCACCCGCCGGGGCCCCTTTTGCGTGCGGGCGACGGACCGGACACCGACCGGTCCGGACGGACCGGTTCCCCGCCGGCCGTCTCTCGGCCGGTTCCCCGCCGGCCGGCAGTGACATGACCTGTGGCCGGGCCCCCGAGCCGGTGCGCGAGGACGCGCACGGGACGCGAGGGGCGTGGATCCCGGTGGTCGCCGTCCCCGTTCCGTGATCCGGAGCGGATACCCCGTGAGCGTGGGGTGAACGGCGTCAACCGCCGGTGCCGGCCTCCCCCCACCGGGCGCAACGCTACGCACTGCGTCCCGACCAGCAAGGAACGACCATGGCGTCCAGCCTGACGAAGGACTCGGTCCAGCCGGGCATCCCCGGCTCCGAGAAGTCCTTCTTCGGCCACCCCCGCGGACTGGCCACTCTCTTCATGACCGAGATGTGGGAACGATTCTCCTACTACGGCATGAGGGCTCTGCTCCCGCTGTACCTGGTGGCCCCGGGCGGCCTGCACATGAACGCCACCACGGCCACCGCGATCTACTCGGTCTACCTCTCGCTCGTCTACCTGCTCGCCATGCCGGGCGGCTGGGTCGCCGACCGGATCCTCGGCCCCCGCAAGACCGTCGCCGTCGCCGGCGCGGTCATCATGCTGGGCCACCTGACGCTGGCGCTCCCCTCGGCCGGCACCTTCTTCGCCGGCCTCGGACTGGTCGCGATCGGCTCGGGCCTGCTGAAGGCCAACATCTCGACGATGGTCGGCCACCTGTACAACGGCCCGGACGACCCGCGCCGGGACGGCGGCTTCACCCTCTTCTACGTGGGCATCAACGTGGGCGCCTTCGCCGCGCCGCTCGCCATCGGCACCGTCGGCGAGAACGTCAACTGGCACCTCGGCTTCGCGCTCGCGGCGGTCGGCATGGGCCTGGGCCTCGCCCAGTTCCTGCTCGGCACCCGCCACCTGAGCCCGCGCTCCGACGTCGTCCCCATGCCGCTGTCGGCCCCCGAGAAGTCCTCCACGCTGCGCAAGACCGGCGCCTGGGCGGCCGCGGCCGTGATCTTCTACGCGATCATCGGTCTGACCGGTGTCTACACGCTGAACTGGCTCATGGTGCCGATCACCGTGGCCGGCCTGGTCATTCCGGTCTTCGTGATCGCGCGCATCAAGCGGGACCGCTCCCTGAACCGCGCCGAGCAGTCCCGGATGACCGCGTACATCTGGTTCTTCGTGGCCGCGGCCGTGTTCTGGATGATCTACGACCAGGGCGGCTCGACGCTGTCGCTGTTCGCGGACAGCTCGGCGAAGAACACCGTGGGCGGCTGGGGCTTCCCGGTCTCCTGGTACCAGTCGGTCAACCCCGTGCTGATCATGGCGTTCGCCCCGGTGTTCGCCGCGATCTGGCTGGCGCTGAACCGGCGCGGCAAGGAGCCGAGCACGGTCGTGAAGTTCGCCTCCGGCCTGATGCTGGTCGGCGTCTCCTTCTTCGTCTTCCTGGCGCCGCTGGGGATCGCCGACGGCGGGCACAAGGCGGCCGCGCTGTGGCTGGTGGCGATCTACTTCGTCCAGACGATGGGCGAACTGCTGCTCTCGCCGGTGGGCCTGTCGGTGACGACGAAGATGGCTCCGGCGAAGTACGCCTCGCAGCTCATGGGTGTCTGGTTCCTGGCGGTCACCGCGGGCGACGCGACCACGGGCCTGCTCTCCATCGCGGGCGTCGACCTCAACACGACGGGCATCGTCGCCCTGGAGGCCACGCTGGCCGTCGTTGCGGGCGCGGCGGTCTGGCTCTACCGCGGCAAGGTCAAGCAGTTGATGGGCGACGTGCGCTGACGCACGGCGACTGACCCGCCCAGGGGCGGCGGCATCCGGCGGACGGATGCCGCCGCCCTTCGCGTGCCCGCCTCGCGGGGGGCTGTGGCAGGAGCGGCCCGGACGACACGGAGACGCACGAACGCCCGGGGCGCGAGGCTCCGGGCGTGAGAGTGCGGGGCGGGAAGGCGCGGCCGCCCGAGGCGACCGAAGGAAGGCGGGTGAGGGGTGGAGCCCGGCGCTAGGGTGCGCCCAGCTCCGCCCAGACCGTCTTGCCCGCGGGACCGCCGGCGTCCTTGGACCGTACGACTCCCCAGTCCAGGCACAGCCGCTCGACGATGAACATGCCGTGGCCGCCCGGACGTCCCGCCCGGTGCGGAGTGCGCGGCGCCGGCTGGCCCTCGCCCCGGTCCGAGACCTCGATCCGCAGCACCTTGTTGTCGCAGGTGATCCACAGTTCCTCGGGGCCCTCGGCGTGCAGGCACGCGTTGGTGACGAGTTCCGAGACGACCAGCAGCACGTCCTCCGCCGCCGCCCGCTGGTCCGCGGAATCGGCCGGCAGCCACCCCCAGGCGTAGAGCGCCTGCCGGGTGAAGTCGCGGGCGAGCGGCACGACACCGCTCGCTCCGTCGAAGTTCAGCCGCCGCACCTGCCGCCCGCCGGACGGCGGGGAGCCCGAGGGGGCCGCGGCGGGTGACGCACCGCCCCCTGGTGGATCGGCGGACGCGGAAGACGCAGACGGCACGGACGACGGACCCTCCGAGGAGGCCGTCGCGTCCGCGGCCGCCCCGGAAGCGCCGCTGGGCTCGGGGCCGCGGTCGCCCGGCGAATAAGGCCGGGTGGTGCTCATCAGCGCTTCACCTCACCGATTCACCAGTTCACGATTCATTCACGATGGAAGACTCTGTACCCGTACGAAAGGGTGTACCCGCCACCGTTCCGGACGATGTGCGGGTCCCCGTTCCGGGCGGCGAGCAGGTCACCGTCCCGTACGGGAAGGACGCGGCTCGCACCGTCGGGGATGCCGGCCCTTCCGTGCCACCGGCACGTTCAGCATGTCTCCTGCCCGGGCCGACCGGCGGAACACCCACGGATTCGGACGGAACCCGTGACGATCGCGACGCGCTCGTCACATACGTCATGGAAGACACCGGACGGGCACCCGCCCGCCCCGCGGACCGCGTGTGCGGTCCGCGCGTGTGTGCCCCCCTCGTCCGCGCGCGCTCCACTCCGCTCCCGCCTACTCGGAGGCGAGAGCCTGGTCGAGCGTGTCGTGGAGGACGAACACCGAATCGGCGCCGGTGATCTCGAAGACCCGGGCCACCACCGGCTGCATCCCCACGAGATGCACGCCGCCGCCCGCGGCCTCGGCCTTCAGCCGGGCACCGAGCAGCACGTTCAGCCCGGTGGAGTCGCAGAACTCCAACCGGGAGCAGTCCACCACCAGGCGCGAGAAACCCTTCTCGAGGCAATCCTCGAGCGGCTCGCGCAACAGATCGGCGGTGTGGTGATCCAGCTCACCCGCCGGTGTCACGACAGCGCTCGTACCTTCTTCGCGCACCTCGACCAGAAGCCGGCCCGACTGTGCGCTGCCGACCGTCCCGCGGTCCATGCCGTCCCTCTCCCGACCGTCGTGGCTCTTGCTTGATGTCCTCGAACACTACGCCCTCCCCACTGCCCCCGACACCCGAACAAACGCACAAACCCGGACAAGCCGCAGGTAAGCGCACTTGCAACCGGCTTGTGGAACCGGGTAGGGCTAGTAGGGACACCCGATCGACCACGGCCGGCTTTGGAGGCGCCGCACACCGCAGTGCACGTATGGCTTCGGCTGCCACATGCCGAGAACGATGGAGGACATCATGTCACCCCGGCTCGACGAATCGCATACCCAGAGGGCGACGTCGACACGCTCCCCGGAACGACCCGAGTTCGAACCCGCTGTCGAGTCCCTCGAAGGACTCGAGGCGCTGGAGGACTTCGAGAGCCTCACCGAGCCCGACGGACTGGTCGGACTCCCCGAGATCCCCCCGTACGCCGAGGTGGGACCGGTGGACGCGCGGGCGCTGTCCAAGACCCTGTTCCAGCGCCTGGAGTCCCTCGAAGAGGGCACCTACGAGCACGCCTACGTGCGCCACACGCTCGTCGAGCTGAACCTCGCCCTGGTGAAGTTCGCCGCCGCCCGGTTCCGCACCCGCAGCGAACCGATGGAGGACATCATCCAGGTCGGCACGATCGGCCTGATCAAGGCGATCGACCGCTTCGAGCTGAGCCGCGGTGTGGAGTTCCCCACGTTCGCGATGCCGACCATCATCGGCGAGATCAAGCGCTTCTTCCGCGACACCTCGTGGTCCGTGCGCGTACCGCGCCGGCTGCAGGAACTCCGCCTGGACCTGGCCAAGGCCGGCGACGAACTGGCCCAGCAGCTCGACCGGGCGCCCACCGTGACCGAACTGGCGGACCGCCTCGGGCTGTCCAACGAAGAGGTCGTCGAGGGCATGGTCGCCTCCAACGCGTACACCGCGTCCTCGCTGGACGCGCAGCCGGAGGAGGACGACTCCGAGGGCGCGCTCGCGGACCGCATCGGTTACGAGGACCACGAGCTCGAGGGCGTCGAGTACGTCGAGTCCCTGAAGCCGCTGATCGCCGGTCTGCCGCAGCGCGACCGGAAGATCCTCTCCCTGCGGTTCGTGGCCAACATGACCCAGTCCGAGATCGGCGAGGAGCTCGGCATTTCCCAGATGCACGTCTCCCGGCTGCTGTCCCGCACGCTGGTCCGGCTGCGCAAGGGCCTGACGCTCGAGGAGTAGCGGCCCACCGCTGCCTGTCCTCGCCCTTCCTCTCCTTCTCCTTCTCCTTCTCCTTCTCTCTTCTGTTGTCCGCCCTGTCGTCCCGTCTCGCCCTGTCCTGTCTCCCCCGTTCCGGTCAGTTCACGCGTACGCCGCGGTGCCAGACCTCGGTGACCAGGGGGACGCCGGGGCGGTAGGCCAGGTGGACATGGCTGGGCGCGTCCAGGACGGCGAGGTCGGCGTACGCCCCCGGGGCGAGCCGGCCGACGTCGTCCCGGCGCAGGGCGCGGGCGCCTCCGGCGGTGGCCGACCAGAGCGCCTCGTCGGGGGTCATGCCCATGTCCCGTACGGCGAGGGCCAGGCAGAACGGCATGGAGCTGGTGAAGGAGGAGCCGGGGTTGCAGTCCGTGGACAGCGCGACCGTGGCACCGGCGTCCAGCAGCCTGCGGGCGTCGGGCCACTGGGCGCGGGTGGAGAACTCGGCGCCGGGCAGCAGGGTGGCGACGGTGCCGCCCTGGGCGAGGGCGTCGACGTCCGCGTCCGTGAGGTGGGTGCAGTGGTCGGCGCTGGCCGCGTCCAGCTCCACCGCGAGCTGCACGCCGGGACCGTACGTGAGCTGGTTGGCGTGCACGCGCGGACGCAGACCCCTGGCCCGTCCCGCGGTGAGGATCGCGCGGGCCTGGTCGCCGTCGAAGGCCCCCTTCTCGCAGAACACGTCGATCCAGCGGGCGTGCGGGGCGCAGGCGTCGAGCATCTCGCCGGTGACCAGGGCGACGTAGGCGGCGGGGTCCTCGGCGAACTCCGGCGGCACGACGTGCGCGCCGAGGAACGTGACCTCGTCGGTGTGCGCGGCGGCGATCCGCAGGGCGCGGGCCTCGTCCTCGACGGTCAGTCCGTAGCCCGACTTGGTCTCGAACGTCGTCGTGCCCTGGCGCAGCGCCTCGCGCAGATAACGGGTGAGGTTCGCCTCCAGTTCCGCGTCGGTGGCGGCGCGGGTGGCCGCGACGGTGGTGCGGATGCCGCCCGCGCCGTAGGGGCGGCCGGACATGCGGGCGTGGAACTCCTCGGTGCGGTCGCCCGCGAAGACCAGGTGGGAATGGGAGTCCACGAAGCCGGGGATCACCGCCCGGCCGCCGGCGTCGACCCGATTGTCAGTGGTGGGTGCTTTGCTTGCCTCACCCGTCCACGCGACGCGGTCGCCCTCGAGGACGACGGCCGCGTTCCGGACGGTGCCGAGGGGGTCCGTGTCGCTGAGGGAGGGGTCGTTGGTGATCAGCGTGGCGATGTTCGTGATGACCGTGCTGCTGCTCATGGTGTCCTCGGTCGGGGCGATGGCGTGGCTCGTGACGGGGGCACGGGCGGGGCGGGTGCCGGTGTCGCCGCCGGTGGCGGGGCGGGCGGCGGCGGGTGGTCTCAGTCGCGCAGGGCGGCGAGGGCGGCCGACAGCGCCGCGGGCACGTCGGGGACCAGGGCGTGGGCCCCGTCCCGTACGACGTGCCGACCGCCGACGACGGTGTGACGGACGTCCGCTGCCGTCGCGGCGAATACCGCGGTCTCCGCGCCCAGCCGGGGCAGTGCTCCCGCCGTTCTGACGGAGTCGAGGGCGAGGGTCGTGAGGTCGGCGAGCGCGCCGGGCTCGATGCGGCCGGCCTCGTCCCAGCCGAGGGCGGCGTGGCCGTCGGCGGAGGCGGCGCGCAGCAGGGCGGCCGCCGTCCAGTGACCGCGGGTGCGGGTGCGCAGGCGCTCGTCGAGCTCCATCGCGCGGGCCTCCTCCAGCAGGTCGATGACGGCGTGGCTGTCGGAGCCGAGGCTGAGCGGGGAGCCGGCCCGCTGGAGGGCGGCGGCGGGCCCGATGCCGTCGGCGAGGTCCCGTTCGGTGGTCGGGCACATGCAGGTGCCGGTGCCCGAGCCGCCGAGGAGCGCGATGTCCTCCTGGGTGAGGTGGGTGTTGTGCACCCCGGTGGTGCGCGGGCCCAGCACGCCGTGGTCGGCGAGGAGCCGGGCGGGGGTGCGGCCGTGGGCCTGGCGGCAGTCCTCGTTCTCCGCGGTCTGCTCCGACAGGTGCACGTGCAGCGGGGCCCGCCGTTCCTCGGCCCAGCGGGCCACGGTGGCCAACTGCTCGGCGGGCACGGCCCGTACGGAGTGCACGGCGGCGCCGATCCGCGCGTGATCCCGTTCCTTGAGAAGTGAAGAGCGTGCGGCCCAGGCGTCCGCGGTGCCGTCGGAGAAGCGGAGCTGGTGGCTGGTGGGGGGCCGGCCGAAGCCGGCGGAGAGGTAGCAGGTGTCGAGGAGGGTGATGCGGATGCCGGCCTCGGCGGCCGCCGCGAGGAGCGCCTCCCCCATCGCGTTGGGCTCGGCGTAGGGGGTGCCGCCGGGGGCGTGGTGCAGATAGTGGAATTCGCCGACCGCCGTGATGCCGGCCAGTGCCATCTCGGCGTACACCGCGCGGGCGAGCGCGTGGTAGGTGTCCGGGGTGAGCCGGTCGGCGGTGGCGTACATGACCTCGCGCCAGGTCCAGAAGGTGCCGGAGCCGACCTGCACGGTGCCGCGCAGGGCGCGGTGGAAGGCGTGCGAGTGCGCGTTGGCCAGTCCCGGGACGGTGAGCCCGCGCAGCACCTCGGCCCCGGGCGGCGGGGCGGGGGTGTCCGTGCGGACGGCGGTGATCCGCCCGTCCGCGGTCTCGACGGCGACGCCCGGCTCGGTGCGGTCGCCGAGCCAGGCGTGCTCCAGCCAGTACGTCCGCCCGGCCGGGGCGGGCGGCGTGCGGTGCGGCTGCGTCACGTGCGGATCAGCCCTTCCAGTACGTCGGCGAGCGCGGTCACGCCGGCCGTGCAGTCGTCCTCGGTGGCGTACTCGGCCGGGGAGTGCGAGACACCGGTGGGATTGCGCACGAACAGCATGGCGGTCGGGACGGCGGCGGAGAGGATGCCGGCGTCGTGTCCCGCTCCGGTGCCGAGGACGGGCACGGTGAGGTCGGTCCCGCTGCCGAGGATGCGGGCGAGCGCGTCGCGCAGGCCGTGGTCGAACTCGACGACGGGGGTGAACGACTCGCGGACGACGTCCAGTTCGACGCCGTGGGCGTCGGCGTACTCCCGGGCGGCCTTCTCCAGGGCGCCGGTGACGGTGTCCAGGGTGGGCTGGTCGGCGGCGCGGGAGTCGAGCCAGCCGCGGACCAGGGAGGGGATGGCGTTGACCCCGTTGGGTTCGACGGCGACCTTCCCGAAGGTGGCGACGGCGCCGGCCCGCTGGGCCTCGCGGCGGGCGGCGAGGACCGTCTCGGCGTAGGCCGGCATGGGGTCGCGGCGGTCGGCGAGGCGGGTGGTGCCGGCGTGGTTGGCCTCGCCGCGGAAGTCGTAGCGCCAGCGGCCGTGCGGCCAGATGGCGCTCGCCACGCCGACGGCGTCCCCGGTGAGGTCGAGGGCGCGGCCCTGCTCCACGTGGAGTTCCACGAAGGCGCCGATGCGGCCGAGCCGTTCGGGGTCGGGGCCGAGGGCGTCCGGGTCGTGCCCGGCGGCCTCCATGGCCCGGGGCAGCGTGATGCCCTGGGCGTCGGTGAGGCGATGGGCGGCCTCGACGGTGAGGGCGCCGGTCGCGAGCCGGGAGCCGACGCAGGCGAGACCGAAGCGGGCGCCCTCCTCGTCGCCGAAGTTGACGATGCCGAAGGGTCGGGTGAACGGCACCCCGCGGGACCGGAGTTCGTCGAGGGCGGCGAAGGCGGAGACGACGCCGAGGGGGCCGTCGAAGGCGCCGCCGTCGGGCACGGAGTCGAGGTGGGAGCCGGTGACGAGGGCGTTCCCGGCGGCGGGGTCGCCGAGCCAGGCCCACTGGTTGCCGTTGCGGTCGGTCTCGTGGGTGAGGCCGCGGGCGAGTGCCTGTGCGCGGAACCAGGCGCGGCAGTCGGTGTCGGCGGGGGTCCAGGCGTAGCGGCGGTAGCCGCCGGAGGCGGAGTCGCGGCCGAGGGGCAGCAACTCCGTCCACATGCTGTGGAAGCTCACGCGGCGCCACCCTCGGAGGCCACGTCGCCCTCGCCCGCCCCGGCGCCCCCGGGCGTCTCCTCGCCCTCGCGCATCGGGACCCGTACGCCCCGCTCCTCGGCGACGTCCTCGGCGATGTCGTATCCGGCGTCCACGTGCCGGATGACGCCCATGCCGGGGTCGTTGGTGAGGACGCGGCGGATCTTCTCGCCGGCCAGCGGGGTGCCGTCGGCGACGGTGACCTGCCCGGCGTGGATCGAACGGCCCATGCCGACGCCGCCGCCGTGGTGGAGGGAGACCCAGGAGGCGCCGGAGGCCACGTTGACCATGGCGTTGAGCAGGGGCCAGTCGGCGATGGCGTCGGAGCCGTCGCGCATCGCCTCGGTCTCGCGGTAGGGGGAGGCGACGGAGCCGCAGTCGAGGTGGTCGCGGCCGATGACGACGGGGGCGCTCAGCTCGCCGCTCGCGACCATGTCGTTGAACCGCTCGCCCGCCTTGTCCCGCTCGCCGTAGCCGAGCCAGCAGATGCGGGCGGGCAGACCCTGGAAGTGGACGCGCTCGCCGGCCATCTTGATCCAGCGGGCCAGCGACTCGTTCTCCGGGAAGAGGTCGAGGATCGCCCGGTCGGTCCTCGCGATGTCGGCGGGGTCGCCGGACAGGGCGGCCCAGCGGAAGGGGCCCTTGCCCTCGCAGAACAGGGGGCGGATGTAGGCGGGGACGAAACCGGGGAAGGCGAAGGCCCGCTCGTATCCGGCGAGTCGTGCCTCGCCGCGGATCGAGTTGCCGTAGTCGAAGACCTCGGCGCCGGCGTCCTGGAAGCCGACCATGGCCTCGACGTGCCGGGCCATGGACTCGCGGGCCCGGGTGGTGAAGCCGGCCGGGTCCTTGGCGGCGGCGCCCGCCATGTCCTCGAAGGCGATCCCGGTGGGCAGGTAGGCCAGCGGGTCGTGGGCGGAGGTCTGGTCGGTGACGATGTCGATGG
This sequence comes from Streptomyces griseoaurantiacus, assembly GCA_014656015.1. GTDB lineage: Bacteria > Actinomycetota > Actinomycetes > Streptomycetales > Streptomycetaceae > Streptomyces > Streptomyces griseoaurantiacus. The sequence continues at coordinate 47,813 of BNBP01000018.1, read as the reverse complement.
GGGCGCCCATCGCGAGGAGCCGGGGGACAACCTCGGCGGCGTTGCCGAGGACGCCGATGGACAGCGGGCGGCGGGCGTCGCGGGCCTCGGTGGCCAGGCGGAGGGCGTGTTCGAGGCTGTCGGCCCGCACGTCGAGGTAGCGGTGCTCGATGCGGCGGTCGATGGCCCGCGGGTCGCAGTCGACGCAGAGCACGACGCCGTCGTTCATGGTCACGGCGAGCGGCTGGGCGCCGCCCATGCCGCCGAGCCCGGCGGTCAGCGTGATCGTCCCGGCGAGGGTGCCGCCGAAGCGCTTGGCGGCGACGGCCGCGAAGGTCTCGTAGGTGCCCTGGAGGATGCCCTGGGTGCCGATGTAGATCCAGGAGCCGGCGGTCATCTGCCCGTACATGGTCAGGCCGAGGGCCTCCAGGCGGCGGAACTCCTCCCAGTTGGCCCAGTCGCCGACGAGGTTGGAGTTGGCGAGGAGGACGCGCGGCGCCCACTCGTGGGTCTGCATGACGCCGACCGGGCGGCCCGACTGCACGAGCATCGTCTCGTCCTGCTTGAGGGTGCGCAGGGTGCGGACCATGGCGTCGAAGGAGCGCCAGTCGCGGGCCGCCTTGCCCGTGCCGCCGTAGACGACGAGCTTGTCGGGGTGCTCCGCCACCTCGGGGTCGAGGTTGTTCTGCAGCATCCGCAGGGCGGCCTCCTGCTGCCACCCGAGGGCACTCAACTCCGTGCCGCGCGGGGCTCGGACTGGACGGGGTCCTGACATGGGTGCCTCCCGGGCCTGGGGTGTGGCTGGGCCTGTGCTGCGGATATTCACATCGTTGCGTGCTGAATAGGGCTAGTCAATACGGTCTCCTCGCTCCGGTCCGCCCGGGACACGCCGGGCCTTCCGGGTACCCGGCCGGGAACCGGGCTGCGACACGGACGCGTGGCCGCCTGTATGGACGACACGGGTACGGACGACGACACAGGTACGGACACGGCCAGAGGCACAGACACGGAGGCAGCCACGGACACAGACGCAGGCACGGGCACGGGCACGGGCACGGGCGCAGGCACGGGCACAGGCGCAGGCACAGGAGCAGGCACGGGTGGGAACACAGGAGCGGGCGTGGACCTCGCGGCCGTGGCGGGGGACGCGTGGGGTGCGGTGGCGGCCGGCCCCCTGGCCCCGGCCGACCGGGAGCGGGTGGCGCGGCGGGACCGGGCGGTGCGGGCCGCCGTCGCGCAGGGGCTGCTCGGGCCCGGCACGCCCGTGGCCGGACTGCTCGACGTGACCGGCATCCGAAACGCGGCGGCCGAGCTGCGGGCGGCGTTCGAGGCGGTCCTCCCGCCCGGCACTCCCGTGCTGCACGCCTTCGCGGTGAAGGCGAGCCCCCTGGTGCCGGTGGTACGGCTGCTGCGGGCGGCCGGGATCGGGGCGGAGGTGGCGAGTGCCGGCGAGCTGGCCCTGGCGCGCGCGGCCGGGGTGCCGCCGGAACGGACGGTGCTGGACTCGCCCGCGAAGACCCCGGCGGAGCTGCGCGAGGCGCTGGCGATGGGCATCGCCGTCAACGCCGACAATCCGCAGGAGCTGGCCAGGATCGACGCGCTGGTCCGCTCCGCGCCCACCCGCTCCCCTCTCGGCGTCCGGGTCAATCCGCAGGTCGGGGGCGGTTCCATCGGTGCGCTGTCGACCGCGACCACGACCTCGAAGTTCGGGGTGGCGCTGCGGGACGCGGGGGCACGGGAGTGGCTGCTGCGCGCGTACGCCGAGCGGCCGTGGCTGACCCGGCTGCACGCGCACGTGGGTTCGCAGGGCATCCCGCCGGCGCTGATGGTGCGGGGCCTGGGTGAGGTGTACGCGCTGGCCGAGGAGATCAACCGGAGGGCGGGCCGGCGGCAGGTCGACACGCTCGACATCGGCGGCGGACTGCCGGTCGGCTTCGGCTCGGACGCGTCGGCGCCGACGTACGCGCGGTACGCCCGGCTGCTCGCCGAGGCCGTGCCGGGACTGATGGACGGGCGGTACGGGCTGGTCACCGAGTTCGGGCGCTCGCTGCTGGCCAAGCACGGGACGCTGGTGGCACGCGTGGAGTACACCAAGGCGGCGGGCGGCCGCGCGGTGGCGGTCACCCACGCGGGCGTGCAGGTCGCGACCCGGACGGTGTACGCGCCGCACGCCTGGCCGCTGCGGATCGCGGCGTACGACGCCGAAGGGCGCCCGAAGGAGGGTCCGCCGGTGGTGCAGGACGTGGCGGGACCGGCCTGCTTCGCGGGCGACCTGCTGGCCGAGGGGCGGCCGCTGCCGGAGCTGGCGCCGGGCGACGTGGTGGCGGCGCCGGACACCGGCGCCTACTCCTTCGCCCACCACTACGCCTACAACTCGCTGCCCAGGGTGGGGGTGTACGGGTACGTCGCCGAGGACGGGGCGGACGGGGTGCGGTTCGCGACGGTCCGGGAGCCGCAGACGGTCCGGGAGATCGTCGCGGAGTCGGGCGGCGCCCACGCCTCGGCGCTGACGCAGCTGTAGTTCCCAGGCCGGTCCCGGCCACTCACGGTGCACAGCCGACCCACCTTAGTCACCGCCGCGCATGTTCCACCGGAAAATGCCGGAACACTCACCCCTCGCGCACACGTTGCGTAGCGTCCATGTCACTCATCCGAACCCGAGGCGGGAGGGGAGCCAGGGTGCCCGGAATCGACGAGTGCCTGCTGGAAGCCATGCGGCTGCCCGGCGCGAGAGGTGCCGCGGTGGTCGACTGGACCAGCGGTCTGACGTTGGGTGTCGTCGGGGAATCCCCCGGCGGCGACCCCGAGACGACCGCCGCGGAGGCCGCCGAACTCGCCCGGCTCGCCGCCGAGCACCGCTGCTTCGCCCCGGAGGACGGCTCCGACTGGTCGGGCCCCGACATTCCCGTCGAGGACCTGATCCTGAGCAACAGCGACAGCTACCACCTGCTGCGCTTCGTCCCGACGACCTTCGACAGCAGCGTCTTCCTGCATCTGTGGCTGTCCCGCGCCGAGGGCAACCTCGCGCTGGCACGAATTCGCCTCGGTGAGATGGCGGGCCGGCTGGTGCTGGGATGACGATGGTCACCACCCCGCCGACGCCGCCGACGCCGCCGCCGCCCGCCCTGCCGGTGCGGGACCGCACCCGCATACCCGCCGGCGCCCTCTCCCCGATGCTGGTCCGGCTCGCCGCCGAGCGGGCCACGGGCGTACTCATCCGGGAGCGCGGCGCGCTCTATCTGGCCGACGGCCAGGTGGTGCACGCCGAGAGCCCCGACACCCCCGGCCTCGACCTCCTGCTCGGCGCGCACGGCGTGCTCGACGCGGAGGGCTGGCACGAGGCGTTCGCCCAGGCCGGGGAGCGCGGACGGGTGGGCCGGTACCTGGTGGACCGGGGACGGCTGACCACGGGCGCGCTGGAACTGTGCCACCTCGGGGCGCTGTACGACGCCGCGTACTTCGTCCTCGAACCGAGCAGCGCCCCGGCCCGCTTCCGCTACGGGGCCGCGCACTGGCTCGGCCCCGTGCACCCGGTGTCCGTGGCGGCCGTGGAGCGCGAGACGCTGCGCCGCCGGGCGCTGCTGCACCGCATCTGGCCCGACCCGGCGGCGGACGAGGCCCCGCTGGCACGGACCTCGCGGCCGGCCGGCCCCTCGGTCCCGCCCCGGCAGGCCGCGGTGCTGCACCTGGTCGACGGCCGGCGCACGGCCTCGGACATCTCCCGCGCGCTGGGCAGGCCCGCCTTCCACACCCTGGTCGACGTGCACCGGCTGGCCGCCGCCGGCCTGCTCGCCCCGGACGTCCCCCCGCCGCCGGTCCTGCCGCCGGCTCACCCCGCGCCACCCCCGCTCCCCGATCACCCCGGCGGCCTCAGTGACCCCGATCACCCCGGCAGCCTCAGTGACCCCGGTCGCCTCGGTGGCCCAGGTGGGCTGGGCGGTCCGGGCGGACCCGGTGACTTCGGCGGCACCGCCCCCGCCGCCCCCGACGCCCCTCCCGCCCCGCCCCCTTCCGCTCCCCGCGAGTGGTCCCCGGCGCATGCCGGGGAGCCGCCGCGGGATCCGGCCGAGGCCGACCCGCACATCACCCTGCTGCGCCGGCTGCGCGCCGCCCTGGAGGCACTGTGATCCGCGCGCTCCGCCAGCGTGCCGAGAGGAGACTGCTCATGGCCGCCGAGGCCGAGGTCCTCGACGAACTGCGCCGCTTGAGGGCCCGCGTGCCCCAGGTGACCGGCGCGCTCGCGGCGAGCGTCGACGGGCTGGTGCTCGCCCACGACACCCCGGGCGTCGAACCCGAGGGGGTGGCCGCGCTGACGGCGGCCTCGCTCGGCGTCGCCGTGCGCATGACGGACGCCACCGCGCAGGGCGACTTCCGCGAGCTGCTGGTGCGCGGGGTGTACGGCTACGTCGCCACCTACGCGGCGGGGCGCTCCGCCGTGGTGACGCTGCTCGCCCAGGACCGGGTCAACGTCGGCCGGCTGCACCTGGAGGGCCGTAGGGCGAGTACCCGCATCGGCGAGCTGGTCGACGCCGCCGCGGTCCGCGCCGAGACGGTGCCGCCGCCCCCGGCCGAGCCGCCGGAAGCCCTTCCCGCCAAGCCCCCCGTCCGGACCCCCGGCAAGTCCACCGCCGCCCGCGCCCGCACGCCCCGCACCCCGGCGGACGCGCCACGCCCCGCGGCGAACGCGCGCACCACGGAGAACTGACCCGAGACCCGGACACCACCTCCGCCCGGGCCGCCCGGGCCGTCCGGACCACCCGACCACTCGCCTCACACAAGTCACCCAAAACCACACGAGCCACCCGACACCACAAGCGTCCCGACACCACCACCGACTCGACACCACCAGCGACTCGACACCACACAAGCCACTCGCATCACACGCAACGACACCATCACCGAAAGGGAACACCCCGTCATGGCGAACACCGAAACCGCGCTGAAGGAAATCCTGGCCTCGATCGAGGGCTCCACCGGGGCGGCACTCGTCGACTACACCAGCGGCATGGCTCTCGGCACGATCGGCGGCAGCAAGTCCTTCGACCTCACCGTGGCCGCCGCCGGCAACACCGACGTCGTGCGGGCCAAGCTGCGCACCATGGAGCACCTCGGCCTCAAGGGCGAGATCGAGGACATCCTGATCACCCTGTCCGACCAGTACCACCTGATCCGGCTGATGAGCGGGCGCGGGGGCAACGGGCTCTTCCTCTACCTGGTCCTCGACTCCAAGCGCTCCAACCTGGCGATGGCCCGGCACCAGCTCAAGCGGATCGAGGAGACCCTGGAGGTCTGAGCCGCCACCGGGCGCCCCGGCCCCCCGGGGCGCCCGGCGCACTGCGTCAGACCAGCGCGGCGGTGCGGCGGCGCGCCCCGCCGGGGGCGGCGTCGCCCGCCGCGATCCCGGTGCGGCGGTAGCCCTTGACGGTCCGTCCGGCCGGTGCGCCCGCGCCCCGCCCGAGCCAGTCGACGCGCACCCACAGCAGCCCCTCGCCCTCGCGTTCCAGACGGCCGAGCCAGGCCGCCCTCAGCCGCAGCCCGGTACCGAGTCCGGCGAGCAGCATGCCGCCGGCGGCGGGCACGGCGAAGGACGCGCCGAGCGCGAGGAGGAAGCCGAGCAGCAGCCACCAGCGGTGCCCGCGACGCCAGTTGCGCACGGTGACCGCACGGTCCTGGAGCACGTCGTACTTGCCGGCCCGGGCGGCGGCGCCGGCCAGGGAGCGGTACCGCTTGCGGCCGCGCACGGCGACCGCGGCGAGGCTCAGGAGATACAGCGCGGCCCCGGCCAGTACGCCGATCCGGCGCCCGGTCAGTCCCGGCACGAGCACGCCGATGCCGGCCGCGCACACCCCGAGCCACCACATCGGCGCGGCTCCGGCCCGCACGAGGACGGCCACCCGGGCCAGCCCATGCCCTCCACGCCCGCTTCGGTTCTCCCGGCCCGCGTCGCCCTCCCGGACCTTCCTGCCGTCCCGGTTCTCCCGTCGTGTCCGCCCTGCGCGCGCCACTGTGTCCTCCCGTCCCGTCTGCGAACCGTCCACGAACCCTCCCGCGACGCGGGGAATCGTCGGCCTCGCAGAGTAGTGCGGCAACGTGAGAACGATCTGAAAATGCCGCGCCGCCGCGCTACTCGACGAACAGACCCCGCCGGGCGGCCCGTACGTCGAACTCCTCCAGGCGTGCCTGGGCCTCCGGCAGCCCGTCGCACATCGCCTCCAGCAGCACCCGGCCGAGCAGCATCGGCGCGCACGCCGTGTCGAAGGCGAGCCCGGTGCCGACGGCGGCGGGCAGCAGCAGGTCGGACACCTTGGCGACGGGCGCGAACGCGGAGTCGGCGACGGTGACGACGGCCAGCCCCGCCTCCTTGGCGTACGTGAGGGTGTCCACGACCTCGCGCGGATGCCGGGGCAGCGCGAAGCAGAGCAGGGTGGTGGCGCCGGCGCGCACGGCGGCGTCGACACGGTCCTGGACCATCGTGCCGCCCTCGTCGAGCAGCCGTACGTCCGGATGGACCTTGGCGGCGAAGTAGGCGAAGCCGTACGCCTGCGCCGCCGCCGCGCGCAGTCCGAGCACCGGCAGCGGCCGGCTCGCGGCGAGCAGCCGGCCCGCCTCGCGCACCGGCGCGGGATCGGCGAGGACCTCGGCGAGGTGGCGCAGGTTCTCGATCTCGGCCTCGACGGCCTGCTGGTACTCGTTGTACGGGGCGGTCCCCGCGGGCGCCTCGGCCGGGGCGACCTCGCGCAGGTGGCGGCGGAGCGCCGGGTAGCCGTCGAAGCCGAGGGCGACGGCGAAGCGGGTGACGGAGGGCTGGCTGACCCCGGCCAGCTCGGCCAGTTCGACGCTGGACAGGAAGGGCACGTCGGCGGCGCGGCGGACCATGCTGTGGGCGATGCGCCGCTGGGTCGGCGTCAGCCGGTGCCCTTCGAAGAGCGTCTGCAGCCGCGCGGCGGGGCTGTCGGTCGCGCTCATGCCGTGGTCCCCTCGCCGTGGGCAGCCCTGCGCGGTCATGCCCTATTCAACGCTCTGGAATTCTGCATGAACGTATGCAAGGGCGGCAAGGCGGGACGGGCCACGCGGTCGTGCCTCCGCCCCGGGCAGGCGGCGGACCCTCCCGGTCCCCTACGTGTTCCGGCTCGGCCGGGTCAGGGCTTCACCCCGATGTGCAGACCGTGTTCGTACGGCAAGCCCTTCAGGGTCCGGACCTGGCCGTAGCCGGCCTGCCGCAGCCACCTCTCGTAGTCGCACGCCGGGTAGGCCATGCCCTGGCCACTGGCCAGCGCGTTGAGGTAGAGCGAGAGGCGGGCGGAGTACCAGCCCTCCGTCTCGTCGTCCGAGACGTTGTACCCGTACACCAGGACCCGGCCTCCGGAGGGCAGGACGTCGTAGGCCTTCGCCAGCAGCGTCACGATCTGCTCGCCGGAGAAGATCTCCAGTACGTGGCTGAACAGGACGGTGTCGTGACCCTCCGGGAAGGAATCGGTGAACAGGTCCCCGGGATGCACCGTGACCCGGTCCCCGAGGTCCGGCGCGGTCGTCCGCCGGGCGAGACGCGACACGGTCGGGATGTCGAAAACGGTGGAGACGAGTGCGGGATGGCGTGCCACGAGCCGGGCACTGGTGGCGCCGTCACCGCCGCCCACGTCGAGCAGTCGACGCGTGGTCAGGAACTGTCCGCTGTCCACCAGGGCGTCGACGCTCCGCAAGGTGAAGGCCGTCATGGCGCGGTGGAACACGGCCTCCAGTTCCGGCCGGTGGGCCAGCCTCCGGTAGAGGGTCGCCTCGTGGCCCGGAAAAGCGGACAGCGCGGTGTTCGTACCGGCCTTGAGCGCCTCGGTGAGGCGGGCGAAGGCAGGGTAGTACACCTCCCGCCAGCCGATCAGGATGTCCCGCCAGCTGTCGGGGCCGTCGCCGGTGAGGAGTTCCTCGGCGACACCGGAGTTCTCGTACCTGCCGTCGCGCCGTACCAGCAGTCCGGTCGAGCACACGGCATGCAGCAGCACCCGCAGTGAGTGGGGCGGCAGGCCGGTGGTGCCGAGGAGCTCGTCGAAGGATGCCGGGCGCCCCGACAGGGCGGTGAACAGGTCCAGCTCCAGGGCCGTGGTCAGGGCGTTGAACAGGGCGGGGGCGTTCACCAGGAGATGGAAGCGCTCCAGCACGGGGTCGACCGGTTCCCCGCTCCCGTTCGTCACAGTGAGGTCCATTGCGGCGCGCTCCTCATCGGTCGGAGGACAGGGCGAGGGAGGGGGACGTCTCACGCGTCGCGCTCCGCACGGGTTGCAGGGCCGTGGAGCCCGCCATCGCCCGGTGGATCAGCCGCGGGGCGGCACCGTGGTCCAGCGCGTAGTTGTGCAGAAGCCGTACGTTGTCCCACACGGCGATGTCGCCCTCGCTCCAGCGCCATCGGACCGTGCGTTCGGGCACGAGGGTGTACTGCAGGAACAGTTCGAGAAGGCTGTGACTCTCCAGACCGGACAGTCCCTCGATCACCCTGACGCAGTTGGGGTTCAGGACCAGGGACCTGCGTCCCCCGGCCTCCTCGTCGACAGCCACGAGCGGTTGGCTCACCACAGGCATCTCCAGCAGCCTCTCGCGCAGGTGCGGATCCGCGTCCGGGGCCAGCCAGTCGGCGTAGAGGAGTTGTACCTCGTGCGGGCAGCTCAGGCCGTCGGCCAGGGCGCGCAGGGGCGCGGACAACGCCGCGTAGGCGCCCGCCAGGTCGGCGAACAGCGTGTCTCCGCCCACGGGCGGCACCTGTGCCGCCTGGAGCAGGGAGTACGTCGGGACCTCACGGACGAAGGTGCAGTCCACGTGCCAGTTGGTGCCGTGCCGGTTGTGGGCGTCCCGGCAGCGGACGTCCTGCGGCCGTACCCCTCCCGTCTGGTTGGCGAGTACCTCGGGGTGGTCCGGCAGTCCCGGCTTGAGCGGGTGGGCGGGCAGCACGTCGCCGAAGACCCCGGCGAAGTCGACGAGGGCCGCCGGATCGGTCGGCTGACCACGCAGGAACAGCACGCCGTGCTCCCTGACCAGGTCGCGCAGCACGTCCGCGTCGGCCGGCCCCACTCGGCGGACATCGAGCTCCGACACCTGTGCGCCGATGCTTCCGGTGAGTCGGTCCACCTTCCACGGAGTGTTCCTCATCTGGATTCGCCACCTCCTGTGTGCGCCGTCACGGTTCTCCGCACGGATGCTCAGCCGCTCTCCGGGAGCACGACGTTCTCCATCGCCCCGCCCTGGGCCACCCCGATCACCCCGCTGCGGCCGTCCGGGTAGTAGCGCGCGTAGATGCCGCCCGCCCGGCCCCCGAAGAGGAGCGGACTGAGCACGGGGGCGACCGGGGCGCGGTACGGCTCCGTGCCCGGGTCCGCGGCCATCTCCAACGCGTAACGGGTCGGTTCCACGTACTGCTGCACGATGGCGTCGCGGGCGTCCAGCGCCCGGGCGACCTCCGCCTCCCACCGGTCCGGGGCGCACGAACGGCCGATGACCACACCGCGGCCCATCATGCCCACCGCCGGCTTGAGCACGAACGACTCCCGCCGCGCGAGCAGCAGCCGGCGCAGGTCCTCCGGCTCTCCCTGCCAGTCGGCCTTGCCGTCCTGGGCGAGTCGCGTCCACGGCAGGTACCTGTGGACGAGTCGCCGGTCGCCCTCGGACATCCAGCTCCGGCCCTCCGACAGCCAGGCCAGCAGGCGTTTGTTGGCCACCAGGTAGCTGCTCTCCGGCGGGTAGAGGACGCAGCCCGCGGCGATCAGGGCATGCACCGTGTCGAGGGACTCGCCGCGCGAGACCCAGTCGGCGGGCGCGAAGTACCGCAGCGCCAGGGCGAATCGCAGACGGCCCGGACGGCCGATCGCCCCGGGGAGGTCGCCGGGCTCGACCACCTCCGCACGGAAGCCACGCTCGCGCAGGTGGGCGGCCTCGCCGTCGAAGTAGCGTGTGGTCTCGCCCCTGCGGTCCACCCGATTGCCCACCAGCGCCACTGCCCTGGGCAGTCCCAGCTCGGCGCAGACCTCCTCGAGCAGATCGGCCCGTGCGGCGAACGGGTCGTCCACGGTGAAGGGCGGCGTGGAGACCGATCCGCCGTACAGACGGGTCCACGCCTGCCCAAAACCGTGCGCCTCGGTGGGACCGCCGAAGGCCCCACTGACGTTGAACTCCAGGAATTGGGGACCATCGGGCCCGATCACCACGTCGGGGCGCGCCATGGTGGCGCAGTGCCGGAGCTCGAACTCGTCGTCGTCGACGAAGAACGGGAAGGAGTGCGCGGTGGGCCTCACCTCCAGGGCGTCCAGCCTGCCCTGTCGAGTGGGTGCTGCCTCCAGCAGGGCCCGGCGCAGCAGACCCAGCAGGTCGTGCGAGGCCGCGAACAGCTCGTCGTAGGACCGGCGGGAGACCGCGAACGGCTCCAGGGGCACCGGCTGGACGTGCACCCATGTCCCGCAGTCACGCAGCTCGTGGCGAAGCACCTGGATGATCTCGTCTGCGTGACTCCGGCGGGTCGCCGGGAACGGACGGGCCGCGAACCACGGATGGGCTCCCAATTCCTCTTGCACCGACCTTTCGTGGCGTGAAGGGGTACGGCTACTGCTGTGCGAACCGGGTCGCGGGGGGTGTGGCGCCCCCGGGCAGAAGGGGTGAGGGCCCGTCGGGGTGGAGGAACGTGTCGAGGTCGAGGTGCACGGCACTCGCCAGGCCCGCGGTCCGCCACGGCAGGTCCGTGCGGGCCGGCCGCCTGCCGTCGTGGAAGTAGACCGGCCTCAACCGGTTCCGTGCGTCCAGTGCGATCACCGGGTTCTCGACGAGGAAGCGGCGTACCGGCTCACTGTCACGGACGACCGTGAGGCGCAGACGTTTGTGGTGGAAGTGGTTGCCGGGCAGCACGACCTCGGGGTGGAACTTGCGTTTGAACTGGAAGGTCCCCTTGCTGAGGAATGGTTCGCAGCCGCCGAGGTCGACTCGTGACATGCCGTGCCGCGCGGCCCATCGCAGGACGTGGAGGAACATGGCGGTGTAGGTGCCTCCCCGGTAGCGGGCGGGGTCGCCGTCCGCCACACCGACCAGGCGCAGCACCAGTGTCCTGTCGGCCGGCTCGATCCGGCACAGGGCGCCCACGACCCGCTCGCCCGACTGACGCAGGAAGAGCAGCACCCCCTTGCGGAAGATCTCGGCGTGGGCCACCGCGCGGTCCTCCGAGCGGGCGCCGTCCCCGTGCCGAGTCCGCATCGTCGGCAGGTGCATCCGGTCGTAGAAGTACGCGAAGTCCGCCTCCGCGGTCGCCTCTTGGAGGCTCCAGCGGCCGTCGCGCTGCTGCCGGGCGAATTGCTGACGGTCCTTGCGGGAGACGTGCTGCAGAAAGTCCGTCCCGTCCCGCAGCGTCACCACGAGCGACACCCGGAAGGGCAGGGTGAGGGAGCGGGACCGCGGAAGGTGACGGGTGCGTCGGGTGTCGTAACCGGCGACCACCAGATCGGCGTCGGTCCCTGCCGCCTCCGCGGAGAGGCGGTTCCAGGGACGGCTGGACGACGTCCGTGTCACGTCCGGAGGCGATCCACGCCGCTGCTCGAGGAACGGGAGGGTCAGGTGGACGCCTTCGCGCAGACCCGCGTAGACGAGACCGGGCGTGCCGTCGCCTCCGTGCGACTCCACCCACACCGCACGGCGCGAGGCCACGGCGTCGACGTACCGGTGGGCGCCGCGGATCAGGGCACCCTCTCCGTTGCGCCACAGATAACCACCGGTGGTCCGGAGCCGCTCCGCCCTCATGAGTGCCCCCCGTGGCCCGCGCCGCGCCCGCGGCCGGCCGTCACCGGTTCGCCGGCGGGCAGCGCGCGCAGCCGGGTGCGCAGCGCGTCCAGCCGGGTGCGGGCGGTGTCCAGTTCCCGGACGGGGAAACCGTCCACCAACGCGTGGGCACCCGCCCGGCGCAGTGACTCCCGGACCCGCTCGGTGAAGCGCACGGCACCGTCGACGACATCGACGCCGTCCCGCGCTCCCACCTTCCGGTTCCACGAGGTCGCGGCCGCTCGGTCCAGGTCCGCGGGCAGGGCGAGTTCCAGCTTCCCGTCCCGCACCCGTGCCGGGTAGCCGCCCGGCAGGCCTCTCGGGCCCGGCACGCTGGTGTCCAGGTCGACGCCGTGCAGCAGGGCCGTGATCAGGCGGGCAGCGGTCTGCCCGGTCACCAGGTTCAAGCGCTCGCGAGGAGTCGCGCGCATCGGGGCCAGGTGCCGGGCCGGATCCGGCACCCGTGCCCCGTCCAGCCAGACACGTGCCTCCTCCTCGGCGCCACGGGGACGAGCGAGATGGACGTGGTGCGCCAGCACCCGCAGCCGCCCGGTGTCGCGCACGTCCAGGGCGTGCGCGAGGGAGGCTGCCACGAGCCCCGCGTTGCCGACCCCGCACAGCACCGGCAGGCCCAGCGCGTGCAGCACCGGGTTGACGGCGTCGGGGAAGCAGGCATTGACCAGGCGGGCGCCGGACCCGGTGGCGGCCACCGCGCCCGCGGCGCGCACGGCGAGGTCCGCCTGAAAGGGGAGGGTGAGGCCGAAGCCCGCCGCCGTCACCAGATCCGTCCACGCGCTGGGCGTACGCTCGCGCTCCCAGGGAGAGTGCGCGGAAGCACACACCAGCACCAGGTCCGGTCGCTCCTCGGTGACCAGTTGCCGCAGCTCCCGGGGCCGCAGGCCGGTCCGCGCGGCAGCGAAGGCGGCGGTGCCCCCCGCGCTGTGTGCCCGCACACCGGCGACATGGGCCAGCTCGGCGGCGGCCCGTCCCCCGCGACCCGCGACGGTGACGTGGAGATCCCCGGTGCGCACATGCGCCAGGGCACAGCACACCGCGGTGGCCAGGGAACCCGTACCCAGCAGGAGAAGACGCGGCATTCAGGCGACTCCGACGGCAGCGGCCACGTCGGCCTCGTCATGCACCCACTGGTAGTCGCCCTCCCGCAGGGGCTCGTACTCTCCGTGGGCGTACGTACCCGAGGCATGGACCACGATCGTCCGGTCGGGGCCGATGAGTCCGCGCCGGACGCCCTCCCGGACTCCCGTCATCGCCATCAGCAGCGACCACTCCGCGAGCCGCTGCGGATCGTCGGGGAGCGGGATCCCCGCCTCGGACAGGTCACGGGCAATGGCCTCGTAGTGCTCCAGGCACTCGCGCCGGGACACCACGATGCCGCCGCCGCCGAACTTGCCGATGATCTCGTTCATGCGCTCGGAGGTACCGGGCCGGTGCGTGTAGAAGGTGGGGTCGAGTATCTCGTTGGGGGTGTCCGTCACGTAGGGGAAGCAGGGTTCCCGGTCCTGGCGGTACAGCTCCGCCCGCTCGTCCCATTCGTAGGCGGGCGCGTTGCGGCGGTCGAAACTGCCGAACCGCTGGCTGAGCACCATGTCGGGGATGTGCAGGTGCTGCACGAGGAAGGACTCCGGGCGCGGCCCGCCGGCCGCCTCGCCGGTGGCCTCCAGGATCTCCCGGCCCGTGTGGTAGCCGAGCAGACCGAAGGCGCTGGAGACGGCATGCGCGTGCACGCGCACCTCGCCGGGGGGTATCGGGTCGACGTCGTGCTCGAAAAGGGCCCGGGTGGTGTCGGCCACCATGTAGTTGGCCAGGTCCAGCGAGAACCACAGCCGGCCGCCGGTGCGCCGTGCCCACTCCGCCGCGTGCGCGTGCACGAACGCACGGGTCAGCGGCTTGACGTCCTCGGCCTGCTGGCCCGTGTGGACGAGGACGGGATTCAGCGCGCGCAGTTCGGGGTCGGTGGCCAGCCTGCTGCGCCGCAGCTTGTCCCGGCACACCGCCGGGCAGACCGTCACCACCCGCAGTTGGTGCGGCTCGGCGAGCCCGAGGTCCAGGGCACGCAGCACGGCGTCGCGCAGTGCGGTGCCCTTGTTGGCGGAGGTGGGGGTGACCAGGACGACCGGGACTCCGGTGCGGCGTACGTGCGCGACGGCCCGGGCCACGATCAGCAGCGAGGCCAGGGTCTTCGTGGTTCTCGTGCCGGGGTTGCCGGTGAGGTCCAGCAGCCGCATGCGCCGCCCGTCCAGGTCCGGGAGCGGACGCCAGGAAAGGGCCGCGGGGGCCAGGAACTCCCGCATCCGCGCGTCCAGCGGGGGGAAGTCGAAGTCCGGCCGGAACGCCTCCGGGTCCGGACGTCCCGCGCGTTCCTGAGCACATGCGCTCACGATGTCGGGAAGCCGGTGGTAGTGGTCGAGAACCGGATTTCGCGATATCGCCCCGGTGCCGGGACCGGTCGCTATTGTCATGCCCCAGACACCCTTCCGTCGTGCGGTTCGAGAGCGCTCATTGCGGCCCCGTACTCTCTCTCGTCGAGACGCCCCCGGCGCGGTCCGCGGGCAAAAGTCGCGATCTGCGCGCGTGCCGGAGAGCCCGCGTCACCTGCCGAGAATCGACCTCAGCACCGCCACGTAGTCGGAACCGGTGTCGAGCGGCGCGTATTTGGCGGGTTCGTCCGGGCCCGTGAGCGCCTCCAGCGGAGCGATGACGACGCCGTAGTCGGGCCGGTGCTTGTACTGGACGGACATCCGGTCGCGGCGTACGGCACTCACCCGGTGCGGCGCCGCCCTGTGCCGACCGTTCGACCAGCGCTGCACGTAGTCGGCCAGGAAGACGAACAGCGCGGAGTCCACGCTCGGCACCTCCAGCCACGTCCCGTCGGTGTCCCGTACGTCCAGGCCCGGTTCGTCCTGGTCGAGGATGGTCAGCAGGGACAGGTCGACGTGGGGGGACATCGCGTAGTCGACCTTCGAGCCGACACGGGACAGGTGGCTCGCCCCGTAGTAGTTCAGGCCGAGGCGGTGCAGGGGGGCACCCAGATGCGCGCTGAAGAAGTCCTCCTCCAGCCCGAGGTCCAGCGCGCACGCGGCGAGCAGTCCGTCACCCAGCCGTGTGAGGTGGCCGAAGAGTTCCAGGGACTTCGGGAAATGCTCGTGATAGAAGTCCACCGATTCCGGCAGTGCCAGGTCGGGCGTGGTGTTCCCGATCCGGTACTGCTCACAGGCCTCCGTCCCGGCATGCGTCCGGCTTTTCTCCCTGCCGAGCCCGCGATAACCCAGGAACTGGGACTTCTCCGTGGCGTCGTACTTGCTCTTCTCCTCCGGCGGCAGCCGATAGAAGCGCTGCATCTCCGCGTAGACCTCTTTGAGGAGTTCGGCGGGAACACCGTGATTGTGGACGAAGAAGTAACCCTCCTTCCGGCAGATTCCGCCGATCCTCTCGGCAACGGACTGCCGGTCCTTCGAAGTCCATTCGCCCGCCGGCCCCGGCAGTTGTACGTGCGGTATCACTGCGGTCCTCCCGAGTCGTACCGATCGAGGGTGTTGAGTCGCGCACGCCGAGCGTCCGGCCCGGGAACCGGGTGTCCGCAACGGCCGCCATGGCACCACGGACCCCTTGCGAGCCCGCGTCTCCGTACAAGGAACCGATACCGACCACGGCGCACCGACCTGGTGCGCGCACCTCGTGGCCACGGAGCAGTCGACTGTCGAACGCGTCCGCCACGAACCGTCCGCCAGACGGACGGAGGGCAGTCATTTCTCACAGCGCCCGGTCATCCTGCGAGGCTCCGGGGACGCCGCACAACCCCTGGGGGACGGGTTTCGGACAGCCTCGGAAGAGACCCGGGCGCGGGGTAATACGAGTGCGACAGGACCAGTTGGCCCACTCATCTTTCGGTCGCCTCTTCCTGTGATGCGCGTGAGGCCCGTGAGCAGGAAGACCGCCGAAGCAACGAAATGAGATGGCCGAAACCGCCGGGGGCGGCTCCGCCGTGGTCTTCCCCTTGTCGGGCGCATGTCCAACACTGGCAGCGCTCAGCACGTGTGATGCCCAAAGGTGTGCGGCTGTCTCACGCGATTGTCCGGCGCTTTTCCCGGCCGGCGTCCCCGCGAGACTCGTGAGGAAATCGATGGAGCTTCCTATGACGACGCTCAACAGCTTCGACGAATGGTCGCCCCTCAGGGAGGTGGTGGTCGGTTCCGCCACCAACTACACGTCGCACCAGCGTGAACTCTCGTTCGACCTCTTCTTCCACGACAACATCGCGGGCGACAACTCCACCCGCTCCGAGTGGTACTACCCCCGGCTCACGGCCCGAGGCCGGTCCGCCTCGCCCCCCACGGGCACGGTCGCCATCAAGCAGCGGTACGTCGAGGAGCTGGCGGAGGACCTGAACGGCATCGAGGAAGCCCTCACCGCCCTCGGTGTGACCGTGCTCCGCCCGATGGACGTGGACGCGAGCACCGCCGAGGTCCGCACCCCCGCCTGGAGCGCTTCGGTCGTTCCCCCGCTGAACGTCCGGGACAACACTCTCATCGCCGGCGACGAGATCATCGAGACGCCGCCCATGATCCGTTCCCGCTACTTCGAGACGCAGTTCCTCAAGCCGGTCTTCCAGCGCTACTTCGAGCGGGGCGCACGGTGGACGGTCATGCCGCGCCCCCTGATGACCGACTCCTCCTTCGACCTGTCGTACGCACGTGTCAGCACGGTCGGCGGCCCGACGGAACCCATCGCCGATCCCCAGCCCTCGTGCTACGACGTCGGTACCGAGATGATGATCGACGCCGCGCAGATCCTCAGGCTCGGCCGGGACATGGTGGTCAACGTGTCCACCGCCCACCACTCCCTCGGCTGCGACTGGCTGGAGCGGCACCTGGCGGGACGTTTCCGCATCCACCGGGTGCACCGGCTCAGCGACAGCCACATCGACAGCATGGTCCTCGCGCTGCGTCCCGGCACGCTGCTCGTCCGCTCGCCCGCCGTACGCGACAAACTGCCCGAGGCACTGCGCTCGTGGGACCTGATCACTCCGCCGGCCCCGCAGGGCGATCACTTCCCGTCGTACGACGACAGCGACCTCGTCCTGGCGAGCCCCTTCATCGACCTGAACGTCCTGTCCGTCACCCCGGACACCGTGCTGGTCAACGACGCCTGCCCGGAGCTGATGCGCACCCTGGAGAAACACGCCTTCACCGTGGTACCCGTACGGCACCGGCACCGCCGTCTCTTCGGCGGCGGCTTCCACTGCTTCACCCTCGACACGGTGCGCGAAGGCGGGGCCGAGGACTACCTCTCGTGACGGCGGAGCACCCGGAGCAGGAGGACACGCCCACGTCCGCGCGACTCGTCGGCGTCGGAACCGCTGTGCCCCCCGTCTCGTACAGCCAGCCGGAGCTGCTGGAGCTGTTCGGGGTCTCCGATCCGGTCATCCGCTCCGTCTTCCTCAACAGCGCCATCGAACGGCGTGGCCTGACCCTTCCGACGCCCTTGCCCGGAGGTCCCGGCGATGCCGAGACGCAGGGCGAACTGCTGGCCAAGCACACGAGGGAAGGGCTGCGGATGGGTCGGGAGGCGGTACTCGCCTGCCTGGCCGACGCCGGCCGCGAGCTGACGGACGTGCGCCATCTGTGCTGCGTCACCTCCACCGGCTTCCTGACACCGGGGTTCTCCGCGCTGCTGCTCAAGGACATGGGCGTGAGCACCACGTGTTCCCGCCTCGACGTCGTCGGCATGGGCTGCAACGCCGGACTCAACGCGTTGTCCGCCGTGGCGGCATGGTCCCGGTGTCATCCCGGTGAGCTGGCGGTCATGGTGTGCATCGAGGTGTGCTCGGCCGCCTACGTCTTCGACGGCACCCTGCGCACCTCCGTCGTCAACAGCCTCTTCGGCGACGGCGCCGCCGCGGTCGCGGTGATCTCCGGCGCCCCGGATCCGGTGTCTTCCGGACCGCGGCTGCTGCGCTTCGCCAGCCGGACCATCCCCGAGGCGGTGGACGCCATGCGCTACGACTGGGACGACGACCGGCACAGATTCAGCTTCGGCCTCGACCCCCAGGTGCCCTATGTGGTCGGAGCCCACGCGGAGGAGAGCCTCGGACGGCTCCTGGACGGCACCGGTGTGACCCGGTCGGAGGTGTCCCACTGGGTGGTGCACGCCGGGGGGAAGAAGGTCGTGGACTCCGTACGCGTCAATCTCGGCCTCAGCCGCCACGACGTCCGGCACACCATCGGGGTGCTGCGCGACCACGGCAACCTGTCCAGCGGCTCCTTCCTCTTCTCCTACCAACGGCTCGCGCGCGAAGGAGGGGTGACGGAAGGGGACGTCGGAGTCCTCATGACCATGGGCCCGGGATCGACCGTCGAGATGGCCCTCGCACGATGGTGACACGTCGTAAGGAGGCTGCAGCGGTGCGACCGGGCAGCGATCAGGAACACACCTCGGACGAGCTGGGGCTCCACGTCGGCATCGACGCCACACTGCCCCTGCCGGAACTCACGGCACGGCTGAACGCGGCGTGCGACCAGGTGGAGGAACCCGGACGGCACACCGTGTTGCGGCTGCTGCTGCACCCGGTACCGGCTCATCGCCGGCCCTGGCCGGCCCGGGTCGACGTGCGGGACGTCAACCGCTGGGAGCGCGCCGTCCGCCGCCTGGAGAAGCTGCCGGCCATGATCGTGAGCACCGCCGAGGGCATCTGCGGGGGCCCGGCGCTGGACCTTCTGCTCGCCAGCGACTTCCGCATCGGCGATCCCGGTCTGCTGCTGATGCTGCCGGTGAACGACGGGCACTTCTGGCCCGGCATGGCGGTGTACCGGCTCGCCCAGCAACTCGGTACCGCCCGGGCCCGGCAGATCGTGCTGTGGGGAGACGATCTGGACGCCCGCCGGGCCCACGAGGTGGGCCTCATCGATCAGCTCAGCGAGGACCTGACCGAGGCCGCTCACACCGCCGTCGTGCTGATGGGGCGCATCTCGGACCGGGAGCTGGCCGTACGCCGCCAACTCCTCCTCGAGGCGCCGGCCACGGAGTTCCAGGACGCGCTGGGCGCCCATCTGGCCGCCTGCGACCGCGAACTGCGCCGGCTCGCGGAGAGCGGGCACGACGGGCGGGAGCGGTCATGACCTCCGTCCCCGCCGTCTCGCCGACCGGCTCCGTACCCGCCCTGCCGGCACCCACCGGTCGGTTCGACGCGGACCACACCGCCCTGCGCCTGTACATCGCGCACACCGACCGGCTCCTGGGCCTGCTGCCGCCCCGTCCGGCCCGCGACCGCGCACAGGCCGAGCGGGCGGCGGCGCTCCACGAGGCGCGCCGTACCGGCCGCCACGACTTCCTGGCGCGGCACGCACCCCAGGCCTACGAGGTGCTCACCGACGGCCGCACCGTCCGACGCCGGCTGCCGGACCTGGTGCGGCAGGCCCAGACCCGGCTCCCGGGCCTGGTGCCGACCGCCGCACAGCTCGCCGACGACCACAGCCGCATCCAGGCGCACAAGGAGGGGCACGAGGTCGATCTCGGCGTCTTCTTCGGCGCCCTGCTGCGCTCCTCACCGGCCGGCAACCATCTGATCGACACCATGCTGCATCCGGCACCGGGCTCCAGGGACCGTCTCGGCGACTTCCGCCGCCACGACGTGGTGGAACTGGACACGGTCACGGTGCGCCGACACGGCCCCGCCGCGCACGTCACCTTCCGCAACGGCCACTGTCTCAACGCCGAGGACAACAGGCTCATCGCCGACATGGAGACCGCTGTGGACCTGGCCCTGCTCGACGAGCGGGTCCGGGTGGGGGTGCTGCGGGGCGGCCCCGTGGACCACCCGCGCTACTCCGGGCGCCGTGTCTTCAGCGCCGGAATCAATCTGAAGGACCTGCGCAACGGTGCGATCTCCTACACGGACTTCCTGCTCGGCCGGGAACTCGGATACGTCAACAAACTGGCACACGGGCTGCTGACCCCGGACACCGGATGGTCCGCACCGGCTGCCGTGCACAAGCCGTGGGTCGCGGCCGTCGACTCCTTCGCCATCGGCGGCGGCATGCAGTTGCTGCTCGTCGTGGACCGGGTACTGGCGGCGGAAGGCGCCTTCTTCAGCCTGCCCGCGGCGGACGAGGGCATCGTGCCCGGTCTCGGCAACCTCCGTCTCACCAGGCTCACCGGCGCCCGCCTCGCACGGCAGGTGCTGCTGTCCGGGCGCCGTCTGAGGGCGGGCGAGGCGGGCGCCGAGCTGGTGTGCGACGAGGTGGTGCCCGCCGACCGTCTGTCGGACGCCGTCGACCGGGCCGTGGCCGAACTGGCCGCCCCCGCGGTGGTGGCCAACCGCGCCATGCTCACCCTGGCCGAGGAGCCCCGGGAGACGCTCCGTTCCTATCTCGCCGAGTTCGCCGTGGTGCAGGCGGAGCGCATCTACAGCCCGGACGTGCTGGACCGGATCGAACGCCGCTGGGCCCGACCGTGAACGGACGGGCCCCGCACGCGCCGCCCGCGCTCGAGGTGTCACGGCTCCACTCCTGCCTCGCCGACCCGGTGCTGCGTTCCGTGGAGTTCCTCAACGAGGTGATGCGCCGCTACCCGGACGCGATCTCCTTCGCGCCCGGCGCCCCTCACCCGGACACCTATGCCGACCTGGACGTCGAGCGGTGTCTGAGCCGCTTCCTCGACCACGCGGTCACGGAGTGGGGGCATTCCCCGTCGACCGCGCGCCGCCTGCTCTACGAGTACGGCCCCAGCCGGGGATTGATCAACGCCCTGGTCGCCGACCTGCTCCGGCGCGACCACGGAGTGGAGGCCGCGGAACAGTCGGTCGTCGTCACCGTGGGGGCGCAGGAGGCGATGCTCCTGGTGCTACGGGTCCTGATCCGGTCCACGGACGATCTGCTGGCCGTGGCGGACCCCTGCTACGTGGGCGTCACGGGCGCGGCCCGGATGCTCGGCGTCGAGACCGTGCCCGTGCCCGAGGGGGACGGCGGCCTGCGGGTGGAGGCGCTGCGCGCGGCCTGCCACGCGGCCCGGCGCGAGGGCCGCCGGCTCCGGATCTGTTACGTGGCACCGGACTTCTCCAATCCCGGCGGCAACCGCATGGGCAGAAGGGACCGCGAGCGGCTGCTGGAGCTGGCCGAGGCGGAGGACTTCCTCGTCCTGGAGGACAACGTCTACGGTTTCACCGCCGCCCCGGGGGACGAACTGCCGTCGCTGAAGGCCCTGGACCGCAATCGCCGGGTCGTCCACCTCGGCACCTTCTCCAAGGTGTGCTTCCCCGGCGTCCGCGTCGGCTACGTCGTGGCCGACCAGGAGGTGGTCACCCCCGAGGGTGACCGCACGCTGCTGGCCGATCACCTGGCCCGGCTCAAGACCATGGTGACCGTCAACACTCCCCCGCTGTCACAGGCCGTGGTCGCCGGAATGCTGCTGGAGCACGGCGGCTCCCTCGCCCGTCGCTGCCGTGCGCGTTCCGCGCTCTACCGCCGCAATCTCGCACTCCTGCTGGGCGGCCTGGACCGGTTGACGGAGCAGGGGCTTCCCCCCGGCATCCGCTGGAACCGGCCGGCGGGCGGCTTCTTCGTACGCATGCGGTTGCCCGTACCTGCCGACGACGCGCTGCTCGCCCGCTCGGCCGACGCCTACGGGGTGCTGTGGACACCCATGGCCCACTTCCACCAGGGCCCGGGGGGCACCGACGTACTGCGGCTGTCGTGCAGTTACCTCACCCCTGAACAGATCACCACGGGCGTGCGACGACTCGGAGCCTTCCTGAAGGGGGAGATGGGCGCATGACCACGCACGATGCCGTTTCGCTGCCCACCCTGAGAGCCACCCCGTTCGACCCGCCACCCGCCCTGGCCGAACTGCGGGCGCGCTCCCCGCTCAGCAGGCTGCGCTATCCCGACGGCCACCTCGGCTGGTTGGTCACCGGTCACGACCTGGCGAGGAAGGTCCTGGCGGACCCGCGGTTCAGCGCGCGCTCCGAGTGGAAACGGAACCCCGTGGCACGCCGGAGCCTGGAACCGTTCTACGGGGCGAAGGCGCTTCCCGGCTGGCTCGTCGACATGGACCCGCCCCAGCACACCCGCATCCGTCGGAGGCTGGCGCGCGCGTTCACCGCGCACCGCATGAGAACGCTGCGGCCGCGGATCGAGCAGATCGTGTCCCGGCAGCTGACCGCCATGGCCGAGGCCGGGGACCCCCTCGACCTCGTGGCCGCCTTCGCGCTGCCCGTTCCGTCCCTGGTGATCTGCGAGCTGCTGGGCGTGCCCTACTCCCGGCGCGCCGACTTCCAGCGCGACAGCGCCACCCTGTTCAGCCTCGACGCGACGGCGGAACAGGCCGCGCGTGCCATGGACGACCTGCAGACGTTCCTGACCGAACTGGCGGCGCACAAGTCACGCCGCCCCGGCGAGGACCTGCTCGGCACACTGGCCTCGGACGGCGAGCTCTCCGTCGCGGAGATCGCCGGCGCGGGAGCGCTGCTGCTGTCGGCGGGCCACGAGACGACGGCGGGTTCGCTGGGCCTCGGGGTACTCGCACTGCTCAGCCACCCGGATCAGCTCGCCCGGCTGGTGGAGGACCCGGGCCTGGCGGACACGGCGGTCGAGGAACTGCTCCGCTACCTCACGATCTTCCAGTTCGGCGTGCCACGATCCGCGCTGGAGGACGTGCCGCTGGCGGGGGAGACCGTGCGGGCGGGCGAGTCCGTCACCGTCTCGCTGCCCGCGGCCAACCGGGACCCGCTGCGGTTCCCCGACCCCGACCGTCTCGATGTCGGCCGCAACGCGTCGGGCCATCTCGCCTTCGGACACGGGATGCACCAGTGCATCGGCCAGAACCTCGCCCGGACGGAGATGCGTATCGCCTTCCCGGCCCTCTTCGGCCGCTTTCCCCGGCTGCGCCTCGCGGTGCCGGCGCAGCGGCTCTCCTTCGGCGGGGACACCGGGTTCTACTGCGTGCACCGGCTCCCCGTCTCCTGGTCGTGAGCAGGGGACGGGGAGCCGGGTGCCCCGATGACTCGCGTCAGCGGGCCGCGAAGAGTCCTGCCAGGCGCTCCTCCACCGTCCGGGCTTCCGACAGGCTCTCCGCGACGACGCAGTGCAGCAGCGTGTCGTCGCGCCTGTCGAAGGCGCTGCTGATGATGACGCCGGTACGGCTGCCGCGGTCGTAGACGAGCCCCGCCTCGGTCAGCCGCCGTACCGCCTCGTCGAACGAGGGGACCGACCAGCCCTTGGGCCAGAAGCCCTCGAACAGCACCCGGTCCTTCATGAAGTCACCGCCCACGATCTTCTCCCCGAAGACGCTGTAGACGTGGGTGGACCCCGTGATGCGTCCGTTGTACTCGGTGAAGAGCAGTTCGCCGTCCGGGGTGACGATCGCGTCCGCGCTGAGCCGGCCCCGGTATCCCATCGCCCGCAGCGGTTCGCACAGTCGGCGTCCCTGGTCCGTCAGGTCGTCCAGGACCTGGCCGGAGAACGCGGGAGGCGGGATGATCTGCTTCGTCGTCACCGGCTCGGACAGCATCTCACCGTGAGCCCCGAACTCGATGCCGTCGTCCGTGATCAGGAATTCGGCGAAGCAGGCCACGCTGCCGGGGTGGTAGCGCTCCACGACGAACTGGTGCCGTCCGCCGTCGGTGAGCCAGTCCCAGCGGTCTTCGACGTACCGGACGACGGCGGCCTCGTCGGCGGCCACGACGACGTTCTTCGCGCCCACCGGGGACACGCCCGGCACGGGGCTGACGATCTCGTTGCCGGCACCGCCGGACATGTAGTCCTTCTTCAACATGGCGATGTGCCCGGCCCCCACCAGTTCCAGGACCGCGTCGACGGTGCCGTCCCGGTCCGCGCACACCCGCCCGCGGGGCAGTCCGACACCCACGCCGGCCGCGATCGCCCGGAACGCCGTCTTGCTGTTCAGCAGCGCCCCGCCGCCCTGCTCGGCGAACTCCCGGCCGGCCAGCGCCTCGGGTACCCCCAGGGCCCGGGCCAGCCGGGCGATCGAGGCGCTGGGCCACAGGGGGACGATGCCGGTGACGGGCCGGCCGGCCAGCGCCGACCGTATGCGGCCGAGGAATTCCTCGTCCACCAGGCACGAACCCGAGAGGGTGTCGGGCCGCCCCTCCTCGGCGGGCGGCACCAGGACGCGCAGCGAGGAACGCCGCGTGCCGGTCATCCCGGTGACATAGCGGAGGAAGGACTCCTCGGGCCGCGCCGGCAGGATGACGAGGTCGCCGTCCTCCGCGAACCACGTCACGCGCTGGTTCCACCAACCCGACGCCGGGCGGGTGCGCAGCACTTCGTCGAAGTCGTTGCCGACGAGTATCTTCACCATGCCGCTCGCCCTGTCATGCCGGGGCGCGGGGCGTACGTGCGTGCATCCATCATGGACGAGAACCTCCATTGACTGGTCCGGCTCGTTCACGGTTGGTGCGGCAGGCGGCCGGCGGTCATGTCTGATCGCCGACCGGCACACTCTCCTCGCCACTGTGCCGACCGGGCGTCGTTGCCTCGGTCGGCGGTCCGAAACGGCGCAGGGCGGGAAAACAGAGTGCGACGAGTGCGATGGCCATGACGCACGACAGACCGCCGGTGAGCGCGCTGACCGACGGTGTGGCGGCGGAGGCCACGACACCGCCGCGGAAGTTGCCCAGGTGCGGGCCGCCCGCGCCGACGACGAAGTCGATCGACGTGGTGCGTCCGCGGAATTCGTCGGGGATGCTCGACTGCACGATGGCCCCCCGCAGCACCACCGCCGTCGCGTCGGCCGCCCCCGCCACCGCCAGTACGGCCAGAGCGACCCACAGACGGCCCGTCAGCCCGAGGCACGTCAGCGCCGCGCCCCACAGAGCCCCGGCGACCAGCAGCCAGACGCCCTTGCGGACACTGCGGCCCACCGGGCCCGACAGGGACATGGCAAGCACGCCACCGACTGCCGGAGCGGCGTTCAGCAGGCCCAGCGTGCTCGGGGAACCGCCGAAACGCAGGCTGTTGAGGGCCGGAAGGATCGCGAACGGCATGGCCAGCACCGTGGCGCTCAGGTCGGAGAGCATGGCGCCGGCCACGATGCGGTTGCGGCCGACATACGTGAGCCCGTCCCAGATCGACCTGATGCCGGGCTTGCTCCGTACGCCCTCCACCCGCATCGGGGGGAGGCGGAAGGCGGCGTGGAGGGCCACCAGGAAGGTCAGTGAGTCGATGAGGTAGCAGAGCTTCACGCCGCCCGCCGCCGCGAGCACACCGCCCAGACTCGGCCCCACCATGACGCTGACGTGGAAGGCCAGCATCTGCAGGGTCAGCCCGGCGGGCAGGAGTTCCTTGGACAGCAGCCGGGGGACGAACGTGCGGCGAGCCGGGGAGTCTACGGCGAACAACAGCGACTGCAGGCCGGTCAGCACGTAGAGGGGCCACACCCGCTCGGTGCCCGCGAAGGCCTGCGCCGCGAAGAGGAGGGAGACCACGGCCATGCTGCTGCCGGTCACCAGCACCAGTTTGCGGCGGTCCAGCGCATCCGCCAGCGAACCGCCGATCAGCCCGACGACGAGGGTCGGTATCAACGTGGCGAGACCGACCACGCCCACCGCCGCCGAGGAACCGGTGATCTGGTAGACCTGCAGGACCACCGCGAAGGTCGTCATCCTGCTGCCCACCGAGGACAGGGCACCGCCGATCCACAGTCTGCGGAACGAGGCGTCGGCCCTCAGCGGTTCGACGTCGATGACCAGCCGGCGCACGGACGGCTTCACCGTTCCCCCCACGCGGTGTCACCCGCACGCGCGCGCGTCCCCGCGGCGCCCTCGCCGCCGAACACGGCGTAGCGCAGCTCCGAGGTGACCCTCCCCCGGGAGCCGGTGAGCCAGAGGCTGCCCGGCTCGGGCAGCATCTCCGAGAACACCACCCTCCCGTCGTCGGCCGCCCGGGCCATGTGGGAGACCTGGCGCACCAGGAGCGGGCTGTCGAGATCGCAGTACAACGGCTTCACTTCCTGTGGAAACTTCACGAACACATGCCGGGGCATACCGTGCGCCGCCCGCAGACGCTGCACCGCGCGGAACCCCTCGTACCAGTCCTTGCCCTTGTGGCACGAAGCCGCCGGCACCCCCCACATCGCCCGTTGGAGGACCACCCTGCCGTAGACCAGGCGCGGCAGGGACCGCCGTCCGCCCAGGGGGACGGGCAGGCCGTCGACGCGTTGCGGGAACGAGAAGACGGCGAACGGATTGCGGGTCCGCACCCCCTGCCAGTACAGGGGCGGGGAGGTCAGCCGCAGGCCGCGGTCGCTGCCGGGGCGGTGCAGCCGAAGCCCCCGCGGGGTGTCGCCGACCATCAGCTCGTGCAGCCGTACCCGTCGGTGTGCGGGCAGGGGCGAGCGGTCGCCCGCCTCGATGTCCAGGCAGGGCAGGTCGACACGCGCGTAGTGCTTGCTGCGGTGCCGGTGTGTCACGTCGGCGAGGTCCTCGTCGGGCGCGAGGAGAGAGCGGTACGCCTCCGCGACGCACTCCCCCAGCCTGCCGTCCCCGCCCATCGCCGCGTCCACCCAGGGCGCGAACAGGCTGTGCGACAGCCCTTCCTCGGCCGCGTGCAGGTCGCCCACCACCGCCAGAAACTCCCCGCGCGCCAACGCCTCCGGCCCTTCCGCCGCGAGCATCAGATCGGGGTTGCACACGGCGGGCACGGAACTGTCGGACAATGCGCGGGCCGCGGCAATTTGTTCATCGGTGCAGCGATGGACCGAGCAGCCGCAATCGACCGGCACCAGGATTTCCCGCAGCTTCCCCGTCATTTCAGCGATGCTCGAATCGATCGCGTCATAACCGGCGGACAACTCCGGATCGTCCCGCAGACAGGCGGCGACAAATTCCGCGACGGTGACGCTAGCCCCCGCACCGAACACACGGCGGAACCACTCCCGCATCATTCCCCGCACCGCCTGCAACCGGGCGCGCGGCAACACCAGGAAGAGGTCGTAGACGAATGCGAGTTCGCGCTCGACCAGTTCACCCACCGGTCGTCCCAGGACCATGGCGCCGTACTCGCTGTCGCAGTCCTCGTTGAAGACGGTACGGTCTCCGTAGGTCACCCCCGCCGCACGGTACGGTGCCGCTCCCGTCGCCGCGGTGAACGCCGTCTCGACCGCGGCCGCGGCCGCCGCCCGGCCCTCCTCGTCGGTGGCCACGGCCAGAGCGGCGAGCGAGGACTCCACCGCCTCCACATGGCGCTCCGCCTCCCTGTCCCCCACCGCGGCGGCACGCTCCCGCAGCAGGGGAAGCGAGTCGTGCACCCCGTAGGGCAGCTCGGGCCCGGTGACGACCGCCCCGAGGCTCTCGAGCGCGCGCAGCACACCCACGGCATCGGCCTCGCTCAACGGCGTGCCGTACGCGGACTCGTGCTCCCGGCAGATGTCCGCCACGGACCGGGTGCCGTCGCAGGACCTCAGCACCCGCGCCTCGACCTCGGACAAGCGGTGCCGGGCCACGGCGGTGACCGCGTCGGCGAAACGTGCGTGACGCGCGCCGAAGTCGTACCGCACCACGTGGAGTTCGGTGCCGGA
Organism: Streptomyces griseoaurantiacus; assembly: GCA_014656015.1. Lineage (GTDB taxonomy): Bacteria > Actinomycetota > Actinomycetes > Streptomycetales > Streptomycetaceae > Streptomyces > Streptomyces griseoaurantiacus. The sequence goes on along the minus strand of BNBP01000018.1, from coordinate 20,507 downwards.
GAGGTGGCAGCCCGCCGCCGTGCGCGGCCGCCACCACCGGTGCGCGGCGGTGTCGCCACCGGAGACGAACGAGGCCTGCAAGCGCTCGGCCGCCCAGTGCGACAGACGCACGTGCCTCCGGGGCCGGGCGGAGCCGATGGTGAGCCCCACCCGGTCGGAGCGCAGCAGGGCGGTCGTGATCGGCCCGACGTGGCTGGTCGTCTCGTTCTTCGCGCAGTAGCGCTGGAGCATGCGCGTGAGCGTGTCGGTGCGTTGCCGGTCCGTGGTGTTCCAGCGTTCCGTCGTCGAGGCACGACGGTCCACCCAGGGCGCGAGGATCCGCCACAGGCCCGGATTGGCGAATTGCACCGCGTCCCTCAGTCCCGGTTCCGCGCGGAACCGGCGTATGACCGCGCCCGAACCCAGCGCCACCTCGTCCTCGTACGCGGCGCGGACGACGGTGTCGTCCCCCGAGTCCCGCAGAGCGGCCGCGGTCAGCCCGCGGGACAGTTCACCGAGCCAGGAGGCCGGAAAACCGGCCGTGCGTACGACAACGACCGGAAGGGACCGCCACGGCGGTGACATGGAATCGGTCACGCAATCCTCCACACCTGGCGCGATGATTCGCCATGCGACTGGCGGCTGGGAGATCTCCGCCGTTTTCGTGACCGGCGGATCGGACACCGAGAATGCTGCCCCTTGGCACGGGGAGAGCGGGGGGAGCGTACTGAGTGGCGGGACCAATTGACCTTGCCGCCGGAAAGATCGAGTGTCAACGGGACGTCAGCCGTGGGGGACGGGCGGGGAATGATTCAGGTCATCAGCCTTCGCGGCGGGTCCGGAGCCCGCGGGGACTCCACCTGCATAATTCACTTCTCCGCAGGAGGGTTCCGGCCAGAAGATCGGTCTCAATCACACCTGGTTCCCGCCAGCCTTCCTCGTCGCGCGTATTTCCCCCAGGATTACCGGCACCGTTCGGTAATTGCGGCGCCGGCGCCGGCCCTACGGTCCCCCACCCCCCGCACTGGGGGGTTCTCCCCAGTGCCACGGCGGTCCGCGCTCCCTACCGTTGTCCCCATGAGCGGTATGGACGCGGGCGAGACGGAACTGAAGAAGGAACTCGACGCCACCCTGCGCGCGCGCAGGGAGCTGGGCGAGGAGTACGACTCCGCGCTGGTCGAATCGTTCCTGGAGAAGGTCGACCAGCGCATCGACAGCACGGTCGACCGCCGGGTGCGGCGCCATCTGGGCGAGCAGCAGCTCGTGGTGGCGCGCGGATCGCAGCGGCCGCGCCCCACGGACTCCTGGGGGGAGCGGTTCGGCTTCGGGGTGGTCTCGCTGGTGCTGGCGATCCCGTTGTCGGCGATCGGCGGCGGTGTCGGCCACCTGCCGGGGCTGATCACGACCTGGCTGGGCATTGTGGGCGTCAACGTGGCGCAGGTGCTGCGCACCCAGCCGGGCCTCTTCGGCCGTCGCGGGTCCTCGCGGGACGACTAGCGCGACGGGCACGACCGGCAACGACCAGGCGACCGGGCGACCAGGCGACCAGGCGACCAGGCGACCAGGCGACCAGGCGACCAGGCGACCACAACGACCGAGGCGGCCCCCCGGGCACCCGGTGGCGGCCCGGGCCGGGGACGGCCGACCCCGGCCCCGGCGCCGGACGACCCGGCGGGGAAGCTTGCGCGGGGACCGCCAACACCCCCGGGTGCACCGGGGGGCGGGACGACGGCGGTCCCCGCGAGGGACGACGGGCCGGTCAGAACGGGCTCCGCGCGTCCGTGGCGTCGTGGAGGTCCGGGAGCCGCTCCGGAAGCTCGGGACGCCGTACGGTGCCGGCCCGGGCGGGGAGCCGCTCCCGCCCCTTGCCGACATCCACCACTGTGCCGCTCGCGTGTTAACCGGGTGCTGCGCGGACGTGTCGCCCTCGTACCACTTCCGCGACTTGTGTGAAGGGAGCGGCGCCCGTCCGCGTCCGCGAGACCGCCTACTTGCCCGACGTGGCCAGGAAGGCCAGCAGGTCCTGCCTGCTGACGACGCCGGTGGGCTTGCCCTCGACCAGCACGATCGCCGCGTCCGCCGAGCCGAGCACGGTCATCAGGTCGGCCACCGGCTCACCGGAGCCGACCTGCGGCAGCGGCGCGGACATGTGCTTCTCCAACGGGTCCTCCAGCGAGGCACGCTTGGTGAACAGCGCGTCGAGCAGTTCGCGCTCGACCACCGATCCGACGACCTCGGCGGCCATGACGTCGGGGTGTCCCGCGCCCGGCTTCACGATCGGCATCTGCGAGACGCCGTACTCGCGCAGCACGTCGATGGCCTCGCCCACGGTCTCGTCCGGGTGCATGTGGACGAGGGAGGGGATGTGGTCGCCCTCCTTGTAGTTCAGCACGTCGCCGACGCGGGCGCTGGGGCCGGAGTCGTCGAGGAAGCCGTAGTCCGCCATCCACTCGTCGTTGAAGATCTTGCTGAGGTAGCCGCGGCCGCCGTCGGGCAGCAGCACGACCACCACGTCCTCGGGGCCGAGCCGCTCGGCGACCTTCAGGGCCGCCGCGACCGCCATGCCGCAGGAGCCGCCGACCAGCAGGCCCTCCTCCTTGGCGAGCCGGCGGGTCATCTGGAAGGAGTCCTTGTCGGAGACGGCGACGATCTCGTCGGCGATGCCGCGGTCGTACGCCTCCGGCCAGAAGTCCTCACCGACGCCCTCGACGAGGTAGGGCCGCCCGGAGCCGCCGGAGTAGACCGAGCCCTCGGGGTCGGCGCCGATCACCTTGACCCCGCCCTCGCTGGCCTCCTTGAGGTAGCGGCCGGTGCCGGAGATGGTGCCGCCGGTGCCGACGCCGGCCACGAAGTGGGTGATCCGGCCCTCCGTCTGCTCCCACAGCTCGGGGCCGGTCGAGTGATAGTGCGAGAGCGGGTTGTGGGGGTTGGAGTACTGGTCCGGCTTCCAGGCGCCCGGGGTCTCGCGCACCAGCCGGTCGGAGACGTTGTAGTACGAGTCCGGGTGCTCGGGGTCGACGGCGGTCGGGCAGACCACGACCTCGGCGCCGTACGCGCGCAGCACGTTGATCTTGTCGGTGCTCACCTTGTCGGGGCACACGAAGATGCACTTGTACCCCTTCTGCTGCGCCACGATGGCGAGCCCGACGCCGGTGTTGCCGCTGGTCGGCTCGACGATCGTGCCGCCGGGCCGCAGCTCGCCGCTCTTCTCGGCCGCCTCGATCATGCGCAGCGCGATGCGGTCCTTCACGGATCCGCCCGGGTTGAAGTACTCGACCTTGGCGAGCACGGTCGCCTCGATGCCGGCGGTGACGCTGTTGAGCCTCACCAGGGGGGTGTTGCCGACGAGGCTGATCATCGAGTCGTGGAATCGCACCGTTGTCTCCGGTCGCAGCGATGGGGAAATGGTCGTGGTGGTCCCGCCAGCGTAAGCGCTCCGCTGGTCAGACGGTTGCCCGCGCCCGTCACCGGCCGGACGGCCGCCCTCCGTGGAGATTGGCCGACCCGCTGTACGGGGCAAGCAGTGGGTGTACGGCTATGAGGAGGTGGCGGCGGAGCATGACGAGCATGTCGAGGGCGAGGGTGGCCCGGCGGATCGCGGCCGGCGCGGCGTACGGCGGTGGCGGCGTCGGGCTGGTCGGCGCGGCCGCGGTGGGGCTGGTGGTGGCGGAGATGCAGCTCGCCAAGCGTCATGTCGGCAACGGGCAGAGCCCGCGTCCGCCGAGCGCGGACGGGCTCTACGGGCGGGGCTACGGGGCACCGGGCGAGCCCGCGCTGCGACTGACCATGCTCGGCAACTCCACCGCGGCGGGGCAGGGTGTGCACCGGGCGGGGCAGACCCCGGGCTCGCTGCTCGCCGCGGGGCTCGCGGCGGTGGCGGAGCGCCCGGTGGAGCTGCGCAACGTGGCCCTGACGGGGGCCCGCTCGGACGACCTGGAGCGGCAGGTGGGGCTCGCGCTGGACGATCCGGGGCGGGTTCCCGACGTGTGCGTGATCATGATCGGCGCCAACGACGTCACCCACCGGATGCCCCCGACCCGCTCGGTGCGGTACCTGGCGGCGGCGGTGCGGAGGCTGCGGACGGCGGGCGCCGAGGTCGTCGTCGGCACCTGTCCCGACCTCGGGACGATCGAGCCGGTGCAGCAGCCGCTGCGGTGGCTGGCGCGGCGGACCTCGCGGCAGCTCGCGGCGGCGCAGACGATCGGGGCGGTGGAGCAGGGCGGCCGCACGGTGTCGCTGGGCGATCTGCTGGGCCCCGAGTTCGAGGCGAACCCGCGGGAGCTGTTCGGCCCGGACAACTACCACCCCTCGGTGGAGGGTTACGCGACGGCGGCGATGGCGGTGCTGCCGACGGTGTGCGCGGCGCTGGGCCTGTGGCCGGAGGAGGAGCGCCCGGACGCGTCCCGCCGGGAGGGTTTCCTGCCGGTGGCGCGGGCGGCGGCGGAGGCGGCCGCGGAGGGCGGCACGGAGGTCGCGGCGGCGATGCCGACGGGGCCGCGGGGCCCGTGGGCCCTGCTCAAGCGCCGGCGCCGGCGGCGGGTCACCGAGCCGGAGGCGGGCCCGGCCCCGGCGGAGGCACCCCACTAGCCCGGCGGAGGCACCCCACCAGAGGGTGTTGTCCTCGATTGCCGACTCCCCCACGCCCGGCTTCGCTCGCGGGGGGCCCACCGCCCTGGCGCCCTCCGCCGCCTTGCGGCCGCACGCACCGGAACCGGCTCGGGCCGGCCGATCCGGGGCGGCCGATGACGCACCGCGCCCCCAGCCGGCCTGATTCGAAGGAACGAAAGGAACGAGGAAAGGAGCCAAGCAAGCGCTTGGAAAGTGCGGTCGGAGTCACACCGCGCCGACCGTGACCTGAGCGCTACGGACGGGTAGCTTCCCAGTCAGCCCCTGCCCGCCCGCCGCCGCCTCACCGAGGCGCCACGCGCCGCCCCCTCCGACTGGAGCCGTGATGCCCGAAGCCGTCATCGTCTCGACCGCCCGCTCCCCCATCGGCCGCGCCTTCAAGGGCTCCCTCAAGGACCTCCGTCCCGACGACCTCACCGCCACGATCATCCAGACCGCCCTCGCCAAGGTCCCGGGGCTCGACTTCAAGGACATCGACGACCTGATGCTCGGCTGCGGACTTCCCGGCGGCGAGCAGGGCAACAACCTCGCCCGGATCGTGGCCGTGCAGATGGGCATGGACCACCTGCCCGGCTGCACCGTGACCCGTTACTGCTCGTCCTCCCTGCAGACCTCCCGCATGGCGCTGCACGCCATCAAGGCCGGCGAGGGCGACGTGTTCATCTCGGCCGGCGTCGAGATGGTCTCCCGCTTCACCAAGGGCAATTCCGACAGCCTCCCGGACACGCACAACCCGCTGTTCGCCGAGGCCGAGGCCCGCACCGCCGCGACCGCCGAGAAGGAGGGCGCCGACTGGCACGACCCGCGCGAGGACGGCGTGCTCCCCGACCCGTACATCGCGATGGGCCAGACCGCCGAGAACCTCGCCCGCCTCAAGGGCGTCACCCGCGCGGAGATGGACGAGTTCGGCGTCCGCTCGCAGAACCTCGCCGAGCAGGCCATCGCCAACGGCTTCTGGGAGCGGGAGATCACCCCGGTGACGCTCCCGGACGGCACGGTCGTCGGCAAGGACGACGGTCCCCGCCCCGGCGTCACGATGGAGGGCGTCTCCGGCCTCAAGCCGGTCTTCCGCCCCGACGGCCTGGTCACCGCGGGCAACTGCTGTCCGCTCAACGACGGCGCCGCCGCGGTCGTCATCATGAGCGACACCAAGGCCCGCGAGCTGGGCCTGACCCCGCTGGCCCGGATCGTGTCGACCGGCGTCTCCGGCCTCTCCCCCGAGATCATGGGCTACGGCCCCGTGGAGGCCAGCAACCAGGCGCTCAAGCGGGCGGGCCTGGGCATCGACGACATCGACCTGGTCGAGATCAACGAGGCCTTCGCCGCCCAGGTGATCCCCTCCTACCGCGACCTCGGCATCGACCTGGACAAGCTGAACGTCAACGGCGGCGCCATCGCCGTCGGCCACCCCTTCGGCATGACGGGCGCCCGCATCACCGGCACGCTGATCAACTCGCTCCAGTTCCACGACAAGCAGTTCGGCCTGGAGACGATGTGCGTCGGCGGCGGCCAGGGCATGGCCATGGTCATCGAACGCCTGAGCTGAGCACCCGGCGCCGCGCGGGCCGCGTCGCCGAGGTCGCGCTCCCGCGGCCTTCGCGACCCCCGCGCACGCCGGGACGCGCCCGCGCACGTACGGCCCGGAAATCCGCTTCCACACGGCTCCGGGCCGTTTTGTGATCCAATCGCCCCCATGATGTGACCTATCTCGCTCCCGGTGGGGGTTCCCCCAGGTCACGGCGATCGGCACACCGCCACAGGGCCCTCTCGCGCCCCACGAGTCGTCCGGTTCGTGACGTTACGCACTGACAGCTCGATAGTCCGCCCTTCAAGCTGATGTAGGAAGTCGGGGGTCGACCGAACCGGGAGTACGTCCGTGAGCGCCATGCCGATTGCTCTGCTGCTCACCACGGCCACCACCGCGGCCGTGGGTGTCGCCGCCCTGCGCAGCCTCAAGGCTCTGCGCCGGCAGGTCGCGGCCCTGCACTCCGAACTCGCCGAGAGCCGCGCGGCGCGGACCGGGGCCGCCGTGCCGCCCGCCCGTGCCGCCGGTGACACCGAGGGCATACGCGCGGCCGTGGCCGAGGCCCTCGCCGAGGAGCGGGAGCGGGAGCTGGCCGAGGCCCGCGCCTTCTGGGCCGCCCAGGAGATCCGCGATCTCGACACCCCCTCCGTGCTGGGCGGACTGCCCGGCGGCGAGCTGTTCCTGCCCCGTCAGGCGGACTTCGCCGGCCTGGAGCGCGAGGCGCTGGAGCCGGTGACGGAACCCACGCTCGAGGAGGGCGAACCGGGCGTGGACCCGGCCGAGCTGGCCGCCGCCCGGCGCCGCCACCCCTCGCACCCGGACTTCGTGCCGGGCCCCTCGCCCGTCGTCGGCGACCACGAGCGCACCGTCGCCTGCCTGGAGGAGCTCGCCGCCTCCCGCACCGCGCTGGCCGACGTGCGTCCGGGCCCGCTGGGCACCCTCGACGTCTACGTCTTCGCCGACGGGACGACGCTCTGCATGACCCCGGGCCACCGCGAGACCGCGGAACGCCTGGCCGCCGCCCTGCGGGCGGGCGGGGCCCCGGTGCTGCTCGGCGGTTCGGGCGTCTCCGGCGCCTACAGCCTGACCTTCGAGTGCGGCGAGGAGAACGTGTACATCCTGGCCGACCGGGTCATCGCCTCGCTCTGACCTCTGGCCTCTGATCTCCGGTCTCTGACCTCTGATCTCCGGTCTCTGACCTCTGGCCTCTGGCCTCTGATCTCTGATCCCTGGCCTCTGGCCTCTGATCCCTGGCCTCTGGCCTCCGGCCTCTGGCCTCTGACGTCCGCCCCGGACGTCCGGCCCTCGGCCCGCGCATCCGAACGTGCCGGCCCCCGCCGGGAGGCTCACACCCCCGCGCGCTGCTGGGCCTCCGCCACGAGGGCCACCGCCTCGGCCAGCGCCCCCTCGGTCTCCAGGACCAGGGCGAGATCGCGCGCGGCGACGGTGATCTGGTCGGCCGCCGCGAACATGCCCGCGTCCGGCATCTCCCGGGGCGTCCCGGAGGGCTCCTCCAAGAGCTGGGCACGTCGTGCCAGTTCCCTTGCCAGCCCCAGTGCCTCGGCCGCGCCCCCGCGCTGCAGCCGGCTCTGCGGGGCGGCCCGCAGCCGGTCGGCGAAGTGGTCCACGGCCCGCGTCAAAGGCGTCGTATCAAGCACGGCGCGAGCGTACGCGTCCGGACGGGACTGTTGCCAACGGGCGCACGCTCGGGCACGGTGACCTGAAGGACCGGATTCATCGCTCGCGTCCGGAGGCGCCGATGTCCCAAGTCTTCTCCGCGGAGACCCATCGCAATCTGCTCGCCCGTATCCCCCACTGCACCGGTCGTGAGGTCGCCGACTGGTTGCGCACCGTCGAAGAAGGCCCCGCCCTCGTGCGTTTCGAGGAGAAGGTCAGCTGGCTCCGCAGTGAGCACGATCTCGCCTACGGCCACGCCAAGGCGATCGTCCACGAGTACGACCTGCGCCGGGCCGCGCGCAGACTGCTCTGACCCCGTCGTTCCGCCGTCGGCTCCCCTCCACCGCCGAAGGCCGAAGACCGAAGGCCGAAGGGCCCCGTACGGTCGTTCCTCGTGACCGTACGGGGCCCTTCGGCGCGGGCGCGGCGGTGTGCGCCGCGCCTCGCGGTGTGCCTCAGTCGCTGCTGCTGAAGATCGCCACCAGCCGCAGCATCTCGATGTAGATCCACACCAGGGTCATGGTCAGGCCGAACGCGGCCAGCCAGGACTCCTCGCGCGGGGCGCCGTAGGCGATGCCGTCCTCGATCTGCTTGAAGTCCAGCGTCAGGAAGAACGCGCCGAGCAGGATCGCGAGGATGCCGACGATCGCGCCGAGCGGCCCGAAGCTGCGCAGCCCGCCGTCCTCGGCGACACCGAAGACGACCAGCAGCAGGTTGACCGCGAGCACCGCCATGAAGGCGAGGGCGATGGCCATGCCGATCCGGGCGTAGCGCGCGGTCACCCGGATCCAGCCCGCCCGGTAGACGAGCAGGGTGGCGCCGGAGACCGCCATGGTGCCGAGCACCGCCTGGAACGGGGCACCGCTCCAGCGCGAGTTGAACATCTCGCTGAAGACCCCGAGGAAGACGCCCTCGAAGGCGGCGTACCCGAGGATCAGCGCGGGCGAGGCCTTGCGCTTGAAGGACTGCACCATCGCCAGGACGAAGGCGATGAGCGCGGCGCCGATCGCCAGGCCGTAGCTGGTGGTGGAGACCGGCAGCAGGGCCCAGGCGAGGGCGGCGCCGACGGCGACCGTGCCCAGCGTCAGGGCGGAGCGCGAGACGACGTCGTCCATCGTCATCCGGCCGGGGGCGGCCGGGGCCTGCGGCGGCGCGGCCTGGCCGTACTGCTGCGCGTAGGGGTTCTGGGCGTACGGGTTGCCGCCCTGCGGGGCGTACTGGTTTCCCTGCGCGTAGGGGTTGGCCTGCGTGCCGACTGCGGGGCCCCCGGCCTGCGGCGCGGTGTTGAAGCCGGCGTAGCCGTTGTCGCGGCTGAACCCCCGTCGCGAGAAGACCGGGTTGCTGCTCCTCATTTCACTCCTCCATGGCCACCCTGCGTGGCCTTGGCTCAAGAGTAATGGCTTCGCAAAAGATTGACTCTACTGCTTGGGGAGGATCTTTCCCCCGCGCTGCCACCGTACGCGCCGGACGGGGCCTCCCGCGCGGACCGGTGCACGACCGTGACAGGACCGTGGGGCCGCCCCGGCCGCCACTGCCGTCACCTCAGTCCAGCGGGAAGCCCGTGTACGCCTCCGCGAGGTCGGTCCGGGCGGCGCGGGAGGTGGCGATCCGGTCCAGCCGGGCGACCTGGAGGCGGTCCTCGAAGGGGGTGGCGCCGGGGGCCGGGTGGAGCAGCGTCGTCATGTCGTAGCTGAACCGCTCGGCCTGCCAGACGCGGCGCAGGCAGGTCTCGGAGTAGGAGTCGAGCAGTTCCTCGGAACCGGTGTCCCGCCGGTGGACGAGGGCGCGGGCGAGGGTGACGACGTCGCCGACGGCGAGGTTGAGTCCCTTGGCCCCGGTCGGCGGCACGATGTGGGCGGCGTCACCGGCGAGGAAGAGGCGGCCGTGGCGCATGGGCTCGTGGACGAAGCTGCGCATGGGGGTGACGGACTTCTGCGTGACGGGCCCGCGCTCCAGCCGCCAGTCGTCCTCGGTGGCGAGGCGGCGCTCCAGCTCGTCCCAGATCGCCTCGTCGCTCCAGTCGGCCGCGTCGGTCTCGGTGGGGACCTGGAGGTAGAGCCGGGAGACGGTGGGCGAGCGCATGCTCAGCAGGGCGAAGCCGCGGTCGTGGCGGGCGTAGACCAGCTCGTCGTGGGAGGGGGCGACGTCGGCGAGGATGCCGAGCCAGCCGAAGGGGTACGTCCGCTCGAAGACGCGGGACAGAGCGGCGGGCACCGCCTTGCGGGCCACTCCCCAGAAGCCGTCGCAGCCGGCGACGTAGTCGCACTCCAGGACGTCCTCGCGGCCCTCGTGCCGGAACCGGACGCGGGGCGTGCCGGTCTCGGCGCCCTCGACGACCAGCGCCTCCGCCTCGAACAGCAGCGGGCCGCCCTCCTCGAGCTGGAGGGCGACGAGGTCCTTGCAGACCTCCGTCTGCGCGTAGACCGTCACCGCCCGGCCGCCGGTCAGGCCGGGGAAGTCCACGCGGTGGCGACGGCCGTCGAAGCGGAGTTCGATGCCGTCGTGGCGCAGGCCCTCGCGGTCCATCCGCTCGCCGGCGCCCGCGGCGCGCAGGACGTCGACGGTGCCCTGTTCGAGGATGCCGGCGCGCTGGCGCTGCTCGACGTAGGCGCGGTCGCGGCTCTCCAGGACGACCGAGGCGATGCCGGCGCGATGCAGCAGGCGGGCGAGGAGCAGGCCGGCGGGGCCGGCTCCGATGATGCCGACGGTGGTGCGCATCGGGCGTTCCCTCCGGGGGTGCGGGGCGATGTTCGCCGACGTCATTTGTTCGCGTGGTGAAAATCTCTTCACTGACACCCCGAGTGTCCGGCGCGGCACGCGCCCATGTCAATGCCCCGGACACGCGTGCGCCACCGAGGAACCAGAATCATGGCCGCTACACGTATTTTGCCGAGACGTAACCCCGAAGCGGGAGTGTGCTCGGGCCCGGCCGGTGTTTACGTTGTGTCGTCAATCCGGGACCGGATGCACGGAGGTGCACGCCATGGCAGACGCCGCGTCGCGGCTGAAGGGCCTCATCGAACAACTGCTCGCCGCCCCGCTCCCCATCCGCATCCGCGCCTGGGACGGCTCCGAGGCGGGCCCGCCCGGCGCCCCCGCCCTCGTCGTCCGCAACCGCCGCGCCCTGCGCCGGCTGCTGTGGAAGCCCGGCGAACTGGGCCTCGCCCGCGCCTGGGTCTCCGGCGACCTCGGCATCGACGGCGACCTCTACACCGCGCTCGGCCTGCTCTCCGGCCTCATCTGGGAACGCGGCGAGGACGCCCGTACGCTCGCACAGGCGCTGCGCGACCCCGAGTTCCGCGCCGCCGCCCGGGGCCTGTTCGCGCTCGCCGGGCCGCTGCCGCCGCCCGCGCCGCCCCGCGAGGAGGTCCGCAGAGCCCTCGGGCACCTGCACACCCGGCGCGCCGACCGCCGCGCCATCAGCCACCACTACGACGTCGGGAACGACTTCTACGCACTCGTCCTCGGCCCGTCCATGGTCTACTCCTGCGCCTACTGGGAGTCCCCCGACTCCACCCTCGAACTCGCCCAGCGCGACAAGCTGGAACTGGTCTCCCGCAAGCTCGCCCTGAAGCCCGGTGAACGGCTGCTCGACGTCGGCTGCGGCTGGGGCTCGATGGCCATCCACGCCGCCCGCGAGCACGGCGTGCGCGTCGTCGGCATCACCCTCTCCCAGGAGCAGGCCGCCTACGCCCGCAAGCGCGTCGCCGACGAGGGCCTCACCGACCGCGTCGAGATCCGCGTCCAGGACTACCGGGACGTCGACGACGGCCCCTACGACGCCATTTCCTCCATCGGCATGGCCGAACACGTGGGCACCCAGCAGTACCTGAGGTACGCCCAGGAACTGCACTCCCTGCTCAAGCCGGGCGGACGGCTGCTGAACCACCAGATCGCCCGGCGGCCGCTGCGGGACGAGTCGGCGTACGACATCGACGAGTTCATCGACGCCTACGTCTTCCCCGACGGCGAACTCGCCCCGATCGGCACCACCGTGACCCAGCTCGAACGGGCCGGCTTCGAAGTCCGCGACGTGGAGTCGCTGCGGGAGCACTACGCCCTCACGCTGCGCCGCTGGGTGGCCAACCTGGAGGCCCAGTGGGTGCGGGCCAAGGGGCTCACCAGCCCCGGCCGGGCCCGCGTCTGGCGGCTGTACATGGCCGCCTCCGCGCTGGCCTTCGAGCGCAACCGCATCGGCGTCAACCAGGTCCTCGCCGTGCGCACCCCCGAGTCCGGCGACGCGGGCGTGCCCCTGCGGGCCCGCACCTGGAACTGAGCGGAGCGGCACGACAGCACGACGGCGAAGGCCGCCCCGGGGGTGCCGGGGCGGCCTTCGCCGTGGACGGGGAGGGCTCCCCCGCTCTCACTCCGACTTGATCGCCGTCAGCATGTTCAGACGGGCCGCCCGGCGGGCCGGCCACAGCGCGGCCAGGACGCCGACCAGTCCCGCCAGCAGCAGGAAGATCGCCATCCGGGCCCAGGGCAGGGCCAGTTCGTACGTCGGCAGGCTGGAGCTGAACAGCTCGCCGGCCGCCCAGCCGAAGAACACGCCGAGCCCGATGCCGAGCACCCCGCCGAAGAGCGCGATGACCAGCGACTCCAGCCGGACCATGCGCTTGATGCCCCGGCGGTCGAGACCGATGGCGCGCAGCATGCCGATCTCCTGCGCCCGTTCGAAGACGGACATGGCCAGGGTGTTGACGACGCCGAGGACGGCGACGATCACGGCCATCGCGAGCAGCCCGTAGAGCATGTTCAGCATCAGCGTGAAGATCTGCGCGATGCTGTCGGAGATGTCCTGCTTGTCCTGCACGGAGATGCCGGGGTTGTCGCCGAGCGCCTTCTCCAGCCGGTCCTTGGTCTTCTCCGAGGCGCCGCCCGAGGTGCTCACCATGACCTGCATGTCGGACACGTCGTCCAGGTGCGGGGTCAGGGTGGCGTTGTCGACCATGATGCCGCGGACCATCTCGTTGCCCTGGTAGACACCGGCCACCGTCAGCGTCTTCCTGGCCCCGTCCTCGAAGGCGGCGGTGAAGCGGGAGCCGACCTTCCAGCCCTGGTCCTTCGCCATGTCGTCGTCGACGACGATCCGGGTGCCCTCCACCCGGAAGCTGCCGCCGTCCATCGTGGGGGCGGTCAGCCTGCCGATGTCGGCGCCGTCGACGCCGGTGACGTTCTCGGTCTCGCCGTTGATGCGGGCGGGGGCGTTGCGCAGCGGGCTGAGGGCGGTGACGCCGTCCGTCGCCGCGAGCTGCTCGGCGACCTTCGGGGAGAGCGGGCCGCCGTTGGCCATGGAGACGACGTAGTCCGCACTGATCGAGGAGGCGGCCATCCTGTCGATCGCGCCCTGCAGGCTGCCCGCGATCACCGTCAGACCGGTGATGAGGGTCAGCCCGATCATCAGCGCGGAGGCGGTGGCGGCGGTGCGGCGCGGGTTGCGCACCGAGTTCTGGCGGGCCAGCTTCCCGGACATCCCGAAGATCCGCAGCACCGGGGCCGAGGCGGCGATCAGCGGGCGGGACAGCAGCGGGGTGAGCACGAAGACGCCGATCACCAGCAGGACCGCGCCGAAGCCCATGGGGGCCCTGCCCTCGGAGCCGCTCAGGGTGGTCGCGTAGAGCACGGCCGCGACACCCGCCCCGGCGAGCAGCGAGCCGAGGGTGTTGCGGACCACGAGGGACTTGGTGGTGGCCTTGGCGTGCAGGCTGTTCATCGCGGCCACCGGCGGGATCTTCGCGGCGCGGCGGCCCGGCAGCCAGGCGGCGAGCATCGTGACGACGACGCCGACGGCGAGCGCCGCCCCGACCGTGCCGGCGGTGACCACCAGCGGGCCGTCGGGCACGGACGCGCCGAACGTGCCGATCAGGGCGCGCAGCCCGGCGCCGATGCCGATCCCGAGGAGCAGCCCGCTGAGGGCGGCGGCCAGTCCGACGACGAACGCCTCGATCAGCACCGAGCGGGTGACCTGCCGGCGGGAGGCGCCGACCGCGCGCAGCAGCGCCAGTTCCCTGGTGCGCTGGGCGACCAGCATGGTGAAGGTGTTGGCGATGATGAACGTGCCGACGAACAGCGCGATCCCGGCGAAGACCAGCAGGCCCTGCTTGAGTCCGCTCATGGAGGCGGCGATCGCCTCGGCCTGGTCGTCGGCGAGCTGCCGGCCGGTGGTGGTGTAGACGGCGTCGTCGGGCAGCGCCTTGTCGAGGGCGGCGCGCAACTCACGCTGGCTGGTGCCGGCCGCGGCCTCGACGTCGATCTCGTCGTAGGTGCCGGGCTTGCCGAGGAGGTGCTGGGCGGTGGGCGTGTCGAACAGGACGAGGCTGCCGCCCGCGGCGACGTTGCCGTCGTCGGTGGTGAAGATGCCGGTGACGCGGGGGCTGAGGACGGGACCGTCGACCGACATCCGCACGGTGTCGCCGACGTGGTAGCCGGTCCTGCGGGCGGTCTCGGAGTCGAGGAGGACCTCGTTCTCCCCGTGCGGGGCGCGCCCCTCGGTCACCGGGTAGCGGGGGTCGTGGGTGCCCCAGTAGTTGCCGCCCTGGGACTGGAAGCCGTTGCCGACGAGGTCGCCGTCCTTGTCGGCGAGGGCGGTGAACCCGCTGACGACGCCGATCGCGGAACGCGCGCCGGTCACGCCCTCGGCCTTCTTCAGCAGCGCCTGGGTCAGCTCGGGCTGCTCGGCGAGGGTGTCGCCGGTGTCCTCGCGCCCCTCGGCCCGGACGGCGACGTCGACGTGGTCGAAGCCCTTGGCGGAGCTCTTCTGATAGGCGTCCGTGATGGTGTTGGTGAAGACGAGGGTGCCGGAGACGAAGGCGACGCCGAGCATCACGGCGAGCACGGTCATCAGCAACCGGGCCTTGTGCGCGAACACGTTGCGCAGGGCGGTACGGAACATGGGGCTACTCAGTCCAGTAAGAGGGGCGAGGCGAGGGCGGGCGGTGGGAGACCACCGCGGGGCGGTGGGGCGTCACCGCGGGCGGCGGGGTGTCACCGCGCGGGGTGGGCTCGGGGCTCAGCTCGTGCGGCCCTTGACGTCGAACCGCTTCATGCGGTCCAGCACCGCGTCGGCGCTCGGCTCCCGCATCTCGTCGACGATGCGGCCGTCCGCCAGGAAGACCACCCGGTCCGCGTAGGCGGCCGCCACCGGGTCGTGCGTGACCATGACGACCGTCTGGCCCATCTCGCGCACGGAGTTGCGCAGGAAGCCCAGCACCTCGGCGCCCGAGCGGGAGTCGAGGTTGCCGGTGGGCTCGTCGCCGAAGATGATCTCCGGCTGGGAGGCCAGCGCCCGGGCCACCGCGACGCGCTGCTGCTGGCCGCCGGAGAGCTGGCTGGGGCGGTGCGAGAGCCGGCCGGACAGGCCGACCATGTCGATGACCCGGTTCAGCCACTCCTTGTCGGGCTTGCGGCCCGCGATGTCCATCGGCAGCGTGATGTTCTCCAGCGCGCTGAGCGTGGGGAGCAGGTTGAACGCCTGGAAGATGAACCCGATCTTGTCCCGGCGCAGCCTGGTGAGCTGCTTGTCCTTGAGGGCGCCCAGTTCGGTGTCGCCGATGCGCACGGAACCGCTGCTGAAGGAGTCCAGTCCGGCGACGCAGTGCATGAGCGTCGACTTGCCGGACCCGGAGGGGCCCATGATCGCGGTGAACCGCGCCTGTTCGAAGTCGACGGTCACCCGGTCCAGGGCGACCACCTGGGTCTCTCCCTGCCCGTAGACCTTCGACAGTTCGGTGGCGCGGGCGGCCACCTCGGTGGCACGGGCGGCGAGGGGGAAGGTGGTCACGGGAGGGTGCTCCTGTCGGAAGGCTGCAGGGGTACGTACTCCATGCTCCGTGCCGCCCGGCTCCCTGTAGTCCCCCGCCCGTCCGGTTCTCGTGGCCCTCTGTGGTTTGACCCGGCGGCCCGGTCTCCTACCTCAGAATGACCCCGCCCCTGAGAAAGCGGTTGGCCACCCTGTCGACGAAGGGTGACGCGGCCCGATGCGCCTGTCCCTCGCGGCGGTGAAATTACGTCATTCCGTATACGTCGCCGGCGCCCGCCGACAAGGCTGGTGGCAAGTGCGGATGGCCTGTACCGGGTGCTGATGAACCCTCAGGCGCCAATAAAATAAGACAACATGGCCTTGCCCGGCCGCTGTTCGAGTGACGCGTCCCGATAGGCTCGGAGTGCTCGATGCGGAGCCCATGGCCTGCCCGGATGGTGGAATGCAGACACGGCGAGCTTAAACCTCGCTGCCCCTACGCGGGCGTGCCGGTTCAAGTCCGGCTCCGGGCACCACTCATGCCGTGCCGCGGACTCCGGAGGACGGTTCCTCGCGGACATCGCGACACATGCCGTCGACGTAACCCCCGCAGTCAGTCCCGCAGTCAGTCCCGCGGTCGGTCCCGCGGTCCCGTCGGGGTGTCCGCCGGGGCGGCCCAGCCGGCCAGGAGCGGGAGCATCCGGGCCGTGGAGGAGCCGGGCTCGGCGGTGTACACGACGAGGTGCTGGTCGGGGGCGTGGGGTGCGGTGACGATCTCGATGTGGAAGTCGAGGAGGCCGGCCTCGGGATGGGCGATGCGCTTGGCCACCGAGGCGTAGTCCCGCACGGTGTGGTCGTCCCACCAGCGGGCGACGTCCGGGTCGGTGCGCCGCAGGTCGTCCACCTCGGCCATGAGCCGCCGGTCCTCCGGTCGTCTGCCGGCCTCCCTGCGCATCGCGGCGACCGACCGGGCGCCGAACTCGGCCCAGTTGACGATGCGCTCCCGGGCCAGCGGGTCGCGGAACAGGTAGTGCGTGAAGGAGGAGCCAAGCGCCGGAGCGCGCCCGAGAACCGCCCGCAGCAACGCGTTGTGCGCGAGGACCTCGGCACGCCGGCCGAGGAGCAGCACCGGGACGTGGTCCAGGGTCGCGGCCAGGCGCAGCAGTCCCGGGTCGGGGTGCTGCACCTCCGGGGCCGTCCGGCGGGCCCGGGACGCGGGCGCCGCGAGGTCGCGCAGGTGCGCGGCCTCCACCTCGTTCAGCCGCAGGGCCCGCGTCAGCGCGGCGAGCACGGACTCCGAGACTGTCGCCTGCCGGCCCTGTTCCAGCCGGCTGTAGTGGTCGGTGCTCAGGCCCGCCAGCATGGCCAGTTCCTCCCGGCGCAGGCCGGGCACGCGCCGTGGACCGGGGAACGCCTCGATGCCGGCCTGGCCGGGAGTGAGCCGGTCCCGGCGGGCCCGCAGGAACGCGCCGAAGGCGGAGCGGTCAGCACCCATGCCTCCACGGTACGGCCGCCCGTCGCCGTCCTGCCTGGTCATGCCGTGCCCAGGCAGCGCTCGCGCTGGCAGGCGCACCGCGGCGCCTGTGCAATGACGCCATGACTTCCTCAGAGACCGGCACTCCGGCCCCCTCCGCCCCCTTCCACGGCCGCAGCGCGGTCGTGACCGGTTCCACCAGCGGCATCGGCGCCGCCATCGCCGAGCTGCTCGCCGGCCGCGGCGCGCACGTCATCGTCAGCGGACGCGACGCGCGGCGGGGCGAGCGGACGGTGGGCCGCATCCGGGAGGCCGGCGGCAGGGCCGAGTTCGTCCCCGCCGACCTCTCCGGTGACAGCGAGTCGGTGCGCGCCTTCGCCGCCCGGGCGACGGCCGCCGCGGGAGGACGGGTGGACATCCTCGTCAACAACGCCGGCATCTACCCGGCCACCACCACGCCGGACCTCCCCGACGCCGCCCTCGACGCGATGCTCGCCCTCAACATCCGCGCGCCGCATGTGCTGGTCGGGCGGATGGCCCCGGCCATGGCCGAGCGGGGAGGCGGCGTGATCGTGAACATCGGCTCCTGGATGGCCTCCGTGGGGAGCCCCTACGCCGCTGCCTACACCGCGACGAAGGCCGCCGACGAGCAGATGACACGGGCCTGGGCCGCCGAGTTCGGGCCGCGCGGCGTGCGCGTCAACGCCGTCGCGCCCGGGGTGACGCGGACCCCGGGGAACGAGGCCGCGCGCCAGGTGATCGAGCGGATGGCCGCCGGGACTCCGGCCGGGACACCGGTCGCCCCCGAGGACATCGCCCACGCCGTGGCCTTCCTCGCCTCCGGCGAGGCCCGCATGATCCACGGGACCACCCTTCACGTCGACGGCGGCATCACCACCACCCGCCTCTCCTGACCGCCACCCGGCCCCCACCCCCACCGGACTGCCGCACCGCGTCGTGCGGGCGACGGGGTCCGGACACGGCGAAGGGGCCGTCCGCACCACGGATGGCGGACGGCCCCTTCGCGGGAGTGACCCTTCGGGGAGTGACCCGGCGTCAGGACGCCTTGGCCTTCTCCTCCGTCTTCGCGACGGCGGCCACCGGGGCCGGCTTGGCGGCCTCGTAGAACTCCTCGCGCGGCGTCTCCATGGCGCCCAGGGACACGACCTCGCGCTTGAGGAACATGCCGAGGGTCCAGTCGGAGAAGACGCGGATCTTGCGGTTGAAGGTCGGCATCGCCATGCCGTGGTAGCCGCGGTGCATGTACCAGGCCAGGCGTCCGCGCAGCTTGATCTTCACCTTGCCCACGACGATCATCGCGACGCCCTTGTGGAGGCCCAGGCCCGCGACCGCGCCCTTGTTGGCGTGCTCGTAGTCCTTCTGCGGGAAGCCCCGCATGCCGGAGATCACGTTGTCGCCGAGGACCTTGGCCTGCCGCAGCGCGTGCTGCGCGTTCGGCGGGCACCAGGCGTTCTCGTTGCCCGCCTTGCGGCCGACGAGGTCCGGCACCTGGGCGTTGTCGCCCGCGGCCCAGATGTAGTCCGTGCCCTTGACCTGCAGG
This sequence comes from Streptomyces griseoaurantiacus, assembly GCA_014656015.1. Taxonomy (GTDB): domain Bacteria; phylum Actinomycetota; class Actinomycetes; order Streptomycetales; family Streptomycetaceae; genus Streptomyces; species Streptomyces griseoaurantiacus. Next base: position 1,927 of record BNBP01000018.1, on the reverse strand, counting down.
GTGGTCTCGCAGTCGACGTGACCGCGCGGGCCGAGGGGCAGACCGAAGCGGGACAGCGCCGGGTTGGGCTTGACGCCCGCGGTCCACACGATGGTGTTCGAGTCGACCTCCAGCCCGTTCTTCAGCACCACGTGGCCGTCGACGCAGGAGTCCATCGACGTGGAGAGGTAGACCTCGACCCCGCGGCCCTCCAGGTGCTCCTTGCCGTACTGGCCGAGCTTGGGGCCCACCTCGGGGAGGATCTTGTCCGCGGCGTCGACGAGGATGAACCGCATGTCCTCGCGGGAGACGTTGCGGTAGTACTTGGCCGCGTCCCGGGCCATGTCCTCGACCTCACCGATGGTCTCGGCGCCGGCGAAGCCACCGCCGACGAAGACGAAGGTGAGCGCCTTGCGGCGGACCTCCTCGTCGGTGGTCGAGTCGGCCTTGTCGAGCTGCTCGAGGACGTGGTTGCGCAGGCCGATGGCCTCCTCGACGCCCTTCATGCCGATGCCCTGCTCGGCGAGGCCGGGGATCGGGAAGGTGCGGGAGACCGCGCCGAGCGCGATGACCAGGTAGTCGAACGGCAGCTCGTACGCCTCGCCCACGAGCGGGGAGATCGAGGCGACCTTGCGGTCCTGGTCGATGTTGGTGACCCGACCGGTGAGCACCTCCGCTTCCTTCGGCAGTTCGCGCCGCAACGGGACGACGACGTGCCGGGGGGAGATGCTGCCGGCGGCGGCTTCGGGGAGGAAGGGCTGGTAGGTCATGTACGACCGGGGGTCGACGACCGTGACGGTCGCCTCGCCGTAGCGCATCTTCTTGAGAATGCGCCGAGCTGCGTACAGGCCTACGTACCCACCGCCTACTACGAGGATCCTGGGACGCTCCGTGGTGCTCATGCCATCGAGTATCCACCCGCCCATGGGGGGTCGCTCGTGCGCCCCTTCACAAGCTTGCCCGGGGTCTCTGCTACACTGCGCCGCCCACGTGACCCATACCATGATCCGGATCGGGAACCACCGAGTACCGGCGGTCGTTGTCAAGGGCCCGTGAGCAGCCACTTGATCCTCCGTACGGGGTGAACCGGGGTGCTGCGACATGCCGGTGGGCCCCCTTCGGCGTGCTCGCCCGAGCGGGACCTTCGGCCGGGTGAGCCACCCGAACGGCCCTTGCGCACCCCGGTATCCCCCACCCGGGCCGAATTCCTTGTGAAGAACTTCACGAACTTTGTCGGCGGCACTCCGCCGACACGCCCCGCGAGGGCCCCGCGACGGCCCTGGGAGGGCCCTGGTAGCCACCTCACCAGCCACGGCACCGCCCCTCGGGGACGGCGCCCCGGCCCCCGACCGGACCCTCCCCGCGCACCCCTCGCCGGGGTGCGCGGGGACGTCCGTGGACTCGGACGGTCAGCGGATCCCGCCCTCGTCCCCGCGGTCCCGGTCGGACTCGATCCGCTCCGTCTCGCCCTCGATGCGCTCCTTGCGGACGCGCCCGTGGACGGTCTCCTGCTCGGTGTGCTCCTCGGTGGTCAGCCGGACCCGTTCGACGGGCACGGCCTCGGTCTCCACCACCGGGCGTTCCGCGTGGAGTGTCAGCTCGTACTCGGCCTCGCTGATCTCCGGGCCCCTGACCGCGTCACCGCGGTTGGCGTCCGTGATCGGCTCCCGCTCGATCCGCACCTCCTCGTGGCGCAGCGGCACGGTCTGCTCCACGTCCTCGGTGACCACGTACTTGCGCAGCCGTGCCCTGCCTGTCTCGCGGCGCTCGACGCCGACGTGCATGCGCTCCTCGGAGCGCGTCATGGCGTCGTCCCCGTGCCGGAACCGGTCGTCGGCCCCGGCCCGCCGCCCGGCCGTCGGGGTGCGCCCCGGGGACTCGGCGCGCCCGGGTGTCCCCGCGCGTCCCGGCGTCGCGGAACGCCCGGCCGCGGCGCCTCCGGCGAGGA
>BNBP01000017.1 GCA_014656015.1 Streptomyces griseoaurantiacus | reverse complement strand
CGTGCCGGTCGCCGGGCTGGCCGGGGCGGTCCCGGGGCGGGCGGCCCGGCCTCGGGCGCGGCGGGGGCCGCCGGGGGAACGATCCGGGGCAGCTCGCGGGTCTCGTCGTAGGCGTTCTGCCACCCGTGGGCGGCCGCCGGGTCCGCGTACCGGTCGTACTCGGGCCTCCGCGTCCCGGCGTCCGGGTGATACACGATCGGGGGAGCCGCGAGGGCGTCACCGCGCGACCGCACCCCGCCCGAGGGGCGGGCGTCCGCCGCCCCGTCCGCGGTGCTCTCGGCGTTCCCGGCGTTCCCGGCTTCGTCGGCGTACCCGCCGTACCCGCCGTGCGCCCCGCCCTCAGGCTGTTGCTGCCATGACACGAGGGCGCATTCTAGGGGCGCATGGGGCGCGAGGGGCAGGGGTGGACGGCACCGGGACCGAAATCGGCCGGGGCCGTACGGGTTCCCTGTGGTGGGAAACACGACGCGGACCCGCCGGGGCGGCCGTAAGCTCGCGGACATGCAGGTGATCCAGTCCACGAAGCTCGCCAACGTCGGCTACGAGATCCGGGGCCCGGTTCTCGAGGAGGCGATGCGGCTGGAAGCGGCGGGCCACCGCATCCTCAAGCTCAACACCGGCAACCCGGCCGCCTTCGGCTTCGAGTGCCCGCCGGAGATCCTCGAGGACATCCTGCGCAACGTCTCCAGCGCGCACGGCTACGGCGACGCCAAGGGCCTGCTGGCCGCGCGCCGGGCGGTCGTCATGCACAACCAGACCCTCGGCATCGAGACGGACGTCGAGAACGTCTTCGTCGGCAACGGCGTCTCCGAGCTGATCGTCATGGCGATGCAGGCGCTGCTCGACGACGGCGACGAGGTCCTCGTCCCCGCGCCGGACTACCCGCTGTGGACGGCTGCGGTGTCGCTGTCCGGCGGCACGGCCGTGCACTACCGCTGCGACGAGCAGTCCGACTGGATGCCGGACCTCGCCGACATCGAGCGCAAGGTCACCGACCGCACCAAGGCGCTCGTCATCATCAACCCCAACAACCCGACCGGGGCCGTCTACGACCGGTCGATACTGAAGGGGCTCACCGACCTCGCGCGCCGGCACAACCTGCTGGTCTGCTCGGACGAGATCTACGACAAGATCCTCTACGACGGCGCCACCCACACCCCGACCGCGGCGGTCGCGCCCGACCTGCTGACGCTGACCTTCAACGGCATGTCGAAGGCGTACCGGGTGGCGGGCTACCGGGTGGGCTGGATGGCGATCTCCGGACCGCGCGCGCACGCCGACTCCTACATCGAGGGCCTGACGATCCTCGCGAACATGCGCCTGTGCGCGAACATGCCGGGCCAGCACGGGGTCGTCGCGGCGCTGAGCGGACGGCAGACCATCGAGGACCTGGTGCTGCCGGGCGGACGTCTGAAGGAGCAGCGCGACCTCGCCCACGAGCTGCTGACCCGCATCCCCGGGGTGACGTGCGTGAAGCCGAAGGGAGCGCTGTATCTGTTCCCCCGGCTCGACCCCAAGGTCTTCAAGATCAAGGACGACCGGCGGATGGTCCTCGAACTGCTGCGCCGCGAGAAGATCATGGTCGTGCACGGCACGGGCTTCAACTGGCCGGAACCCGACCACTTCCGCGTGGTCACCCTCCCCACCGTCGCCGATCTGACGTCCGCCATCACCCGCATCGGCCACTTCCTGGACGGCTACAGCCAGGTGTGAGCGGGGGCCTCCCCTCGGACCCACCTCCGGCGACCAGCCATTTCTTGGATCCGCGCAACTTTAGACTGGTTCTAAGCTAGGATGGCATCTCGCAGCACAGGAGGCCATCCCCCATGTACGAACCGATCCGCACCAAGTCGGTCCACACGATGGCCGGCACCCACGAGTCCGACTTCCCGCACCGGTCCCGGGAGGAGGAGCTCGACATCCAGCTCGCCGGCCATCTCGCCGCGCTGCTCGCGGTGACCGACGAGCTTCGCGCGCTCGCCCCCTCGGACCGGCTCGACGAGTCCGCCGAGCGGCTCGCCGCCCAGGTCGGGCGGCTGCGCGGCGGCAGCCCGCCGGTCCGTGCCACGGTGCCGGTGCCGTCCGGCTCCGCGGCCGAGACGCAGGTCCTGGCGCAGGCCCTGCGCCGTCGTGCCCACGCCCTCGCCGGCCGCGCCCTGGTCGTCGCCGCCTCCCGCGCGGACACGGCCGCGGCGATCCTCTCCGCCGAGCAGATGGACGCCCACGCCGAGGCCGTGGCGGACGCCCACGCCGAGGCCGCCGCGACGGCGGTGCCCGCCTCCGGGCCCCGGCAGCTCGCGGCCCGCTGAGGCGCGCCCGCCCGCGGGGCGAGAACGGCCCCGGTCCGCGCGCCTCCGCAGCGGCGCGCGGACCGGGGCTCCGACCCACGCTTCATGTCAGTGGCCCCGCACGCCGTTGTGCGGGGCCGGTCCGCCGCGGCGGTCAGCGGCCGACGAGGAGCGCGGCCGGCCCGCCGCGGACGTGTGTGTGCCCGGTCAGCCCAGGCGCCGCACCAGCTCCCGGTACTGGTCCCACAGCTCGCGCGGGGTGTGCTCGCCGAAGGTGTTCAGATGGTCGGGCACCAGCGCCGCCTCCTCGCGCCATGCCTCCTTGTCCACCGTGAGCAGGAAGTCCAGGTCGGCCTCCGGCAGGTCGAGCCCGGCGGTGTCCAGCGACTCCCTCGTCGGCAGGACGCCGATCGGCGTCTCGACGCCCTCGGCCTTCCCCTCCAGCCGCTCGACGATCCACTTGAGCACGCGCGCGTTCTCGCCGAAGCCGGGCCAGACGAACTTGCCCTCGTCGTTCTTGCGGAACCAGTTGACGTAGTAGATCTTCGGCAGCTTCGACCGGTCCTTGTCGGCGCCCACCTCGATCCAGTGGGCCATGTAGTCGCCCATGTTGTAGCCGCAGAAGGGCAGCATGGCGAAGGGGTCGCGGCGCAGCTCGCCGACCTTGCCCTCGGCCGCGGCGGTCTTCTCGGAGGCCACGTTGGCGCCGAGGAAGACCCCGTGGTTCCAGTCGAAGGACTCGGTGACCAGGGGCACGGCGGTGGCACGGCGGCCGCCGAACAGGATCGCCGAGATCGGCACGCCCCGGGGGTCCTCCCACTCGGGCGCGATGATGGGGCACTGCGCGGCGGGGGTCGTGAAACGGGCGTTGGGGTGGGCGGCGGGCTCCGTGGAGTCCGGCGTCCAGTCCCGGCCCTTCCAGTCGGTGAGGTGGGCCGGGGTCTCCTCCGTCATGCCCTCCCACCAGACGTCGCCGTCGTCGGTGAGCGCCACGTTGGTGAAGACCGAGTTGCCCCACAGCGTCTTCATCGCGTTGGCGTTGGTGTGCTCACCGGTGCCGGGCGCGACGCCGAAGAAACCGGCCTCGGGGTTGATGGCGTAGAGCCGGCCGTCCTCGCCGAAGCGCATCCAGGCGATGTCGTCGCCGATGGTCTCCACGGTCCAGCCGGGGATCGTCGGCTCCAGCATGGCCAGGTTGGTCTTGCCGCAGGCCGAGGGGAAGGCGGCGGCGACGTACTTGGGCTCCCCGGTGGGCGGGGTCAGCTTCAGCACCAGCATGTGCTCGGCGAGCCAGCCCTCGTCGCGGGCCATGACGGAGGCGATGCGCAGGGCGTAGCACTTCTTGCCCAGCAGCGCGTTGCCGCCGTAGCCGGAGCCGTAGGACCAGATCTCGCGGTCCTCGGGGAAGTGCGAGATGTACTTGGTGCTGTTGCAGGGCCAGGGGACGTCACTCTCGCCCTCGGCGAGCGGGGCGCCGACCGTGTGCACGGCCTTGACGAAGAAGCCGTCCTCGCCGAGTTCGTCCAGGACCGGCTGTCCCATGCGGGTCATGGTGCGCATGGAGACGGCGACGTACGCGGAGTCCGTGATCTCCACGCCGAGCGCGGAGAGCGGGGAGCCGAGGGGGCCCATGCAGAAGGGGACGACGTACATCGTGCGTCCGCGCATGGAGCCGCGGAAGACGCCGCCCCGACCGTCCCGGCCCCGGAAGATCTCCCGCATCTCGGCGGGGTCCTTCCAGTGGTTGGTCGGCCCCGCGTCCTCCTCCTTCGCGGAGCAGATGAACGTGCGGTCCTCCACGCGCGCCACGTCCGAGGGGTCGGAGGCGGCGTAGTACGAGTTGGGCCGCAGCACCGGGTCGAGCTTCGTGAACGTGCCCTTGGCGACGAGCTCCCCGCACAGGCGCTCGTACTCGGCCTCGGATCCGTCGCACCAGACCACGTCGTCCGGCTGGGTGAGTTCGGCGATCTCGTGCACCCACGAGATCAGTTCCTGATGGCGGGTGGGGGCGGTGGAGGGAACGGTGGTGGGAGCCGCGATGTCGCGCGCCACGATTGCTCCTAGATGAGGGGTTTTGTGTTGGAGGCCCCGTGGGGGCTGCGACCCGGATGCGTCACGGCGTCGATCCCTCGGCGCTCATCCGGTGCCGACCGCACTCATTTGATCATCCGACCCTGCTGCCCATATGTCCAGAGGGCCGCACAACTGAGCGGCGTGAGCAATGCCACTCCAGAGCGGGTTTCTTTTCGCGCGAGGCGGGTTCCCCGGGAAGGTTTCCCGGAACGTCCCGGATGCGCGAGGAGCAGGCGACGATCCCGCCGGGCCGCGCGGGGCCCCGAAGAACCTGGTCCCGGCCACCCGCGCCGCCCCGCCCGCCGTCCGGAATCCGCCCGCCCCCGCCTCCGCGGGAATACAGACTCATGTTTGACTTATGGCCCCGCCGGTACCATGCGGGGCATGACTGCGTCCGTCCCCGACGCGCCCACGGACACCACGGCCGCCGCCGGCGGCGGTCCCACGGCGCTCCCTCTTCCCCACCCCGTCAAGCCGAAGCTCCGCGGCTGGCTGCACCTCGGCATGTTCCCGGCCGTCCTCGTGGCCGGCCTCGTCCTCACCGCGCTCGCCGACTCCCCGCGCGGCCGGATCGCCTGCGGCATCTACGTGCTGACCGCCTGCCTCCTGTTCGGCGTGAGCGCGCTGTACCACCGGGGCACCTGGAGCCCCCGCATGGACGGCGTCCTGCGCCGCCTGGATCACGCCAACATCTTCCTGATCATCGCGGGCACCTACACCCCGCTGACCATGCTGCTGCTCCCCGACGCGCAAGGGAAATGGCTGCTCTGGGGCATCTGGGCGGCGGCCGCCGCGGGCATCGTCTTCCGGGTGTTCTGGGTCGGCGCCCCCCGCTGGCTGTACACCCCCTGCTACCTGGCCATGGGCTGGGCGGCGGTCTTCTACCTGCCGGACTTCCTGCACACCGGAGGCGTCGCCGTCCTGGTGCTGGTCGTCGTCGGCGGCCTCCTCTACAGCGCGGGCGGCGTGGTGTACGGCATCAAGCGCCCCAACCCCTCACCCCGCTGGTTCGGTTTCCACGAGGTCTTCCACTCCCTCACGCTGGCGGCGTTCGCCGTGCACTACGTGGGGATCTCCCTGGTCGCCTACCAGCACGCGTAGCACTCCGAGCACATGGGGGGCACCCCGCGACCCGGGGGCCGTGGCCGCACGCCACGGCCCCCGGGTCGCCCCGTGCGGCCCCACGGCCCGGGACCGCGCACCGGGGAATCCACAGCGCCGGTCCCCCGCCCGCGTGCCATCCTGGCCGGGTGAACGGACCGGAGATACGCATCGAATTCGCCCCCGAGCTGCACCTGTTCGTACCGGCCGCCCGGCGCGGCGGAGCCAGTACGGCCTCCACCGACGGCGTCTCCACGCTCGGCCATGTCGTCGAGTCGCTCGGCGTCCCCCTCACCGAGGTCGGCACGCTGCTGGTGAACGGCCGCGAGGTCACGGCCGCGCACGTCCCCGCCGCCGGCGAGTCGGTCGCCGTACGGCCCGTCGCCCACCCCCAGCGCGTCCCCGGCGCACCCCTGCGCTTCCTCCTCGACGTCCACCTCGGCACCCTCGCCCGGCGGCTGCGCCTGCTCGGCGTCGACACGGCCTACGAGTCCCTCGACATCGGTGATCCCGCGCTCGCCGCCCGCTCCGCCGCCGAACGGCGCGTGCTGCTCAGCCGCGACCGGGGGCTGCTGCGCCGCAGGGAGCTGTGGGCGGGCGCCTTCGTCTACAGCACCCGCCCCGAGGAGCAGCTCGAGGAGGTCCTCGACCGCTTCGCGCCCGAGCCGCACCCGTGGACCCGGTGCACCGCCTGCAACGGGCTGCTCCGGGCGGCCGCCAAGGAGGAGGTCGCGGCCCGGCTGGAAAGCGGCACGCGACGCACCTACGACGCGTTCGCCCAGTGCCGGGAATGCGGGCGGGCCTACTGGAAGGGCGCCCACCACGACCGGCTGGAGGCCATCGTGGAACGCGCCCTCACCCGCACCCGCCCCGCCGACCGGACCGGCTGAGCGCCCCGCTCCCGGGCCGGGCCTCCCGGGACCGGCACGGTCCGGGCGGGGCGTCCCGCGCCCCCCGTGCCCTCGATCAGCCGCCCAGGGCCGCGCGCAGCTCCTCGGCATCGCTGGTCGGGGCCTCGCAGACGAAGTTCCGGCACACGTAGGCGGCCGGGGCGCCCCGCCTGAGCGGCCGGTCCGCGAGGAGGGGGAACTCCTCGCTCCCCTCGGCCCCGGCCGCGACGACCGCACCCGGAGCCGTGCCCAGCAGTGCCGTGCGGTGCAGGGCGGAGGTGTCCGGATCGTCCAGGGACGGCCCGACGACGGCGACCTCGCGGGGGCCGTCCAGCAGCGCCTCGGCCACCGCCAGCCCCCAGCCGACGAAACGGGGGGCGCGCGGCCCCAGCGTGCGCACCACGCCGAGCGCCTGCTCCGCGGCGGTGCGGTGGGCCTCGGAACCGGTGTGCGCGGCATAGGACAGCAGGGCACCCGCGGCGGCGGTCCAGCCGGAGGGGGTCGCGTTGTCGGTGGGGTCCTGCGGCCTGCGGATCAGCTTCTCGGCATCGGACGCCGTGTCGAACAGCGTGCCCTCCTCGCCCGTGAACCGGGTGCGCACATGGTCCAGGAGCAGCCCGGCGAACTCCAGCCAGACACCCTCTCCGGTGACCTGCGCCAGCGCGAGGAAGCCCTCGGCGACGTCGGCGTAGTCCTCCAGCACGCCCGCGTGCGCCCCGGCCCGGCCGTCCTTCGACGTGCGGGTCAGCCGTCCGTGCTCGTCCAGGTGCAGCCGTACGAGGAGGTCGGCGGCGCGCACCGCCGCGTCCACCAGGTCGGGGCGGTCGAAGTAGGCGCCGGTCTCGGCGAGCGCGGCGATCGCGAGCCCGTTCCAGGCGGCGACCACCTTGTCGTCGCGCCCCGGAGCCGGCCGCGCGGACCGCGCCCCGAGCAGCCGCTCCCGCACCGAGGCCACCCGCTCCGCGTCGAACACCCCGTCGGTCTGCGGGAGTTGCAGCACGGACTGCCCGTGCTCGAACGTCCCCTCCTCGGTGACACCGAAGTACCGCGCGGCGAGCCCGGCGTCCTCCCCGAGCACCTCGGCGAGCTGCTCGGGCGTCCACACGTAGTACGCGCCCTCGACGTGCCTCCCGGTGCCGTCGTCGCTGTCGGCGTCCAGCGCGGAGGCGAAACCGCCCTCGGCGGTGCCGAGTTCACGCACCATGAACTCCGCGGTCTCCAAGGCCACCCGCCGCGCCAGATCGGACCCGGTGGCCCGCCACAGGTGCGCGTAGACACGGCACAGCAAGGCGTTGTCGTAGAGCATCTTCTCGAAGTGCGGCACCACCCAGTCGCGGTCGACGGAGTAGCGGGCGAAGCCGCCGCCGAGCTGGTCGTAGAGGCCGCCGCGGGCCATCCGCTCGCAGGTGTCCGCCGCCATCTGCAGCGCGCCCTCGGAGCCGGTGCGGGCGTGGTGGCGCAGCAGGAACTCCAGCACCATCGACGGCGGGAACTTCGGGGCCCCGCCGAAGCCGCCGCGCCGCGCGTCGTACTCCCGGGTGAGCCCGAGCAGCGCCTGCGCCATCTCCTGCTCGCCGGGGACCTGCGCGCCGCCGTGGGCCAGTTCGCGGCCGGCGAGGTCCCGGGTGATCTTCCCGGCGACGTCGGCGACCTCCTCGCGGCGCTCGGTCCACGCCTGGTGCACGCCCTGGAGGATCTGCCGGAAGGAGGGCGAGCCGTGCCGGGGCTCGGGCGGGAAGTACGTGCCGAAGTAGAACGGTTCGGCCTCCGGGGTCAGGAACACGGACATGGGCCAGCCGCCGTGCCCGGTGGCCGCCTGCACGGCCTCCATGTACACGGCGTCGACGTCGGGGCGCTCCTCCCGGTCGACCTTGACGGACACGAAGTGCTCGTTCAGGTACGCGGCGGTGGCCTCGTCCTCGAAGGACTCGTGTGCCATGACGTGGCACCAGTGGCAGGCGCTGTAGCCCACGCTCAGGAACACGGGGACATCGCGCCGCCGGGCTTCCTCGAACGCCTCGGCCTCCCAGGGCCACCAGTCGACGGGGTTGTCCGCGTGCTGGAGGAGGTACGGGGACGTGGCCTGCGCGAGTCGATTGGGCATACCCCCATCCTCGCGCACCCACCGGCGCCCGCCCGTGCGCCACGGGGAGGGCCGGCCACCCGGTCACCGACGGTGGTGAGCACTCCCGCCGGTCCGGCCCTTCGCAGCCGGGAGGTCAGCCGGTCAGGGCCGCGAGGGTGTCCTCCAGGTCGGTGGCCCGAGGCTGGTTGTGGGGGAGCTTGGCGAGGATCGCCGCCATGCCGCAGGTGTTGGTGAGGGCGGAGAGGACCAGGCCGCCCGCGACACCCGCGGAGAGCCAGCGGGCCGCGCTCCGGCGCCGTCCGGCGAGCAGGCCGGTCAGTACGAGGGATCCGGCGGCGAGGCGGACCTGGCGGTCCATGGCCCAGGGGGTACGGGCGCCGACCGGACGCTGGGTGTCATGGCCGAGCCGCGTCCAGGCGGTGGTGCCGCCGGTGAGGGTGGCTGCGGCGATGTCCTGCTCGGCGAGGCGCCTTGATGCCTGGGCGGAGCGGGCACCGGAGGCGCACACGAGGAGGAGCCCACCGCGGTCCGCGGCGGCCCTCAGTGCGGGCAGTGCGGCGTCGAGGTGGTCGAGGGGGACGTTGTGGGCGCCGGGCAGATGGCCGGAGGCGTACTCGCCGGGGGTGCGCACGTCGACGACGGTCAGTTCGTGCAGGCGGGCGTTGGCCTGGGCGGGGGTGAGAGCGGTGGTGGATGCCACGGGAACTTTCCTTTGCTCGGTAGGGGTCACCCCTTCGGTAGGATACCGGAGGGGGTATATCGAGGGAGTGTGGTGTGGTGGAACTGACGATGGCGGCCGAGGAACTGAAGAAGGTGGTCAACCGGCTGCGCCGGGCGCAGGGTCAGATCGCCGGTGTGATCGGGATGATCGAGGACGGGCGGGACTGCGAGGACGTCGTCACCCAGCTCGCCGCGGCCTCCCGGGCCTTGGACAGAGCCGGTTTCGCGATCATCGCCACCGGTCTGCAGCACTGCCTGACCGACGCGGACATGGCCGCTTCCGGCGACCGGGAGCAGATGCGCGCCCGTCTGGAGAAGCTGTTCCTGTCCCTGGCCTGAGCCGCGGGGACGCGACGCCCCTCGTCCGTCGCACTCCTCGTATGAGGGCGTTCATATGAGGGCGTCGACGAGCATGAAGGCGGCCACGGCCAGCAGTACGACGGCGAAAGTCCGCTGCAGCAGGGTGCCGGTCACCTTGGCGGCCAGGCGTTTGCCGTCCCAGGCGCCCAGGATCGCCGCCCCGGTGAAGGGGCCGATGAGCGCCCAGTCGATGCCGGCGGTGGTCGCGCTGCGGGTGGCCAGGGAGGCCAGCGAGTTGGCCGAGATGACCAGCAGGCTGGTGCCCACCGCGGCCTGCATCTCGAATGCCAGCACGGTGACCAGGGCCGGGACGGCGAGGAAGCCTCCGCCCACACCGAGCAGTCCGGTCAGCGCGCCCAGCCCCGCGCCGGTTCCGGCGGCCCTGACCGGCCGCGCCCCGCCGGTCGCCGGACCGGCGGCGGTCCGGCCGGGACGCAGCATGCCGACCGCGGCGAGTGCGGCGACGGCCGCGAACGCGGCGGTCAGTATCGGCTGGGGAAGGCGGGACGCCGCGGCTCCCGCCGCGGCCGCGGGCAGGAGGCCCGCCGCGGCGAACAGGGCGCCGGCTCTCCAGCGGACGGTGCCGCTGCGGGCATGGGCGTACAGGGCGGTGAGCGAGGTGGCCGTGACGATGATCAGGCCGGCGGTGGTCGCGGCGGCCGGGGTGAAGCCGAGCAGGTAGATCAGCGCCGGGACGGCCAGGACGCTGCCGCCCCCGCCCAGCGCGCCGAGTGCGAGTCCGACCACCGCCCCCGCGATCAGAGCCAGGATCAGGGCACTCACGCGAGGACACCCTCGCTGCCGCCCGGACCGACGACCGGCAGCCCCGCGCACGCCCGGTCGGCCATGCCGCCGGTGACGTCCGCGGTCTGCGCACCGCCTCCGTCCGGCAGCTCGGCGGCCTGCGGGGAGCGGTGGCCGGAGCGCCAGATCGTGACCACCGGTCCGCCCTTCGCGGCCGCCGGGAGCGACGCCCCCGCCACCGGACGAGAAAGGGGCAGGTGCGGCGCCTCGGGAGCGTGCCCGGCGTTCCGCTCGGGTGTCTCACGGACGTCCAGGAGGACGGCGGTGCCGTCGCTGGCCTGCCGGTGGGCGGCTCGGGGGGTGAGGCGGGCGGAGCCGCGGCGGAAGGGCGACAACATGGTTCGATCACTTTCCAGCGGGGGTGGTACAGGGGGACGGTCAGTCGGTGCGGCGTGGGCGGACCAGGGACAGCCCGGGATCCGTCGCGGCGTCGAAGCCGTCGTCGACGGCGACCACGTCGCGGCCGGCGGCGTCGAGGAGGGAGGCGGCGATCGCGGCGCGCATTCCGCCGGCGCAGTGCACCCACACCACTCCGTCCGGCACGTCGCCGATACGGCGGGGCAGCTCGTGGATCGGGATGTGGACGGAGCCCTCGACGTGGCCGACCGCGCGCTCGGAGTCCCGGCGTACGTCCAGGACGACCACGTCGTCGCCGCGCTCGCGGACCTCGGCGAGGTCGGCGAAACGGGCGCGGGGGAAGGAGGCGAGCCGCTCCCCCTCACCGATCCAGTCGGCCGGGTCGCCCGTGGCGGAGGCGGCCGGGCGGTCGATGCCCACCCGCGCCAGCTCCCGCTGTGCGTCGGCGACCTGCTTCGGGGTGTCGGCCAGCAGGGTGAAGGGCTTGCCCCACGGGATCAGCCAGGCCAGGTAGGTGGCGAGCTTGCCCTCGCCCTCGAAGTTGAACGCCCCGGCCACGTGCCCCTCCGCGAAGGCCGTGCGGCTGCGCAGGTCCACCACCCACTCGCCCGCGGCCAGCCGGGAGGCGATCTCCTCGGCGTCCGCACGTCCCGGCGGGGTGAGGTCGACCGGTGCCGGGCCCGCGGCGTTGGTCGGCCCCATGTGCGCGTAGTAGGCGGGCACGTCGTCCAGCCCGGCGAGTATCCGGGCGACGAAGGCGTCCACGTCCAGGGTCAGCGCGTCGTTCGTCTCGCGCTCCTTGCCGATCGTGGTCGCGTCCCCCGCGGCCTGCGAGGACGAGCAGAAGCTGCCGAACCCGTGGGTGGGCAGCACCGGGACCTCGTCCTCCAGTTCGTCGGCGAGCCGGTGGGCGGAGGCGTGCTGGGCGCGAGCGAGCTGCTCCGTCAGCCGCGGCTCGACCAGATCGGGGCGGCCGACGGTGCCGATGAGCAGGGACCCGCCGGTGAACACCGCCACATCGCGCCCGTTCTCCGAGAGGGCGTAGGAGGTGTGGTGCGGGGTGTGCCCGGGCGTGGCGATCGCGTGCAGCACCAGGCCCTCGTCCACCGTCACCGTGTCGCCGTCCGCGACGGGGTGACGGGCGAAGGACACGTGGGCCCCCGCCGGGACCAGGTACCGGGCGCCGGTCACCCGGGCCAGCTCCAGACCGCCGGTGACGTAGTCGTTGTGCACGTGGGTCTCGGCCACGAAGGCGATACGCACCCCGCGCCGGGCCGCTGCGGCGATGACCTGGTCGATGTCCCGCGGCGGGTCCACGACCACCGCGGCGGCGGAGCCGCCGGCCAGGTAACTGCGGTTGCCCAGGCCTTCGAACTCCAGGGTGTCGACGAAGAACACGGTGCATGCCTCCTCAGGTGCGATGTACCCCGGGGGGTATCTGACGTGCACTGTAACAGCCATACCCCCGGGGGTATTCCTGGGTCGGGTCGGCCCCGCGAGGCTTCGCCCCGCGTGCTGCGGGGACCCGCCCGGGAAAGTGGGTCAACCGTTCCGCACCACTCGGGAGTGCCCGTGTCCTACGACCGCACCATCCGCCTCGGCGGCGACTTCGACACCACGGTCACCGCCGTGCGCGAGGCCCTGGCCGATCAGGGCTTCGGCATCCTCACCAAGATCGACGTCCGGGCCACCCTCAAGGCCAAGCTCGGCCACGACATGGAGGACTACCTGATCCTGGGCGCCTGCAACCCGCCGCTCGCCCGCCGGGCGCTCGAGGCCGATCGCAGCATCGGGCTGCTCCTGCCCTGCAACGTCGTGGTCCGCCGCGACGGCGACACCACGCTCGTCCAGGCTCTCGACCCGGGCACCATGGTCACCCTCACCGGCCTGCCCGCCCTCGAAGGAGTCGCCGCCGATGCCACAGCCCGGCTGGATGCCGCCCTGAGGTCACTCAGCTGACCCGGGGCCCGCCCGGCCGACGATCCGGCGGGCACGGCAGAAGCGGGACGCACCGCACCGTCGGCGAGCGAGCGGTCGCGGGGAGGACAGGCAGCGGCCCGCAGCCGATCACGTCGCCGCCGACCGCGTCCCGGCGCTGCCGGGCCCGAGCAGCCCTCCTGGCCGCGGGGGTCCGCCGGAGAGGACTGCCCGCCCCACCCACACGCTCCGGCCCGGCGCCCTCGACGCCCCCGGCCGAGGGGCGGTCCCGCCCCCGCACGCCCCCTGTCGCAGCCGTCGTCCGGCAAGGACACTGGGGGCGGAGTCGGTGGGCGCCGAAGGGGGAGCGTGGCATGCGGGAGGCTCATCGCGCGGATGCGGAGCGGTTGTTGGCGCGCGCCGTGGAGGAGGAGGTGCGGCGCTCCGGGGGGCGTACGGACGGCGCCGTGCTGCTGTCCCGGGCCCAGACCGCGCTGGACGCGATGGCCGAGGCGGCCGCCGAGGAGTATGGGGCCTACACCCGCGCCCTGGACGAGGCGGAGGCCGGCCGGCAGACCTTCGCCCAGCGGTACGCGAAGGCGGGTGCCGGGACCTCCCTGATGGTGGCGGGGGTGGCCGCGCTGACCGCCGTCGTCTCCGACGCCGCCCTCGGGACGGGCGCCGGCACCGCGCTGGGGGCCGGGGCCGTCGTGGGAGTCGTCGGGGCCGCCGCCACCGTCGTGAAGGTGGGCGCAGGCCATGTGCCGGCCGCGCACCACCGGGCGGGGGCGCTCGGCCAGCCGGGCGGCCCGGAGCAGCTCCGGCTGCAGTGGCTGACCGCGCTGGAGGTGCGCGGCATCCGCCCGTTCCTGGACCAGCAGCGGGTGCTGGCCGCCTCGACCGGGCCCGTCACCAGGTCCGCGCCCCGGCTGCGCGGCAGCGACAAGAGCGCCGCCGCGCGCAGCCGCACCGTGCTGGCCCAGTCGTTCGCGCACCTGCCCGCGCCCGTCGACGGGTTCGCGGGCCGGCGTACGGAGCTGTCGCGGATCGCGCAGTGGGTGCACGCGGCCCGCGCGAGCACCGGGACCAGACCGACGGTGGTCGTGCTGCACGGCGCCCCCGGCTCGGGCCGCACCTCGCTGGCGCTGCGGGCCGCGCACGATCTGCGCGACCAGTTCCGCGGCGCGTGCGTCGTCGATCTGCGCGGCGGCAGCCCCGAGGAGCCTCCGCTGTCCACCCGGGAGGCGCTGCTGCACATGCTGAACCGGCTGGGCGCGCCCCGCGAGCAGTTGCTGTTCCGTGAGCGTTCGGCGCCGGACCAGCAGGTCAGGCGGCTACGCGAGGTGTACGACCGGCATCTGACGGGGATGCCGGTGACGATCGTGCTGGACGACGCGCAGGACGTGGGGCAGGTCGCGGCGCTGGTGCCGGAGCACTCCGAGAGCCTGATCCTCGTCACGGCGCGGGAGCCGCTGCGGTTGCCGCCGGAGCCGGCGGCGGACCGGGCGTGGACGATGCACGAACTGCCGGTCCGGCCGCTCGACGCGGCCGGTGCGGAGGAGCTGCTGAGGAGTTCCGCACAGGACGCCTCGGGGCCCTACGACGCGGAATCGGCGGAGCGGGTACGGCAGTTGTGCGGCGGACTGCCGCTGGCCCTGCGGCTGGTCGGCTCCTCGCTGGGGCCGCGCACCCCGCAGCGGCTCGCCGCGGACCTCGGGGCGTACGGGCCGGTGGAGCCGGTGGAGCGGGCGCTGTGGCTGCGGTACACGGACCAGTCGGAGGGGGCGCGGCGGCTGCTGCGGCGGCTGGCGCTCGCGGGCCGGGCCTCGCTGGGCGCGGCCGCGGCGGCCTCGCTGCTGGCGGCGGACGAGCCGGAGGCGGCCCGGCAGCTCACCGCGCTGGCCCGGGCCGGCCTGCTGGACCATGTGCGGGGCGACCGCTACCGGCTGCACGACCTGGTGCGGACGTTCGCGGCGGCCCGGCTGGCCGACGAGGAGGAGCCGGCCGAGCGGACGGCGGCCCAGGAGCGGCTGATCGCGAACTACGCGGAGCTGGCGGACGCGGTGCTGCGGATGGTCGACGGCAAGATGTCGACGCGGTCCGACCGCTTCGGCTCGCACGGCTTCGTCTCGCTGGACGCGGCCCTGCACTGGCTGGACGACGAGTCGAGCTTCATCACCGCCGCGCTGCGGCACGCGGAGGGCGTCGACCAGGCGGCGGTGCTGAACCTGCTGGGCGCGCTGTGCGACTACTGCCTGCTGCGCGGGGACCTGTACCGGCTGGGCGAGATCAGCGAGCTGGCCCAGTCGGTGGACCAGGGACTGCTGGTGCGGTCGGTGCAGTGGCGCACGGGTATCGCCGCGCGTCAGCTCGGTGAGCTGGACCGGGCCCGGACGACCCTGACCTCGGTGGTGGACCTCTACATGGAGGCGCACCACGACGCGGGAGCGGCGCGGGCGCTGTGCTCGCTCGGCATCACGCTGCACCACCAGGGGCAGCTCGCGCAGGCGGCCTCGAAGCTGCGGGAGGCGATGGATCTGCAGGCGCCCCCGGAGCTGGCGGCGGACCGGGCGTGGACGATGCACGCGCTGGCGGCGGTGGAGCGGGACCGCTCCCGCCTGACCGAGGCGCTGGAGCTGCTCGAGGAGGCCCTGGAGCTGCACCGGCGGTACGACTCGGTGCACGGGGAGGCGTGGACGCACTACCAGCTCGGTCAGCTCGCCCTGCGGATGGGCGAAGTGCACCGGGCCGAGGCGGAGCTGCGGGCCGCCCTGGACCTGTACGGCCGCACGCGGGACGGCCGCGGCGAGGCCTGGGCGCTGACCCAGCTCGCGCGGACGCTGCTGGTGGGCGGGGAGGCCTCGCAGGCGGTGGAGGCGCTGAGCCGGGCGGCCGCGCGGCACCGGGAGAACGAGGACGCGCGGGGCGAGGCGTGGACCGTGTACTACCTGGGGCAGGCGCTGGAGGAGACCGGGGACCTGGACCGGGCGGTGCGGGAGCTGGAGCGTTCGCGCACGATGTTCTCGCGGATACGGGACGTGTACGGACTGGCGTGCGCGCGGCACCATTCGGCACGGGTCACCCGGGACCAGCGGGCGGCGCAGACCGGTTCGCTGCGCAATTCGGGCTTCGCCCGGCAGCTCCTGGTGGACGCCCGGGCGGACTTCCAGCGCATCGGGGTGGCGCACGGTGAGGCGTGGACGTGCCTGGAGCTGGCGGTGGTCGACGCGGGCAACGCGCGGACGCGGGCGGCACTCGGGCTGTGCGACGAGGCGCTCGGCCTGTTCACCTCGTACGGGGACCGGCGGGGCGAGGACTGGGCGCGCTTCCTGCGCTGCACGCTGCTGCCGTACGCGGCGCCGGGCGGGGTGGAGGTGGGGACGGCGGTGGCCCAGGAGGAGCTGGCCCAGCTCGCCCGTGCCGGGCACGCGCTGCGGGACCCGAAGCTGGAGGAGTACGTGGCGGCGTACGGGTTGCTGCTGGAGCGGGGGGTCAGCCTGGAGGTGGCGTGGCAGGCCTGGCCCCTCGGCATGGTGCCCGACCGGCACGCGCGCGAGGTCATGGGCGTGCCGGTGCCGGCCGGCGACCGGTAGACGTGCCGGGGCCCACCACCCTCGGCCCGGCGGGGGGTTCCGGCGTGCGGGGCGGTGGGTGCGCCGGGGCGCGCGAGCGGCCGGGACCGTCCGCGCGCCGGGGCGTCACCCCCGCACCGGGAGCGTCAGCCCTTCGCGGGGGACGCCCCCTCGCCCGGGGTCTTGGCCTCGGCGGGGGCGGACTCCTCGAAGTCCACCTTCCGCATCTGCTTGCTCATGGACTTCATCAGGCCCCACACCGCCAGAGCCATCACCGCGAAGACGATGAAGCCGAGGACACCGGGGGTGACCTTGTTCTCGTCCACCTCCGCGAGGGGGACGAGGTGTGTCACTGCCAGGCTCACGCTTGCGCTCATGCACCCATTGTCCCCCAGTGCCCCCGGGGCCGGACCGCAGGGCTACCGGACGCCCGCGAACAGGTCGTCCTCGGGCAGGGAGGTGTCCACGAGCGACTTGGCGAGCTCGTACTCCTCGGTCGGCCAGACCTCCTTCTGGAGGTCGAGCGGCACGCGGAACCATCCGCCGTCGGGGTCGATCTGCGTGGCGTGGGCGATGAGGGCCTTGTCGCGGATCTCGAAGAACTCCGCGCAGGGCACGTGCGTGGTCAGCGTGCGCTCGGTGCGGGTGTTCTCGGCCCAGCGCTTCAGCCAGTCCCCGTAGGGCGACTCCAGGCCGCGGTCGAGGAGCGCGTTGTGCAGTGCCTCGGTGCGCTGCCGGTTGAAGCCCTGGTTGTAGTACAGCTTCTGCGGCTGGTACGCGGGGCCGTACTCGGCCTCGGGGTACTTCTCGGTGTCGGCCGCGCCCTCGAAGGCCACCATCGTGATCTTGTGGGTCATGATGTGGTCGGGGTGCGGGTAGCCGCCGTTCTCGTCGTAGGTCGTGATGACCTGGGGGCGGAAGGACCGGATCCGCCGCACCAGCTCGCCGGCCGCCTTGTCGACGTCCTCGAGGGCGAAGCAGCCCTCGGGCAGCGGCGGCAGCGGGTCGCCCTCGGGCAGGCCGGAGTCGACGAAGCCGAGCCACTCCTGCTCGACGCCGAGGATCTCGCGGGCCTCGTCCATCTCCTTCTTGCGCACCTCGTGGATGTGTTCCTCGATGTAGGCGTCGCCCTGGAGCTTGGGGTTGAGGATGGAACCGCGCTCGCCGCCCGTGCAGGTCACGACCAGCACGTCCACCCCCTCGGACACGTACTTCGCCATGGTGGCCGCACCCTTGCTCGACTCGTCGTCGGGGTGGGCGTGCACGGCCATCAGTCGCAGCTGGTCAGTCAAGACTCAATCCTCGTAAGTCGGCGCCCGGTGTGCGCGAGCGCAGTCCGTTCTCTCGTCCCGGGAGCCGTCCCCCCGGGGCGGCGGCAGGCTTGCGGGCGAAGGCTTCTATAGTGACCGAATCGGGGGACGAATAATTCCGGGTCCGGCGGGGAACGGTGTTCCGCGGCCCTGGCCCCCGGTACGGTCGAGAGGACGATCATGGGTACGGCGAGCACGCGGCTCCCCGAGGGCCGGTACGGCCGCGCCGCGGACGAACGCGCCGATCACACGCTCAAAATCGTCGGCACCGTACTGGGCGCGCTCCTCCTCGCCCTGGTCGGCTGGCTCGGATACCACTACGTGGGGCAGAGCGAGATCAGCGGCCAGGTGATCACCTTCCAGGCCGT
This sequence comes from Streptomyces griseoaurantiacus, assembly GCA_014656015.1. Lineage (GTDB taxonomy): Bacteria > Actinomycetota > Actinomycetes > Streptomycetales > Streptomycetaceae > Streptomyces > Streptomyces griseoaurantiacus. The sequence goes on along the minus strand of BNBP01000017.1, from coordinate 88,863 downwards.
CTCGGACGAGAAGGTGCAGGCGCATCTGGAGGTGCGCAAGGACGCGGACGCGAGCGGCTACTGCACGCTGCGCTCCCAGTCCGCGGACGGCGCGGAGGTCGGCCGGGCCGACTTCCGCTTCGACGGGCACGAGACGCGGATAGACCGCGTGGTGACGCTGCGGACGACGGCCAAGGGGTCCACCGCGGAACTGCTCGGCTGCCACGCCGGCTGACGCCGCCCCCGGAGCCCGCGCCCGCACCCGCCGGGCGCCCGCCCCGCACCCGCCCGGCGGCTCCCGGGCCGCGCACCGGCGGCCCCGAAAGGGCCGGGCCGCGCCCCCGTCGTAGGCGCTGACCTGGCGGGACGACATTCTCGCGCCTTATGTCCTCCCCCTTCGGCCGGGGAATTGTTAGGCTCGTGGTTTCGCCCACCAGAGAGGGAACATTCTTCTGGGAGGGCGATGCTTTGTATTCCCAGTACCGACGAGGAGCACCCGTGACCGAGACCAGCGAGAACGTCACCTGGCTGACCCAGGAGGCGTACAACAAGCTCAAGGACGAGCTTGAGTACCTTACTGGTCCTGCGCGCACCGAGATCGCCGCGAAGATCGCGGCCGCGCGCGAGGAGGGCGACCTGCGGGAGAACGGCGGGTACCACGCGGCCAAGGAGGAGCAGGGCAAGCAGGAGCTCCGCGTGCGCCAGCTCACCCAGTTGCTCGAGCAGGCGCAGGTCGGCGAGGCCCAGGCCTCCGAGGACGGCGCCGTGGGCCCCGGCATGGTCGTGACCATCGCCTTCGACGGCGACGAGGACGACACGCTGTCCTTCCTGCTCGCCTCGCGCGAGTACGCCAGCTCCGACATCGAGACCTACTCCCCCCAGTCTCCGCTGGGCTCCGGAGTGATCGGCCACAAGGTCGGCGAGGACGCGGAGTACGAACTGCCGAACGGCAAGAAGGCCTCCGTGAAGATCCTCAAGGCCGAGCCCTACCAGGGCTGAGCCCCACCGGGGCCGTCCGCCCCGCCCGCCCTTCCGGATCCGCCCCCGGCGCCGCACGGCGCCGGGGGCGGTCCCGTGGTGCGGGCCTCAGGCCGTCGCGGAGCGGTACTTGCGGACCGCCAGGGTGCGGAAGACGACGATGATGAGCACGGACCACATCAGCGAGGCCCACACGGGATGCTGCATCGGCCAGGCGTCGGACGCCTGGAAGCCCGGGGGCAGGTTGCCGAACAGTTCCCGGCAGGCCTGCACATTGGCGCTGAACGGGTTCCATTCGGCGATGTGCCGCAGGAACGTGGGCATCTGGTTGGCGTCGACGAAGGCGTTGGAGATGAACGTCAGCGGGAACAGCCAGATCAGCCCGCCCGAGGTCGCCGCCTCGGGGGTGCGCACGGACAGGCCGATGAGCGCGCCGATCCAGGAGAACGCGTAGCCGAGCAGGAGCAGCAGGCCGAAAGCGGCGAGCACCTTGCCGAAGTTCTCGTGGGTGCGCCAGCCGACGAGGACGGCGACGACCGCGAGCACTATCAGCGTGAGGGCCGACTGCACGAGGTCGGCGAGCGTGCGGCCGGTGAGCACCGCGCCGCGCGCCATGGGCAGCGAGCGGAAGCGGTCGATGAGGCCCTTGTGCATGTCGTCGGCGATGCCCGCGCCGGCGCCCGCGGTCGCGAACGTCACCGTCTGGGCGAAGATCCCCGCCATCAGGAATTCGCGGTAGGCCTGGGTGGAGGTGGAGGAGCCGACCTGGATCGAGCCGCCGAACACATAGGTGAACAGCACCACGAACATGATCGGCTGGATCAGCCCGAAGATGAGCATCTCGGGGATCCGGGCCATGCGGATCAGGTTTCTCTTGGCGACGACCAGCGAGTCCCTCACGGACTGGCCGATCGCGCTGCCGGGCCGGAGCGGGACTGCGCTCCCCGCGGTGTCGGTGGCGGCGCTCACTTGGTGGCTTCCTTCCTGCGGGTGCTACGTGCGCTGTCGGTGCCGCTTCCGCCCTCGGCGGAGGTGTCCTCGGCGCCCTCCGCCGTCTCCTCCTCGGCCACGTGGCCGGTGAGGGAGAGGAAGACGTCGTCCAGGGTGGGCCGGCGCAGTCCGATGTCGTCGATCTCGATGCCGCGGGAGTCCAGCTCGCGGATGACCTCGGCGAGCAGCTTGGCGCCGCCGGTGACCGGGACGGTGAGCCGGCGGATGTGCTCGTCCAGGGCGACCTCGCCCTTGCCGAAGCCGTGCAGCACCTCGGAGGCGGTGGTCAGGTGCTCGCGTTCGTGCACGACGACCTCGACGCGTTCGCCGCCGGTGCGGGCCTTGAGCTGGTCGGAGGTGCCGCGGGCGATGACGCGGCCGTGGTCGACGACCGCGATGTCGTGGGCGAGGTGGTCGGCCTCCTCCAGGTACTGGGTGGTCAGCAGCAGGGTGGTGCCGCCGGAGACGAGCTGCTTGATGACCTCCCAGAGCTGCTGGCGGTTGCGCGGGTCGAGGCCGGTCGTGGGCTCGTCCATGAACATCACGGGCGGGGAGACGACCAGCGCGGCGGCGAGGTCGAGCCGGCGGCGCATGCCGCCCGAGTACGTCTTGGCGGGGCGGTCCCCGGCCCCGGCCAGGTGGAACTGCTCCAGCAGCTCACCCGCCCGGGCCTTCGCCGCCTTCGCCTTCATCTGGTAGAGCTGACCGACCATCTGGAGGTTTTCCCGGCCGGTCAGGTACTCGTCGACCGCGGCGAACTGACCGGACAGGCCGACCGAGCGGCGGACCGCGTCGGGGTTCCTGACCACGTCGATGCCCGCGACGACCGCCCTGCCGCTGTCGGGGCGCAGCAGGGTCGTCAGGCAGCGGACCGCGGTGGTCTTTCCCGCGCCGTTCGGCCCGAGCAGGCCGAGCACGGTGCCTTCGGGGACATCGAGGTCGACGCCGTCCAGAGCCCTTACGTCGCCGAAGGTCTTGACCAGCCCTTCGGCATAGATGGCGCCTGGCATATGAGTTCTCCACGTCGTTGGGGACTGCTTTGCTGGCGGTGCCGCTTTACGTTCGCTTTGCCCGGGCCTCCCACTCTGCCCGAGGTCGAACGCGAGCGGTAATGCTTTTCGCGCGGCGGAGAGGACCCGGGGGGCCGACAGGCCGGGCGTCCGGCGGACCGGCGTCGCCTCCGCGGCACACACAGTAACGCGATGTATCGCGTCTCACAACGTGTATCGTCCATTCCGCTTGGATGCCCGACGCGAGGCGGTCGCCCCCGCTCCGACCCGCGCGAACGCCCCACGCTCAGGCGACGACCGTGTACCCCGCCGCGCGCAGCGCCGACTCGACCTCCGCGCGGTGCTCCGGCCCCTGCGTCTCCAGGTGCAGCTCCACCTCCGCCTCCGTGAGCCCGAGCCGGGGATCGGTCCGCACGTGACTCACATCGAGCACATTGGCATCCGCCACTGACAACACGCCCAGAAGCGTGGCCAGGGCACCCGGCCGGTCGGTCAGCCGGACCCGCACCTGCAGATAGCGGCCGCCCGCCACCATGCCGTGCCGCAGCACCCGCTGCATGAGCAGGGGATCGACGTTCCCGCCGGACAGCACGGCCACCACCGGCCCCTCGAAGGAGCCCGGGTCGGCGAGCAGCGCCGCGACCGGGCTGGCCCCGGCCGGCTCCACGACCAGCTTCGCCCGCTCCAGACAGAGCAGCAGCGCCTTGGCGAGGTCGTCCTCGGAGACCGTGCGGACCTCGTCGACCAGGTCCCCGATGATCCGGAACGGCACGTCCCCGGGCCGCCCCACCCGGATGCCGTCGGCCATGGTGACCGGGTTGTCCACCGACACCGGGTGACCCGCCGCCAGCGAGAGCGGGTACGCGGCCGCGCCCTCCGCCTGCACGCCGACCACCCGCACATCCGGCCGCAGGGCCTTCACGGCGACCGCGATCCCGGCCGCGAGGCCGCCCCCGCCGATCCCGACGACGATCGTCCGCACCTCGGGGCACTGCTCCAGGATCTCCAGGCCGAGCGTGCCCTGACCGGCGCAGACGTCGGGGTGGTCGAAGGGGTGGATGAGCACCGCGCCGGTCCGCTCGGCGTACTCCCGGGCGGCGGCCAGCGTCTCGTCGACGACCTGACCCTCCAGCCTCACCTCGGCGCCGTACTCCCTCGTCGCGCTGATCTTGGGCAGCGGGGCACCCTTCGGCATGAACACCGTCGAGCGCACACCGAGCAGCGAGGAGGCCAGCGCCACCCCCTGCGCGTGGTTCCCGGCGCTCGCCGCGACGACCCCGGCGGCACGCTCCTCGGGCATCAGCCCCGCGATGCGCACATAGGCGCCGCGCAGCTTGAAGGAGCCGGTGCGCTGCAGGTTCTCGCACTTCAGCCGCACCGGGGCGCCGACCAGCCGGGACAGGTACCTGCTGCCCTCCAGCGCGGTCACGCGCGCGATGCCGGAGAGCATCTTCTGCGCACCGCGCACGTCGTCCAGCGTCACCGTGGGCAGTGCTTGGGTCGTGCTGTACCTCATGCCCCCAGTCTCGCAGTCCGGGGCCCGCCGCACCGGGCACGACCACGGGCCGAGACCGGATTGCGCCGCGCCGGTACGGGGCGCCTCCCGGCCGCGTACCCTTGTCGACCAACACAGTCGCCCCTGTACGAAGTGAGCCCCCGCCATGCCCACACCAGAAATGTCGATGGACATGACGACCGTCGGTGACACCGGTCTCCTGGACACGCTGCAGCACGAGGTCGCGGTGTTCGCGCGCCGTGCCGAACAGACCCGGCTCGGTGGGGTGGGGCAGGTGCGCAATTCCATGGACCGTGCCGCGTACCTGCTGCTCAACCGGCTCGACAGCGAGGGTCCGATGGGCGTCAAGGCGCTCGCCGCGAGCATGGGGATCGACTCCTCCACCGTCACCCGCCAGGTGGCACCCCTGGTGGACACCGGGCTGGTCAAGAGGACCTCGCACCCGGAGGACGGCCGCGCGGTGGTGCTCCAGCTCTCGCCGCGCGGGCAGGCCAGGCTGAGCGAGGTCCGCGCCTCGCGGCGCCGGCTCATGGCCGAGCTGACGCACGACTGGGCCCCCGAGGAGCGGGACGCGTTCACCTCGCTGCTCACCCGTTTCAACGGCGCGCTGTCCGCGCGGCAGGCCGCGCAGGGCGGTCCGGCGGAGCAGCCGCCCGTTTCCTGAGGGAGGCGTCCCCGCCCCGGCCCCCGGCCCCCGGCCCCCGGCCCCCGGCCCCCCGCCAGCGTCGCGCCCGGGGCCCGTCGCACTCTTGACCGCGGGGTGTCCTCTGGCCTCATATGAGACCGGGTGCCGGTCGCGTGCGGCCGGGATCCTCATCCGGGAACGCTTGGGGGCGGGCGGGAGGCGCGATGCGCGGACGGGAGGCCTCGCCGGGTGCCCGCCGGGACCGGGAGTTCGAGGCGTTCGTGGCCGGGGCGGCCGGCCGGCTGCTGCACACCGCGACCCTGCTCACCGCCGAGGTTCCCGAGGCCAATCCGCGTGCCCGGCGGCTGCTCGCCCTCGCCCTGGCGCAGACGTACGCCGCCTGGGACCGGCTGCGCGGCGAGGACCCCTACGACCGCGCCCGCCAGCAGCTCGCCGTCCGCTTCGCGCGCACGGCGTGGCACACGTACGGCAGGTTCGGGACGTTCGGCCGCGAGCGCCCCGACGCGTCCGGGGCGCTGGCCCGGCTCACCCCGCAGGAGCGGCTGATCGTCGTCCTGCTGCTGCACGAGGGCATCGCCGAGGAGCAGACCGCCGCGCTGCTCGCCCTGTCCGTCGAGCGCGTACGGGGCATCCGGGCGCGGGCCGTGGCCGTACTGCTGCACCCGCCGCGCGGCCCGGCACCGGCGCGGATGAAGGTGGCGCACTCATGACCGGCGGGGAGGGGGCGGTGCCGTGAACCAGACCGAGCGCGAGGCGAGCGTACGACGCTTGCTGGACGGCGCTCTTCCGGTGGTGCCACCGGACATGTACGCGCAGGCGGTGCGGCGCGGCGGCCGGATGCTGCGCCGCCGCAGGGCACTGCTGCGGCTCCTGTGGCTCCTGCTGTGCGCGGCGGCCGTCGCCTTCGCCGTGTGGGCGGCGACCGCGCACCCCTGGGTCGAGCCTCCCTCGGACACGACTCCGCCGCTCACCGGGTGGTGAGCGGCGAAGTCGTGGTCGGGCCTTCGGCACTGCCTAGCCGAGCGCCTGGCGCAGGTCCTCCAACAGGTCGTCGACGTTCTCGATGCCGACGGACAGGCGGACGAGGTCGGCCGGGACCTCCAGCGCCGAACCGGCCGCCGAGGCGTGCGTCATCCGCCCCGGGTGCTCGATCAGGGACTCCACGCCGCCGAGGGACTCGCCGAGCGTGAACACCTCGGCGCGGTTGCAGACCTCGACGGCCGCCTCCTCGCCGCCCTCGACCCGGAAGGAGACCATGCCGCCGAAGGCCCGCATCTGCTTGGCGGCGACCTCGTGCCCGGGGTGCTCGGGCAGCCCCGGGTAGAGCACGTGGCTCACGCGCGCGTGCCGGGTGAGCATCTCGGCGATCCGGCCGGCGTTCTCGCTGTGCCGGTCCATGCGCACCGAGAGCGTCTTGGTGCCGCGCAGCACCAGCCAGGAGTCGAAGGGCCCGGCGACCGCGCCCATCGCGTTCTGGTGGTAGGCCAGTTCCTCGCCCAGCGCCTCGTCGGCCGTGATCAGCGCGCCGCCGACGACGTCGGAGTGGCCGCCCATGTACTTGGTGAGCGAGTGCACGACGACGTCCGCGCCGAGGGCCAGCGGCTGCTGGAGGTAGGGCGTGGCGAACGTGTTGTCGACGACGAGCCGGGCGCCGGCGTCCCGGGCGACCTGGGCGACGGCGGCGACGTCGGTGATACCGAGGAGCGGGTTGGAGGGGGTCTCCACCCAGATGACCTTGGTGTTCTCGGTGACGGCGGCGCGGACGGCCGCCGGGTCGCCGGTGTCGGCGACCGACCACTGCACGCCCCAGCGGGAGACGACCTTGGCGAACAGCCGGAAGGTGCCGCCGTAGGCGTCGTTGGGGATCACCACGTGGTCGCCGGGCTGGAGCAGCGTGCGCAACAGGCAGTCCTCGGCCGCCAGTCCCGACGCGAAGGCCAGCCCGCGGCGGCCGCCCTCCAGGGCGGCGAGGTTCTCCTCCAGGGCGGTGCGGGTCGGATTGGCGCTGCGGCTGTACTCGTAGCCGCCGCGCAGCCCGCCGACGCCGTCCTGCTTGTAGGTCGAGACCTGGTAGATCGGCGGGACGACCGCACCGGTGAGGGGATCCGCGGTGTTGCCCGCGTGGATCGCGAGTGTCTCGAAATGCTGACTGATGTGCCTGTCGCTCATGGGTCCCGAGCGTAGTGCGCCGGGCGGGCGGCCGCCGTCCCGGCAGGTCCGGGCAGGTCCGGGCCCCCTTACCGCGGGACGAGCGTGGCGGGGACGGCGGTTCGGCGGGAGCGCTCCTCGAACTGACGGCCGGACGGGTTGGCCAATTGTCGGACCCTTCTGGAACCCTTGGGGCATGGAGATTCTGTGGGTCCTGATCGCGCTGGCCATGCTGAGCGCGGTCGCGCTGCCGTTCCTCCTGCGGCGCAGGAGCGGAGGTCTCGAGCTGGTCCCGCCCGGCCACCCGGACGCCGCCGACCCGGCGAACTACGGCTTCGTGCCGCAGGAGGAGCTCGACATCCGGCTGCCGGGCCCCGACCAGGACCTGCTGGACGTCCTGGAGGTCGTCCAGCACACGCAGGACTACCGCGCCGCCGCCCAGTTGCTCGCGGGCACGGAGAAGGAGGGCGAGCTGCGCTGGCAGCGCGTGCAGGCCTTCGCCGGTGCCGCCTCGCTGGAGCTGAGCCGGAAGCCGGGCGGGGTGGGCGAGATGCCGGGCGGGCAGTGGCTGCGCGTGTGGCGCGCGGAACAGCCGAAGGACGCGGGCGGTGCCGCCGTCCACGCCGAGTTCCTCGCGCAGCAGGCCTGGCGGACGGCCACGCCGGGGACGGACGAGTTCCGGATCATCATGGAGGAGGCGAAGGCGGCCTGCGGAGAGGCGGCGCTGCTGGCGCCGGGCGACCCGGTGCCGTACCTCGTCGAGCTGTCCCTCGCACGCGGACTCGGCTACCCGCGGGAGCAGTTCGAGCAGCTCTGGCTGAAGATACTGGACCGCGCGCCCACGCACATGGGGGCGCACATGGCGGCCCTGCAGTACTGGTGCGAGAAGTGGCACGGCTCGCGGCAGCTCGCCACCGCCTTCGCGGAGGCCGCGGCGGCGCGCGCCCCGCGGGGATCGCTGCTGTCGGCACTGCCTCTGTTCGCGGTGTTCGAGCACCTGCCCGAGGTGAACCTGGTGCGGGGACTGCACCAGAGCGAGGTCGTCACCAAGGCGGTGCACGGCGCGCTGCACGCGGTCCACTCGGCCCGCCCGGACGACCCGATGCTGCCCCATGTGCGTCACATGCTGGTGTACTTCCTGGTCGCCGGTGAGCGCTGGGCGGAGGCGATGAGCCAGCTCGTGCACGTGGACGGCCACGTGGGCGCACTCCCCTGGACGCTGTCCGAGGACCCGGCGGCCGGCTACACGGTCTGCCGCGCCCTCGCGGTCGGCGGCTTCGAGGCGAACGGCGGCAACCCGATGACGGTGCCCGGCTAGGGCATGCCTCGGAAGGGGCGCCGTCCGCCCGGAGGGCGTGCGCGCACGTCACGGCGGCCCGGCTCCGTTGTCCGGAGCCGGGCCGCCGTGGTCGTCGCTCAGCCCTTCGCGCGCGCCGGCAGTCGCCAGTTCGGACGCGGGAAGTGGCAGGTGTAGCCGTTCGGGTACCGCTGCAGGTAGTCCTGGTGCTCCGGCTCGGCCTGCCAGAAGGGGCCGACCGGCTCCACCTCGGTGACGACCTTGCCCGGCCACAGACCGGAGGCGTCCACGTCGGCGATCGTGTCCTCGGCGACCCGCTTCTGCTCCTCGTCCACGTAGTAGATCGCCGAGCGGTAGCTGAGGCCGATGTCGTTGCCCTGGCGGTTCCTGGTGCTCGGGTCGTGGATCTGGAAGAAGAACTCCAGGATCGCGCGGTAGTCGGTCCGCTCCGGGTCGAAGAGGATCTCGATGGCCTCCGCGTGCGTGCCGTGGTCGAGGTACGTCGCGTTCGGCACGTCGCCCCCGGTGTAGCCGACCCGGGTCGAGACCACGCCCGGCAGCCGGCGGATCAGCTCCTCCATGCCCCAGAAACATCCGCCCGCCAGCACGGCCCTCTGCGTCTGCGCAGCCATCGCGGCTCCTCCTCCAGATTTCCAGCATTGCTCGACTCGGCCGAAGGTCTTCGGCGCGGTCCCGCGGGCCCGGCCTCACAGGAGCCGGGGTTCACCGCCCACCTCGGTCAACCGCCGACGGGTCCCGGCCATTCCGTGGGCGTCGTCCCGGGGTCCGAGGTGCCCGAGGTCAGGCACGCCGTTCGGTGAGCGTCGACGGGGCCGCCGCGTCCGTCCCCCAGCTCGCCAGCAGCCGCAGGGCCTCCGCCGAGGGGGAGCCCGGCTCGGCGTGGTAGGTCACGAAGCTCTGGTCCGGGTCGTCGACCAGGCGGAACGTCTCGAAGGACAGGGTCAGGTCGCCGACCAGGGGGTGCCGCATCCGCTTCACCCCGTGGCTCTTCTCCTTGACGTCGTGCTCCGCCCACAGCCGCCGGAACTCCTCGCTCTTCACCGACAGCTCCCCGACCAGCGCGGACAGGCGGGGGTCGTCGGGGTGCCGGCCCGCGTCCATGCGCAGCCAGCTGACCATGTCGGAGGCCTTCTGCCCCCAGTCGACGAACCGATCCCGGTACTCGGGGTCGAGGAACACCAGCCGCGACCAGTTCCGCTCCCCCACCGGCAGCCGCCCCCAGTCACCGAACAGCGATGCGGCCATCCGGTTCCACGCCAGGATGTCCGTGCGCCGCCCGGACACGTACGCGGGCACCGTGTCCACCGTCTCCAGGAGCTGCAGCAGAGCCACCCGCACCTGCTGGGTGCGCGCCACGGACTTCCTCTTCTGCCGCTTCGGCTTGGCGAGGTCCAGCAGGTGCGCGTGCTCGGCGTCCGAGAGCCGCAGCGCGCCGGCGATCGCGTCCAGGACCTCCGCCGAGACGTTCCGCCCGTTGCCCTGTTCGAGGCGGGTGTAGTACGCCACGGACATCCCGGCGAGCTGCGCCAGCTCCTCCCGCCGCAGCCCCGGCACCCGGCGGTGCCGGCCGAAGGAGGGCAGCCCCACCTCCTCCGGCTTGAGCCGGGCCCGCCGGGTGCGCAGGAACTCGCTCAGTTCGGCACGCCTGTCCAGCTGTCCATCCATACATCCCAGTATTCCCGGTCGTACGCCCATGAGCCTGACCCCGCCAGTAGTAGGCACAGCGGACGTACGCAAAGCCGTGACCTGGGTAGATGCTCGCGCGCGGAGCACTGTGGGAGGAGACCACCCGTCACGAGATTCGAGATTGCGGAGAACCCGAGATCATGACCACTGTCGCCGCATACGCCGCGCCCGCCGCCAAGGCTCCGCTGGAGCGCACCACGATCGAGCGACGCGCGGTTCGTGAGCACGACGTCCTCATCGACATCCACTTCGCCGGCATCTGCCACTCCGACATCCACCAGGTCAGGGAGGGCTGGGGCGAGGCCATCTTCCCGATGGTCCCCGGCCACGAGATCGCGGGCGTCGTCTCCGAGGTCGGCCCCGGCGTGACGAAGTTCGCGGTCGGCGACCGCGTGGGCGTCGGCTGCATGGTCGACTCCTGCCGCGAGTGCGAGAACTGCAGGGCCGGCCGTGAGCAGTACTGCACGGGCGGCAACGTGATGACGTACAACGGCGTCGGCAAGGACGGGGAGGTCACCTACGGCGGCTACTCCGAGAAGGTCGTCGTCGACGAGAACTTCGTCGTCCGCATCCCCGACGCCCTCTCCCTGGACGTGGCCGCGCCGCTGCTGTGCGCCGGCATCACCGTGTACTCCCCGCTGCGGCACTGGAACGCCGGCCCCGGCAAGAAGGTCGCCGTCCTCGGCATGGGCGGGCTCGGCCACATGGCCGTCAAGATCGCGCACGCGATGGGTGCCGAGGTGACCGTCCTCTCGCAGTCCCTGCGCAAGAAGGACGACGGCCTGCGCCTGGGTGCCGACCACTACTACGCCACCAGCGACCCGAAGACCTTCGAGGAACTGCGCGGCAGCTTCGACCTCATCGTGTCGACCGTGTCCGCCCCGCTCGACTTCGGCGCGTTCCTGTCCCTGCTCCGCACGGACGGCGCCCTCGTCAACGTCGGCGCCCCCGAGGAGCCGATCTCCCTCAACCTGTTCTCGCTGATCGGCGGCCGCAAGACCCTGGCCGGCTCCAGCATCGGCGGCATCCGCGAGACCCAGGAGATGCTCGACTTCTGCGCCGAGCACAACCTGGGCGCGGAGATCGAACTCATCGCCGCCTCCGAGATCAACGAGGCCTACGAGCGCGTCCTCGCCAGCGACGTCCGCTACCGCTTCGTCATCGACGCGTCGACGATCTGACCCGCACGGCACCCACCCGGCGACGGCCGGGGACGCCCGCGGGCGAAGGGGGCCACGGGCACTGGTCCGTGGCCCCCTTCACGTGGGGCGGGCGCCGAGCACGCGCGCGTGGGCCTCGTCCAAGACGCGCCCGAGCTCCGAGGCGGCCCGACGCACCTCGGCCGCGTCTCCGCTCCTGGCACCGTCCTCCCAGCGGCGGAACTCGGCTGCCGGGCCGGGTTGCCGGTGGATGTGCACGTAGACGGCCCATTGCGCGAGGAACCGCCGGAGCGGTGCGAGGTCGGAACCCGGCCGGGACCGGCCGGCCGCCTCGTCGAGCTCCCGGGTGAAGGCGGGCAGAGCCGCCGGCGCGACCTGGCGGAGGGCCTGCCGCAGCGCGGCGACGGTGGCGGGCGGCTGAGGGATGCGCGGCTGCCCGGCGGCGGAGAGGGTCATGGCGCCGATTGTCATGCCGGGCGTTCTCCACCGACCTCCACGTGCCGGTCCTCCGCTCGAAGGAGTGAGGAGGAAACTTCCCGCCTGTTCGCCCGCCGTGGCCCGGGCGGGCCCCAGGCTCATCCGCGCAAGCGGGCCAGGAGTTCCTCCTGGCCGGGGTAGGGGCTTTCCCGCGGCAGCAGCCGGGCTGCGGAGTCCGTGTCGCCGTCCCTCACGAGAGCGTGTATCTCGTGGGCGAGTGACGTCACGTCGGTGAGGGAGACCGTCCACTCGTCCGCGTAGCGACGTGCGGCCTCTCCGGCGAGGCCCAGTTGCAGCGACCGGTACGGCAGTGGTCGCAGGTACAGGTCCCGTTCGGGGTCCCACTGCACACGAGTGGGTGCCCCGTGCGGGGTGAGCCTCGCTCCGTTACTCCGGCCGCACCGGCCAGCGGGCGCCCGCCGTCTTGACCACTCGGTCGCCGACGCCGAGCGACTGGTACGTCCTGCCGTTCACCTCAATGGTGAGTTCCCGCCCCTGGTCGGTGCGGATATGCATCACGTAACGGCCCGTGGGGCCGTAGGTGCCGGTCGAACTGCGCACCCCCCGGCCGGTGATCTCGCCGGTGTACGCGTCGCTGGCCTCGCCCACCCGCTGAGAAACGATCATCATCAGGACCATGGCGAGCGGGACGACGGAGAGGAGCAGGACAACGGTGTCCGGCATGCGCGACCCCCTGCATCGACGACGGCACAGGCCGTCCACGGCAGCGTACCGGTCTGACCGGCGGGCCAAAAGGCGTACACAGAAGCTCCGTTGCCGTTCGCTCAGGAGACCGCCGTCGCCTTCAGGGAGGTGACGAACGGGGCCCAGGCGTGGGCGGTGAGGAGGAGGACGGGGCCGGTGTCGGGGAGCTTGGAGTCACGTACGGGGACGAGGCCGGGGACGTTGTCGGCGACCTCTACGCAGTTGCCGCCGCTGCCGTTGCTGTAGCTCGACCTGCGCCATGGGGCGGCGGGGAAGTCCCTCACGGGCTCGACGCAAGCCCCGCCGTCACCGTTGCTGTACGTACTCTTGCCCCAGCGTGCGTCACTCAAGTCGATCCGTCGGTGTGCCATTTCGGTATCCCTCTGCGGTCGCCTTGATCATGGCCAGGGACGCCTCCGGTGACAGCGCCACGGCCCTGAGCCGATCGTACGACTTGCGGTACTCGGCCACGAGGCCTGGATCGTCGGTCGTGTCGCCACTGTGCAGCGACTCCGTGTACACAAGTGGTGGCGCGTCCGGGAAGGTCATAATCATGGCAGTGCCGATCATGAAGGGATGCGGCCCGCACTTCCGCGGCAGCAGTTGCGGAACGATGCGCCGGCGCTGGGCCAACTGCACGATGTTGTCCAGTTGTTCCGCCATTTCCTGCGGCGGCAGGATCGGGTCCAGCAGAAGCGACTCGTGCAGGATCACCCAGTAGGACGGGGTGTGGTGGTCCTCCTCGAAGAGAACGGCGCGGGCCATCCGGCCGCTCACCTTCGGCTCCACCTCCTCATCGAGGGACAGCGGATGGGTCGCCCTGATCACCGCGCGTGCGTACGCCGGGGTCTGGAGCAGTCCGGGAAAGACGCCTGGGCACCACTCCTCGATGGACTTGGCGTGCTTCTCCGCCTCCAGGATCTGCTCGAAATACTGGGCGTGCCCCGTGCGCCGCGCCCTCCGCACATCCTCGCACCGGCGCTCGAAGAAGCCGTCCGTGGTGAGGAGTTGGTCCACGTGGCGGGCCAGGTCGAGTGGCATGCGGCGTTCGCCGCGTTCGATGTCGCTGAGGTAGGACTTGCCGTAGAAGCTGCCCGCGACCGTCTCCTCCAGGGAGAGACCCGCCGACTCGCGCTTCCACCTCAACTCCTTGCCGTAGAACGTCGGCACGCCCATCGAGCCGTCGATGTCCTTGCTTCGGGGCACGGTTCACCACCATCTGTTCCGCAGGCCGGTTCGCGTAAGCGATACCCCTTTTACGGTAGTGCGCCCGGCGTCACAGTGTGAGCGATTCGTCACTGAGAGCACAGTGTGTGCAGAAGAGGTGTTCGCTCATGTGCGACCGTTCGCCGGTCACCCGTCCCGTTCGTCACGACCACGTTCCCCGCTGCGCGGAGGAACTGCGTGCCGCGCTCGCCCTGCACGGGCTCACGCTGCCCTCGCTGGGGGTGGACCTGCTGGTGTACGCGGGGACGTACGCGCCGCCCGCGGGGCTGGTCGCGCTGGGGAACTGCAACACCGCCACCGCCCGTGCGCTGACCGCCGTGCTGCGGAAGGCGGCGGAGGGATGAGCCTGGAACTGCGGTTGCCCGTCACGTCGGCGGCGGTGCCGGAGGTGCGCCGGCTCCTCCGTCGGCACGGCATCGACGTGATGCTGTGCGTCACCGAGTTGCTGACGAACGTCGTCGACCACGTCGGCGAGGGCACCGACGTGACCGTCCGGGTGCTCGGCATGCCGGACGGCCGCACGCGGGTCGAGGTCAGCGATCCCGACCCGCAGGCGTTGCCCGTCGTGCGGCGGGCCTCCCTCGCGGACGAGTCCGGCCGGGGGCTCGCCGTGCTGGACGCGCTCGCCCTGCGGTGGGGTGTGGTGCGGGCGGCGGGCCACAAGACCGTGTGGTGCGAGGTGGACGGGGAGGGGGAGGCCGGGGAGGCCTCGCGGCCACCGGGCGGGGGCGGCCTCCCCGGCCTCCCCCTCCGCGTCACGCCTTCGCGTTCTCCTTCACCGTGATCCGGCCCTTCCTGATCGTCACCAGGCGCGGGGCCTTCTTCGCCAGGGCCGAGTCGTGGGTGACCATCACGAAGGTCAGGCCCTGTTCGGCCCAGAGCTTCTCCAGTACGTCCATGATCTCGTCGCGGGTGGACTCGTCGAGGTTGCCCGTGGGCTCGTCGGCGAGGAGCACCTTCGGCTTCTTGACCAGGGCCCGGGCGATGGCGACGCGCTGCTGCTGGCCGCCGGACATCTCGCCGGGCAGGTGGCGGAGCCGTTCGCCGAGGCCGACGGAGGCCAGTGCCTCGGCGGCCCGTGCGCGGCGTTCCGCGGTCTTCACGCCGAGTGGCACGAGCGCGGTCTCGACGTTCTCCTGCGCGGTGAGCGTGGGGATGAGGTTGAAGCTCTGGAAGACGAAGCCGATCTTCTCGCTGCGCACCTCGGTGAGCCTGGACTCGGAGAGCCCGGCGAGGTCGGTGCCGTCGAGGGTGACACTGCCGGAGGTCGGCCTGTCGAGCCCGCCGAGCATCTGCAGCAGCGTGGACTTGCCGCCGCCGGTGGGGCCCTGGACGACGAGCCGGTCGCCGTCGGCGATCGTGAGGTCGACGCCGTCGAGGGCGTGGACGACGTCCTTGCCCCGGGTGTAGCGCTTGGTGACGCCACTGAGTTCGTACATGGTGGTCAGCTCCTGCGGTCCGTGGCTGGGGGGTTACGCGACGCGGCGCAGCGCGTCGGCGGGGCGCAGGCGGGAGGCCCGCCAGCCGCCGAACGCGCCGGCGATCAGCCCGCCCGCCACGGCGAGGCCGACCGCGACGGCGATGGTGCCGAGGCCGACCGGTGCGGTCAGCGCGACCTCGAGGGTCTTGGCGGCCTGCTGCCGTCCCGGACCGCCTCCGCCGGGTCCCCCGCCGAAGCCGCCTCCCCCTCCCGCGCCGGAGCCGAGCTGTGCCTGGAGGGTGGGGCTGATGGCAGTGACGACGTAGGCGCCGGCGAGGCCGAGCGCGATGCCGAGGGCGCCGCCGACCAGTCCGTTGACCAGGGCCTCGCCGACCACCTGGCGGGTGACGCGGCCGGAGCGCCAGCCGAGTGCCTTGAGCGTGCCGAACTCGCGGACGCGCCGCGAGACGGCGGAGGAGGTGAGCAGTCCGGCGACGAGGAACGCCGCCACGAGCACCGCGACGGAGAGCCACTTGCCGACGCCGGCGGCGAGGTCGGAGGCGGTGGACAGGGAGCCGGAGACGGTGTCGGCGAGGTCGGCGGAGGTGGTGACGGTGGTGCCGCTGATGTTCTTCTGGATCGCCGACTTGACGGCGTCGATCTTCTGGGAGTCGGCCGCCTTGACGTAGATCGTGGTGACCTTGTTCTTGGAGTCGCTCAGCGTCTGGGCCCGCTTCAGAGGCATGTACAGGTTGGCCGCCGCGTCCCCGCTGTCGGGGGTGGCGATGCCGATGACCTTGAACTTGACGCTCTTGACGGTGACCGTGTCGCCGAGGGCGAGCTTCTTCTCCTTGGCGTAGGAGGCGTCGGCGACGAGGACCTGGGCGTTCGTCTCGGAGGCCTTGAACGTGCGGCCCTTGGTGATCCGGGAGGAGGTGAGCGGGCCGAGGGCCGGTTCGGTGACGTCGGTGCCGTAGACCGAGTAGCTGTTGACGTCGAAGTCGGCGCCGCCGCCCTCGACCCGGCCCTGCGGTGCGCCGCCGCCGGGCGCGCCGCCTCCCTGCCGGCTGCCGGAGTTCCCGTCCTGCTTGAACTGGCCCCGCCGGAACTCGCCGCTGACCTTGACGACTTGGAGGCTCAGGCCGCCGACCGCGTCGGAGACGCCGCTCTGCGCGCCCACTTTCGCCACGGTGGAACTCGCGAGCGTCTGGAAGCCCTGGACCAGGACGCGGTCGCTGCTCTGCTCCTTGTCGGAGTCCTCGTCGTTCGCGTCGAAGTTGAAGCGGGGCCGCTGCGCGGCGCCCGAACTCTGGGAGACGGCCGCCTTGGTGACGGTCATGTCGGTGCCGAGGCCGTAGAGCGACTGCAGGACCTTGTCCTGCGCCTTGCTCATGCCGGCGGAGACGGAGGTGACGACGATGACCAGGGCTATGCCGAGGGCGAGCCCGGAGGCCACGACCAGGGCCGCCTTGCGGCGGCGGCGCAACTCGCGCCTCAGGTAGGTGAAGAACATGGCCGCACGGTAGGAAGGCCCCGTGACGAAGCCATAAGTCCCGCATAAGAGGGGGATGAGAAGCGCTCACCCGCGCCCTCCGCGCCGTGCGGGCGCCCCGGTCCGACACCGGGTCCGGTCCGGCACCGGGTCCGGTCCGGCACCGGGTCCGGTCCGGCACCGAATACGGCACGGCGCCGGAAACGGCACGGCGGTGGAACGCGGCATCCGCGCTCCACCGCCGATCACACGTGTCAGCCGGTCACACGTATCAGTACGTCGGCTGCACCCACAGCAGGTACTGGCCGCCGGTCACGCCCTCGCAGTACCAGCCGACCCAGCGGCCCTGCGGGAAGCCCGCGTTGCCCGCGTCGGCGCAGGCGGCGCTCGAGGGGTAGACCCCGGCGGGGACGAAGGTGGCGGCCGAGGCCGTGCCGGCGCCGAGGGCCAGACCGGCCACGGCGGTGGCGGCCACGGCCGCCGACACGAAGAACTTCTTCAGCATCAAACACTCCTGAACGAGCGTCACCAAGGAACTGGTGGGACGGGAAGAACGACTGCCGGACGATGTTATGAAGAAACCCCCTGACATGATCACCACCAGATGATCTTGGGCTGAAAATCGCCCCACGTGGCGCGTATCGGTGGGTGCGGCGGACCGGCGGGGCCGGCCCCCGACGACGACGGCGCCGCCGCCCCCCGTCGGTACGGGGAGCGGCGGCGCCGTGATGCGTGCGTGCGGTGCGGGCCTGCCGGACAGGTCCGGCCGCGAGTCCGAGGTCCGTGGGCCCGAGGACTGTGGACCCGAAGACCGTGGACCCGAGGGCCCTGGGGCCCTGGGGCCCTGGGTCAGACGGCCGAGCCGGCCTTCCAGTCGGCCCAGCTCATGTTCCAGCCGTTGAGGCCGTTGTCCGGGGCGACGGTCTTGTCGCCGGTGTTCTGGACGACCACCACGTCCCCGATCAGGGAGCCGTTGTAGAACCAGGCGGCCGGGGTGCTGGAGTCGTTGGCGCCCTTGGTGTCGGACAGGCCGACACAGCCGTGGCTGGTGTTCACGGCACCGAAGATGGACTTGGCGCCCCAGTAGTTGCCGTGGATGAACGTGCCGGAGCTGCTCAGCCGCATGGCGTGCGGCACGTCCTTGATGTCGTACTCGCCCTTGCCGTCGTCGTCCGTGAAGCCGACCGTGGCGCCGTTCATCCGGGTCTCCTTGAACTTCTCGGAGATCACCATCTGGCCCTCGTAGGTCTTGTTCTCGGGCGAACCGGCGGAGATCGGGATGGTCTTGATGGTCTTGCCGTCCTGCGTGACCTTCATCTGCTTGGTCTGCGCGTCGACGTAGGAGACCTGGTTGCGGCCGATCTTGAAGGTCACCGTCTTCTGCTGGACGCCGTAGACGCCGCTCGCCCCCTGGACCCCGTCGAGCGCGAGCTTGAGGGTGACCGTGGAGTTCTCCGTCCAGTACTTCTCGGGACGGAAGTCGATGCGGTTGGCGTTGAACCAGTGGCCGACGACCTCCTGCCCGGCGCTGGAGGTGACGGTGATGCCCTTCTGCACGGCCGCCTTATTGGTGATGGCCTTGTCGAAGTTGATCGACACGGGCATGCCGACGCCGACCGTCTGGCCGTTGTCCGGCGTGAAGTTGCCGATGAAGGAGTGCGCCTGCGAGACCGTGGTGAACGAGGCGTTCTCGTGGGCGGCGCGGCCCTTGGCGTCCTTGGCGGTCACCGCGACCTTGTAGGTGGTGGCCCGCTCGAGCTGGCCGCTGGGCGCCCAGCTCTTCTTGTCGGCCGATATCCGGCCGGAGACCGCGGTGCCGGAAGCCGTGGTCATGGTCACGTCGGTCAGCGTGCCCTTGGCCACCACGACCTTGGCGGCGTTGTTGATGGAGGCGTTGTCCGAGCCGTCCTTCGGCGTGATCTTGATGTCCGCCTCGGACGCCTTCTGCGCGGCCGCCTCGTCGGCCTTCGCCTGCGAGGTGGAGTCGCCGTCGCCCCCCTCGGCGTCGGAGTCGCCACCGCTGCATCCGGTGAGCACCAGCACGCCGCCCAGCAGTGCGGACGCGGCCACGAGACCCTTGCGCCGCTTACCGTCCGTCATCACACGCTTCTCCATCGTTGCCGAATCCCCGAAAAACCCCGAGATCCCCGTCATAAACTTCAACGCTACGACCGGTCCGGCCCCATCCACAGGGCCCGGGCGTGTTACCCACACCACGCCGGACGGCGGGCGCGCGGAGGTCACCGCGTCGCGAGGGACGCCAGGGAGCAATCACTCAGACGCGCGGATTCCCGTTCCGGTTCCCGATTGCGGGGATCCCGAGGACCAATCATCCTCGTGCCGCCGCGCGTGCCACGCACCGGGGGGTCCCACCGAGGGGTGGCGCACCGTCACGCGCGGTGGCGCACGAGAGTGGCGCGAAACCACCTCGCTCCGATCGTTCGGAGACCGTGACTTTCCCGCGACCCACGCCTTTCACTAGCATCTGCCCACACGGCCAATTCGCAAGCGCCACAAGGGGATCGATATTTCGTGTCCGCCGCACGCCGATCGTCGTCCACCGCACGCCGATCGTTGCTGACCGCCACCGCCGCGGGGACCATGCTCGCGGCCCTGTGGTTCGTCCCGTCCGCGAACGCCTCGCAGGACACGGCCCAGGAGTCGTCGACCGTGACCGGCACCTCGGCGGTCGCGAGAACCTCCGACGACGCTGCCACCACGAACGGCACGGCCGCGCGCGCCGCCTCGGAGGCGACGGGCGGGTCCGAGGGGGAGCCGGCCACGGGCACGCGGGCCCTCGACGGCATCGAGGGCTCGGCGGACACCCGGCTCGCCGACACCGGAAGCATCGACACCACCCCGTACGTCGTCGGTGGCACGCTGCTGCTCGGTCTGGGCGCGGGTTTCGTGGCGTACTCCGTACGGCGGGAGCGCGCGACGGCGTACTGATCCGCCGCACGCTCCCGTGCGCCTCCCCCGGCGAGTGACGGGAACCCTCAGGCCAGTGGACCGGTGACGGTCTCCACGGCCGCGACCGCGCCGCCGGCCCGGACGAAGGCGTCCGCCGCCGCGAGGTCGGGGGCGAGGTGGCGGTCGGGGCCCGGGCCGCCGATGCCCGCCGCGCGGGCCGCGTCGATCGCCGCACGGCTCGCCGGGGCGGGGGTCAGACCCTCGCGCAGTTCGATCGCGCGGGTGGCCGCGTAGAGCTCGACCGCCAGCACGCGGGCGAGGTTGTCGACCGCCGTCCGCAGCTTGCGCGCCGCCGACCAGCCCATCGAGACATGGTCCTCCTGCATCGCGGAGGACGGGATGGAGTCGACCGAGGCGGGCACCGCGAGCCGCTTCAACTCGCTGACCAGCGCGGCCTGCGTGTACTGGGCGATCATCAGCCCGGAGTCGACGCCCGGGTCGTCGGCGAGGAACGGCGGCAGCCCGTGGCTGCGGTTCTTGTCGAGCAGCCGGTCGGTGCGCCGCTCGGCGATGGAGGCCAGGTCGGCGACGGCGATCGCGAGGAAGTCCAGCACGTACGCCACCGGGGCGCCGTGGAAGTTCCCGTTGGACTCCACCCTGCCGTCGGGCAGCACCACCGGGTTGTCCACGGCGGCGGCCAGCTCGCGCTCGGCGACCAGACGGGCGTGCGCGAGGGTGTCCCGGCCCGCGCCCGCGACCTGGGGCGCGCAGCGCACCGAGTACGCGTCCTGCACGCGGGGCGCGTCGTCCTGGTGGTGCCCGGTGAGTTCGGAGCCGCGCAGCACGGCGAGCATGTTGGCGGCGCTCGCGGCCTGCCCGGGGTGCGGGCGGATGGCGTGCAGCTCGGGGGCGAGCACCCGGTCGGTGCCGAGCAGCGCCTCCAGGCTGAGGGCGGCGGTGACGTCGGCGGTCTTGTAGAGGACCTCGAGGTCGGCGAGGGCCATGAGCAGCATGCCGAGCATGCCGTCGGTGCCGTTGAGGAGGGCGAGGCCCTCCTTCTCCCGCAGTTCGACGGGGTCGATGCCGTGCGCGGCGAGGAGTTCGGCGGCGGGGCGCACCACACCCTCGGCGTCCTCCGCCTCGCCCTCCCCCATGAGGGTGAGCGCGCAGTGCGAGAGCGGCGCGAGGTCGCCGGAGCAGCCGAGGGAGCCGTACTCGTGGACGACCGGGGTGATGCCGGCGTTCAGCAGGTCCGCCATGGTCTGCGCGACCTCGGGGCGGACACCGGTGTGCCCGGAGCAGACGGTCTTCAGCCGCAGGAACATCAGCGCGCGGACGACCTCGCGCTCGACGCGGGGGCCCATGCCGGCGGCGTGCGAGCGGACGATGTTGCGCTGGAGCCGGGTGCGCAGTTCCGGGCCGATGTGCCGGGTGGCGAGGGCGCCGAAGCCGGTGCTGACGCCGTAGACGGGCTCGGGCTTGGCGGCGAGCGCGTCGACGGTGCGGCGGGCGGCGGCGAGGGCCGCGCGGGCGTCCTCGGAGAGCTCGACGCGGGCCCCGTCACGGGCGACGGCGAGCACGTCGGACGCGGTGACTGAGGTGGTCCCCACCACCACGGTGTGCATATCCATATTCAGGAGCGTACGCAGTGAATTCGACGGTGTCACGGGTGGGGCCGGCGGGGAACGGGAGGCGCGCACCACACCGCGGGCCCGCCGCGCCCACGCCGTCCGCGCCTCGCGACGCACGGCACACGACGGCCTCGGGTCACGGCACACGACGGCCTCGGGTCACGGCACGCGGCCGTCCCGGGTCACGGCACGCGGCCGCGGAAGGCGCGCCGCTCGGCCGCCCCCTTCGGCGGGGCGTCGGCGAGCCGCACGACCGGGTCGTCCTCGCCCTCGCCCTCGCGTCCCGCCACCACCGGCCGGTCCGCCCGGAGGGCCTTCGCCCGGTACTGCGCCGCGTCGGCGAGCCGGAACAGCCGCCGTCCCGAACGGAGCGGCCCGATCGGGTCGTCGGTGGAGGCGACCCCGCAGGCCACCCCGTCCCCCAGCTCCAGCTCGGCCGCCCGCCGGCACAGCTCCTCCGCCGCGCGCACCACCTCGTCCCCGGACGGGCCCACCGCGAGCAGGCAGAACTCGTCGCCGCCGAGCCGCGCGGCGAGCGTGCCCGGGAGCATCGCGCCGCACAGGGAGAGCACGGAGCCGAAGCGTTCCAGCAGCCGGTCGCCCACGGCGTGGCCACGGGTGTCGTTGACCCGCTTCAGTCCGTTGAGGTCGCACACGACGAGGCTGACGACGGCCCCCTCCGCACGGTGCCGCTCCAGCGCCTCGTCCAGCCGCATGTCGACCGCGCGGCGGTTGGCGAGGCCGGTCAGGGCGTCCGTGAAGGCCAGCCGGCGGGCCTCCTCCAGCCGCTCGGTCTGCGCGATCCCGGCGGCCACGACCGAGGCCAGCACCGTCGCGAAGTCCGCGTCCTCCCGGTCGAAGACGGCCACGCCCGCCCGCCGCGCCACGTACAGCTCCCCCCAGGCGCGGCCGTGCAGCACCACCGGGGCGACGACGCAGCAGCCCCGGCCCCGCCGGCGCAGCGCCGCGACCCGCTGGTGGCAGTAGCCGGCGCGGGCGGCCGAGGCGCCCCTGGGGCCGCCCGCGGTCTCCACCCAGGCGCTGGGCCCGACGCCGCCGGCCCAGCGCTCGTGCAGGAACTCGGTGATCTCCGGGAACTCGTACACGGGGTACGTCTCGTCCTCGGGGAACTCCTCCTCGTCCTCGGCGCGGGCGCCGACGTTCACCAGGACGCGCAGGCAGCCCCGGTCCCGTTCCCAGACGGAGAGCGCGGCGAAGCTGCCGGCGAGCGCCTCGCAGGCCCGCAGGGCGGCGGCGCGGTAGGCCTCGCGCGGGGCGGGCGCGGCGGCCATGCCCTGCGCCAGCGCGACCACGGCCCGCAACCGTCTGTCCTCACCCATCGCTCCAGGTTAGGGAGAAATGGGGCGATACGGGAGGTTGGGGGCGGCGAACGGGGTGGCCATGAGGGCCGGGGCGGGGTGGCGGCGGGGCCCGGAGGGTGGGGTGGCGGCGGGGCCCGGAGGGTGGGGTGGCGGCGAGGCCCGGGGGTGGGATGTCCGTGCGGCCGGGGGCGGGCGGCGTGGCCGCGTTCCCTCCGTCGTGGCCGGAGCGGACGCCGCCGCCCTCAGTCGCTCCAGCGGGGAGCCCGGCGCTCGTTGAACGCCGCCACTCCCTCCGCGCGGTCCGGCGAGAACGCGACCGTGCGCCAGGCCGCGTCCTCCACCTCCAGACCCGCCCGGAACTCCAGCCCCCAGCCGACCCGCAGCGCCCGCTTCGCCGCCCGCAGTCCCACCGGCGAGTTCGCGGCGAACCGCGCGCCCAGCGCGAGCGCCGCCTCGCGGTCGCCGCCCGCCTCCACCAGTTCGTCCACCAGGCCGAGCTCCCGGGCCTCGGCCGCCTCCACCCGGCGCGCCGAGAAGATCAGCTCCGCCGCGCGCGCCGCGCCCACCCGGCGGGGCAGCAGCTGCGTGCCGCCGCCGCCCGGGATGACGCCCACCGAGACCTCCGGCAGCCCCACCACGGCCGTACGGTCGGCGACGATCACGTCGCAGGCGAGGGCGAGTTCGAAGCCGCCGCCCAGCGCGAAGCCGTGCACCGCGGCGATCGTCGGCATCGGCAGGTCCAGGACGCCGGTGTAGGCGGCGCGGGCGAGGGGGCGTTGGGCGAGGAGTTCGGCGTCCGTGAGGGAGTTGCGCTCCTTCAGGTCGGCGCCGACGCAGAAGGCCCGCTCGTGGGTGGAGGTGAGGACGACCGCCCGTACGGCGCGGTCCTCGGCCAGGGTGGCGCAGGCGGCGGCCAGGGAGCGGGCCATCTCCGTCGAGACGGCGTTCATGGCCTTCGGGCGGTCGAGGACCAGTTCGGCGACGTGGGCGTGGTGGCGCACGGCGACGTGGGACCCGAAGCGCTCTTCACGTTCCTCGCGCTGTTCGCGCTGTTCGCCGGCGGGTTCCGTGTGGTCCGCGGCTTCCGTGCGGTCCGACGTGCCGTCCATGACGCCCTCCCGGTTAACGTGGGTTAACTTCCGTGGGGTCGATGATCGCAGGCGGCGGGGCGCGGGGGAAGTGGGGAGGCGGAGCCGGGGGGCCTACGGGCCGTGCGCCACACGCGTCACGCGCGCGGGCTCTCAGGCGCTCGCGCCCGTCACACGGTCAGACCGTGTCCTGCGCCTCCGTCGGCCTGCGGGTGAGGAGCCAGGGTTCCACCACGCCGAGCCCGCGGACCGGGCGCTGCCACATGGGCTGGAGGGCGAAGCGGTAGACCGGGGGCTCCTCGCCCTCCTTCTCGGCCGTCGCGGCGGCCTCGGCGGCCTCGGCCTCGGAGGCGGGGGCCTCGCCGGAGCGGATCAGTTCCTCGGCGAACGCCTGGTCCACGAGGACGGCGTCCTTGGGGGCTATCGAGGTCAGCCGGCTCGCGAGGTTCACCGTCGTGCCGAACACATCGCCCATCCGGGTGGTGACCGTGCCGAAGGCTATCCCTACGCGCAGTTCCGGCATCGTCTCGTCGTTCGCCATGGTCTCGATGAGCCGCAGCGCGGTCTCGGCGGCCACACCGGCGTCGTCGGCCGCGTAGAGGACCTCGTCGCCGAGGGTCTTGATGAGCCGGCCGCCGTTCGCGGCGACCAGGTCGGCGGCCGTCGTCTCGAAGGCCTCGACCAGTTCGCCGAGCTCCTCCTCCTCCATGCGGCGGGTCAGCCGGGTGAAGCCGACGAGGTCGGCGAAGCCGACGGCGAGGCGGCGGTCGACCATCTCCTCGTCGTCCGTGGCCTGGATGACCCGGCCGGTGGCGGCGGCGAGCTGGCGCCGCCACACGTAGACGAGGAACTCCTCCAGCTCCGGCAGGAGCAGCTCGACCAGCGGATACGTCACCTCGGTGCGGGTCATGCCGGGCTCGGGCGGCTCGGTGAGGTCCTCCAGGAAGGAGTCGATCTGCCATTCGGCCAGCCGGGCGGTGGTCTGGCCGGTGGAGCGGGCGACCTGCACCGCCATCGCCTCGCTGAGCAGTCCCGCCTCGACGAGGCCGGCGAGCCGCCGCAGGGCGAGGACGTCGGCCTCGGTGAGCGCCTTGGCCTGGCCGATGTCGGCGAAGCCCATGGCCCGCCAGAAGCGGGAGGCCAGTTCCATGGAGACGCCCGCGCTGCGGGCCGCCTGGAAGGGGGTGTAGCGGCGCTCGGCGCCGAGGATCAGGCCCTCGAGGCGGAGCGCGAGCGGGTCCTCCTCCGCGCCGGCCTCGTCCGGGCCGCCCTCCGGGGTTCCGGCCTCGCCGGAACCCGGGCGGTCGGGAGCGGGCTCCTCGGAACCGGCTTCGCCGGGGCCGGCCTCGTCGTCCCGCGCCGGTTCACCGTCGGGGGCGGGATGTGCGCCCGTACCCGAGCCCGAATCGTCGACGGTCACGCCTGCTGCCCTTCCGATCTGTCGCGGTCAGGTATCGACCGCGCTCAACTCTACGGCAGGTGTGCGGTGGCTCACTCCCCGAAGGAGACGCCCGGTCGGCGTCCGGTCTCCGGCGTCCGATCCGCGGCGGTCATGCCCCGGCGGGCCGCAGGTGGATCACGTCGCCCGCGCCCACCGGCTCCTGTACCCCTTCCTCCGTGGCGATCACCAGCCGTCCGTCCCCGTCGACCGCCACCGCCTCCCCGGTGACCGAGCGGTCGCCCGGCAGGTCGGCCCGCACGGTACGGCCCAGCGTCGCGCATCCGGCGGCGTACGTCTCCTGGAGACCGCTCGCGGCGGCGTCCCCGCCGGCCTCCCGCCAGCGGCCGTACCACTGCTCCAGGGAGCGCAGCACCGCCCGCAGCAGGGGGTCGCGGTCGGTGCCGGCGGCGCCCGCGAGGGCCAGCGAGCCGGCGGTGGGCACGGGCAGCTCCTCGGCCCGCAGGCTCACGTTGATGCCGATGCCGACGACCACTCCCCGGTCCCCGGCCCGCTCGGCGAGGATGCCGCCGGTCTTGCGCTCGGCGCCGTCCACCGTGACCAGCAGGTCGTTGGGCCACTTCAGGGCGGTGTCGACGCCCGCCGCCCGGGACAGCCCGGTGGCCACCGCGACGCCGGTGAGCAGCGGGAGCCAGCCCCAGCGGGCGAGCGGGACCTCGGCGGGGTCGAGCAGGACGGAGAAGAAGAGTCCGGAGCGGGCGGGGGCCGTCCACCGCCGGTCCAGGCGGCCGCGTCCCGCGCTCTGCTCCTCGGCGACCAGCACCGCGCCCTCGGCGGCCGCGCCCTTCGCCGCGCGGTCGACGAGGTCGCTGTTGGTGGACCCGGTGCGCTGCACGACGTCCAGCTCCGACCACAGGCTGCCCGGCCGCACCAGCGCCCGGCGCAGGGCGGCGGCGCCGAGCGGCGGCCGGTCCAGGTCGGACCAGCGGCTGGGCTGCGGTTCGGAAGCGTCTCGCGGGGTCATACGGGCCACCCTAGAGCGCGGAAGGTGTGGCCAACGCCGCACTGCCGATCGGTAGGCGCACCACTACGCTACGGATGAGTAGCCAACCCTTCTTCTGAGCGTTCACCGATCGAGCCAGCGCACGTCGCACCCCCTCACGTCCCCACTTGAGCAGGCAGGGAGCCGCATCCCCGATGTCCGAGCCGGAAGAGCGCCAGGCGCGCGAAGAGATCGACATCCACACCACCGCGGGCAAGCTCGCGGATCTGCAGCGCCGTATCGAGGAGGCCCGGCACGCCGGCTCCGCGCGCGCCGTCGAGAAGCAGCACGCCAAGGGCAAGCTGACGGCCCGTGAGCGGATCGAACTCCTGCTGGACGAGGACTCGTTCGTCGAGCTGGACGAGTTCGCCCGGCACCGCTCGACCGACTTCGGGCTGGAGGAGAACCGCCCCTACGGCGACGGTGTGGTCACCGGCTACGGCACCGTGGACGGCCGTCCGGTCGCCGTCTTCTCCCAGGACTTCACGGTCTTCGGCGGCGCGCTCGGCGAGGTCTACGGGCAGAAGATCGTCAAGGTGATGGACTTCGCGCTGAAGACCGGCTGTCCGGTCATCGGCATCAACGACTCCGGCGGCGCCCGCATCCAGGAGGGCGTCGCCTCGCTCGGCGCCTACGGGGAGATCTTCCGCCGCAACACCCACGCCTCCGGGGTGATCCCGCAGATCAGCCTGGTCGTCGGCCCCTGCGCGGGCGGCGCGGTCTACTCCCCGGCGATCACCGACTTCACGGTCATGGTCGACCAGACCTCGCACATGTTCATCACCGGCCCCGACGTCATCAAGACCGTCACCGGGGAGGACGTCGGCTTCGAGGAGCTCGGCGGCGCCCGCACCCACAACACGGCCTCCGGCGTCGCCCACCACATGGCGGGCGACGAGAAGGACGCCATCGAGTACATCAAGCAGCTGCTGTCCTACCTGCCCTCGAACAACCTGTCCGAGGCCCCGGCCTTCCCCGAGGAGGCGGACCTCGCCCTCACCGAGGAGGACCGCGAGCTCGACACCCTCGTCCCCGACTCCGCGAACCAGCCGTACGACATCCACACGGTGATCGAACACGTCCTGGACGACGCCGAGTTCTTCGAGACGCAGCCGCTGTACGCGCCGAACATCGTCACCGGCTTCGGCCGCGTCGAGGGCAACCCCGTCGGGATCGTCGCCAACCAGCCCATGCAGTTCGCCGGCTGCCTGGACATCAAGGCCTCCGAGAAGGCGGCCCGTTTCGTGCGCACCTGCGACGCCTTCAACATCCCGGTGCTGACCTTCGTCG
Source organism: Streptomyces griseoaurantiacus (assembly GCA_014656015.1). GTDB lineage: Bacteria > Actinomycetota > Actinomycetes > Streptomycetales > Streptomycetaceae > Streptomyces > Streptomyces griseoaurantiacus. The sequence goes on along the minus strand of BNBP01000017.1, from coordinate 61,429 downwards.
ACGTGCCCGGCTTCCTGCCCGGCGTCGGCCAGGAGCACGACGGCATCATCCGCCGCGGCGCCAAGCTGATCTTCGCCTACGCCGAGGCGACCGTCCCGCTCATCACGGTCATCACCCGCAAGGCCTTCGGCGGCGCCTACGACGTCATGGGCTCCAAGCACCTGGGCGCCGACCTCAACCTGGCCTGGCCGACCGCGCAGATCGCCGTCATGGGCGCCCAGGGCGCCGTCAACATCCTGCACCGCCGCACGATCGCCGCCGCGGGCGAGGACGCCGAGGCGACCCGGGCCCGGCTGCTCCAGGAGTACGAGGACACCCTCCTCAACCCCTACGTCGCCGCCGAGCGCGGTTACGTCGACGCGGTGATCATGCCCTCGGAGACCCGCGCCCACCTGGTCCGCGGCCTGCGCCAGCTCCGCTCCAAGCGCGAGTCCCTGCCGCCGAAGAAGCACGGCAACATCCCCCTGTAGAGCCTGCAGAGCCTGTGGAAGGAGCCGCTGTGACGATCAAGGTCGTACGGGGCAACCCGACCCCCGAGGAGCTCGCCGCCGCCCTGGCGGTGGTCCGCGCCCGCGCCGCGGCCGCCGGTGCCGCGGCGCAGGAACCGCACTCCGCCCGCCCCGCCCGCGCCTCGTGGGACGACCCCGCCCGCATCGCCGCGCACCGGCTGCCGCAGCCGGGTCCGACGGCGTGGAGCCGTACCTACTGGCCGGGCTGAGTGCCCGCTTCCCGGGCGGCACCACGAGCCGCCCGGGAAGTTGAGTACGGGTACTCAGGCGCGGACCGACCGGACGGTCCCAAGCTCGAAGGCATGCTGTGGTCCGACCCCGACGACGAGCCGCCCGAGGAACTGCGCGACACCCAGAACATGCTGCGCCGCCTCGGCATCCTGATGGCGCTTGCCATGGTCGTGGCGATGCTCGTCCTGGGCCTCCTGTGAGGCCCGGACGCCCCGCCCGCCGGCAGGCAATACGCTGACCGCATGACGGATCAGTCGCCGCCCCGACGGCTCGTGCTCGCCTCCCAGTCCCCCGCCCGCCTCGGGCTGCTCCGCCAGGCGGGGCTCGCGCCCGAGGTCGTCGTCAGCGGAGTCGACGAGGAGCCCTTCGACGCCCCCACCCCCGCCGAACTGGCCCTCGCCCTCGCCGAGGCCAAGGCGTCCGTCGTGGCGGCCCGCCCGGACGTGCGCGGCGCCCTGGTGATCGGCTGCGACTCGGTCCTCGACCTCGACGGCGAGGCGCTCGGCAAGCCCGCGGACGCCGAGGAGGCCACGGCCCGCTGGAAGGCGATGCGCGGCCGGTCCGGCACGCTGCAGACCGGCCACTGCGTGTGGGACACCGCGAGCGGCCGCCACGTCTCGGCGACCGCGTCCACCGTGGTCCGCTTCGGCGAGCCCAGCGACGAGGAGATCGCCGCCTACGTGGCCTCCGGGGAGCCGCTCCACGTCGCGGGCGCGTTCACGCTGGACGGCCGCTCGGCGCCGTTCATCGACGGCATCGAGGGCGACCACGGCAACGTCATCGGGCTCAGCCTGCCGCTGGTCCGCCGGCTGCTGGCGGAACTGGGCGTCGGCATCACCCAGTTGTGGGCGCGCCCTTCGCACTGACGGACCCGCCCCCGGCGGGCGGCGCCGCCTCCTCCGGCGGTCCCGCGGGCGCCGGGGCGGCCGGGCCGGCCGGAGCCGCCGGGTCGACGGGGCCCACCGGGGGCTCGGTGGCGCTCGCGGGTTCCGGGGCGGCCGGCGGCGCCGTCGCGGCGTGCCGCGCGCCGTCCCGGTCGTACGTCATCAGCGTGAGCACGATGAGCGCCAGCACCACCATCATGTAGGCGAAGGCCCGCCAGCCGATCAGCCCCACGGCGAAGGCGCCCAGCACCGCGTGCACCACCGCCGCGCTGATCAGCAGGATCCGGCCCAGCCCGGCGGACGGCCGGTTGCGCAGGCACACCGCCAGCGCGGCGATGCCGCAGAGCAGGAAGTAGAGACCGAAGACCAGGCCGCCGATCTTCGAGGAGGCGGACATCTTCGCCGGTTCGAGACCGGCCAGGGACATCTGCTGCCGGTCCACGAGCGTGCCCAGGGACCAGTTGAGCAGCGCGATGCCCACCGCCTCGCAGAAGAGCACGACCGCCGTCACCAGGGCCACCGGTCTGCGCAACACTCCGCCCCACCCCCGCCTTCCCACTGGTTACCCCGAGTACGTACGGGACACCCGGAAACGCTACTCACGGGTAAAGGCCGGGACAAGGGGTGCGGCAGAGGCAAAGAATCATTGGGCCATTAGTAGGGACTCCACAAAGAAACACGACCGCCCGCAGCACGGCCGCACAGAGACCTCGACCACACCGGAGGGTTAGTGTTTCCGGGAGGGCCCCCGCGTACTCCGGTGCGACAAGGGGTTTCGCCGCTCGAGTGAGCCCCGACTCACGCTCCGTGTGGGGAAGCTCACCACTGGGCACGGGTCGAAACGTCGTGTCGGCAGTCCCTAAACTCGGCTTGTTTCAAGGAGAGGGAGCCAACGTGCGCAAGGTGTTGATCGCCAACCGTGGCGAAATCGCTGTCCGTGTCGCCCGGGCATGCCGCGACGCCGGCATCGCGAGCGTGGCCGTGTACGCGGAACCGGACCGGGACGCGGTGCACGTGCGCGTCGCGGACGAGGCGTTCGCCCTGGGTGGGGACACCCCGGCCACCAGCTACCTGGACATCGCCAAGGTGCTCCAGGCCGCCGCGGACTCCGGCGCGGACGCCGTCCACCCCGGTTACGGCTTCCTCTCCGAGAACGCGGAGTTCGCCCAGGCCGTCCTGGACGCGGGCCTCATCTGGATCGGCCCGCCCCCGCACGCCATCCGCGACCTCGGCGACAAGGTCGCGGCGCGGCACATCGCGCAGCGCGCGGGCGCCCCGCTGGTCGCGGGCACCCCGGACCCGGTCTCCGGCGCCGAGGAGGTCGTGGCCTTCGCCGAGGAGCACGGCCTGCCCATCGCGATCAAGGCCGCCTTCGGCGGTGGCGGACGCGGTCTGAAGGTGGCCCGCACCCTCGAAGAGGTGCCCGAGCTGTACGACTCGGCGGTGCGCGAGGCCGTGGCCGCGTTCGGGCGCGGCGAGTGCTTCGTCGAGCGGTACCTGGACAAGCCCCGGCACGTGGAGACGCAGTGCCTGGCCGACCCCCACGGCAACGTGGTCGTCGTCTCCACGCGTGACTGCTCGCTGCAGCGCCGGCACCAGAAGCTCGTCGAGGAGGCCCCGGCGCCGTTCCTCTCCGACGACCAGGTCGCCCAGCTCTACTCCGCGTCGAAGGCCATCCTGAAGGAGGCCGGGTACGTCGGCGCCGGCACCGTGGAGTTCCTCGTCGGCAAGGACGGCACGATCTCCTTCCTGGAGGTCAACACCCGGCTCCAGGTCGAGCACCCGGTCACCGAGGAGGTCTCCGGGATCGACCTCGTGCGCGAGATGTTCCGCATCGCCGACGGCGAGAAGCTCGGCTACGACGACCCGCCGCTGCGCGGCCACTCCTTCGAGTTCCGCATCAACGGCGAGGACCCGGGCCGCAACTTCCTGCCGGCGCCCGGCACGGTCACCCTGTTCGACCCGCCCTCGGGTCCCGGTGTCCGCCTCGACGCGGGCGTCGAGACCGGCAGCGTCATCGGCCCGGCCTGGGACTCGCTCCTCGCCAAGCTGATCGTGACCGGCCGCACCCGGGCGGAGGCGCTGCAGCGGGCCGCCCGTGCACTGGACGAGTTCCAGGTGGAGGGCATGGCCACCGCCATCCCCTTCCACCGCGCGGTGGTCCGCGACCCGGCCTTCGCCCCCGAACTCACCGGCTCCGCCGATCCCTTCACCGTGCACACCCGGTGGATCGAGACCGAGTTCGTCAACGAGGTCAAGCCGTTCTCCGCAGCCGGTGAGGCCGACGGTGACGAGGAGACGGGCCGCGAGACGGTCGTCGTCGAGGTCGGCGGCAAGCGGCTCGAGGTGTCGCTGCCGGCGTCCCTCGGGATGACGCTCGCCCGTACGGGACTGGCGGCGGGCGCCAAGCCGAAGCGGCGGGCCGCGAAGAAGTCCGGCCCCGTGGCCTCCGGCGACACGCTGGCCTCCCCCATGCAGGGCACGATCGTCAAGGTCGCGGTCGAGGAGGGCCAGGAGGTCAAGGAGGGCGATCTGATCGTCGTCCTGGAGGCCATGAAGATGGAGCAGCCGATCAACGCGCACAAGGCGGGGACGGTCAAGGGTCTCGGGGCGGAGGTCGGCGCGTCCGTGACCTCCGGCGCCCCGCTCTGCGAGATCAAGGACTGACGAACCGGCCGGGGGCGGCCCGGGGGTTCTCCACCCCCGCCGCCCCTACCCGTCCCGTCCCCAAGGGCTCCGCCCCTGCACCCCACCACCCCAGGGGCGCGAGGAACTGCGCGACCGGCCACAGACCACCCGCACCAGAGGTACAACCTCAGCCCCCCAAGGGGCGCGGGGAACTGCGCGACCGGCCACAGACCACCCGCACCCGACCCTCAACCCCAGCCACCCCAAGGGGCGCGAGGAACTGCGCGACCAGCCACAGCGCACCCGCAGCCGAGGCACGGCACCGCACCGCACCGCTCGGCCCCGCAGCGCGCCGCTCGCTACCGTCGGCGGAGGTCCGCGACCCTCGCCGGGCGGTCCCCGGCGGGGGCGTCACCGAGGGCGGGGGCACTGCGGAGTTGCGGGCCCGCGGGGTTGCCCTGCCGTCTGGGGCCCGGCAGGCCGACGTCCCGGCGGGATTGCCGCCCACCCGGTCCCGTCTCGCCGCCCCCCGCCCCGGCCACCGCGATCTGCACGCCCTGGTCGGCCAGCGCCTGCAGTTCACCGCCCGCACGGTCGTCGTGCGCGGGCGGCTCGTCGGTGACGAGCCGGGTGATGAGATCCGTCGGCACGGTCTGGAACATCGTGTCCGTCCCGAGCTTCGTGTGGTCCGCGAGGACCACGACCTCCGCCGCCGCCTGCACCAGCGCCCGGTCGACCGAGGCGGAGAGCATGTTCGACGTGGACAGTCCCCGCTCGGCGGTGAGCCCGGCGCCCGAGAGGAAGGCCCGGGAGACCCGCAGGCCCTGGAGGGACTGCTCCGCCCCGGACCCGACGAGCGCGTAGTTGGAGCCGCGCAGGGTGCCGCCGGTCATCACGACCTCCACCCGGTTGGCGTGGGCGAGGGCCTGTGCGACCAGCAGGGAGTTGGTGACGACGGTCAGCCCCGGCACACGGGCGAGCCGGCGCGCCAGTTCCTGCGTGGTGGTGCCCGCACCGACCACGATCGCCTCGCCCTCTTCGACGAGGCTCGCGGCGAGATCGGCGATGGCCGTCTTCTCGGCGGTCGCGAGATGGGATTTCTGCGGAAAGCCGGACTCCCGCGTGAACCCGCCCGGCAGTACCGCACCGCCGTGCCGGCGGTCGAGGAGTCCTTCTGCCTCCAGTGCGCGCACGTCCCGCCGTACGGTCACTTCGGAGGTCTGGACGACGCGGGCGAGCTCACGGAGCGACACGGCCCCGTTTGCGCGCACCATTTCGAGGATCAATTGGCGACGTTCTGCAGCGAACACGAAACTGACAGTAACCCCAACGACCGCCTGCTTTCAGCAGTTTGCGCCGAATAACAGAAGTTGTTCGCACAGGGGGTTCACAAGTGGTATACGCGTTTCCCGCCCGTCACACACCTGGTCCGCGCCCCCGGCGACTGCGCGTGACCGAGGCGAACCGCTTTCGGCCGGGCGGCAGTTGCCCGGTCGTCGTCAGGCCCCTGCCGTCGCCTTGCGGGTGTGGAGCTGGCGGGCGACCTCCGCGATCGATCCCGACAGGGACGGGTACACGGTGAACGCGTTCGCGATCTGTTCGACCGTCAGGTTGTTGTCGACCGCGATCGAGATGGGGTGGATGAGTTCCGAGGCGCGCGGGGCCACGACGACTCCGCCGACCACGATCTCGGTGCCCGGACGGCAGAAGATCTTGACGAAGCCGTCCCGGATGCCCTGCATCTTGGCGCGCGGGTTGCGCAGCAGCGGCAGTTTGACGACGCGGGCGTCGATCTTGCCGGCGTCGACGTCGGCCTGCGAATAGCCGACGGTGGCGATCTCGGGGTCGGTGAAGACGTTGGAGGAGACCGTCTTGAGGTCGAGGGGGGCCACCGCGTCGCCGAGGAAGTGGTACATCGCGATGCGTCCCTGCATGGCGGCCACGGAGGCGAGCGCGAAGACGCCGGTCACGTCACCGGCGGCGTACACGCCCGGCGCCGTCGTGCGGGAGACGCGGTCGGTGCGGATGTGCCCGGACTCGCGGAGCTGGACGCCCGCCTCCTCCAGTCCCAGGCCCGCGCTGTTGGGAATGGCGCCGACGGCCATCAGGCAGTGCGAGCCGGTGATGACCCGGCCGTCCGCGAGGGTGACCTCGACCCGGTCGCCGACCCGCTTGGCGGACTCGGCGCGGGAGCGGGCCATGACGTTCATGCCGCGGCGGCGGAAGACGTCCTCCAGGACGGCGGCGGCGTCGGGGTCCTCGCCGGGCAGCACCCGGTCGCGGGAGGAGACGAGGGTGACCTTGGAGCCGAGCGCCTGGTAGGCGCCGGCGAACTCGGCGCCGGTGACGCCGGAGCCGACCACGATGAGCTCCTCGGGCAGCTCGTCGAGGTCGTAGACCTGGGTCCAGTTCAGGATGCGCTCGCCGTCGGGCTGCGCGTCGGGCAGTTCGCGCGGATGACCGCCGGTGGCGATGAGGACGGCGTCGGCGGTCAGGGTCTCCTCGGTGCCGTCAGCGGCCCGGACGACGACCTTGCGCGAGCCGTCCAGGCCCTGCATGCCCTCCAGCCGGCCCCGGCCGCGCACGACGCGGGCGCCGGCCCGGGTCACGGAGGCGGTGATGTCGTGCGACTGGGCGAGGGCGAGCCGCTTGACCCGGCGGTTGACCTTGCCGAGGTCGACCCCGACCACCCGGGCGGCCTCCTCCAGCGGCGGGGTGTCGTCGGCGACGATGATGCCGAGCTCCTCGTAGGAGGAGTCGAAGGTGGTCATCACCTCGGCGGTCGCGATGAGGGTCTTCGAGGGCACGCAGTCGGTCAGCACCGACGCTCCGCCCAGGCCGTCGCAGTCGACGACGGTCACCTCCGCGCCGAGCTGCGCGGCCACCAGCGCCGCTTCGTATCCGCCGGGTCCGCCACCAATGATCACGATCCGAGTCACGTACCCCATTGTCCCGCACGCTTCAAGGTGCTTCCGCCCGGGGCCTCGGGCGGGGCGTGTCCGGGCGGGGACCGGGCGGCGTCCGGCCCCCGCGGCGTGCCCGGGTGACCGGCACGGGACTGCCGTACGCTGCGCTCATGTCGCTCTACGCCGCGTACGCCGGCAACCTCGACGCGCGGCTCATGACGCGCCGCGCCCCGCACTCGCCGCTGCGCGCCACGGGCTGGCTGAACGACTGGCGGCTCACGTTCGGCGGCGAGCAGATGAGCTGGGAGGGCGCGCTGGCGACGATCGTGGAGGCGCCGGGCTCCCAGGTGTTCCTCGCGCTGTACGACATCGCCCCCATGGACGAGGACTCCCTGGACCGCTGGGAGGGCGTGGGCATGGACATATACCGCCGGGTGAAGGTGCGGGTGCACACGCTGGACGGCGAGGAGTCCGCGTGGACGTACGTCCTCAACGCCTACGAGGGCGGGCTGCCGTCCGCCCGCTACCTGGGCGAGGTGGCCGACGCGGCGGAGTCGGCGGGGGCTCCGCACGACTACGTGATGGAGCTGCGCAAGCGCCCCTGCTGACCCGCCGCCACTCTGCCGACCGGCGGGCGCACCCGCCGCGCCGCCCCGGTCAGATCTGGTTCTCGCCTCCGTCCACGTACAGGTTGGAGCCGAGGAGGAAGCTGCTGTCGTCGGAGGCGAGGAAGGCCACCGCCGCCGCGACCTCCTCGGGGCGGCCCATCCGGCCCACCGCCGCGGTCGTGGCGAGGTGCGCCCTGACCTCCTCGGCCTTCTGCTCGCCGAACAGCGCCGGGATCGCCGGGGTGTCGATCGGCCCGGGCGAGATCGCGTTGACCCGGACGCCCCGGTCCTTCAGCGTGTTGCCCCAGGTCCGCGCGAAGGACCGGACGGCGGCCTTGGAGGCCGCGTAGAGGGCGAAGCCGGTTTCCTTGCCGTTGTCGGCGGCGGTGGAGGCGTTGATGATGACCGAGGCACCCTCGTTGAGCAGCGGCAGCGCCTTCTGGACGGTGAACAGCGTGCCGAGCACGTTGACGCCGAAGACGTGGTCGTAGTCCTCCTCGGTGATGTTCCCGAGCGGGACGAGCTGCGCGGTCGCCGCGTTGGCGAACACCACGTCCAGTCCCCTCCCCCGGGCCCGCACGGCCTCGTAGAGCCGGTCCAGGTCGGCCGGGTTCGCGATGTCCCCCGGTACCGCGGTGGCCCGGTCGGGGCCGATGGCCTCGACCGCGGCGTCCAGTTCCGTCTTGCGGCGTCCACTGACGAACACGTGCGCGCCCTCGGCCGCGAGCCGTACGGCGCTGGCCAGGCCGATCCCCGTGCCGCCGCCCGTGACGACCGCGGTCCTGCCTTCGAGCTTCCCCATGACAATGACCTCCACGAATTTCAGTACCGATCGGTACTGAATGTGACCGTAGCACTTCCGCACCGGGCGGTACAGAAAGAGGTAGGATCGCGGCATGGAGTCGGAGCGGGAGACAAGGCCCGGAACGCGGGCGGACACCGGGCCGAAGGCCCCGGCGGGGACGCCGCAGGACGCGCCGCCGGGAACGCCGGGGACACCGGGGACGCCAGGGACACAGCGGAAGGCGCCGATCGGCCGCCCGAGGGGGTTCGACGCCGACGAGGCGCTCGAACGCGCGATGCGGGTCTTCTGGGAGCAGGGCTACGAGGGCGCCGGGCTCACCGACCTCACACGCGCCATGGGCATCACCCGCACCAGCATGTACGCGGCCTTCGGCAACAAGGAGGAGCTGTTCCACAAGGCGCTGCGGCGCTACAGCGAAGGCCCCGCCTCGTACGTGCTCCGCGCCCTGGCGGAACCGACCGCCCGGCGGGTGGCCGAGGCGTTCCTGGGCGGCGCCGTCCGGGCCACCACCCAGCCCGACCGCCCCACCGGCTGCCTGGGCGTCCAGGCCTCCCTCGCCGCCGGCGACCTCGGCCGCACCGTCCGGGACGCCCTCGCCGACTGGCGCAACGAGGGGACCGCCCGCCTGCGCGAGCGGTTCACGCGGGCCCGCGACGAGGGCGACCTCCCCGCGGACGCCGATCCCGCGACGCTCGCCCGGTTCCTGATGACCGTCGGCAACGGCATCGCCGTGCAGGCGGCGAGCGGCGCGAGCCGCGAGGAACTGCGACTGGTCGCCGACACGGCCCTGTCGGCCTGGCCCTCCTAGGACCTTCCCGGAAGGCCCCCAGGGGCGCCCTCGGAAACGACACGACAACGATCGCACTCCCGCGACCTCCGTCATCTACGCGCGTAGGCGCGAAACGGCTACTCTCTTGCGCGTGAACGCTTCTCTTCTTCCGGACGACCGCCAGGGCGACCCCTACGCCGCCGCCGACACCGCCGGCGCGCGGCTGCGCGAGCTGACGGGCGCCGAGACCCACGACGTCGCCCTCGTGATGGGCTCCGGCTGGGCCCCCGCCGTCGACGCCCTCGGCGAGCCCGAGGCCGAACTGCTCGTCACCGACCTGCCGGGCTTCGCCCCGCCGGCCGTCGAGGGTCACGGCGGACGCCTGCGCTCCTACCGCCTCGGCGGCAAGCGCGCCCTGGTCTTCCTCGGCCGCACCCACTACTACGAGGGTCACGGGGTCGCCTCGGTCGCCCACGGCGTGCGCACGGCCGTCGCCGCCGGAGCGAAGACGGTCGTCCTGACCAACGGCTGCGGAGGTCTGCGCGAGACGATGCGCCCCGGGCAGCCGGTGCTGATCAGCGACCACATCAACCTCACGGCGACCTCACCGATCGTCGGCGCGAACTTCGTGGACCTCACCGACCTGTACTCGCCCCGGCTGCGGGCGCTGTGCAAGGAGATCGAGCCCGGTCTGGAGGAGGGCGTCTACGCCCAGTTCCCCGGGCCGCACTACGAGACCCCTGCGGAGATCCGCATGGCCCGCACGATCGGCGCGGACCTGGTCGGCATGTCGACGGTGCTGGAGGCGATCGCCGCCCGCGAGGCGGGCGCGGAGGTGCTGGGCATCTCCCTGGTCACCAACCTGGCGGCCGGAATGACCGGCGAACCCCTCAACCACGAGGAGGTCCTCCAGGCCGGCCGCGACTCCGCGGCCCGCATGGGGGCACTGCTGACGAAGGTCCTGGACCGCGTCTGACGCGTTCTGGGGGGCGCTCACGGGGGACCCGCGCCGCACCGGTGGTCCGCGGTCCCGCCGCGCGGGCGCGACCGGCCCGCAAGGCGCCCCCGAACCGCACCACAACGAGAGAGGCTGACCCGTGCACGACGATCTCCTCGCCCGCGCCAAGGCATGGCTCGCGGAGGACCCCGACCCGGACACCCGCGAGGAACTCGCGGCCCTCCTCGACGCCCACGACCTCCCCGGGCTCACCGACCGCTTCTCCGGCACGCTGGAGTTCGGCACCGCCGGTCTGCGCGGCGAGCTCGGCGCCGGGCCCCGGCGGATGAACCGCGCCGTCGTCATCCGCGCCGCCGCGGGTCTCGCCGCGTATCTGAGGAAGAACGGCACCCCGCACGGGGACGCGCCGGATGCCGGCCTCGTCGTCATCGGCTACGACGCCCGCCACAAGTCGGCCGACTTCGCCCGCGACACCGCCGCCGTGATGACCGGCGCGGGCCTGCGCGCGGCGCTGCTGCCCCGCCCGCTGCCGACCCCCGTGCTCGCCTTCGCGATCCGGCACCTGGGCGCGGTGGCCGGCGTCGAGGTCACCGCGAGCCACAACCCGCCCCGGGACAACGGATACAAGGTGTACCTGGGAGACGGCTCGCAGATCGTGCCGCCCGCCGACGCCGGGATCGCCGCCGAGATCGACGCGATCGCGGCCCTGGCCGACGTCCCCCGCCCGGACTCCGGCTGGGAGGTCCTCGACGACTCCGTCCTCGATGCCTACCTCGCCCGCACCGACGCCGTCCTCGCCCCCGGCTCGCCGCGCACCGCCCGCACCGTCTACACGGCGATGCACGGCGTCGGCAAGGACACCCTGCTGGCCGCGTTCGCCCGGGCGGGCTTCCCCGAGCCGGTGCTGGTGGCCGAACAGGCGGAGCCGGACCCGGACTTCCCGACCGTCGCCTTCCCCAACCCGGAGGAGCCGGGCGCCATGGACCTGGCGTTCGCGACCGCCCGGGAGGCCGACCCCGACCTGGTGATCGCCAACGACCCGGACGCCGACCGGTGCGCCGCCGCCGTGAAGGACGGCGGCGCATGGCGCATGCTGCGCGGCGACGAGGTCGGCGCGCTGCTCGCCGCCCACCTGGTCGGGCGCGGGGTGAGCGGCACGTTCGCGGAGTCGATCGTCTCCTCCTCCCTCCTCGGCCGGATCGCCGCGGCGGCGGGCCTCGGGTACGAGGAGACCCTCACCGGCTTCAAGTGGATCGCCCGCGTCGAGGGCCTGCGCTACGGCTACGAGGAGGCCCTCGGCTACTGCGTCGACCCCGAGGGGGTGCGCGACAAGGACGGCATCACGGCGGCGCTGCTGCTGACGGAACTGGCCTCCCGGCTGAAGTCCGAGGGCCGCACGCTCCTCGACCTCCTCGACGACCTCGCCGTCGAGCACGGCCTGCACGCCACGGACCAGCTCTCGGTGCGGGTGGAGGACCTGTCGGTCATCGGCGACGCCATGCGGCGGCTGCGCGAGCGGCCCCCGGTGCGGCTGGCCGGGCTCGACGTGAGAGGGGCGGAGGACCTTACCCGGGGCACCGACCGGCTGCCGCCCACGGACGGCCTGCGCTACACGATGGACGGCGCCCGGGTCATCGTCCGCCCGAGCGGCACCGAGCCGAAGCTGAAGTGCTACCTGGAGGTCGTCGTGCCGGTCGCCGACCGGGACGGCCTGGGGCAGGCGCGGGAGCGGGCGGCGGCGCTGCTGGCGGCGCTGAAGGAGGACGTGGCCGAGGCCGCGGGGCTGTGAACGGCCGCGGGGCGGGAACCGGCCGCACCGGTTCCCGCCCCGCCCCCGTACTACGGCCTTCGGCGCAGTGCCGCCCGGCCCGGCAGCGTGACCGCGAGCAGGGTCAGACCGCCGGTGGCGAGGGTGAGGGCGCCGAACATCGACGGGGGCACGTAGGGGGCGTCCCCCGTCACCCCGTCGATCATCGGGATGAGCGTGGCCGCGGCGATCGCGGAACCGAGGACCAGGCCCGCCGCGGCCACCAGCAGCCCCTCCCAGCGGAGCATCGCCAGCACCTGGCGCCGGGTGGCGCCGACCAGGCGCAGGGCGCCCAGTTCGCGGCGGCGGTCGAGGACCGTCATCACCAGGGTGTTGAGGGCGGCGACGGCCGCGAAGCCGCCGAGGACCGCGGCCATGGTGTTGTTCATCCAGGCGCCCAGCCGCGCGTCGAGGCTCTGCCGGGTGGCGTAGCCGGAGACGTCGGTGACCTCGCCCAGGGCGGCGAGCGACGTCCGCGAGCCGCCCCGTACGAGCAGTGTGTCGTCGTAGGGCGAGGTGACGTGCCCCTCCAGGGACGCCCGGTCCATGGTGAGCGTGGACAGGCCGAGGCCGCGCCCGTAGACGGCGACGATCTCGGGGCTGACCTTCGTGCCGTCGGGGAGGTAGAGCGGGAGCCGGTCGCCGACACCGGCGTCCGCCGACTCCGCGAGGGTCCGGTCGACGGCGATCCGGCCGCTGCCGAGCCGGTCGAGGCTGCCCTCGCGCACGTCCAGGTCCTCGACCTTCGCCAGGTCGGCCCCGGAGGTGGAGACGCCCTGGGTCGAGGCGCCCAGCAGCGACTGGAACTCGCCGGACCCGGTCGGCACCAGCACCTGCGTGTGCAGCAGTCCGACGGCCGTGTCCACGCCCGGGGCGCGGGCGGCGCGGGCGGCCGCGTCCACCGGGAGGCCGGCCGGGTCGCTCACCACGTGTTCCGCGGTGAGCCCCGCGCGCAGCTGCTTGTCGGCGGCGTGGTGCTCGCTCGTGTGCATGAAGACGAGCGTGGAGGAGAAGGCCACGGCGAGCGCGATCGGGGTGATCGCGGAGGCGAGACGGCGGGCGTTGACACGGGAGTTGGCGGCGGCCAGCCCCGCCGCCGGACCCGCGCTCCGCAGCGGCAGTCCGAACAGTCCCGCGCACAGCCGGGCCACCAGCGGGCCGAGCAGCCCGACGGCGAGCATGAAGCACATGACGACACCGAGGGCGGCCCCGGCCGCGTCGTCCCCGGCGGAGCCGGCGGACACGCCGGTGAGGACCGAGCCGCCGACCAGGGCGGCGACCCCGAGGAGGGTGCGGACCACTCCGGGCCGCAGCCGCTCCACCGAAGCCTCCGACAGTGCCTGGCCCGGCTTGATCCGGGCGGGCCGGCGCCCGGCGATCCAGCCGGCACCGAGCGCGGTGAGCAGGCCCATGACGACGGCCGCGAGCATCGGGAACGCGGAGACGTGCAGGCCGGCGGCGTGCGGGACGGCGCCCCTGTCCTGGAGCTGCCCGAACCACCAGTGCGCGAGCCCGATGCCGGGCAGGCAGCCCAGGATTCCGGCGAGCGGGGCGACCAGCAGCGCCTCACAGGCGACCGCGCGGCGGATCTGCCGCGGGGTGGCACCGACGGCACGCAGCAGGGCGAACTCGCGGGCCCGCTGGCCGACCGAGAGGGCGACGGTGCCCGCGGCGGTGAACACCGCGACGAGGGCGGCGATCCCGCCGAAGGAACCGCCGATCGCGAACAGCGTCACCTTGGCGTAGCCGAGGCCCGGGTCCTCGACGGCACCGCGGCCGTCGCCGGTGTGGACAAGGGCGCCGGAGCCGGCCAGGGCGTGTGCGACGCCGTCGGCCAGGGCGCCGGTGTCGGTGCCGCGTTCGGCCACGACGACGACCGCGTCGACCTTGCCCGGGTGCCCGGCGAGCGTCGCGGCCCGGGTGTCGGCGAACCAGACCAGGTCGGGTGCGGCGCCGGTGCCGGCGTCGCGGGGGAAGTCCGCCTTCCCCACCTCGGCGACGCCGGAGAGGCGGAAGTCCTGCCGCCCCGCGGCGGTCTCCAGCACGACGGTGTCGCCCACGGCGGCGTGCGCCGCGCGGGCCGTCCCCGCGGCGAGCACCACCTCGCCCGCACGGGGCGCGGAGCCGCTGGTCAGCGCGGTGCCGGTGAAGGCGTGCGCGCCCCAGCCGTGGGCGGTGAGGACACCGCCGGGAACCGGCAGTTCCCGGACGCCGGAGCCCGCGTCGGCGTGCGCCGTGCGCACCGGGAAGGTGACGTCCGCGACGGCCGCGGCCACGCCCGGAACCCCGGCGGCCCTCGCCGCGAGCCCGGCGTCCAGCCGTGCCGTGTCGGGCAGCGGCGTCGCCTCACGCTCCTCGTCCTCGCCGCTGCCGGTGACGACATACTCGTTCTGGTCGGCGGCGGCCACGACCGCCGCGCTCGCGTAGCGCTCCGGCGGCACCGAGGCGCGCAGGCCGGTCTCGAGCAGGATGCCGCAGGTGGAGACGATCAGCGCGGACATCAGCAGGGCGAGGAAGGTGCCCGCGAAGGACGCGGGCCGGAAACGGACGGCCTCACGGGCGAGTCCGTTGGGGCGCCTCATACGGTCACCCCCGCTGCCGTGGCCTCACGGGGGGCGCGGGAGGTGAGCGCGGTCATCCGGGCCGCGATCCCCTCCGCCGAACCGCGCTCGAGGCGGTCGGCGAAGGCGCCGTCGGCGAGGAACAGCACCCGGTCGGCCCAGGCGGCCGCGGTGGGGTCGTGGGTGACCATGACGACCGTGGCGCCGAGGGTGTCCACCGCGTCGCGCAGGAGGCCGAGCACCTCGGCGGCGGTGCCGGTGTCGAGGGCGCCGGTGGGTTCGTCCGCGAAGATCACGTCGGGTGCGGTGATCAGTGCGCGGGCCACGGCCACGCGCTGCTGCTGACCGCCCGAGAGTTCGCCGGGCCGGCGCCGCGCCTTGTCGGCGAGCCCGACCCGGGCGAGCACCTCCTCGGCCCGGCGCCGCTCCTGGCGCTGCCCGGCAAGGCGCATCGGGAGCAGCACGTTCTGCTCCACGGTGAGCGAGGGCAGCAGGTTGAATGCCTGGAAGACGAAGCCGAGGCGGCTGCGGCGCAGCTCGGTGAGCTCGTTCTCGCTCATGCCGGTGATCTCGGTGCCGCCGAGGCGCACGGAGCCCGCCGTCGGCCGGTCGAGCCCGGCGGCGCACTGCAGGAACGTGGACTTGCCGGACCCCGAGGGCCCCATGACGGCGGTGAACGTGCCGCGGCGCAGCCCGAGGTCGATGCCGGCGAGGGCGTGCACGGTGCCCGCCCCGCGGCCGTACTGCCGCCGGACCCCGCGCAGTTCGACGGCGAGGCCGGGCGTGGCTCCGGGGGCCTCCGGCCGGACCTCCGCCCCCTGCCCGCCGTCCGCCTTCTGCCGCCTGCCCTTGCGCACCCTCATGTCCGTCTCCCTGTCGCATGCTTCGCGTGTCGAACCGAAGAGTGCGGGAAGGGACGCGTCCGGGGCGTCATACCCCGGAACCGAAGTGGGGGTGCTACCCCGGTAGGGGGTGCACCAGACGGCCCGGCGAAGCCGTGCGGGAGCTAGTCACCCGGGGCCACCAGGCCCGATTCGTAGGCGAAGACCACGGCCTGGGCCCGGTCGCGCAGGCCCAGCTTGGTGAGGACGCGGCTGACGTGTGTCTTCACCGTCTGCTCGGCCAGTACGAGCGTCTCGGCGATCTCACTGTTCGAGAGGCCGCGGGCCACCAGGGTGAGGACCTCGGTCTCGCGCTGCGTCAGTCCCTTCAGCCGCTGCGCGGGCCCGCCCCGGCCGCCGGGACGCGACTTGGCGAAGTCGGCGATGAGGCGGCGGGTCACGGAGGGCGCGAGGAGCGCGTCGCCGGAGGCCACGACGCGGACCGCCGCGATGAGGTCGGCGGGCGGGGCGTCCTTGAGCAGGAAGCCGCTCGCGCCGGCCCGCAGCGCCTCGTACACGTAGTCGTCGATGTCGAAGGTGGTGAGCATCAGGACGCGCGGCACGTGGGTGACCCCGGCGGGGGGCGTCAGCAGCCGGCGTGCGGCCTCCAGCCCGTCCATCTCCGGCATCCGGACGTCCATCAGGACGACGTCGGGGTGCGTGCGCCGGCTCAGTTCGACGCCGCGCGCCCCGTCGGGGGCCTCGCCCACCACGTCGATGTCGCTCTGGGCGGCCAGCAGGGCGGCGAAGCCGGCCCGCACCATGGCCTGGTCGTCGACGATCAGGACGCGCGTCGTCACATGAGTTCCTTGTCGCTCAGGGGGAGCCGGGCCGCCACCCGGAAACCGCCGTCCTCCAGCGGTCCCACGTCGAGGGTGCCACCGACGAGCCGCACCCGTTCACGCATGCCGACCAGGCCGTGCCCGGTGCCGCCCGACTCCAGCGGCCCGCCGCCGGACCGTTCCGGCGGCGGGCCGTTGACGACGAGGACGGTGAGCCACTCGCCCGGCCCGGGGCCGGGCTCCGACACCGACAGCGCCACCCGCGTGCGGGCGCCCGGCGCGTGCCGGACGACGTTCGACAGGGCCTCCTGGACGATCCGGTACGCGGACAGGCCCACCGCCTCGGGCACCTCGGCCTCGCAGGGGGTGAACTCCACCGGCCCCCGGACCCTGGCCGTGGCCTCCACGAGCTGCCCGATGCGCGCGAGCCCCGGCTGCGGCTCGAGGTCGCCCCGCGCCTCCTCGTTGCGCAGCACGCCGAGCAGCCGTCGCATCTCCCCGAGGGACTCGCGCGCGGTGGCCGCGATGGACGTGAACTCGTCCCGCACCACGGGTGAGAGCCGGTCGATGCGGTACTCGGCGGTGTTCGCCTGCACCGTGATGACGGACATGTGGTGTGCCACCACGTCGTGCAGCTCCCGGGCGATGCGGGCGCGCTCCTCCAGCAGCGTCCGCCGACCGCGCTCGGCCTCGCTGATCGTCTCCTGCTCGGCCAGCCTGCGCTGCGCCTCGGACCGCTCCCTGACCACGGCGCCGAGCAGGAGCGCGACGCCCCCGAGGAGGGTGAGGAGCAGTCCCCTGGCGCCTTCGTCGTGCGGTGCGAAGAAGGCGAGGGTCACGTTGGCGACCGCCGTGGCCGACCACACCAGCAGCAGCGTGCGGGCGCGTTCGCGCAGGCCGAGGGCGAGGCAGAGGCCGACGTACCCGACGATCGCCATCGGCGGGAACGGCCACAGCAGCCGCTGGGGAAAGTCGACGACGAGCAGCGCCAGCGCCCCCGCCACATCCGCGGCGAAGATCACGTACCAGGCCTGGAGCGGCCGTACGACGGCGAGCAGCAGCGGGGCGGACTGCGCCACGGCCAACGCGGCGGCCACTCCCGGGTTCAGGCCGTAGTCGCCGCCGAGGACCACGATGGTCGTGGGGAGCAGCGCGACGCACAGCACGAACGCGAGCCCCCACGGAAGGAGCCGCACCCACGCGCGCGAGGACCCCGCGAGCAGGGCGCGTGGGCGTTCTCTCTGCGCTGGGGTCATGGCCCCAGCCTAGATGTCGCGGCCGGGCGCGGGGAGGTACGGACGGGGCGCCGGCGGGTGCAGCGCGCGCAGACCCCGGGGGCAGGCGGTGGCCGGCGCACGGCACGGGTGCCGGGGGGAGGGGCCCCGGGCCCCGGGCTCAGCCCGTGGCCAGGAGGATCGCGAGGACGATCAGGCCGGCGGCCACCGGGCCGAGCACCTCGTACGCCCAGCGCACGCTCGGCTCGCCCTGGGCCGTCTCCGCCCCGCCCCGCCGCTCGGCGAGGTCCTTCAGGTCGTCCATGACCTGGTCGGTCTGCGCCCGCACCGGCCCCTCGGTCGCGGCGGCGCCCCGCACGCTCCCCTGGCCGCCGCCGAGGCCGCCGAGCAGTCCGCCGCGCCGGCCGGAGCCACCCCGGCCGATGCCCTCCGCCGTCTGCCTCGCCTCGTGGCGGGCCGCCCGCTTGCGGCCGCGCAGCGACACCGGCAGCGCCCAGAGCTGGTACTTGGTGCCGCTGCTCGCGACGACCTCGTTGGAGTAGCCGGAGCGCAGCGAGGCCACCGAGCCCCACGGCAGCACGATCACCCGGAAGGGGTTGCGGACGCGCAGCCGGTCCCGGCCCACGAAGACGGCGGGCCGCAGCGTGAACGCGGCCACCAGGGGCACGACGACGATCATCGCCGCCAGCGCCAGCCAGGGCGTGCGGCCCTTGCCGACGACCAGTGCGTCGATGCCGAGCCACGCCACCAGGGCGAGGAGCATCACCCCGCCGGCGATGCCGGCCGAGGAGCGGTGGACCTGGTCGGACACCGAGGGCTCCGAAGGCTCCGAGGGCTCGGGGGCGGGCGGCTGGGACTCGGGGGTGGTCATGCCGTCGATTCTGCCCGACGCCCCCGCCCGCCCTGTACGCGGAGGTCGCCCTACCGGCCGCCGTCCGCGCAGAGCTGCTCGTCGATCACGGCGTTGGCCGCGGGCGTGGTGTCCTCGTCGCCGTCGCCCGTCGCCGCCACGACGACCACGTGCCGCCCGTCGGCGCTGAACCCGTTGCGGGTGGTGTAGCCGAAGAGGTCGCCGCCGTGGCTGTAGTAGCTCCCTCCGCAGCTCAGCGGGACGCTCAGCAGACCGAGCCCGTAGCGCGCCCCGGGCCAGGCGGGGTCGAGTTCCTCGGCCCGCACGGTCGTCCTCATCGCGGCGAGCTGGGCGGGCTTCAGCAGCCGGCCCTTCATCAGCGCCGTGTAGAAGGTGCTCAGGTCGGCGGTGTTGCTGATCATGCCCCCGGCGGCTCCGGCGGCGCTGGGGTTCATCACGCTGACGTCGATCGGGGTCCGGCCCTCGGCGGCGAAGTTCGAGTACCCCTTGAGGTGCGGCCCCTTCATGAAGGGGTCGGTGTAGGGGGCGGTGGTGCGGTGCAGTCCGAGGGGCCGGATGATGCGCCGGGTCACCTCGTGCTGCCAGCTCTTGCCTGTCGTCTTCTCGATGATCATGCCGGCGAGGACGTAGTTGGTGTTGGAGTAGCTCCAGCCCTCGCCCGGGGCGAAGCGCGGGGCGTGCTTCATGGCTATGCCCACGAGCTGGTCCTCGGTCCAGCTCGCCAGGTGCCCCTCGCGGAAGGCGTCGATGTCGGTGAGGACGGGGAAGTCCTCCGTGAAGTCGAAGAGTCCGCTGGTGTGGTTGAGCAGGTTGCGGACGGTGATGCGGCGGCCGTCGTTGCCGTTGCCGGAGACCACGCCCGGCAGCAGATCCTCCACGCTGTCGTCGAGCGAGAGGCGCCCCTCGCCGACCAGTTGCAGGACGACGGTGGAGACGAAGGTCTTGGTGGAGCTGGCGATGCGGAAGGTGTCGTCCGGTCCCGCCGGGCGTCCCGTCCGCTTGTCGGCGAGGCCCGCGGTGGCGGTGCGGGAGCCGTGCGGGCCGGTCGAGCGGACGACGACGCCGAGGGTTCCGGTGTCGAGGACCGACTGCGCCCCGTGCCGCAGGGAAGGGGCGGGCGTGTGCGTCGCCGCGACCGCCGGCGTGATCAGCCCGGTGCCCGCGAGGGCGGCGGCGAGTGCGGTGACGAGGACGCGGGAGGTGACCCCCGCACGGGAGCGACGGGTCGCGGGGTGGAGGGTCCGAGTGTGGGGGGTCCGGGTGCGGGGGGTGGTGTCGGTCGCCATGGTGGGGCAGCTCCTCGAATCGGAGGGGGCGGCTCGGTCGCCCACCACGCTAGGAATCGGGGAGCCTCGGCACGATGAGGGCTGCGGGAGGATTCCGGGTACAGCCTGCACCACCATCACCCTTGGGGGCGGGGGCTGTTGAGGGCGCGGGAGTGGTCCCGGAGGGGCGCCGAAGCGGTCCGGGAACGCATGCCGGGGGCCAGGGCGACCCGCACCCCCCGCCTCGGGGCTGTACAGCCGCTACGCGCGTAGATATGCTCGTCCGGTGACCATGCCCACCACTGCACCACACGCTCTCAGCGACGTCACCGCGTCCGACGCGACGCTGCGCCGCTTCCTGCACGGGCTGCCCGGGGTCGACACGGTCGGCCTGGAGGCGCGCGCCGCGTCGCTCGGCACCCGGTCCATCAAGACGACGGCGAAGGCGTACGCCATCGACCTCGCGATCTCGATGGTCGACCTGACGACGCTGGAAGGCGCGGACACCCCGGGCAAGGTCCGGGCGCTCGGCGCGAAGGCGGTCCGTCCCGACCCGAGCGACCGCACCGCCCCCTCGACGGCGGCCGTCTGCGTCTACCCGGACATGGTGGCCGCGGCCAAGGAGGCCGTCGCCGGTTCCGGCGTCAAGGTCGCCTCCGTCGCCACCGCCTTCCCGGCCGGCCGCGCCCCGCTCGCCGTCAAGCTGGCGGACGTCCGCGAGGCCGTCGCCGCCGGGGCGGACGAGATCGACATGGTCATCGACCGCGGCGCCTTCCTCGCCGGGAACTACCGCAAGGTGTACGACGAGATCACCGCCGTGAAGGAGGCCTGCGGGACGAGCGCCCGCCTGAAGGTCATCTTCGAGACGGGCGAGCTGTCGACGTACGACAACATCCGCCGCGCGAGCTGGCTCGGCATGCTGGCCGGGGCGGACTTCATCAAGACCTCCACCGGCAAGGTCGCCGTCAACGCGACCCCCGCCAACACCCTGCTCATGCTGGAGGCCGTGCGCGACTTCCGCGCCCAGACGGGTGTGCAGATCGGTGTGAAGCCCGCCGGCGGCATCCGCACCAGCAAGGACGCGCTCAAGTTCCTGGTCCTGGTCAACGAGACCGCGGGCGAGGACTGGCTGGACAACCACTGGTTCCGCTTCGGCGCCTCCTCGCTGCTCAACGACCTGCTGATGCAGCGGCAGAAGCTGGCCACCGGCCGCTACTCCGGCCCCGACTACGTGACGGTGGACTGATCACCATGGCACCTGTTTTCGAGTACGCCCCGGCGCCCGAGTCGCGCGCGGTCGTCGACATCGCCCCCTCCTACGGGCTGTTCATCGACGGCGAGTTCACCGAGGCGGCCGACGGCAAGGTCTTCAAGACCCTCTCCCCCGCCACCGAGGAGGTCCTCTCCGAGGTCGCGGAGGCCACCGAGGCGGACGTGGACCGCGCGGTGGCCGCCGCCCGGAGGGCCTTCGAGAAGTGGTCGGCGCTGCCCGGCTCCGAGCGCGCCAAGTACCTGTTCCGCATCGCCCGGATCATCCAGGAGCGCAGCCGCGAGCTGGCCGTCCTGGAGACCCTGGACAACGGCAAGCCGATCCGGGAGACCCGCGACGCGGACCTCCCCCTCGTCGCCGCGCACTTCTTCTACTACGCGGGCTGGGCCGACAAGCTGGACCACGCCGGTTTCGGCCGGAGGACGACAGAGGGACACAGCGGCGCGAACCCGCGCCCGCTCGGCGTCGCCGGCCAGGTCATCCCCTGGAACTTCCCGCTGCTGATGCTGGCCTGGAAGATCGCCCCGGCGCTGGCCACCGGCAACACCGTGGTCCTCAAGCCCGCCGAGACGACGCCGCTGTCCGCGCTGTTCTTCGCGGACATCTGCCGCCAGGCGGGGCTGCCGAAGGGCGTCGTCAACATCCTGACGGGCGACGGGCGCGCGGGAGCGGCCCTGGTGGCCCACCCGGACGTCGACAAGGTGGCCTTCACCGGTTCCACCGCCGTCGGCAAGCAGATCGCGCGCACGGTCGCGGGCACCGACAAGAAGCTCACGCTGGAGCTGGGCGGCAAGGGCGCCAACATCGTCTTCGACGACGCACCCGTGGACCAGGCCGTCGAGGGCATCGTCACCGGCATCTTCTTCAACCAGGGCCAGGTCTGCTGCGCGGGCTCGCGGCTGCTGGTCCAGGAGTCGATCCACGACGAACTGCTCGACTCCCTCAAGCGGCGTCTGGCCACCCTGCGCCTCGGCGACCCGCTGGACAAGAACACCGACATCGGCGCGATCAACTCCGCCGAGCAGCTCGCCCGGATCACGGCGCTGGCCGAGCAGGGCGAGGCGGAGGGCGCCGTGCGCTGGTCCCCGGCCTGCGAACTGCCCTCCGACGGCTACTGGTTCGCGCCGACGCTGTTCACGGGCGTCACCCAGGCGCACACGATCGCCCGCGACGAGATCTTCGGCCCCGTACTGTCGGTCCTCACCTTCCGCACGCCCGACGAGGCCGTCGCCAAGGCGAACAACACGCCCTACGGGCTGTCGGCGGGCATCTGGACGGAGAAGGGCTCGCGCATCCTCGCGGTCGCGAACAAGCTCCGCGCGGGTGTCATCTGGTCCAACACGTTCAACAAGTTCGACCCGACCTCGCCGTTCGGCGGCTACAAGGAGTCGGGCTTCGGCCGCGAGGGCGGCCGCCACGGCCTGGAGGCGTACCTCGATGTCTGACAAGCCCGAGAAGCACGGGCGACTGTCCGTCTTCAAGACCTACAAGCTGTACGTCGGCGGGAAGTTCCCGCGTTCGGAGAGCGGCCGGGTGTACGAGGTGACGGCATCATCAGCCGCTGACGCGGCGGGGAAGGGCGACTGGCTGGCCAACGCCCCTCTCGCCTCCCGCAAGGACGCCCGGGACGCGGTGGTCGCCGCGCGCAAGGCCTTCGGCGGCTGGTCGGGCGCGACCGCGTACAACCGGGGTCAGGTCCTCTACCGCGTCGCGGAGATGCTGGAGGGCCGCCGCGAGCAGTACGTCCGCGAGGTCGCCCAGGCCGAGGGCCTGTCCAGGGCGAGGGCCGCGGACCAGGTGGACGCGGCGATCGACCGCTGGGTCTGGTACGCGGGCTGGACCGACAAGATCGCCCAGGTCGTGGGCGGCGGGAATCCGGTGGCCGGTCCCTTCTTCAACCTGTCCTCCCCGGAGCCGACGGGCGTGGTGGCCGTGCTGGCCCCGCAGGAGTCGTCCTTCCTTGGCCTGGTCTCGGTCCTCGCCCCGGTGATCGCGACGGGCAACACGGCGGTGGTGATCGCGAGCGAGAGGTCCCCCCTCCCGGCGCTCTCCCTCGGCGAGGTACTGGCCACCTCCGACGTGCCCGGCGGTGTCGTCAACATCCTGTCCGGCCGCACGGCGGAGATCGCCGCGCCGCTCGCCGCGCACAGGGACGTCAACGCGATCGACCTGGCCGGCGCGGACGAGGCGCTGGCGAAGGAACTGGAGATCGCGGCGGCCGACAACCTCAAGCGCGTCCTGCGTCCACAGCCTGTGGACGACTGGACGGCCATGCCCGGCATCGAGCGCATGACGGCCTTCCTGGAGACCAAGACGGTCTGGCACCCGACGGGGGCGCTGGGGGCCTCCGGCTCTTCGTACTGACCGCCGCCACCCGGGGGTCCTACTCCCCCGGGTGGCACCCGGTCGCTCACTCACCCGGGCAGGGCTGCAGCTCCGGTCTGTTCGGCGCGGTCTTCCGGCCGGTCAGCGGGGACAGGTCCTTCATGTACATCTCCGGCCACTCGGCCCCGGCCAGGATCTTCCGGAGCGCCGAGCACACCCGGCCGCGCAGCAGTGGATCGTCCTTGCGCATCGCCACCCCGTAGGGCTCCGTGCCCGAGCCGCTGGGCAGCAGCTTCAGGTGCGCGGGATCGTCCTTGGCGTACCCGGCGAGCAGGACGTCGTCCGAGGCGACCGCGTAGACGCTCGAATTCCTGTCCAGCAGCCTCTTCACGCACTCCTTGTACGTGTCGGGCTGCCACTTGCCCGTGGTGTAGCCGTCCTTGCGCAGCCGGTCCGCGTAGGTGGAGTCCCGCGCCGTGCACACGTCGACGTGGTTCCGCTTCACGTCGACGGCCTCGTCGAGGTCGTACCGCGCGGACTTCCTGCGCACGAGGAGGCTCGTGCCCGCCTTGTAGTAGGGGCCGACGAACCGGATGCCGTCCCGCTTCTCCCGCTCGGGCGTCATGCTGTACGAGGCGACGACCAGGTCCACCTCGCCGTTCCTGAGCTTGCTCGCCCGGTTGGCCGTGGTGACCCCGTAGAAGTCCACCTGCTTTTTGTCGTAGCCCAGTTCGCGGGCGAGGGCGTAGGCGATGTCGATGTCGAAGCCGCTCCACACGCCCTTCCTGTCGTGGAGACTCAGCCCGGGCTGGTCCTCCTTGGCGCCGATCGTCAGCCGCTTCCTGGCGTTCTTCCACTGCTGCCAGGCCTGCTCCGTGTCGACCCCGCCGGAGCCCGCTCCCTGCCGCCCGGAGACGTCGTCCCGTCCGCCGCCGGAGCCGTTCTGCGCGAGGACCCAGCCGCCCCCGGCCAGCAGGACGACGCACGCCGCGGCCGCCGCCACCTTCCAGCCCCGCCGCCGGCCCCGCTCCCCGCGTGGGGCGGGTTCCAGAAGCTCGGGCGGGACGGCCCCGGCGGGGGTGGCCGGCTCCGGCCCCGGCCCCGGCCCCGGCCCCGGGAGGACCAGCGCCGGCGTGGGAGGGGTGGTGGGCGCCGTGGGCGGGGGCGTGGAGCCGGCGGCCCGCGCGGGGGGCGGCGTGCCCGGTTCGGCGAGGACCTCCCGGAGCATCTCCTCCGCCGAGGCCGCGTCGGGGCGGCCGGCCGGATCGGTGACCAGCAGGGCCCGGATCACCGGGCCGAGCGGTCCGGCGTAACGGAAGACGGGCTCGGGGGCCTGCTGTATGTGCGCCTGCACCTCCCAGACCTCGCGGCCGGCGAAGGGCAGGCGTCCCTCGACCATCTCGTACAGGGTGACGCCCAGTGCCCACAGGTCGGAGGCGCGCGTGGGGCCGGGGCTGCCGGGGGCGAAGAGTTCGGGCGCCAGGTAGGGCGGTGTGCCGATGACCCCGCCGTACCGGGTGACGCGGTCCGCCCCCTCGAAGGTGGCGATGCCGAAGTCCACCAGGACCACCTGGCCGCCGTCCCGCACCAGTACGTTGCCCGGCTTGACGTCGCGGTGCAGGACCGCGGCCTCGTGGACCGCGCGCAGCCCCTGGGCCATCTGGAGGCCGATGTCCGCCGCCCTGGGCACGCCGAGCACCCCGTCACGGCTGAGCAGGTCGGCGAGCGAACGCCCCTCCAGGAGCTTCATCACGATCCAGACCTGGTCGGCGGTCTCGATCTGGTCGTGAACCGTCACCACGTTCTGGTGCTCGATCTTGGCGAGGGCCTCCGCCTCGCGACGGGCCCGCTGCAGCGCGGCCCGCTTCGTGTCCGGGGACGCCGCCGTGGTGTCGAGGAGCCCCTTCACGGCGACGAAGCGGCGCAGCCGTCTGTCGTAGGACTTCCAGACCTCCCCCATGCCGCCGCTGCCCACGGGCTCCAGCAGCTCGTAGCGGCCCTCGATCACCGCGTGGGGGGCGGGGACACGGTCCTCGGGGTGCCCGTCGGGGCCGCCGCCGACCCCGTTGCTGCCGTCCTGGTTGTGCACGTGGCCCCCTTGCACCTCTTGCCGAAGCGTGGATCACCACAGATTAGACGGCTCCTCCGCCGGTGCGCGGTGCGCAGTTGCGGCGTGAGCGGGACGAACCGGGCACGAGCGGACGAGTCCGGTTCCACGCCCCCCCGGTCCCCGGCCCCGGCCCCGGCCCCGGCCCGGCCCCGGATCAGCGCAGGGCGCCGACCACCTGGTCGACCACCGGGATCGAGCCGACCGAAGGGGCCTGCGCCACCGGGCCGGTCAGCATCTGCGAGGTCAGCGGGCGGAAGTCGGCGAGCTGCGTGCCCACCCCGTTGTCGAGCGGGTCCACGCCGGTGCCCGCGAGCGGGTTCGGCTTGAGGTCGGCGACGGGGCCGGTGACGTACCGGACCGTCCCGGTGAGCGCCTGGAGGCCCGCCCCCGGGTCCACCTCGCCGAGGGAGCCGGTGTGGTACGTCCCGTCGACGACGGGGAGCGTCTGCGCCGAGGCCGCCGTCGCCCCCGCGCCCACGGCGACGCCCGCGGCCGCGAGGGCGAGGAGGAGGCGCCGGGTGGTGGCCGGGGTGCGGGAGGTGTGTCGTGCCATGGGTGCCGCCTTCTCGTTCCGTGGTGCGCCGTTCCGGCGATCGCCACTCGTGTCCACTTCGACACGCAGGGTAGTTGAGGTGTGATGTGCGCTCCAACGCCGACCCGCGGGGTCGGCACGGGCCGGGTGATGCGTCAAACTGGTGTCCCGTGAGCCCCCATCCCGCGTCACCCGCCCGCGTCGTGCTGCTCTGCGGCCCCTCCGGCTCGGGCAAGTCCCTCGTCGCCGCCCGCTCCGGGCTTCCCGTCCTGCGTCTGGACGACTTCTACAAGGACGGTGACGACCCCACGCTGCCGCTGGTACCGGGGAGTTCGGACATCGACTGGGACGCCCCCGGCTCCTGGGACGAGGACGCCGCCGTGGCCGCCGTCGCCGAACTGTGCGCGCACGGCCGGACGACGGTGCCGGTCTACGACATCGCACTCAGCGCCCGCACCGGCACGGAGGAGCTGAGCGTCGGGCGGACCCCGCTGTTCGTCGCGGAGGGCGTCTTCGCCGCCGAGATCGTGTCCCGCTGCCGGGAGCTGGGGCTCCTCGCGGAGGCGCTGTGCCTGACCCGGGGCCCGGTGAAGACGTTCCGGCGGCGCTTCCTGCGCGATCTGCGCGAGGGCCGCAAGTCGGTGCCGTTCCTGCTGCGCCGCGGCTGGCGGCTGATGCGCGCCGAGCGCTCGATCGTCGCCCGTCAGACCGGCCTGGGCGCCCACCCCTGCGACCGTGACGAGGCCCTGAGCCGGATGGCGGCCGCGGCGGTCGCCGGCCGCCCGAGGACGACCAGCACTCCGTGACGGCCCCTCGGACCGGCCTCTAGACCGAGCCGATCAGGCGGTCCAGGACGAGAAGTTCGGCCAGGTAGAAGGCTCCGGCGAACAGGGGCGCGAGGACGGCGCACAGCCAGAAGCGACACACCCCGGCGCGGGCCAGGAAGACGGTGAGGGCCGCGGTGAGGAGCGCGCCGACGGCCAGGTACACGGCGGCCTCGCCCCAGTAGCGCAGCGTCAGCCCCAGCCAGAGCCCCTCCCCGAGGACCACCATCGCGATGGCCGCCCCCGCCGTCGCCCGCGCGGTGCCCCGCCCGTGCCGCACGGTCCAGCCGGCCCAGCCCAGCAGCGGCCCGCCCGCGAGCCCGGCCACCGACCAGACGGCGGCGGTTCCCGCGGTGTCGCCGACGCCGGCCGTCAGGTAGTAGCCGGCACAGGTGGCGAGCATCATGAGGCCGCCGCTCCAGGCGGCGAGCCTCGCGGTGCGGAGCACCGCACCGGCCGCGGCGGTCCAGATGATCCAGGTGGACACCGAGTTGGTGGCCCGCTCCAGGAGCGGGGTCGTCCCGTGCAGGGTGAACGTCGCCCAGCCGAGCAGCAGGCCGAAGGCCGTCACGGCGGAGAGGGCGAGGAGCGGGGAGTCGCGGCGGATCGCGGTCGTGGTGGCCATGCGGCTCACTATACCCAGTGTGTATACATGCGGTGTGTAGTTCGGGACGGCGAAGGACACACCGGCCAACGAAGGACACACGGGCGGAGCGGGCGACCGGGGAGTGCCTCCGGGGAGGCGCACGAAAACAGCGGGACCGCGCCCGGCCCGAAAGCCGGTACGCGGTCCCGCTGTTCACCACCCCCGTGGTACTCCCCCCGTTTCCCCCGGTGGTCCCCCGTTCCCCCGTCGCCGCGCCGACACCCCCGTCGTCCTCGCGGCCCCCCGTGTCGCACTTCCGGGCCCCCCGGCCCGGAAGTCCCCCGTGTCCCCCGTGAGCCCTCTTCCCCCGTGGGCCCCCGTGGTTCCCCCGATCCTCAGGCGACGAGCTCGCCGAAGGACTCCTCCTCGTCACGGCCGAAGCTGAGGACCTCGTCCTCGCGCAGCCGGCGGAGCGACCGCCAGATGCTGGACTTCACCGTGCCGACACTGATGCCGAGGATGTCCGCGATCTCCGGGTCCGTGCGGCCCTCGTAGTAGCGGAGGACCAGCATGGTGCGCTGGAGTTCGGGCAGCCGCGCGAGCGCCTGCCACAGGACGGCCCGCAGCTCGGTGCCGCGCATCGCGTCCGTGTCGCCGGCGGTCTCCGGCAGCTCCTCGGTCGGGTACTCGTTCAGCTTGCGGCGGCGCCACGCGCTGATGTGCAGATTGGTCATCGTGCGGCGGAGGTAGCCCCCGACCGCCGCCTTGTCGGTGATCCGGTCCCAGGCCCGGTACGTCGAGAACAGCGCGCTCTGCAGCAGGTCCTCGGCCTCGAAGCGGTCACCGGTGAGGTGGTAGGCGGTCGCGTACAGGGAGGCGCGGCGCTCCTCGACGTAGGCGGTGAACTCCGCCTCCGCCGCGGACCGGCGCTCCCCCGGTGCCTCCCCGTACGCGCTCTCCTGCGCCCCCGTGCCGGCGTCCCCCGTGCGGGCGTCGACCACCGCCATCCAGGCGGCGGCGTGCTGACGCCCCCGGCCGCGGACCGTGGCCCGGTTGACGTCGTGGAGCCGCGTGACAACCGCGCTCGTCATGGTGCCGTGCAGCGTGTTCATCTCGCGCCCCCCGTCGTGGAGTCCCGGACCTGCGTCGTGCTCTTTCGATGTCGTGCTCTTTCGATGTCGAGAAGCCTGCCCGGGCCACTTCATCGCCGTGTCCGCCGACTGTCACAGAGCTGTCACAGGGGTCCTTCGCCGGGTCCGGCGGGCGGTTTCCCATAGGGGGGAGATGTGTGGGAGCGCCCCAACAGTCGAAACCTGCCGGTGCCATGGGCCAGAATGGCCAACGTGCCTTCCCTGTTGCTGATCGAGGACGACGACGCCATCCGGACGGCCCTGGAGCTCTCTCTGACGCGCCAGGGTCACCGGGTGGCCACTGCTGCCACTGGTGAGGACGGTCTGAAGCTGTTGCGCGAACAGCGGCCGGACCTGATCGTGCTGGACGTGATGCTGCCCGGCATCGACGGTTTCGAGGTGTGCCGACGCGTGCGGCGCACCGACCAGTTGCCGATCATCCTGCTCACCGCGCGCAACGACGACATCGACGTCGTGGTCGGACTGGAGTCCGGCGCCGACGACTACGTGGTCAAACCCGTGCAGGGCCGGGTGCTCGACGCCCGGATCCGCGCGGTGCTGCGCCGCGGCGAACGCGAGTCCAGCGACTCGGCGACGTTCGGCTCGGTGGTGATCGACCGCTCGGCGATGACGGTCACGAAGAACGGCGAGGACCTGCAGCTCACGCCCACCGAGCTGCGGTTGCTGCTGGAACTGAGCCGCCGCCCCGGACAGGCCCTGTCCCGGCAGCAGCTGCTGCGGCTGGTGTGGGAGCACGACTACCTGGGCGACTCCCGGCTCGTGGACGCCTGTGTGCAGCGGCTGCGCGCCAAGGTCGAGGACGTGCCCTCGTCCCCGACGCTCATCCGTACCGTGCGGGGCGTGGGCTACCGGCTGGACACGCCTCAGTGACGGAAGTGGCACGGGTGACTCAGAAGTCCGCGAGGCAGCAAGGAGCCGGGAACATCGAGGGGGCGGAGCACACCTCGGGGGCCCCGGGCGCCGAGGGGGGCGGCGAAGTGTCCTCCAGGGCCTCGGGGAGCCCGGACACCGTGGGCGCCGAGGCGTCCGAGGAGGGCCAGGGCGGGCTCCGCGGCTGGTCCGTGGGGCGGCGCCGCAGCGTGTGGTCGCGGATCCGGCTGACCAGCCTCCGGCTGCGCCTGGTCGTGGTGTTCGGCCTGGTCGCGCTGACCGCCGCCGTCTCGGCCTCCGGGATCGCCTACTGGCTCAACCGCGAGGCCGTGCTCACGCGTGCCCAGGACGCCGTGCTGCGCGACTTCCAGCAGGAGATGCGGAACCGGGCGAGCGCCCTGCCCGCGCATCCCACGCAGGATCAACTGCAGCGCACGGCGGGGCAGATGGCGAACAGCAGCCAGCGCTTCAGCGTGCTGCTCGTCGCCGAGGACTCCGGCGGCCGGACCGTCACCGGCAATTCCGACCTGGGCACCTTCACCCTCGACGACGTGCCGTCCTCGCTGCGCACGGCGGTCAACCGCCGGCAGCCCGGCTCCTCGGGCGAGAAGCCCACGTACCACCTGTACTGGCAGCGGATCGTCGAGGACGGCCGGCCGTACCTGGTCGGCGGCGCCCGGGTGGTCGACGGCGGGCCGACCGGTTACATGCTCAAGTCCCTGGAGCCGGAGGCCAAGGACCTCAACTCGCTCGCCTGGTCGCTGGGCATCGCCACCGCGCTGGCCCTGGTCGGCGCCGCGCTGCTGGCGCAGGCGGCCGCGACGACCGTGCTGAAGCCGGTGCACCGGCTCGGCATCGCCGCCCGCCGGCTCGGCGAGGGCAAGCTCGACACCCGGCTCCGGGTATCGGGCACCGACGAACTGGCCGAGCTGTCACGGACGTTCAACCGGACGGCGGAGGCGCTGGAGAAGAAGGTCGCGG
Source organism: Streptomyces griseoaurantiacus (assembly GCA_014656015.1). GTDB lineage: Bacteria > Actinomycetota > Actinomycetes > Streptomycetales > Streptomycetaceae > Streptomyces > Streptomyces griseoaurantiacus. The sequence goes on along the minus strand of BNBP01000017.1, from coordinate 31,080 downwards.
ACATGAGCTCCCGCGAGGAGGCCTCCCGCCGGTTCGTCGCCGACATGTCGCACGAACTGCGCACCCCGCTGACCGCGATCACCGCGGTGACGGAGGTGCTGGAGGAGGAACTGGACGCGGAGACCGGCAGCGTCGACCCGATGATCGAGCCCGCGGTACGACTCGTCGTCAGCGAGACCCGGCGGCTCAACGACCTGGTGGAGAACCTGATGGAGGTCACCCGCTTCGACGCGGGCACCGCCCGGCTGGTCCTGGACCACGTCGACCTCGCCGACCAGATCACCGCGTGCATCGACGCCCGCGCCTGGCTCGACGCCGTCGAACTGGACGCCGAGCGCGGCCTCATGGCCAACCTCGACCCGCGCCGCCTGGACGTCATCCTCGCCAACCTGATCGGCAACGCGCTCAAGCACGGCGGCTCCCCGGTCCGGGTCGCGGTCCGTACCGACGGCGAGGACCTGCTCATCCAGGTGCGGGACCACGGGCCCGGCATCCCCGAGGAGGTCCTGCCGCACGTCTTCGACCGCTTCTACAAGGCCAGCGCCTCCCGCCCCCGCTCCGAGGGCAGCGGGCTCGGCCTGTCCATCGCCATGGAGAACGCGCACATCCACGGCGGTGGGATCACCGCCGCCAACTCGCCGGAAGGCGGCGCGGTGTTCACCTTGCGGCTGCCCCGGGACGCCTCCTCGCTCGTCGAGGACGGCGGGGACCGCGCGGACGGCGGCCCCGGGGGCGACGGCGAGGCGGCCGACGCCGGCGAGGGGGGCGAGCGATGAGAGCGGTGAGAGCCGTGAGAGCCGTGAAGGCCGTGAGAACGACGAGGCGGCACGCCTCGGGCGCCGGGCGTCGCCCGAGGCGCGTGGGACTGCTCCTCCTGCCCCTGCTCGCGACGGCGCTCGCCGGCTGCGGCATCCGCGCCACCCAGGTGCCGACCGACTTCGGCCCGGCGCCCTCGCGACTGCCCTGCTCGCTGCCGGCGGCGGAGAGCACCGCCTCGGCCGACCCGGGCATACCCGTCCAGGTCTTCCTCGTGTGCGCGGAGCAGCTCGTGGCGGTGGACCGCTCGGTGCGGATATCCGGCGGCGCGGCGGAGGCGGAACGACGGGTCGCGGTGGCCCAGAGCCTGCTCGACGAACTGTCCGCGAAACCCACGTCGCCGGAGACCACGGCCGGCTACTCGACCGGCGTGCGCGAGGGCCTGCGGGTCGTCGGTCCCGACGCCCGCGACCCGGAGAACACCTTCCGTCTGAGCGTGCCCCCGAAGCGCCTCGGACCGGCCGAACTGGCGCAAATCATCTGCACGTTCGCCGACTCGGAGGCCACGGCGGCGGACAACGGCACGATCATCCTCGGCGGCCCCGCCGCCACCCCCCTGAACCGCTACACCTGCACCACCGGGCTGCGCACCCACCCGGCGAGCCAGGACCCCGAGCCGAAGGCGGTCGGGAAGAGCTGAGCGGGCCGGGGCGGGGCCGGGGGCGGGACCGTTCCCGCTCCTCCACGGCGTCGTTCCCGCTCCGCCACGGCCCCGGGCGCGGCGGAGCGGAAGCCGGCCGCCCGGAACCGATGCCCCCACGGTCCGCGTCTACGCTTGCGTGCAGCGACAAGGTCCCGCCCGCGACGACATCACGCCTCGCGGCAACCCCGTCCCCCGGCTCCGAGCGACAGGCATCGCCCTCCTCGTCGCCCACCTCGCCCTTGTCGCCTGGCTCACGCTGCGCCCTCTCGACGTCCCCTGGGTGAGCCCCGCCAACATGCGCCCCTTCGCCGGCATCCGGGCCGACCTCGCCCTGCCCCCCGCGGAGGCGGCCCGCAGGATCGCGGCCGGACTCGCCCTGCTCTCGCCGCTCGGCGTCCTCCTCCCGGCCGTACACGCCCGGCTGGACTCCGCCCCGCTCGCCTCCCTGGTCCGCACGGCCACCGCCGGCGCCCTCCTGTCCCTGGGCATCGCACTCGCCCAGACCGGCGTTCCCGGCCGGGTGGTGGACATCGACTGCCTGCTGCTCAACACGGCGGGAGTGGTCCTGGCGCACCTCGCCGTGGTCCCGGCGGTCCGGGCCCGGCTCCGCCGCGGGGCCGAGGGCCGGAGCGGTGCCGCCCTCCTCGGGGAGGAGCCGGCGCCGGAACCCTCTCAGGGTCGGACCCCGACGATTCCCAGGGTGAAAGTGGCTCCTTAGAGTGACGACGGTGCCCGCTTCATCCGCGTAGCGTGGATTTCACGAGGGCACACCGCTCACCGGTTGTGACAGCGGTTCGCCCCTTCCACGCCTCGACGAAGGAGCCTTCCCATGACCACCCTGACCCGCCCCACGAACGGACGCATGATCGGCGGAGTGTGCGCGGCCCTGGCCCGGCGCTTCGGCACCTCGGCCACGACGATGCGCGTGATCTTCCTGGTCTCCTGCCTGCTCCCGGGGCCGCAGTTCCTGCTCTACATAGCCCTGTGGATCCTGTTGCCCTCGGAGGACAGGACCGCCTCGGCCTGGTGACCCGGCCGGCCGGAGGGCGGTGGGCGCGGGACGCCGGAGAGCGGCGGCACCCGCACCGCGGACGCCCGGGTACACGGAGACGCCGGTGGGCGCCCTCCGGACGGAGGGCGCCCACCGGCGTCGTACCGCGTGCGGCGCGGTGTCCCGGGTCAGCCCAGCGGGATGCCGTTCACCGGGAGACCGTGGGTCGGCAGACCCTGGACCGGCAGGCCGCCCAGCAGTCCGCCCAGGGGCCCGGTGGCGCCCTGACCGCCGGGGAGCGCGTGCTGCACGGCCGGCTCGGCGGCCTCCAGGGTGCGGCCGACCGCGCCCTGGCCCTGGCCGAGCACCTGGCCCGCGCCGGGCAGCGTCTTGGCGAGGCCGTCCGCCGGCAGCGCGTGGGTGACGGTGTCCAGGCCCGAGGTGACGTCCGGCACGGCCGGGGCGGCGTTCGCGGCGCCCGCGCCGGCCGCGGCGAAGGCGGCACCGAGAGCGGCGACACCGAGGGTCTTGGCAGCAGACTGCTTCATAGTGAATGCGTCCTTGAAAGCGTTGACGGGGATGAGCGGTCCACGACCGTAAACACGCGGGACCGTCCGCCGCAAACATCCCTTCACACCACGAGGGTGAAGAATTCATGGAGGCGGATTCCGCAGGAAATCATTTCGCGACCTCCGACTCTTGCATCAACGCAGTTCAGGCCACCCCTACTGGAACAGCCATTCGGACTTCAGCTCGGCATACCGAGGCTTGATCACGTCATTGATCATTGCCAGCCGTTCATCGAAAGGAATGAATGCTGACTTCATAGCATTGACCGAGAACCACTGCATGTCGTCGAGCGTGTAACCGAACGCGTCGACCAGGTGCTCGAATTCCCGGCTCATACTGGTCCCGGACATCAACCGGTTGTCGGTGTTGACCGTCGCCCGGAAGTGCAGCCGCCGCAGCAGCCCGATGGGGTGCTCGGCGTAGGAGGCGGCGGCCCCGGTCTGGAGGTTGGAGCTCGGGCACAGCTCCAGCGGTACGCGCTTGTCGCGGACGTAGGCGGCGAGGCGGCCGAGGTGCACCGAGCCGTCCTCACGCACCTCGATGTCGTCGATGATGCGCACGCCGTGGCCGAGGCGGTCGGCGCCGCACCACTGCAGGGCCTGCCAGATGGAGGGGAGTCCGAAGGCCTCGCCGGCGTGGATCGTGAAGTGGTTGTTCTCCCGCTTCAGGTACTCGAAGGCGTCCAGGTGCCGGGTCGGCGGGTGGCCGGCTTCGGCGCCCGCGATGTCGAAGCCGACGACGCCCAGGTCGCGGTAGCGGTTGGCCAGTTCGGCGATCTCCAGGGAGCGGGCCGCGTGCCGCATCGCGGTCAGCAGGGCGCCCACCCGGATGCGGTGGCCGTTCTCCCGGGCGCGCCGCTCGCCCTCCCGGAAGCCCTCGTTGACGGCCTCGACGACCTCCTCCAGGGTGAGTCCGCCCTCCAGGTGCTGTTCGGGGGCGTAGCGCACCTCGGCGTAGACGACGCCGTCCTCGGCGAGGTCCTCCGCGCACTCCGCGGCGACCCGCACCAGCGCCTCGCGGGTCTGCATCACGCCGACGGTGTGCGAGAAGGTCTCCAGGTACCGCTCCAGGGACCCGGAGTCGGCGGCCTCGCGGAACCACAGGCCGAGCTTGTCGGCATCGGTCTCCGGCAGGCCGGAGTAGCCGGTGGCGCGGGCGAGTTCGGCGACGGTGCCGGGGCGCAGCCCGCCGTCGAGGTGGTCGTGCAGCAGGACCTTGGGCGCGCGGCGGATCTGATCGGAGCTGGGGGTGTGCTCGTGCTGGCTCGTCATTGCCGCACCATAGCGCCTACGCGCGTAGACACCAGGGGGCGTCGGCCCGTCGATACGTAACAGTGATCGCCCGGAAGGATGGCGTGCGGCACGACTTCTGCCACTGTTCTTTCATGGCACAGCAAGCGACGCCGGTTCGCCAGGCCCGGCTGGGGAGGGCGCTCGGTCCGCGGGAGACGGCGGTGAGCGGTGTGGTGCTGCTGCTCCCGGACGGCCGCGAGGACTCGGAGCGCAGGCCGTCCGCCCTGAGATCGGCCGTCTCGGTGCGTCCGCTCGCCCGTCGGCTGCTCCGCGTGAGCCGCGAGGAGGGCCTGGCGGCGCACACGGTGCACTACCGCCGGCTCGGCTGGAACGGCGAGGAGGCGGATCCGGCCCAGGACGCCTCCTGGGCCGTGGACGAGGTGTTACGGCGGTACGGGGACGTCTCCGTCTGCCTCGTGGGCCTCGGCATGGGCGGCAGGGCGGCACTGCGCGCGGGCGGTCACGAGGCGGTCGACGTGGTCGTCGCCCTCGCGCCCCGGCTCCCCGAGGAGGACACGGCGGTTCCGCCCGAACCGGTGAAGCAGCTCGTCGGGCGCCGGGTGCTGCTCGTGCACGGCACCAGCGACCGGCGCACCGATCCCGAACGGTCCTTCCGGCTCGCGGCGCGGGCGAAGAAGGCCAACCGGGACGTGTGCCGCTTCGAGGTGCACTCCGACGGCCACGGGCTGCGCCAGTACCGGTCCGAGGTGTACGCGCTCACGGCGGACTTCGTGCGGGGCGCGCTGTTCGGCCGGCCGTTCTCGCGCCCGGTGCAGGACGCGCTCGCGGCGCCGCCGCCGCTGGGCCTGCGGATGCCGCTGGCGGCGGGGTTCGGCCAGTCGCGCCCCAAGTGACCCGTGCCGCGGGCTCCCGGCGCCCCCGTTCACAGGTCGGGGGGCGTGGTGGACAGCAGCCGGCCGCGGCGGGACAGCAGGAACCGTTTGAACGCGGCCACCGGCGGCGTGTCCGGATGTCCCTCCAGCCAGGCCACGCCGATCTCCCGCACGGCCCGCGGCGCGGTGACGGTCAGTTCGACGACCCCCGGGCGCGGCACGGCGGGCGGCGGCAGCAGCGCGACGCCGAGTCCGGCGGCGACCAGCCCGCGCAGTGTCTCGGCCTCCTCCCCCTCGAAGGCGACCCGCGGCACGAAGCCCGCCTCGCGGCAGACGTCGTCGGTGATGCGCCGCAGCCCGTAGCCGGGCTCCAGGGTCACGAAGGCCTCGTCGGCGGCCTCGGCGAGCCGCACCCGGCGGCGTCCGGCCAGCCGGTGGTCGGCCGGGACGACCAGCCGCAGCTTCTGCTCGTCGAGCCGCCGTCCGACGAGGTCGGGCGCGTCCGGCACCGGTGAGGTCAGGCACAGGTCGAGCTCGCCCGCGCGCAGCCCCTCCAGCATGGCCTCGCCGTAGTTCTGCACCAGGCTGAAGCGGACCCGGGGGTGGTCGGCGCGGAAGGCGCGGATCAGTCCGGGGACCGTCTCGGAGCCCATGGTGTGCAGGAACCCGAAGGCGACCTTGCCGCCCGCCGGGTCGGCGTCCGCGCGCACCTCCTCGACGGCCCGGCCGATCTCGGCGAGGGCGCGTTCGACGGAGCGCAGGAAGCTCCGGCCCGCGGGGGTGAGGGAGACGGTGCGGCCGCGACGGGCGAACAGGTCGACGCCGAGGTCCTGTTCGAGCCGGACCATCGCGCGGGACAGCGTCGACTGCGGCACCCGCAGCTCGCCAGCGGCCCGCGTGACGTGCTCGGTGCGGGCGACACCGGCGAAGTGGGCGAGGCGCGGGACGAGCGCCGCGACGATGTCTTCCATGTCACTTGTGTCACCGGAAGGTGACAGGCGCGGCCCGGGCCTCTGCTGATGCGTCACGGGAACGATTATGAGGGTTTCATGCATTGGACGGATCAGCGGCGGGGTCCTTAGGTTCGAGACATGTCTCCCGCCGATACCGAGGCGCTCACCAGGGTGAGCGCCGACGCCCCCGCCGACACCTCCGCATCCCCCGCCTCCGCCCCCGCCCCCGCCGCCGTCGACATGCCCGCCCCCGACGCCGCGCCCGCCCCCGACGCCGACTCCCGGCTGACCCCGGGCGGCCCCGGCTACCGGCGGATGAGCTTCGCCCTCTTCCTCGCGGGCGTCGCCACCTTCGCCCTGCTGTACTCCACCCAGGCGCTGCTCCCGCTGATCTCCGAGGACATGGCGGCGACCGCGGGCGCGGCGAGCTGGACGGTGGCGGCCGCGACCGGCGGCCTGGCCCTGTTCGTGCTGCCGATGAGCGCCCTGTCGGAGCGGTTCGGGCGGCGCACGGTCATGACGGCCTCGCTCGCCGTCGCGGTCACCGTGGGGCTCCTCGTGCCGTTCGCCCCCACGATCGGCTGGCTGGTGGCGCTGCGCGCCGTGCAGGGCGCGGCCCTGGCCGGGCTGCCCGCCTCGGCGACGGCGTACCTGGCCGAGGAGGTGCGGCCCAAGGCGCTGGTGACCGCGATCGGCCTGTTCGTGGCGGGCAACAGCGTGGGCGGGATGAGCGGCCGGCTGCTCACCGGCTGGGTCGCGCAGCTCTTCGGCTGGCGGGTGGCCGTGGGCACGATCGGCCTCGTCGCGGTGGTGTGCGCGGTGGCGTTCCGGCTGCTGCTGCCGGCGCCGCGGCACTTCACGGCGGGCTCGCTGCGGCCGCGCGTGCTGCTCGGCGCGATCCGCGACCACCTCGGCGATCCGCTGCTGCGCCGGCTGTACGCGATCGGCGCGCTGTTCATGACCGTCTTCGGCGGCGTCTACACGGTGATCGGCTACCGGCTGACCGACGCGCCGTTCTCGCTGCCGCAGGGCATCATCGGCTCGATCTTCCTGGTGTACCTGGTCGGCACGGTCTCGGCGTCCACGGCGGGCCGTCTCGTGGGGCGCCTCGGCCGGCGCGGGGCGCTGTACCTGGCGGGCGGGACGACGGCGGCGGGCCTGCTGCTCTCGCTGGCGGACTCGCTGCCGCTGGTGCTCCTCGGCCTGGTGCTGATCACCGCGGGCTTCTTCGCGGGCCACGCGGTGGCGTCCTCGGCGGTGAGCCGGACGGCCACGCACGGCCGGGCGCAGGCACAGGCGCTGTACCAGTCGGCCTACTACATCGGCTCCAGCGTGGGGTCCACACTGGGCGCCACGGCCTATCACGCGACGGGCTGGGCGGGGACGGTCGCCCTCGGCCTGCTGGCCCTGGCGGGCGTGACCTCGATCACCCTCCTGGGCACCCGGGCGGCCCGCCGCACGGCCGCCACCCGGACGGCGTAGGGCCCCCTCCTCACAGGGGCGGGCACCCGCGCGGCACCGGCGGACGCCGGCCGCGCGGGTGTCCACCCTCGTGACGAGGCACGGAGGCCCCCGCGAGCGGCCACCGCCCCGCCCGGACCGGCCACGCCCCGCACCTCGCGTCGCCCCGGGCCCCACCCGTTTCCGACGGCACAGCTCGGTAACGGAGCGGACAGAAGGGTTTTTCCGGCTCGTCTACGCGCGTTACGCTGCGGCGGAACCAGCGCCTGGTAGAGGCGCTTGCACAAAGGAGTCTCCTTCCATGCGCCGGGTGTCCCGAATCGCGATCGCGTCCCTCGCGACCGCAACCCTCGCCGTCACGGCGTCCGCCTGCGGCAGTTCGTCCAGTGAGTCCGCCGGCAGCGGCGACAAGAGCAAGGGCGTCGCCCTCGCGTACGACGTCGGCGGCAAGGGCGACCAGTCCTTCAACGACGCCGCCACCGCCGGCATGGAGAAGGCCGCCACGGACTTCGACACCGGCTCCAAGGCCATCGAGCCCCAGGACGGCGAGTCCGACGCGGACAAGGTCCAGCGCCTGGAGCAGCTCGCCAAGGAGGGCTACAACCCGGTGATCGGCGTCGGCTTCGCCTACGCCCCCGCCGTCAAGGAAGCCGCCAAGAAGTACCCCAAGGTGACCTTCGGCATCGTCGACGACAACACCATCAAGGCGGACAACGTCGCCGACCTGGTCTTCCACGAGGAGCAGTCCTCCTACCTCGCCGGTGTCGCCGCCGCGAAGACCACCAAGTCGAACGTCGTCGGCTTCATCGGCGGTGTGGACGTTCCGCTGATCCACAAGTTCGAGGCCGGCTTCGAGCAGGGCGTCAAGGACACCAACCCCAAGGTCAAGGTCAAGTCGCAGTACCTGACGGAGACCGCGGCCGAGGGCGGCTTCTCCAGCCCCGACAAGGGCCAGAGCGCCGCCGAGGGCCAGATCGACGCCGGTGCGGACGTCGTCTACCACGCGGCCGGCCTCTCCGGGCAGGGCGTGATCAAGGCCGCCGCCGCGCACAAGGTGTGGGCGATCGGGGTCGACTCCGACCAGTACAACCAGTCGGCGCTGGCGAAGTACAAGAAGTACATCCTCACCTCCGCCCTGAAGAACGTGCAGGGCCAGGTCTACGACCTCGCCAAGTCCGTCATCAAGGACAAGAAGCCGCAGAGCGGCGAGATCCGCGGGTCCCTGGAGAACGGCGGGGTGGGCCTGGCCGACTCCAACCCGGTCTTCAAGAACGACAAGGACCTGCAGGCCGCCCTCGAGAAGGCCGAGCAGGGCATCAAGGACGGTTCGATCAAGGTCAACGCGTCCTGACGGACTGACGCGGACCACGGCGGGTCCGGCGGTGCGCCGCCGGACCCGCCGGACCGCCGCCCGCCCGCCGGCCCCGGCCGGCACCGGGCGGCGGCACCGTCTCCCGGCCGGGGGTCACGACGCGACGACGTCCCGGCCACGACGTCATCACGCGGTCCCCCGGGACCATGGTCAGCGCGAGCCCGCAGTGGCAGCGTGGCAGCCGCACGACGGAGTGCGGGGAGGACGGGCCGACCCGCACCGCCGTCCGCACGGCACAATGCTCGGGAACGGTCGGGAACGCCGGGGATCCACGGCGCGAACGACATGCACCCGAGCACTATTTAAGGCAGGGGCGCTACGCGCGTAGATCGGCCCCTTTTCCAAGGAGAGTGCGCCATCGACGCGTCCAGCAGCCCTCCGCTCACCGCGCGGTCGACCGCGGTCGAGCTGGCCGGCATCACCAAGCGGTTCCCGGGGGTGGTGGCCAACCACGACATCCACCTCACCGTCCGCAAGGGCACCGTGCACGCCCTCGTCGGCGAGAACGGCGCCGGCAAGTCGACGCTGATGAAGATCCTCTACGGCATGCAGAAGCCGGACGAGGGCACCATCGCGGTCGACGGCGAGCAGGTGGCCTTCGGCAGCCCCGCCGACGCCATCGCCCGCGGCATCGGCATGGTCCACCAGCACTTCATGCTCGCGGACAACCTCACCGTCCTGGAGAACACCGTCCTGGGCAGCGAGAAGCTCCACGGCATCGGCGGCGGCGCCCGCCGGAAGATCAAGGAGATCTCCGAACGGTACGGCCTGGGCGTCCGCCCCGACGTCCTGGTGGAGAGCCTCGGCGTCGCCGACCGCCAGCGGGTGGAGATCCTCAAGGTCCTCTACCGGGGCGCCCGCACGCTCATCCTCGACGAGCCGACCGCGGTCCTCGTGCCGCAGGAGGTCGACGCGCTCTTCGCCAACCTGCGCGAACTGAAGTCCGAGGGCCTGGCCGTCATCTTCATCTCGCACAAGCTGGGCGAGGTCCTCTCCGTCGCCGACGAGATCACGGTGATCCGGCGCGGCACCACCGTCGGCACCGCCGTCCCCGCCGAGACCACCCCCCGCCAGCTCGCCGAGATGATGGTCGGCAGCGAGCTGCCCACCCCCGAGACCGCCGAGTCCACGGTCACCGACCGCCCGGTGATCGAGGTGGAGAACCTCACCGTCCACGCCGCCGGCGCCTCGCTCGGCGAGGTGGCCGAGGCGAGCGACGTCACCGCCCCCGCGGCCAGCGGCGGCACCGGCGCCGTGCCCACCGCCCCCACCGACGCCGACGTGCGCCGGGTGCTCGACGACGTCACGTTCACCATCCACGCCGGCGAGGTCATGGGCATCGCCGGTGTCGAGGGCAACGGGCAGACCGAGCTGATCGACGCGCTGATCGGCACCAGGCACGCCGATTCCGGCACCCTCCGCTTCCTGGGCGAGGACATCACCCCCTGGCCCACCCGCAGGCGCCGCGAGCAGGGCGTCGGCTACATCCCCGAGGACCGCCACCGCCAGGGCCTGCTCCTGGAGGCCCCCCTCTGGGAGAACCGCATCCTCGGCCACGTCACCGAGAAGCCCAACGCCAAGGGCTTCTGGCTGGACCCCAAGGGCGCCCAGGCCGACACCCGCCGGATCGTCGAGGAGTACGACGTCCGCACCCCCGGCATCGACGTCACCGCCGCCTCGCTGTCCGGCGGCAACCAGCAGAAGCTGATCGTCGGCCGCGAGATGAGCCACTCCCCCACGTTCCTGATCGCCGCGCACCCCACCCGCGGTGTGGACGTCGGCGCGCAGGCGCAGATCTGGGACCGCATCCGCGAGGCCCGCCGCGAGGGCCTGGCGGTGCTGCTGATCTCCGCCGACCTCGACGAGCTGATCGGCCTGTCGGACACCCTGCGGGTGATCTACAACGGCCGCCTCGTCGCCGACGCCGACCCGGCCACCATCACCCCCGAGGAACTCGGCTCCGCCATGACCGGCGCCGCGGCCGGCCACCTGGAGCACGACGAATCAGGCGCCCCGAGCGGCGCCACCGAGGCCGCCCCGGAGGACGAGGCCCGATGAAGAAGTTCGACAAGGAGCGGGTGCTCCTCGCAGTGGCCGGACCGGTCATCGCGCTCGTCCTGGCGATCGCGCTGACCTCCGTCGTCCTGCTCGCCTCGGACCGCAACCCGTTCGAGCCCTACCGGCTGATGCTCCAGCAGGCCTCGTACTCCGACGTGCAGGTGCTGATCGTCAACCAGGCGTCGATGTACTACATCGCCGCCATCGCGGTCGCCCTCGGCTTCCGCATGAACCTGTTCAACATCGGCGTCGACGGCCAGTACCGCCTCGCCGTCGTGATGACCGCCGTGGTCGGCGCCAACGTGGCCCTGCCGAACTTCCTGCAGATCCCCCTGCTGCTCCTGGTCGCCATGGGCACGGGCGCGCTGTGGGCGGGCATCGCCGGTGCGCTGAAGGTGACCCGGGGCGTCAGCGAGGTCGTCGCGACGATCATGCTGAACTCCATCGCCACCGCCGTCATCGGCTACGTCACCCTCGCGCACGTGTGGGGCGTCCAGCTCGGCAACAACATGACGACCGGCGTGATGCGCAAGTCCGGCTGGATCCCGGGCATCGACCTCGGCGCCGACGTCGGCGAGATCTACGGCCTGGTCTTCCTCGCCATCCTGCTGGGCATCGGCTACTGGCTGGTCCTCAACCGCACCCGCTTCGGCTTCGACCTGCGCGCCACCGGCGCCTCCGAGACCGCCGCCGCGGCCTCCGGCGTCAACGCCAAGCGGATGGTGTTCCTCTCCATGGTGATCTCCGGCGCGGTCGCGGGCCTGGCCGGCCTGCCGCTGCTGCTCGGCGACACCCACACCTACAGCCTCAGCTTCCCCGCCGGTCTCGGCTTCACCGCCATCGGCATCGCCCTGCTGGGCCGCAACAACCCCGGCGGCATCGCGCTCGCCGCCCTGCTCTGGGCCCTGCTCGACAAGGCCTCGCCCGCCCTCGACTACGCGACCCCGGTGGCGTACGAGAAGGAGATCGCGACGATCATGCAGGGCCTGATCGTCTTCGCGGTCGTCATCTCCTACGAGGCCGTACGGCAGTGGGGGCTGCGCCGCCAGCAGAAGCGGGTCGGCGCGGAACTCGCCGCCGCCGCCCGCAACACCGACAAGAAGGAGGTGGCGGCCCGATGAGCACCGCGACCCTCACCAAGCAGCAGGCGAAGCGGCCCGGCCGGAGCGGCCGTCGGCTCTCGCTCCCGGTGCTCCTGCTGGTCATCGCGGGCGTGCTGGTCCTCACCTCCGTGGTCCGGCTGATCACCGGCGCGGACGGCATCACCTCCACCGGCCAGATGTCCACCGCGCTGCGGCTCGCCGTCCCGATCGGCCTCGCCGGTCTCGGCGGTCTGTGGGCCGAGCGCGCGGGCGTGGTCAACATCGGCCTCGAGGGCATGATGATCCTCGGCACCTGGTTCGGTGCCTGGGCCGGCTACCAGTGGGGCCCGTGGACGGGTGTCGTCTTCGGCATCCTCGGCGGTGTCCTCGGCGGTATCCTGCACGCGATCGCCACCGTCACGTTCAACGTGAACCACATCGTCTCCGGTGTGGCCATCAACATCCTGGCGCTCGGCACCACCCGCTACCTGTCGAAGTTCACCTTCGAGGGCGTCCCGCAGGGCTCCTCCAAGCAGTCCCCGCCGATCGACTCCCTCGGCACCTTCGACATCCCCGGCATCTCCAGCGGCCTGGCCACGCTCAACGGCAAGCACTGGTTCCTGGTCTCCGACCTCGCCGGCCTCGTCGGCGGCCTGATCACCGACCTGTCGCCGCTCACCGTGATCGCCGTGGCACTCGTGCCGCTGTCCTGGTGGGTGCTGTGGCGCACCGCCTTCGGGCTGCGGCTGCGCTCCTGCGGCGAGAACCCGGTGGCCGCCGAGTCCCTCGGCGTCAACGTCTACAAGTACAAGTACCTCGCCGTGCTGATCTCCGGCGGCTTCGCCGGGCTGGGCGGCGCCTTCCTGTCGATCGTCGCCTCCAACGTGTACCTGGACGGCCAGACCGCCGGACGCGGCTACATCGGCCTCGCGGCGATGATCTTCGGCAACTGGATGCCGGGCGGCCTCGCCCTCGGCGCGGGCCTGTTCGGCTACACCGACAGCCTCAACCTGCGCGGCGGCACCACCAACGTGCACGCGCTGATCCTGCTGCTGGCGATCCTGCTGGTGTTCGGGGCGGCCTACCTGGTGTGGCGGAAGCGGCACGTGCCGGCCGTGGCCACCGCGGTCGTCGGCGTGCTGATGTTCCTCTGGTACGTCTCCACGGACGACGTCCCGCGCCAGGTCGTCACGGCGACCCCGTACGTGGTCACGCTGCTCGTGCTCTCGCTCTCCGCGCAGCACCTGCGGATGCCGAAGGCGGACGGTCTGCCCTACCGCAAGGGGCAGGGCAAGTGACCCCCACCGGTGCCGGGGCGTCCGGCGTCGACTGGGAGGCCCTGCGGGAGGCGGCGCGCGCGGCGATGTCGCGCGCCTACGCCCCCTACTCGGGCTACCCGGTCGGCGCCGCCGCCCTCGTCGACGACGGGCGCACGGTCACCGGCTGCAACGTGGAGAACGCCTCCTACGGGCTCGGCCTGTGCGCGGAGTGCGGGCTGGTCTCCGCGCTGCGCGACGGCGGGGGCGGGCGGCTGACGCACTTCGTGTGCGTGGACGGGCGGGGCGAGAGCCTGGTGCCGTGCGGCCGCTGCCGGCAGCTCCTGTACGAGTTCGGCGGGCCCGACATGCTCCTGGAGACCCCGGCGGGCATCCTGCCGCTGTCCGAGATGCTGCCGCAGGCCTTCGGCCCGGGCCACCTGGTCGGCTGACCCGCTTCGCTCCCGCTCCTCCCGCATTTCCCGTACGGCCCTGCTGAGCAGCTCGGCGGGGCCGTACGGCGTTCCGAATCCGCACGTGCGCGTGCTCCCCCCTCCGGAAGGAAAGCCATGACGTCGTTGTCGATGGATGCCGTCTCCGTCATCCGCACCAAGCGGGACGGGGGCGAGCTCAGCGCCGCGCAGATCGACTGGGTGATCGACGCCTACACCCGCGGCGAGGTCGCCGACTACCAGATGGCCGCGCTCAACATGGCGATCCTGCTCAACGGCATGGAGCGGCACGAGATCGCCCGCTGGACCGCCGCGATGATCGCCTCGGGCGAGCGCATGGACTTCTCCTCGCTCTCCCGCCCCACCGCCGACAAGCACTCCACCGGAGGCGTCGGCGACAAGATCACGCTGCCGCTGGCCCCGCTGGTCGCCGCCTGCGGCGCCGCCGTGCCGCAGCTCTCCGGGCGGGGCCTCGGCCACACCGGCGGCACACTGGACAAGCTGGAGTCGATCCCCGGCTGGCGGGCGCTGCTGTCCAACGAGGAGATGCTGTCCGTGCTGGACGGCGTCGGCGTGGTGATCTGCGCGGCCGGTGACGGGCTCGCCCCCGCCGACAAGAAGCTGTACGCGCTGCGGGACGTGACCGGCACGGTCGAGTCGATCCCGCTGATCGCCTCCTCGATCATGTCGAAGAAGATCGCCGAGGGCACCGGCTCGCTGGTGCTCGACGTGAAGGCGGGCAGCGGCGCCTTCATGAAGACGGTGGAGGACGCGCGCGAGCTGGCCCGCACCATGGTGGGCCTAGGCACGGACCACGGCGTGAAGACCGTCGCCCTGCTCACCGACATGTCCACCCCGCTCGGGCTGACCGCCGGCAACGCGCTGGAGGTCCGCGAGTCGGTGGAGGTCCTCGCGGGCGGTGGCCCGGCGGACGTGGTCGAGCTGACGCTCGCGCTGGCCCGGGAGATGCTCGACGCGGCCGGGCTGACGGACGCCGACCCGGCCAAGGCGCTGGCAGACGGCTCCGCGATGGACGCCTGGCGCCGCATGATCAGCGCCCAGGGCGGCGACCCGGACGCGCCCCTGCCCACCTCCCGCGAGCAGCACGTGGTCACGGCCGCCGCCTCCGGCGTGGTCGCCCGCCTCGACGCCTACGACGTCGGCGTCGCCGCCTGGCGGCTGGGCGCCGGCCGCGCCCGCAAGGAGGACCCCGTGCAGGCGGCGGCCGGTGTGGAGCTGCACGCCAAGCCGGGCGACCGGGTCACCGAGGGCCAGCCCCTGCTGACCCTGCACACCGACACCCCCGAGCGCTTCGAGTACGCCCTGAAGGCCCTGGAGAACGCCTGCGACATCGCCGCCCAGGGCGCCGAGTTCAACCGGACGCCGGTGGTCCTGGAACGCATCGCCTGACCGGGCTTTTCCCTTTTCGGATGACGGGACCGGATGAACGGGACCGGTGGACCCCCGCCGGTCCCGTTCGCACGTCCGGGCCGATCCCCGGGCGAAGGCGTCGTGCGGGGACCGATGAGTCGCGGGAGGGCGGGGCGTCTACCGACCGTGGATTCCGTGACACCCGCTGTGCTGGTGCTTCCCCCGTTCGTCGGCCGGGACGACGTGGGGCGGCTGAGCCGTGACGTCCGGGCGCGGGCGGCCGCCGAGGGGGGCGTGGTGGTCTGCGACGTCGGCGGGGTCCTCACCTCCGGGCTCGTCCTCGTCGACGTCCTCGCCCGGCTCCAGCTCGCCGCCCGCCGGGCCGGCGGGCGCATCCGGGTCCGGGGGCCCTCGCCCGAGCTGCGAGCGCTACTCGGCCTCCTCGCCCTCCCCGTCGAGCTGGAGGGGCAGTCCGAACAGGGGGAACCACCGCTCGGTGTCGAGGAAGCAGTGGAACCCGGTGATCCGGCCGCCTGACTCCTCGGGCGAGATCTCCAGGGCCTGCACCGCCCACGCCGTGAAGCCGCCCGTCTCCGGGTCCGGCTTGTACTGCGCGAACCCGGGCAGTCCGTTGACCTCGACGGGGACCAGGCGCGAGTGCGCGCAGGCCGCGCCGAGCGTCGTCATGAAGCCGGTGATGTCCTCCGGGCCGCGCAGCCACAGGTCGAACGGCGGCATCGTCATGATCGCGTCCTCCGCCAGCAGGGCGGTCAGCGCGGTCATGTCGTAGCCCTCGAAGGCGGCGACGTAGCGCTCCAGGAGCTTGCGCTGCTCCTCGTCCATCGGATCGGAGACGGCGGCCTCGGCGCCCTCCCCGGCCGGGCGCTCGGCGAGGGTGGCGCGGGCCCGCTGCAGTGCGCTGTTCACCGAGGCGACCGAGGTGCCGAGAAGCTCGGCGACCTCGCTCGCCCGCCAGGCGAGGACCTCGCGCAGGATGAGGACCGCCCGCTGCTTGGGCGGCAGTTGCTGCAGCGCGGCCATGAAGGCGAGCCGCACGGACTCCTTGGCCACGGCGGCCTCCGCGGGATCGCTGACGGCGGGCAGGACCCGGGCGTCCGGCACCGGCTCCAGCCAGGTGTGGTCCGGGCGGGGCGCCAGGGCGGCCCGGGCGAGCGGGGTGGACTCCGTGAGGTCCATCGGGCGGGCCCGTTTGTTGCCCGCGTTCAGCATGTCCAGGCAGACGTTGGTCGCGATGCGGTAGAGCCAGGAGCGGAGGCTGGAGCGGCCCTCGAAGCGGTCGAAACTGCGCCAGGCGCGGACCATGGTGTCCTGGACCGCGTCCTCCGCCTCGAAGGAGGAACCGAGCATGCGGTAGCAGTAGCCGGTGAGCTCGACGCGGTGGCGTTCGAGCCGGGCGTCCAGCGGTTCGGTCGCTGCCGGGTCCTGTGCGGTCGCCGTGCCGTCGTTCATGTCCACCCACCCCTGTGGCCGTGTGCTTGTACGGGCGCTGTGGCCCCCCGCACTCCGGAAGCTACCGCAGGGGACTGACATCGGCGTGGTGGAACGGGGAAGGGGCTGGTCGGCGGGGTGGTCGCCGTCCGGCCCCTCCCTTCACTGCCGGGCCGGGCGGCTACTCCGTCGCGACCTTCACCTTGCCGTCGACGACGTCCTCCTTCGCCTTCTCCACCGCGGCCACCACGTCCTTCATGGCGCGGTACCCGGGGTTGGAGTCCGCGAAGCCGACACCACCGGACTTCAGGTCGCCGACGACCACGCCGCTCAGCGGCTTGCCCTCGTGGACGGACTTGACCAGCTCGTAGACCGCGCCGCCGACGTTCTTCAGCGCGGAGCCGAGGATGTGGTCCTTGTACTTCGCCAGCGGTGACTGCCGGTACTGGTCGGAGTCGACGCCGATCGCCCACACCTTGTGCGTGGCGGCGGCCTTGATCACGCCCTGCCCGGAGAGCCCGGCCGCGTGGTAGATCACGTCGGCGCCGGCGTCGATCTGGCCGTCCGCCGCGCTCTGGCCCTTGTCGGGGCTGGAGAAGCCGCCCTCCGCCGCGGTCTCCGTCAGGTACTGCGACTCGATCTTGATCTTCGGGTTGACGGACTTCGCGCCCTGGTCGAAACCCGCCTCGAAGGTGTGGATGAGCGGGATGTCGACGCCGCCGATGAAGCCGATGTGGTCCTTCTTGCTGGCCTTGGCCGCCGCGACGCCGGCCAGGTAGGAGGACTGCTCCGCGCTGAAGACCAGGTCGACGACGTTCTTCGCCTTGATCGTCTCGTCGTCGATCATGCCGAAGGTGACCTTCGGGTAGTGGGCGGCGACCTCCTTCACGGCGGGCGCGTAGGAGTAGCCGACGCCGATGATCGGGTTGTAGCCCGCCTTGGCGAGGGTGGTCAGCCGCTGGATCTTGTCGGCGTCGGACTCGCCGTCCTGCGGCTCGATGTCCCGCCCGCCGATCTTGAACTCCTTCTCGGCCTTCGCGAAACCGGCGTACGCGGCGTCGTTGAAGGACTGGTCGCCCTTGCCGCCGATGTCGTACGCGAGGCCGATGCCCTTGCCCGAGTAGCCGCCGGAGGAGTCCTTGCCGGAGTCGCTCGCCTCGTTGCTGGACTTGCCGCAGCCGGCGGCCACGAGCGCGACGACGGAGACGGCCACCGCGGCGCGGGAGATCCGGCGCGAGGAGGTTCCGCGGAGTCCGGGGGACGTGGGGAATCTGAGGGATCTGCGGGGATTCGAACGCACGACAAGCACCCTTCGTTTCCGGCACCCGTGGCCGGCCGGCTCGATCGAACGCGCCGCTGCGGCAGCGATTCGGGCGCACAGTAACGCGCGTAGAAGAACGGGGGAACGGGGTTCGGCGCCGCCGTTACCGATTCGTGCCGCCTCCGGGTTACGGGCGGTCGACGGGCGTTACGGGCCGATGTCGCGGCCGGGCGAAGGGGACGCAAGGGGCGCCCGCGAGGGCCTCGCGGGCGCCTTCGCGCGAGGAGGGACCGTCAGTGGTCCGGGTGCAGGAGGGCCGCCGCCGTGAACATCTCCACGCCGACGGTGATCGCGTGCTCGTCCGCGTCGAAGTCACCCTGGTGCAGGTCGCGCACGGTCCGGTCGCCGGGCCGGCGCACGCCGAGGCGGGCCATCGCGCCCGGCACGTGCTCCAGGTACCAGGAGAAGTCCTCGCCGCCCAGGCTCTGCGGGGTGTCCTCGACGGAGTCGGCACCGCGCCGGGCAGTCATCGCGTCGCGCAGCAGTTCGGCGACGACGGGATCGTTGACGACCGGCGGGACGCCCCGGATGTAGTTGATCTCGGACTTGGCGCGGTACATGTTCGCGATCTCGTCGACCGCGGCGTGCACGACGTCGGGGGCGATCCGCCAGGCGTCCAGGTCCAGGCAGCGCACGGTCCCGGACAGCTCGGCGTGCTGGGGGATCACGTTGGGGGCGTGGCCGGACTCGATGCGGCCCCAGGTGACGGAGAGCCCGCTGCGGGCGTCGACCCGGTTGCGCACCAGCGCGGGCACGTCGAGGGCCACGCGGGCGGCGGCGGTGACCAGGTCGGTGGTCTGGTGGGGGCGCGCGGTGTGGCCGCCGGGTCCGTCGAGGGCGATCTCGACGCGGTCGCAGGCGGAGGTGATGGCGCCGTAGCGCAGGCCGATGCGGCCGGCGTCGACCTTGGGGTCGCAGTGCACGGCGATGATCCGGCCGACTCCGTCGAGGGCGCCGGAGGCGATCACGTCGGAGGCACCGCCGGGCAGCACCTCCTCGGCGGGCTGGAAGATCATCCGCACTCCGCGCGGCAGCCGGCCCTCGCGGTGCAGCCCGGCGAGGACGAGCGCGGTGCCGAGGACGACCGTGGTGTGCACGTCGTGCCCGCAGGCGTGGGCCCGGTCGGGCACGGTGGAGCGGTAGGCGCAGTCGGTCTTGGTGTCCGGGATGGGCAGCGCGTCGATGTCGGCGCGCAGCGCGAGGATCGGGCCGTCGGCCCGGTCCCCGGTGTCACCGATGTCGCAGACGAGCCCGGTCCCGCCCTCGAGGACACGCGGCGTGAGCCCGGCCTTCTCGAGGCGGGCCTTGATCGCGGCGGTCGTGCGGAACTCCTGGTTACCGAGCTCCGGGTGCATGTGCAGATCGCGGCGGAAGGCCACGAGCTCGGCGTGCAGGGCGGCGGGCAGCGCGCCGGGGAGCACAGCGTTCCCCGGGATGTCGGCCTCGGACTCTGGGGACATCACATGGTTCACCCTTTGAAGGGTAGGCCGATCGGACGCACAACCAACCCGTGATCAACAAAGTTCAGGCCGTTGGGCGAAAAAATCCCGGGGACACGCCGCATGACGACCTTCACGGCTGGGTAAACTGCCCGGACTTGTCGGCCGAGTCGGGGCATCGCTCCCGCCGATGTGACCTCCGCCACACACTGCTTCCCGTCGGCCCCGCCGTCCCCTCGGGTCCCGCCTGTCCCGCCGCCGTCGCCGACGTCCCCGGCAGCCGGTGGACGTCCCTCGCGGTGCTCGTGACGCCGGTCAGGAAGGTCCGGGCCCGGGGCGAGGCACTGGTGGTGAGCCAGCCGGGGTCGATGTCGCAGACCGCCACCCGGACCTCGGTCCCGGCCAGGGCCAGGGGGAGGGTGTGGACGACCGTCGAGGGGAAGCTGAGGATCGTGCGGCCGACCGGGCCGCGGCGGGCGATCAGTTCCAGGGGCAGGTCGGGGCGGACGATCTCCAGGCCCGTCTCCACGGCCAGGCGGTGGAGCTTCTCCGTGCTCTCGCGCCGGTGGGCGAAGTAGCGGCCGGCGCCGTGCGCCGAGGCGAGGGCCCGGACCGCGTCGAGGTAGTGCTCGACATCGACCACGCCCGTCTCCACGAGCGAGGTGCCGACCAGGTCGGCGCCCTTCGCGACGCGCGGGGGGCCGAAGCGGGCGCGGGTCCAGGTGAACGTGTTGGCGGTGACCGTGACGCCCTCCGGGACCTCCCCGATCGGCATCGCGGAGAAGATCTCGACCGTGCGCGCGGGCGTGGCGCGCAGCCGGCGGCGGGCCACCGCCGACACCGGGGCGAACAGGAGGTCCCGGGGGCCCGGACGGCCGCCCTTGCGGTGCCAGCGCACCAGGCGTTCGCCCTGGGCCAGTTGGGTGACGAACTCCATCGTGGCCGTGCCGTCGTCCACCACGACCAGCTCGCGCGCCCCGGTCAGGGTCAGCAGGAGCTGGACGTAGCGGGAGAAGGGGTCGCCCATGACCACCCGCCGCGCCCGGCGCAGCAGGGCGGTGAGACCGCCCACCGTCCGGAAGGGGGCGAGGGTGCCGCCGCGCGCCTCCTCCCAGCGGACCCGGTGCCCCTCCTCGCGGGCCAGTTCGGCCATGCGGCGGAGCTGACCGCGGGTCATCGGGTCCACGGGGGAGAGGACGACCAGGGTGAGGCCCGCGCCGGGCGGCCGCCGCCCGTGCGACGCGGGCGCGGGCACGTGAGCGTGTGCGTGTGCCCACTCCAGGACGTTCAGCAGCTGCACCGGGCTCTCGACGAAGGCGAGGGTGCCGGAATCGCTGCCGGGGCCGGCACCGTTGCCGGGATCGGGACCGGTGCCGGTGCCGGAACCGGCTTCGGGGCCGGGTGTCGCGGCGCGGGGGCTCATCGGCGAAAGGACCGTCCGTCCCGGTCAGACCGCGACCGGCTCGCCCGCCGCCGCGGCGATCTCCGCCTCCGCGACGGCGCCGGGGACGCGGCGCAGCTTCTTCATCGGGCCGAGCTCGGAGTCGTAGACCTTCTTCACGCCGTCGCCGAGCGAGGCCTCGATGGTGCGGATGTCGCGGACCAGCCGGGTGAGCCCCTGGGGTTCGACGGAGGCCGCCTGGTCCGAGCCCCACAGGGCGCGGTCGAGGGTGATGTGCCGCTCGACGAAGGCGGCGCCGAGGGCGACGGCGGCCAGCGTGGTCTGCAGGCCCGTCTCGTGGCCGGAGTAGCCGATCGGCACGTTCGGGTACTCGGCCTGGAGGGTGTTGATGACGCGCAGGTTGAGCTCCTCGGCCTTGGCCGGGTAGGTCGAGGTGGCGTGGCAGAGCAGGATGTTCTCGCTGCCCAGCACCTCCACCGCGTGCCGGATCTGCTTCGGGGTCGACATGCCGGTGGAGAGGATGATCGTGCGGCCGGTCGCGCGCAGCTCGCGCAGCAGCTCGTCGTCGGTCAGCGAGGCGGAGGCCACCTTGTGCGCGGGGACGTCGAACTTCTCCAGGAAGGCGACGGCCTCGGTGTCCCACGGGGAGGCGAACCAGTCGATGCCCTTCTCCTTGCAGTACGCGTCGATCCGCCGGTACTCCTCCTCGCCGAACTCGACGCGGTGGCGGTAGTCGATGTACGTCATCCGGCCCCAGGGGGTGTCGCGCTCGATGTCCCACTGGTCGCGGGGGGTGCAGATCTCGGGGGTGCGCTTCTGGAACTTGACGGCGTCGCAGCCGGCCTCGGCGGCCGCGTCGATCAGCTTGAAGGCGTTCTCGAGCTCGCCGTTGTGGTTGATGCCGATCTCACCGGTGACGTAGACGGGGCGGCCGGGGCCGGCCTCGCGGGAACCGAGGGTGCGGATGCGGGAGTGGGTGCTCATCAGGGATTTCCTTAGTCGGGGAGGGAGTCGAGGGAGGGGCCGAGGATCCAGCCGGCGATCTCCCGGACGGCGCCTTCGCCGCCGGGGAGGGTGGTGACCGCGCGGGCGGCGCCGCGCACGAGGTCGTGGGCGTTCGCGACCGCCACGGGCCAGCCCGCGAGGGCGAAGCACGGCAGGTCGTTGACGTCGTTGCCGACGTAGAGCACGCGCTCGGGCGCGATGCCCTGTTCCTCGCACCACTGCTTGAGCGCGAGGTCCTTGCGGTCGACGCCGTGCGCCACGGGGATCCGCAGCTTGCGGGCGCGGGCGGCGACGACCGGGTTCTGTTCCGTGGAGAGGATCAGCATCTTCAGGCCGCTCCCGCGCAGGGCGGCGATGCCGAGGCCGTCGCCGCGGTGCACGGAGACGAATTCCTTTCCGTCGGCGTCGATCAGCACCCGGTCGTCGGTCTGGGTGCCGTCGAAGTCCAGGACGACCGCGTCGATGTCCCCGGCGGTCGGCAGCGCACCGCGCCGGGGCGCGTCGAGGAGCGGCGCCAGCGCGCGGGCGCGGGCCAGGTCGTGCGGGTCGTCGATCTCCAGCACGCGGGCCGGGTCGGTGCGCACGAGGTCCGTGCGGCCGAAGAAGCGGTGCCCGTGGGTGCGGAAGCCGGCCGCGTCCATCGCGTAGGCGGCGCCGGTCTCCAGCAGGTCCTGGGGGCGGTCCTGGCGGCGCGGGCGGTGGGACTTGTCGTGGTTGACGCCGTGTCCGCCCTCCGCCGCGGGGGCGCCGGGCTCGCCGTCCCGCCACACGAAGCCGTGGAAGGGGGCCACGGTCACCGCCGTGTCGGCGCCCTTCTCGGCGACGGCGCCGGCCACCGCGTCGAGGTCCTCGGCGACCAGGAAAGGGCTGGTGCACTGCACGAGCAGGACGACGTCGACCGGCGCCCCGTGCAGTGCCTCGTGGGTGTCCATCGCGTGCCGGACGGCGGCCTCGGAGGTGGCCGTGTCCCCGGCGAGCGCGCCAGGGCGGGACACGACCTCCGCGCCGGCCTCGCGGGCGGCGGCGGCGATCGCGCGGTCGTCGGTGGAGACGACGACGTCGGTCACCAGGCGGCTCGCGCGGCACTCGCGCACGGCCCGGGCCACCAGCGGCACCCCGCCGACCGGGGCGAGGTTCTTCGCGGGCACCCCCTTGGAGCCGCCGCGCGCGGGGATCACCGCGAGCACCCGGCGCGGGGCGGCGCCCTTGTGCGGACCGGTCATGGGTTCTGCTCCCTCTCGTCGGGGCTGCGTCGGGACGCTCGGGGTGCTCGGGGTGCTCGGGCTGGCCGGGGTGGTGCCCGGGACGTTCGGGACGCTCACAGCTCCCCCATCCGGCGGATCGCCGGGGCGACCCGCTGCACCCCGTGCCGGTAGGCGCCGCGCGCGGCGCGGCGCACGATCTCCCGGACCGGGCCCGGCTCGCGGTCGGCGGCGGGCGCGCCCGGCAGCGGGAGACCGTCCGGGCCGAGGTGGTGGCGGGCGAGGATGCCCGGCAGATAGCCGGGGGCCGTCGCGAGCGTGTAGTACGGGGTCAAGGGGGGCAGGCCGCCGGGCCGGGCGAGCAGCCCGGCGATGCGGGTGCGGGCCCCGTCGAAGGCGGTGTCGTAGGAGCCCTCGCCGGCCGCGACGCCCTGCCGGACGACCCAGTCCTCCTCGGGTTCGGGGCGGTGCCCGGCGTCCAGCCGGTCCCAGGAGGTGAGGCAGCCGGAGCCGGTGAAGTGGTGGTTGCCGAGCGTCTCGCGCACCCCGAGGTCGGTGAGGACGGCGGTCGGGATGCGCCGGTGCAGCGCCTCCAGGGCGGCCGTCGAGCTGACGGTGACGAGGAGGTCGGTGCGGTCGAGGACCTCGCCCATGTGCCCGTGGATCAGGCGCAGGTTGGGCGGCGGGTCGGCCCTGCGGACGAGCTTCTGGTAGGGCAGCTCCTCCAGGTGCGTGGTGTGCTCGCCGGGCCGGGAGCGCAGCTTGAGCAGCACCTCGCGCTCCGGGTGCAGCCGGGCGTGCCGCACGAGGCGGTCGAGCAGGTAGGTGCGCTCCCGGCGGCCGGCGGGCACGGAGGGCTGGGCGGCGAAGACGACCGTGAAGGGCCTGCCTCCCTCCTCCGCCCCCGGCCCGGGCGGGCCGGTGTAGGGCGCGCCGCCGAGGAAGGGCAGCGCGACCTCCGTGACCGCCGAGGCGTCGGCGCCGACCCCCTCGTACACCGCGCGGAAACGCTCCGCGTCCTGGCGGGAGTTGGCGAGGACGAGGTCCGCGCCGTGCCGCAGCAGCAGGCCGTCGGCGAGCTTCTCGTAGACGACGCCGACGTAGCCGGTGACGACCACGGGGCGCCGGGAGCGGCCCTCCCAGGCCCGCCCGAGACCGTGCAGCAGCGCCTGCACTCCCCCGCCGACGAGGGCGAGCACGACGACGTCGTACTCCTCCTCCGTCATGGCGCGCAGGAAGGCGGTGGCGGTGACCTCGCGCAGCGAGTCGGCGTGGACGCCGACCTCGGCGAGCTGGCGCGGGGTGGGCGTGGCCCGGCCGCGCAGCAGGAAGCCGTCGAGCACGGGGGCGCCACCGGGGGCGATCCGTCCGGCGGTCAGCGCACCCCATTTCCAGCGGGTGTCGGAATCCGCGAGGACGGCGATGCGCGGGGGCTTCGGTGTACTTGCTGGCACGCCCAAGACGCTAGGAAGCGATTCCGATGCCCGGCCCAACCGGGATTCAACGAGAAGTGAACAACGCGCCACCGGAAACCGAACCGGCCCGCGGAATTCCCCGGCGTACACGCGGTGCACCGTTCCGACACGAGGAGTTCACCGGCCGTCCCCCCACCGGCAAGTTCCGCTGACGGGGCGGCTCCTAGCGTCGTGCGGGTGCCCAAGCTCTCCGTGATCGTGCCGTTCTACAACGTGCAGCAATACGCGCCGGACATGCTCCGAAGTCTGCGGTCCAATGCCCGCGAGGATTTCGAGTTCGTGCTGGTGGACGACCATTCCAAGGACGGAACTCCGGCCCTTCTCGAACGCGCCGCCGAGCAGCTCTCGGACGTCGCCCGGGTGCGGTACGTCCGCCACGAGGAGAACGGGGGGCTCGCCACCGCGCGCAACACCGGTCTGGACGCGGCGGGCGGCGAGTACCTGACCTTCCTGGACGGCGACGACTGGCTCGCCCCCGGCCATCTCGCCGCGCTGCTCGCCGCCGTGGAGGACCTCGGCTGCGACTTCGTGCGCACCGACCACGTGCAGGCCACCGCCCGCGCCCGCACCGTGCACCGGGTGCCCGTCGGCCGGCGCGGCGAGGTGCTCGACCCGCGCGGGTCGATCCTGCCCGCCGAGCGCAGCACCTCCGTGGACTACGCCTACGCCTGGGCCGGGATCTACCACCGGCGGCTGCTGGAGCGGGGCCTGCTGCACTTCACGGACGGGCTGCGCACCGCCGAGGACCGGCCGTGGATCTGGCGGCTGCACCGGGAGGCGCGGTCCTTCGCCGTGGTGGGACTGCTCGGCGTCTTCTACCGGCGCGGGGTCGCCTCCTCCCTCACCCAGATCGGTGACGTCCGCCAGCTCGACTTCATCCGCGCCTTCGACCAGGTGATCGAGGAGACGGCGCGGGACGAGGACGCCGCCCGGCTGCTGCCCAAGGCCGTCCGCACCTACTGCGCGATCATCGCCCACCACCTCGCCGACGAGGCCAAGTTCGAACCGGCCGTGGCCAAGCGGCTGCGGGCGATGAGTGCGGCCGCGATCCGGCGCCTGCCGCAGGACACGCTCGACGAGATACTCGACACCATGGATCCGCACCGCGCGGCGAGGCTGCGGCGGCTGCGGCGCCGGATCACCCCAGCGAAGGCGGCCGCGTGATGCCCCGTAACGACCTCCCCCGGCGCGCCACCACCCAGATCTTCTGCGCCTCCACCCTCTACGGCGCCGCCACCCTGGCCGCCGCCCTGGAGTCCGGGCTGTTCGCCGAGGCGGACCGCCGGCTGCTCCTCGTCTGCAACAACGCGAGTACGCCGGAGACCACCCCGTCCCTCGACGAACTGCCGGGCTTCGCGCCGCTGCGCGCCCACTTCGACGCCGTCCTCTCCTGGAACGAGGCCGTCCGCCCCTTCCACCCGGGCGGCTGGGCGCCGCGCCCCGACGACGTCCCCCTGCTGGAGCGGTATCTGCGGCTGCTGTGGGGGCTCGGCGAGGACCGGGTGGAGCTGGTCCTGGAGTCCCTCCAGGTCCCGCCCGCCCTCTCGATCGCCACCCTGTTCACCGACGCGCCGATCGACGTCTACGCCGACGGCCTGATGAGCTACGGCCCCACCCGCAACAAGCTGGACCCGCTGGTCGGCACCCGGGTGCGCCGGCTGCTCCACCTCGACCTGGTGCCCGGGCTCACGCCCCTGCTGCTGACCGAGTTCGACGTGCCCGCCCACCTGGTGCCTACGCCCGCCTTCCTGAAGGTCATGGGCGAGCTCGCCGCCGCCGCACCGCCGCCGGAGATCCCCGAGGGGGCGGCGCTGCTGCTCGGCCAGTACCTCTCCGCGCTCGGCATCCTCTCCCCCGAGGAGGAGGAGCGGCTGCACGTGTCGATGGCGCGCGGGGCGGTCGGGCGCGGCCACCGCGCCCTGGTCTTCAAGCCGCACCCGTCCGCACCGGCCCGGTACGGGCGCGCCCTGGAGGAGGAGGCGGAACGGCTCGGCGTGAAACTGACCGTGCTCGACACCCCGGTGCTCGCCGAGGTGCTGTTCGAACGGGCGCGACCCGCGCTGGTCGCCGGCTGCTTCTCCACCGCCCTGTTCACCGCCTCCGCGCTCTACGGCCTGCCCGTGGCCCGCACCGGCACCGAACTGCTCCTCGACCGCCTGACGCCCTACCAGAACAGCAACCGGGTGCCGGCCGTCCTCGCCGACGCGCTGCTCCCCGACCTGGAGGAGCGGCCCGGCGAGGACCCGGTACCGGCGGACCTGCTGGGCGAACTGGTCACCGCGGTCGGCTTCATGATGCAGCCGCAGCTGTACCCCTCGCTGCGGCCGGCCGCGACCCGGTACCTGTCCGCCCACCCCGGCCCGCGCACCCGCCGCTACGTCCGCAGGAGGCGCCTCACCTCGCTGGGCCTGCCCGGCGGCATCCCCGAGCGCCTGGCCTTCCTGCCGGACAACGCGACGGCCCGCCGGGTGGTCCGGCGGGCGCGCGCGATGCGCAGGGCGGTACGGCGCTGAGCCCCACCGCCGACGGGGGACGGACCGGGGATGCGGCCACCCGCCGAACCCGCGGGCCGGCCCCCGTCCGTCTCCCGGACGCCCCGTCCGGGGCGCTGCCCCGGCAGGCCCCGCCGGACGGCGGGTCGCCGCTCCCCGCGCCCGGGGTGTTCCGGGAAGCCGGGGTGACCTGGAGATGAACATGCCGGAACCGGGTGGACAAGGCTTCTCCCGGCGGGCCGGACGGCCGGTGGGCAGGGGTTAACGTGCGAGTCTCCGCCCCGGTGCGCACTCCCGGCCGAGAAACCCGTCCCACGCCGTCGAAAGGGCCGCCGTGACCACCCTGCCCGTCCGTCCGGTGACCGACGTGCCCGCGCGACCGCAGCCGGCGGCACCACGGCGGGAGCACCGGCTGCGGTCCCTGGACGGCCTGCGACTGGTCGCCGCGCTGATGGTGGCCGTCTACCACTACGCCGGACGCGGCGGTGAGGTGGCGCGGGCCTGGGGCACCTCTCCCGCGGAGCAGTTCCCGACACTGCACTCGTACGCCGCCTACGGCTGCCTCGGCGTCCAGGTGTTCTTCGTGATCAGCGGGTTCGTGATCTGCATGAGCGGCTGGGGGCGGTCCCTGACGTCGTTCTTCGCCTCCCGCGCCTCCCGGCTGCTGCCGGCGTACTGGGCGGCGGTCGTCCTCGTGACGGCGGTGTTCGCGCTGCCGGTGGTGGCCTACGAGGCGGTGTCGCCGAGCGACGCGCTGCTGAACCTGACGATGCTGCAGATGCCGCTGGGCGTCGACCGGGTGCTGGGCGTGTGCTGGACGCTGTGGGCCGAGGTCCGCTTCTACGCACTGTTCGCGCTGTGCGTGGTCCTGCCCGGGGTGAACCGGCGGCGGGTGATCCTCTTCTGCGCGGGCTGGACGCTCGCGGCGGCCCTCACGCGGTCCGTGCACGAGCCGCTGCTCGACCTGGTCCTGATGCCCGAGTACGCGCCGTTCTTCATCGGCGGCGTCGGCCTCCACCTCCTCCACCGCGACCGGCGGGACGGCTACGGCTGGGGCATCGTGGCCGTGAGCTTCCTGATCGGGCAGCACTACGCGGTGCGCGACCTGTGGAACGCCGCGGACCCGCACGCCTTCGCCCACCGCACCTCGGGCGGCATCGTCCTGGTCGTCGCGTTCGCGTTCGTCGCGGTCGGGGCGATCGCGCTGGGCCTGCTGAACGGGGTGAACTGGCGCTGGCTGACCACGGCCGGGGCACTGACCTACCCCTTCTACCTGGTCCACGAGCATCTGGGCTGGCCGGCGATCCAGCTCCTGCACCGCACCTGGGGCCTCCCGTCGTACGCGACGCTCCCGCTGACGGTGGCGGCGATGCTGACCCTGGCCCGGCTGGTGCACGGCTGGGTGGAGAAGCCCCTGACCCCGAGGCTGCGCGGGGTGCTGAACAAGGCGCGTTGAGCGTCGGGACGGGCCCGCCGGGCACCGCGCCGTGACGTCGCCTCAGGCGATGCCGTACCGCGCCGCGATCCCGGCCGTCAGCAGGGCCAGGCCCTCCTCGAAGTGGCGGTCGAAGTCCTCGAAGATCTCGCGGCCGGCCGCGGCCGACAGCGGGTACTCGGCCATCAGACGGGCCCGTTCCTCGACGTCGTAACCCTCGCGGCGCTCGTCGGCCATGGGCTGGACGCCCTGTTCCTCGGTGACGTAGCCGATGGTGTAGAGGTACGAGGTCTGGGTCGCCCGGACCGCCTGGGTGAGGGTGAAGCCGGCCTCCGTGAACACCCGCAGGGTGTCCTCCATCCGCTCGGCGTGGGCGGCGCCGGTGAAGCGCGAGCCGCTGAAGACGCGGGCGCCGTCGCGGTAGGCGAGCAGGGCGGTACGCAGCCCCCGGTTGGAGTTGAGGAGCCGCTCCCGCCAGGTCTCCTGGGGGTCCAGCGGGATGCCCGCGATCATGCGGCGGTACATCTCGGTCGCCATCTCGTCGAGCAGGGCCTGCTTGTCCTTGAAGTGCCAGTACAGGGCGGGCGCCTTGACGTCCAGTTCGCGGGCGATGGCGCGCAGGGTCAGCCCTTCGAGACCCACCTCGTTCAGCAGCCGCAGGGCGGTGTCGGCGACCCGTGCGCGGTCCAGCGGCGCGCGGCGCTCCCCGCGTGCGGTGCCTGCCGTCGACGTGCTGCCGCCTGTCCGTTCAGTGCTCACGTCCGGAAACCTTACAGCCCCGCCTTGACAATTTAACGCCGTTAAGGCCATGCTCGGACGGAAGCGCGACTTAACGATGTTAAGGAGAAAGTCATGACTTCTGCCACCGGCACGACGGAGCCCGGGGCGACGGACGCGACGACGGACGTCCTCGTCGTGGGCGCGGGACCCACCGGCCTCGCCCTCGGCGTGGACCTGGCCAGACGGGGGGTGGACGCGCTGGTCGTGGAGCGGGCGGACGCCCTGTTCCCCGGCTCACGCGGCAAGGGCGTCCAGCCGCGCACGATGGAGGTCTTCGACGACCTCGGCATGGCGGACGCGTTCACCGCGGCCGGCGGCCGGTACCCGCTCGTCATGCTCTGGCGGGACGGGCAGCGGCTCGGCGAGCACCAGATGTTCGAACCGGTCGAGCCGAGCGAGGACGCCCCGTACAACCGTCCGTGGATGGTCCCGCAATGGCGGACGCAGGAGATCCTGCACGCCCGGCTGCGGGAACTCGGCGGCCGGGTCGCCTTCGGCCGGGAGTTCACCGGCCTCACGCAGGACGCCGACGGGGTCACGGCGCGCTTCGCCGACGGCGGCACCGTGCGCGCCCGGTACGCCGTCGCCGCGGACGGCGGCCGCTCGGCGGTGCGGCGGGCGCTCGGCATCGGCATGACCGGCGAACAGCTCGACCCCTACCCGAGCATGGTCGCCGACGTGCGGCTCACCGGCATCGACCGGGACCATTGGCACATCTTCCAGGCGGCGGCGGAGGACGCCCCGGAGATGCTCGCCCTCTGCCCGCTGGCCGGCACCGAGGACTTCCAGGTCATGGCGCGCTTCGCGGAGGGCGTCACCCCTGACCTCTCCCTGGAGGGCGTCCGCAAGGTCGTCGCCGCCCGCACCCCTCTCGCCCCCGAGGACGTCACCGAGCTGCTCTGGGCCTCGAGCTTCCGCCCCCGCACAGGACTCGCGGAACGCTTCCGGGAGGGCCGGGTCTTCCTCGCCGGGGACGCCGCCCACGTGCACTCCCCGGCCGGCGGCCAGGGCCTGAACACCAGCGTGCAGGACGCCTACAACCTGGGCTGGAAGCTGGGCGCCGTCCTGCGCCTCGGGGCACCGGAGTCCCTGCTCGACACCTACGAGGAGGAGCGCCTGCCCACCGCGGCGGGGATGCTCGGCCTGAGCACGCGCGTGCACCGCGGCGAGGCCGGCAGGGGCCGCGACACCACACAGCTCGACCTGAGCTACCCGGAGTCGTCACTGTCGGTGGAGACCCGGGGAGATCTCCCGGAGGACGCCCTGCGCGCGGGCGACCGCGCTCCGGACGCCCGCGTCGACGGCGTACGGCTGTTCGACGTGTTCCGCGGGCCCCACTGGACCCTGCTGGCGGTGGGCCGGCCGGCCGAGGCGCCCGAAGCGGTCCGCATCCCCCCGCGCGGGGCCTACGCGCCCGGCCTGTACCTGGTCCGCCCCGACGGGTACGTCGGCTGGGCGGGCACCGACGAGACCGGACTCGCCCGGTACCTGTCCGCGGTCGGTGCCTCGCTCGGTCCCGCTCGTTGAAGGGGCGCCCGCGCGGCGGGCGGGGAGCCGTCCGCCGCGGGGCGCGCCGGACGGTCCGGACCGTGTTCCGGACGGCCCGGACCGTGTGTCAGAACGCGTCGCTGGGGACGTAGGTGCCCCACACCTCGCGCAACGCGTTGCAGACCTCGCCGACCGTGGCAAGGGCGCGCAGCGCCTCCTTCATGGGGTACAGGACGTTGTCCTCGCCCTCGGCCGCCTTCTTGAGCGCGGCCAGGGCGGCGTCCACCGCCGCCTGGTCGCGCCCGGCGCGCAGCGCGGTGAGGCGTTCGGCCTGGCGGGTTTCGATGGCGGGGTCGACGCGGAGGGGTTCGTAGGGTTCCTCCTCGTCGAGCCGGTAGCGGTTGACGCCGACGACGACGCGTTCCCCGGCGTCGGTCTCCTG
>BNBP01000016.1 GCA_014656015.1 Streptomyces griseoaurantiacus | reverse complement strand
GGGCGAACCCGGCGGGAGGGGGCGGCCCGGCGGGAGGGGGCCCGGGCGCGAGGGGGCGGCCCGGGCGCGAGGGGGCGGCCCGGGCGCGAGGGGGCGGCCCGGGCGCGAGGGGTGCCGGGTTCAGCCGCAGCCGAGCTTGGCGTAGCGCCGGTCCCCGGTCCATCCGCCCGCGGCCCACCGCTTCGGGGCGGCGGGAGTGAAGTCGTAGAGCTCGCCGAGCCGTTCGGTGAACCACTTGGCGAAGCCGGCCGAGCCCTGCTGGCAGGAGTGGATGCCGTCGGAGGCGCGCTGGGCCCGGTCGGCGGTGGCGTCGGTGCCCCACAGTTTCGAGGCGTCGAGGAAGTGCACGTGGTCCGCCTTGGCCTTGGCCACGGCCCGGGCGGCCTCGGGTGCGCTCTTGATGGCGTCGGTGTGCCCTGCGTAGAAGTCGTCGATCTTGTACGGCGGCGCGGACACGAGGACGAGGTCCGCCCCGGCGTCCTTCGCGGCCCCGGCGAGCTTCTCGTAGGAGGCGCGCTGCTGGGCGGGGGTGCCCCAGTCGTAGGTGGTGATCTGGTAGGCGAGCACGTCGGGGCGGAACGAGGCGAGGTCCGCGCGCAGTTGCTTCCAGGTCGTCCGGGCCAGTGTCGTGCTCATCCGGTCGCCCTCGACGACGGTGCCGCCGCCGTCGGAGGAGTCGTTCTTGAACGAGGCGCCACTGGCTTTCAGCGCGGCCCCCAGGGGCGGGGCCTCGACGCCCGCGATGGAATCGCCCACCCACAGCACCTTCTTGTCCGTCCGGGCGGCCGTGTCCCGGGCGGGGGCGGACTTCGACGCGGCGGTCCTCGTCCCGTCCGCCCCGTCGTCCCCGCATCCGGCGAGGGCGCCGAGGATGCCCACGGCTGCCAGCAGCGCGGCGGCCGACCGGACGGAACGGCGGTGGCGGGCACGGAAGTTGGCGGGGGTAGGGGTGGTGCGGGTCCGGGTCTTCGTCTGGTTTCGCATGGCGGGTAGCTCACCAGGCGCGAAGGCCCTTCGGCCGTGTTGTCATCCGTTGCTCACACGACGGGAGAGCGGCCGTCACACGCACGCGGTGGCACGTGTCGGTGCCGTGCGACCCGGGCAGTGTGTCCCAACGCCCTATCCGGGCAGCCCCGTTGCGCCCCGGCGACACGGTGTGCGCATACCCGCCGGTTCGTCTTCCGGGCCCCCTGCCGTGGCCTATCATGACGCTGCCTCCATCAGGGTGGGCCGTGGGGCCCGCGAGCTGCTCGAAGCCGCGTTCGGCGTGCACGGCCGAACGGATGGAGAACGTTGTCCACGCGTAGCCGAGCCGACACCACACGTGCCCCGCCGGCTTCGGGACATGCCCAGAGGGAAGGCGAAGTCGGTGCAACCAGGCCATGAGACGGATCCGGCGCAGATAGGCCGCTACCGCGTGATACGCCGGCTCGGTCAAGGCGGCATGGGGCGGGTGTACCTGGCGCGTTCTCCGGGTGGGCGCCCCGCCGCCGTGAAGGTCATCAACGACCATCTGCAGCACGACGAGCAGGTGATGAGCAGGTTCCGCCGCGAGGTGGAGACACTGGCCACCGTACGCAGCGCCTTCACCGCCGCCCTGATCGACTCCGAGCTGGACGCGCCCCCGTTCTGGCTGGCCACCGAGTACGTGCCGGGGCCGACGCTGCACTCGGCGATCGTCGACGGGGGGCCGTTCCCGCCGGAGCTGGGGCGGGCCGTGCTGGCGGCCCTGGCCGAGGGGCTGGCCGACCTCCAGGGGCACGGGGTGTGGCACCGCGACCTGAAGCCGCACAACGTCATCCTGTCCGCCACCGGACCCCAGCTCATCGACTTCGGTATCGCCCGGACCATGGGTGCGGCCGAACTCACCCAGGTGGGGAGCTGGTTGGGCACGCCCGGCTACATGGCGCCGGAGAGCATCACCGACGGCGACACCGGTGCCGCCTCCGACGTCTTCGCCCTCGGCGCCACCCTCGTGTTCGCCATGACGGGCCGTCCGCCCTTCGGCGAGGGCTCGATGGCGACGGTCTCGTACCGGACGGTGCACGAGGACGTCGATCTGAGCGGGGTGGATCCGGACATCGCCGAGCTGATCGCGGCGTGCATGCACCGCGACCCGGAGCAGCGGCCCACACCGCAGCAGATCATCGACCGGTGCGCCTCGGACATCGACCTCGTGCAGCACCCCGCCTACCAGAAGGCGCTGGGCGCGCACGGGGCGGCGACGCCGGTGGAGAACGCGACGGTTCCGGCGGGTGTGCGGCAGGAGCTCGCCGGGGGTGCCGCCGCCTCCCCCACGGTCGTGGCCACCCGCTTCGAGGCCGCGCCCGGTGCCGGTGCGGGCACGCCCGTGCCCCCCGGCTTCGGCCCCGCCCCGGCCGTGCCCGGGGGTCCCCCCGTGCCGCCGCGCCGGAACAGGACCCGTCTCCTCGTGGCCGGTGCCGTCGCGGCGGTCCTGGTGATGGCCGCGGCGGCCGGGACCCTCGTCTACCGGGCCGCGCAGGACGACTCCCCCGGTGACCGCAAGCCCCCGGTCGCCGGCCGGACTTCCGACCGGCCGGCCGGCGCGACCAAGGCACCGGCGGGCGGCGAGCCCGCCGGGCGGACGTCCCCGGACGCCAGCAGGCCGGCGCCCGAGGCGCCCAGGAACGTGTCCGTCAACGCGCCGCACACGCTGGCCGTCGGCGAGTTCGTGGAGAGCGCGAACCGGAAGCTGGTCATGCAGCCGGACGGCAACCTCGTGGTGTACGACGAGAACGCGCGCGCCCGCTGGGCGAGTCAGACCTTCGGGGAGAACTACACCGCCGTGTTCCAGGAGGACGGGAACCTGGTGGTGTACGCCCCCGGACACAAGGCCGTGTGGGCCAGCAACACCAACGGCAACGAGGGCTCGGTCCTGCTGCTCCTGGAGAACGGCAATGTGGTCGTCCAGCACGGTTCCGACGTGCTGTGGGAGGCCGGCAGCGACCGCTGAACCGTCCGCCGTCCCGCCCTCACCCGCGCCCCCCGGGGCCAAGTGCCCACGGGGGCGCGGGGGGTTGACGGGGCGGGCGGGAGGGGAAGGGTACTCGCGGAACCAGACAGGACAACGATGTCAGTCTCTGGACGGAGGCCTCGGTGCGCAGAGCATCGCCCGGTTCGCGTCATCCCTTCCTGCCCGCCTGGACCGTTCTCGTTCTCGGCTTCCTGCTCGCTCTCGGACCGCTCGCCCCACCGGGCCACGCGGCCGACGGCGGCGAGGGGGCCGGGGGCGGCTGGACCGTGCGGCAGCCGGGGAAGGCGCACGACGGTGTCTCGGCCGTCGTGCGCCTCGACCCCGCCGACGGAACGGTCACCCTGGCCGCCCGCAGGGGCGCCACGACCGTGCTCGAACCCGCTCCCGTCGGCCTCGTCACCCGGACCGCCGACCTCACCTCCGGGCTGCGGCTGCTGAGCCGCGGCACCCGGCGGGTGACCGAGCACTACACCATGACCACCGGCAAGCGGCTGCGGCGTACCGTGCGGGCCACCGAGGCCCGGTTCTCCTTCACGGGCGCCGGGGGCACCCGCCTCGACCTCCTCGTCCGGGTCTCCCACGACGGCGTCGCCCACCGGTACGTGCTGCCCGCCCGGGGCGAGGTCACCGTGGTGCGGGAGGCCTCCGCGTTCCGCCCGCCCGCCGCCGCGCGGGCCTGGCTGTCGTCCTACACCCCCAACTACGAGCGCACCTTCGCCCCGGCCGACGCGGCGAACGCCCCGGACGGCTCCTACGCCTACCCCGCGCTCTTCCGGGTGGGCGGCACCTACGCGCTGCTCACCGAGTCCGATGTGGACGGCCGCTACGACGGCAGCCACCTCGTCCACCGGCAGGGCACCGCGGAGTACACCGTGGCCCTGGCCGACGCCTCGGTCACCTCCACCGGGCCCCTCGCCACGCCCTGGCGCACGGCGGTGATCGGGGACCTGGCCACGGTCACGGAGTCCACCCTGGTCGACGACCTGGCGCCGCCCTCCCGTGTCGCCGACACCTCCTGGATCCGGCCCGGCAAGGTGGCCTGGTCCTGGCTGGCCGGCTTCGGCGCCGCCCAGCGCAGCCTGGCGACGCAGGAGCGGTTCGTCGACTACAGCGCGGCCCACGGCTGGCCGTACACGCTGGTGGACGACGGCTGGAAGACCACCGACTGGATGCCGCGGCTCATCGACTACGCCCGGGCCCGGGGCGTCGGTGTCCTGCTGTGGGTGCACTACACCGACCTGGACACGGCCGCCGAACGCGCGGAGTTGCTGCCCCGGGTGAAGAAGTGGGGCGCGGCCGGACTGAAGATCGACTTCATGGACTCCGACTCCCAGGAGCGCTTCGCCTGGTACGACGACATCCTGCGGGACACCGCCCGGGAGGAGCTGCTGGTCAACTTCCACGGCGCCACCCTGCCCAAGGGCATCCAGCGGACCTGGCCGCAGGTGATGACGATGGAGGCGGTCTACGGCGCCGAGCAGGGCAACGTCCCGGCCGCCGACCTGGCGACGCTGCCGTACACCCGCAATGCCGTGGGGTCGATGGACTACACCCCGATGGGCTTCCAGTTCGGCACGCGCACCGTCTCCGACGCCGCCGAGCTGGCGCTGTCGGTGGTGTACGAGTCCGGGTTCCAGAACTTCGCCGGTTCGGTGGCCGCGTACCGGGACCGTCCGGAACTGGAGCGGTTCCTGGAGCAGGTGCCGACCGTGTGGGACGCGTCGCGGCTGCTGTCCGGGGAGCCCGGGCAGGAGGCGACGTTCGCCCGGCGGCGGGACGGCCGGTGGTTCCTCGGCAGCGTCGGCGCCGGGCCCGCCGGACAGCGGCGGGTGCCGCTGTCCTTCCTGGGCGGCGGCAAGTGGCTGCTGGAGGTGGTGCGGGACGGCGACGACGGGCTGGTCCGCGAGCGGCACGTCCTCACCCGGCACGACACCCTGCGCGTGCCCGTGCACGAGCACGGCGGCTTCGCCGCGCTGGTGTGCCGCGCCGCCCCGGGCCGGGACACCTGCGACCGGCCGGTCTCCCGGCTCCCGCTGACCACGCTCACCGTGTCGCCGGGGAGGGCGGACGTCGACGCCGGCGCCTCGATCGGCGTGGACGCCCGCTTCGCGGTGGAGGACGCCGGACCGGCGCAGGACGTCACCGTCACCCTCCGCACCCCGGACGGCTGGTCCGTCGCGGGGGACCCGGCCCGCGCCGACCGGGTGGGCACCGGCGGGGAACTGGCCGGGCACTGGACCGTCAGGGTCCCGCCGGACGCCGCGGAGGGCGGCCGCGATCTGGTGGTCACCACGAAGTACCGGGCGGGGGCCCAGGTACTGACGGTGGAGCGCACCGTCCGCGCGTACGTCTCCCCGCCGGGCGTCGACCACGTCGGCGACCTGCCGTTCGTGTCGGAGAGCAACGGCTGGGGTCCCGTCGAGCGTGACATGTCCAACGGAGAGACGGCGGCGGGCGACGGCGGGCCGCTCACCCTCCGGGGCACCGTCCACGACAAGGGGCTCGGGGTGCACGCCGCGAGCGAGGTCGTGGTCGATCTGGACGGCGCCTACCGGCGGTTCACCGCGGCCGTGGGCGTGGACGACGAGGTGGCCGGCAAGGGCAGCGTCGTCTTCGAGGTGCTCGGCGACGGACGGACGCTGGCCACCACACCGGTACTGACCTCGGCCGACGCGGCCCGGGCCCTCGATGTCGACGTGAGCGGGGTGCGGCGGCTGAAGCTGCGGGTCACCGACGGCGGGGACGGCGTCGACTCCGACCACGCCGACTGGGGGGACGCGCGGCTGCTCTCGTGAGGCGGGGGGCCGGTGGCGGTGTGCGGAGCACCGCCACCGGCCCCGTGTGTCATGCCTGAGGACGGTGTGCGGGGCGCGGAGGTACTCGTTCCTCAGTAGCCGGATTGCCGTAACGGTGACGACGACGGAAGGGGGTCCGCCCGGAAAGCCTTGAGGGGTTCCCGAGAGAGAGACGGAGACCCTTTCCATGGCGACCTTCTTGTACCGGCTGGGCCGTGGCGCCTTCCGACGACGCCGGTGGGTGACGCTGGTGTGGGTGGCGGTGCTGGCCGTCGTCGGCCTCGGCGCCCTCAACGCGTCCGAGGCGTCCGACGACTCCTCCGGGATGCCGGGGATCGAGTCGCAGAAGGCGTTCGACCTCATCAACGAACGGTTCCCCGGCGCCGAGGCCGACGGGGCGAGCGCCCGGATCGTCTTCGTCGCACCCGACGGGCAGAGGATCACCGCGGCCCCGAACCGTGCGGCCGTCGACGCGCTGGTGACCTCGGTGTCCGACGGACCCCAGGTGGCGGACGTGGTGAGCCCCTTCGACGCAGGGGCCGTGAGCAAGGACGGGTCCACGGCGTACGCCACGGTCACGTACAAGGTGAAGGACGACGACGTCAGCCGGGCGAGCAAGGACGACCTCCTCGGCGCCGTCGGCGAGGCCCGCCGGACGGGACTGACCGTCGAGGCCGGCGGCGGCGCGGTGGCGAGCGAGCCCTCGAGCGGGGTGGGGGAGATCCTCGGCCTCGTCGTCGCCGCCGTGGTGCTGCTGCTCACCTTCGGTTCCCTGGCCGCGGCCGGACTGCCGCTGATCACCGCGGTGGTCGGCGTGGGCGTCAGCATCGCCTCGATCATGGCACTGGGCAGCGCGCTCGGCCTGTCCTCGAACAACGTCGAGCTGGCCATGATGATCGGCATCGCCATCGGGATCGACTACGCCCTGTTCGTGGTCTCCCGCTACCGGGAGGAGCGGGCACACGGGCACGCCCCCGAGGAGGCGACCGGGCGGGCCGTGGGCACCGCGGGTTCCGCCGTGGTCTTCGCCGGGCTCACGGTGTTCATCGCGCTGGCGGGGCTGTCGGTGGTGGGGGTGCCGGAGCTCACGAAGATGGGTCTGACGGCGGCGGGCACGGTGGTGGTCGGCGTCCTGGTCGCGCTGACGCTGGTCCCGTCCCTCCTCGGCTTCTGGCCGAACGCGGTCCTCTCCCGCCGGGGCGCGAAAGGTGCCGAGGGCGCCCGGCGCGCGGGCCGGATCCGCGGGCTCGTCCGCCGGTCCCGCGGGAGCGAGGCGCACGCCGGCTCCACGAGCGGCGTGACGGTCGTCGGCGGGGCGGCCGCGGTGGCCCACGCGCACGGCACCCACGAGGGCGGCAGGACGGGCGCGTGGAGCGCTCGTTGGGGCCGGTTCGTCGTACGGCGTCCCGTGCTGGTGCTGGTCGCCTCGGTCGCCTTCCTGGGCGCGCTGGCCGTGCCCGCGATGGACCTCCGGCTGGGCATGCCGGGCGACGAGGCCAAGCCCACGACGACCACGGAGCGCCGCGCCTACGACGCCCTCGCCGAGGGCTTCGGCCCCGGTTTCAACGGTCCGCTGACCATCGTCGTGGACGCCCGGCACGCCGACGACGCCGAGGGCGCGGTGGCGGCGGTCGGCAAGCGGATCGCCGGTACCGACGGCGTCGTCTCGGTGACGCCGCCGCGGTTCAACGAGGCGAAGGACACCGCGGTGCTGCGGGCCACCCCGGCCACCGCGCCCACCAGCGAACGCACGAAGGACCTCGTCGAGACCATCCGCCACCAGCGCCCCGCGACCGAGTCGGCCACCGGCGCGACCTTCGAGGTCACCGGCACCACCGCCCTCAACATCGACGTCGCCGACAAGATGATGAGCGCGCTGATCCCCTATCTGGTGATCGTGGTGGGACTGGCCTTCCTGCTGCTGATGCTCGTCTTCCGCTCGGTGCTGGTGCCGCTCAAGGCGGCGCTCGGCTTCCTGCTGTCGGTGCTCGCCTCGTTCGGCGCGCTCGTCACGGTCTTCCAGAACGGTCATGGCGCCTCGCTCCTCGGCGTCGAGCAGACCGGGCCGATCATGAGCACGATGCCGATCTTCCTGGTGGGCATCGTCTTCGGTCTCGCCATGGACTACCAGGTCTTCCTGGTCTCCCGGATGCGTGAGGCATACCTCCACGGGGAACGGCCCGCACAGGCCGTGGTCAGCGGGTTCCGGCACAGCGGCCGGGTCGTGGTGGCGGCCGGGATCATCATGATGGCGGTGTTCGCCGGGTTCATGACCGGCGGCGAGACCCTGGTCAAGATGGTCGGCTTCGGTCTGGCCATCGCCGTCCTGTTCGACGCGTTCGTGGTGCGCATGGCGTTCGTGCCGGCGGTGCTCGCGCTGCTCGGGAAGGCGGCCTGGTGGCTGCCGCGCCCGCTGGCCCGGCTGCTGCCGCGCGTCGACGTGGAGGGCGAGGCCCTGACCCGCCGGGCCGCCGCTCCCCCGACCGCGGAGGACGGCGCGCGGGACACCGTACGCGTCTGACCGGGTCGCGACCCGCCGCACGCCCCGGGCGCAGGGCCGTCCGTGCCGCAGCACGGACGGCCCGCTCCTGTGTCGGGCGGCCGCGTCGGCCGGGGTCGCGGCTGGCGTACGGGTCGCCGGGTGACTCACCATGGCCCCACCTCACCCCTTCCGGAGAGAACCATGCTCACCAGCTGGCGACGGTTCGCCGACCGCCACCCCCGCCTCGTCGAGTCGGCCTTCCTGCTGCTGCTGTTCGTCGTCACCGCGGCCCAGGGCGTCGGGTCCGGTCACGACCGGTGGCCCGGGGCGGTCGCCGCGAGCACCGCCGCGTGCTGCGCCCTGCTGTGGCGCCGCAGGCATCCGCGGCCGGTCGTGCTCGTCGCCGCGTT
The DNA here is from genome assembly GCA_014656015.1 of Streptomyces griseoaurantiacus. Lineage (GTDB taxonomy): Bacteria > Actinomycetota > Actinomycetes > Streptomycetales > Streptomycetaceae > Streptomyces > Streptomyces griseoaurantiacus. Next base: position 99,182 of record BNBP01000016.1, on the reverse strand, counting down.
CTGCACCGGCGTGGCGGCCGCTTCGAGCACGGAGGTCTCCGCGCTCCTGCTGATCCCCGTCATCGTCGCCCTGTACGAACTGGCCGTGCGCAGCCCCGAACGGCTCGCCCGCGCGTACTGGCTGGCCACCTTCGCGCTGATCGTGCCGCCGACGCTGCCGCCGGGCCCCGACGACCAGCCATGGGCCCAGACGGCGGTCCTCACCGCCTTCTGGACCGTGCTGCCGGTCGTCCAGGGCTCCGCGGTCCGGGCGCGGCGGGCCTATCTGGAGGCGGTGCGCACCCGCGCCGAGCACGCGGAGCGCACCCGGGAGGAGGAGGCGCGCCGCCGGGTCGCCGAGGAGCGCCTGCGCATCGCCCGGGAGCTGCACGACGTCGTCGCCCACCACATGGCCCTGGCCAACGCGCAGGCCGGAACCGCCGCCCATCTGCTGCGCTCGCGTCCCGGGCAGGCCGAGCGGATCCTGGCCGAGCTGGGCACCACGACCTCCTCGGCCCTGCGCGAACTCCAGGCCACCGTGGGCCTGCTGCGCGCCTCCGACGAGGCCGAGGCCCCCCTGGAGCCGACGCCCGGGCTCGCCCGGCTGCCGGAGCTGGCGGCCGCGTTCTCCTCCGCCGGGCTCGACGTCGGCATCGACGTCGACGGGGAGCAGCGGCCGCTGCCGCCGGGGGTGGACCTGACCGCCTTCCGGATCGTGCAGGAGGCCCTCACCAATGTCACCAAGCACACCGCCGCCGGCACCGCCCGCGTCCTCCTCACCTATTCCGGGGACCGGCTGACCCTCACGGTGAGCGACGACGGCGGTGCCCTCCCCCGCCCGCCCGCGCCCGGTGGCGGGTTCGGCCTCATCGGCATGCGCGAGCGTGCCCGGACGGCCGGCGGCAGCCTCCGGGCGGGGCACCGGCCCGGGGGCGGTTTCGCCGTCACCGCCGAACTGCCGCTGCGTACCTGACCCCCACGAGCCCCTGGAAGTGCGTCCATGACGATCCGCGTGCTGCTCGCCGACGACCAGACCCTGCTGCGGGCCACCTTCCGCATCCTGATCGACTCCTGCTCCGACATGGAGGTGGTCGACGAGGCCGCCGACGGTGCCCGGGCGGTCGAGCTGACCCGCGCGCACCGCCCCGACGTGGTGCTGATGGACATCCGCATGCCCGGCACCGACGGTCTCGCCGCGACCTCGGAGATCTGCGCCGATCCCGCGCTGGCGGCCACCCGGATCCTGGTCCTGACCACGTTCCAGACGGACGAGTACGTGGCCCGGGCGCTGCGGGTGGGGGCGAGCGGCTTCCTCGGCAAGGACGTCTCCGCCGAGGCCCTCCTGGAGGGCATCCGCACCGTGGCCGCAGGGGACGCGCTGCTCTCCCCGGCGGCCACCCGGGCCCTGATCACCCGTTTCCTCGCCACGCCGGAGGCCGAGGCCGTGACGGGCCCGGACGCGGGCGTGCTGACGGCCCGGGAGCGCGAGGTGACGGAGCTGGTCGCCGAGGGCAAGTCCGACGCCGAGATCGCCGAACAGCTGTTCCTCAGTCCGCTGACCGTCCGGACGCACGTCCAGCGGGCCAAGACGAAGCTGGACGCCCGCAGCCGCGCCCAACTGGTGGCCATCGCCTACCGGTCGGGACTGGCCCGACCACCGCGCTGAGGACGGCCGACCGGGGCCGAATGGGAGCACCCCGGGCAGGAGGGCGTGTCGCCGGTCGGATAAACGCGGCGCCGGAGGGTAAAAAAGCTCAGGGCTCCTGCCGTCGCAGAAGCCGGGACGCGCCCACGTCGGGTCAGTCCCAGGACACCAACGAAGGACCAAACGTATGGCCAGCGGTACCGTGAAGTGGTTCAACTCCGAGAAGGGCTTCGGCTTCATCTCCCAGAACGACGGGGGCCCGGACGTCTTCGCGCACTACTCCGAGATCAACGGCAGCGGCTACCGCGAGCTGACCGAGGGAGAGCAGGTCACCTTCGACATCGGGCAGGGGCAGAAGGGGCCGCAGGCGCAGAACATCACGCGGGGCGCCTGACCGCCGCGCTTCCACCGGTACGACCCTGACCGTCCGTCGGGTCCGTCACTGAGCACCGTCGCGGTGCCCGGTCCCCGCAGATGCGCGGGCCGGGCACCGCGGTCGTCTCCGGCCGGCGCCGAAGAGCGGTTGGGCGGCGGCTCCCCGGCATCTTCCCGGAAGCGAATACACTTGGTCTAGTCCAATCTATTGACGTGCCCCCAACAGGCTCAGCAAGCTGGGACTTCTCCCCACAGCCCCATCTGGAGGCACACAGTGAGACGTCTTCGCGCATGTCTGGGCGCGGTCGCCGCCCTCGGAATCGCCGCCGCCGGCTCGACCGCACTGCTCGCGGGCAACGCCTCGGGCGCGACGAACGCGCTGAGCGACCGCTGGTACGCGGCCGCCCCCTACCTCATGCCGCTGGACAACGACCCGCCGGACGCGGCGGCCATCATGGACGCCACCGGACTCAAGGCCTTCCAGCTCGCGTTCGTCCTCGCGCCCAACGGCGGCGGCTGCTCCCCCACCTGGGGCGGCACCTCCCCCGTCTCCTCGGACACCGCCGTACAGGCCGTGATCGACAGGATCCGCTCCAAGGGCGGCGACGTCTCCGTCTCCATCGGCGGCTACGGCGGCACCAAACTCGGCCAGACCTGTTCCGACGCGGCCTCCACCGCCGCCGCGTACCAGCAGGTCATCACCAAGTACGGGCTGCACGCCATCGACTTCGACCTGGAGGAACCGGAGTACGAGAACGCGGCCGCGATCAGGAACGAGATCGGCGCGGCCAAGATCCTGCAGCGGAACAACCCCGGCCTCTACGTCTCCGTCACCACGGCGGGCACCACCGCGGAGGGCACCGGCTGGTTCGGCAAGCAGATGCTGCTGGAGGCGAAGTCGCAGGGCTTCACCCCGAACAACTTCTCCATCATGCCCTTCGACGGCGGCTTCAACGGCGCCGCCGCCCAGACCGACGCGCTGACCAAGTTCAACCGGATCCTGCAGTCGACCTTCGGCTGGAACGAGGCCACCGCCTACGCCCACGAGGGCTTCTCCGGCATGAACGGCCGCAGCGACACCGGCGAGTACTTCCCCCAGGCCGACTTCCAGACGGTCCTCGACTACGCCACCTCGCACCACATGGACCGCTTCACCTTCTGGTCCCTCAACCGCGACCGGCAGTGCAGCCCGCCGGACAACGGCGGCCGCACCTCCGGCACCTGCTCCAGCGTGGCGCAGAACGCGTGGGACTTCGCCAAGTACGCGGTGAGGTTCGCGGGGGCGACCCCGCCCACGACCACACCCACCCCGACGCCCTCCTCGCCCGGCACCGCGTGCAAGGCCGCGTGGAGCTCCTCTGCGGTCTACGTCAAGGGCGACGAGGTCTCGTACGGCAAGCACAACTGGAAGGCCAAGTGGTGGACCCAGAACGAGACCCCCGGCGCGGAGTGGGGTCCCTGGGAGGACGAGGGTTCCTGCTGACGCCCCGCCCGCCCCGCCGCGCCCAGGCCCCCACGGGGTGACGGCACGCCGCCGTCCTCCGGCCCTGTCGACCGGGCCGGAGGACGGCGGCGCACGCGTGACCGCGGGGAGCGGGTCGGAGCCGGATGCTAGATGTTGTTGGCGAAGTTCTTGAACGCGGCCTGGGTCCCGGAACCGGGGTCGCCGTCGATGGCGCCGGTGTAGCCCCAGTTCTGCAGCAGCCGCTGCAGGGCCTTGACCGTGTTGACGCCGGGGTCGCCGTCGATGGCGCCCGTGTAGCCCCAGTACTGCTTCAGGCAGCGCTGGAACGCCTTCCAGCTGTTGGTGCCGAGCTGGCCGTCGATGGAGTCGGTGTAGCCCCAGTAGGTCTGCAGCCAGCGCTGGACGTTCTTCGCCTGGGCGCTGGAGAGGCCGAAGTTGTGCGTCGCGAGCACACCGCTCTGCAGGCTCACCACCGGGTGCGCGGCCGGTGCGGAGGCCGCCTGGCTGGTGCCCGCGGTGGCCAGGCCGCCGGCCGCGATGCCGACTGCGGCGGCGAGACTGACGAGTGTCCTGGCCATGACGTTCGATCGCATGTAATGCCTCTTTCGTCCTTCGGGATCGGTCCTGAACGGGTCGTGATCGGTCCTTGGGCCGCCACCCGGCGCTCTCGGCGGGAAGGTGGCGGGAGCAAGAGTGCGGGGCGGCCCGAGGACGCCGCCACCACTGCCGCCCACCTGACGACGACATGGGACGTCCCGCCCGCCGGCCTGCGGGAACGGTGTGCGCGGGGACGGTGCGGCGGGACGGAGACGAGCCGCCGGGGACCGGATCCGCGTGTGGACGGAGGGCCGTATACCGGTGCGGAGCGGTGCGCGCTGAGGAAGAATGTGCCGCAGCGGCGGACCACTGACCACGGTCCGGCCACGCGAACGGGGGAAGCATGTCGCGTTGGAAGCCCTTGCCCACCGAACTGGAACCCACCGCACGGCAGTTGGTGATCCGATTACGCCGGCTGAAGGACCGTACGGGTCTGAGCCTGGCCCGGCTGGCGGAGCGGACCGGATACAGCGCCAAGTCCTGGGAACGGTACCTGGGCGGCAGGTCCCTGCCGCCCCCGGAGGCCGTGCGGGCCCTGGCCCGCCTCACCGGCACGGACCCGGTCCCCCTGCTGGCCCTTCACGAGGTCGCCGCGGCGAGCCGCCCGGCACCCGCCGGCCGGCGGCCGAAACGGGCCGGCGCCCCGTCCGGGCGGGTGCCGCCGCAGGCAGCCGGAAGCGGACCGGAGGACGGCCGACGGGAAGCCGGCGTACCGGAGTTACGGGTGTGGATGGGGGCGGGCACGGACGCGCCACCGGATCCGCGCGGGCGGGACCGGGCCCCGAGCGGGGCGCTGCGGGTCGCACTGGTGGCGAGCGCCGTCGCCGCCGTGCTCGCCCTCTCGGCGGCGGCCCTGCTCGCGGTACGGCTGCGAGGCGGTGACATCGGGCCCGCAGCCGCGCCCCCGGCGCCCGTCACCGCCGCCGCGACGGCACCCGACCGTCCGTACGGCTGCCATCTGCACCGCGTCCACGGCCACTGGTACGCCGGCAACAGCCGGACCCGGCACACCGAGGTGGTGTACGGCAGCACCGGGCCGGAGGTGGCCGAGGCGCAGTGCCTGCTGCGCCGGGCGGGCATCTCGCCCGGCGGCATCGACGGCATCTTCGGCCCGCTGACCCGGCGGGCCGTCAGGGCCATGCAGCAGCGGTCGGGTCTGGCGGTGGACGGCCGTGTCGGGCCGCACACCTGGAAGGCGCTGCGCGGATGAGCGGGACGGCACGGCCGACACCGCCCGCGACGGACTCCCCGGGACTGGTCCGACTCGCCCTGACGCTGCGGGAGTTGCGGGGGCGCACCGGACTGAGCCTGGCGGCGCTCGCGGCGAGGACGACGTACAGCAAGTCGTCCTGGGAGCGCTATCTCAACGCCCGGGCCCTGCCGCCGCGCTCGGCGGTACGGGCACTGTGCCGACTGGCCGGCGAGCCCGAGGGGCGCTGTCTGACGCTGCGGGAGATCGCGGAGTCGGAGTGGGCCGGCCACGCGAGCGGGACACCGGCGGGCGCGGGCACGCGCGTCCCGGCCCCGAGAGCGGGACCCGGACCGGCGCGGCCCGCCGCACCGGCACAGCCGGAGTCACCGACGTCACCGACGTCACCGACGGGACGGTCTCCGGCGGCTCCACCGATCCGTCCCTCGCCGGCCCCTCCCCTCTCCCCCGGCTCTCCCCTCTCTCCCCCCGTGGCGGACAGGCCGGCCGGTCATCGCGGCGTCGCCGTGCTGGCGGTGCTCGCGTCCCTGTGCGCCGTCGTGTCCTGCGCCGTGGTGATCGCCCTCCTGCTGCTCCCACGTGCGGGGAAGGGGGCGTCCGCGCCCTCCTCGCAGGCCGCCACCGGGCCGTTGTGCCGGGGCGAGGGCTGCGAGGGGAAGAGCCCGATGCGCCAGCACTGCGCCTCCTCCCCCGACACCCTCGCCTCCCGCCACCTGTCCACCGGGGCCTGGATGGAGCTGCGCCACAGCACGGTGTGCGGGACCAGTTGGGCCCGTATGTGGGGGACGGACGTGGGCGACCGGCTCGAGATGACCGCGGGCGCGGAGGGCAGGCCCGCGCGCGAGGCCCGGGTGCGCGACCGCGCCGATGCCGACACCTATGTGTACACACTCATGACCGTGAGCGGTCGGGGAACCGTCGTCCGTGCCTGCTACCGGCCGGTCGGCGGCGGTCCCCGTGAGTGCGCCGAGGGCCGCGTCCGCTAGGCGCGCACCGCCCGGCCGGCCGACCGGTCCGCGGGGACGCCCGCGGACCGGTCAGTATTCGAGAAGCGTCCACCGCCCCTGTCCGCCTAGTGTGCTGCGCGGGGGCCGGGAGGGGGTGGCCCCCGGACCGGTGAACGGCAACAGGGAGAGACATTGAGCATCGTCACGAGCGCGGAGAACCGGGTGCCCACACCGCACGTCGCCGACAGCCACGGTCTGATCCGCGTGCACGGAGCGCGCGAGAACAACCTCAAGGACCTCGCCGTCGAGATCCCGAAGCGCCGGCTGACGGTCTTCACGGGTGTCTCCGGCTCGGGCAAGAGCTCGCTGGTGTTCGACACGATCGCCGCGGAGTCGCAGCGGCTGATCAACGAGACGTACAGCGCCTTCGTCCAGGGGTTCATGCCGGCCCTCGCCCGCCCCGACGTCGACGTGCTGGACGGGCTGACCACCGCCATCATCGTCGACCAGCAGCGGATGGGCGCGGACCCGCGCTCCACCGTCGGCACCGCGACGGACGCCAACGCGATGCTGCGCATCCTCTTCAGCCGGCTCGCCCGGCCGCACATCGGCTCGCCCAAGGCGTACTCCTTCAACGTCGCCTCCATCAGCGGGGCGGGCGCGGTGACCGTCGAGCGCGGCGGGCAGAAGGTCAAGGAGCGCCGCAGCTTCAGCATCACCGGCGGCATGTGCCCGCGCTGCGAGGGCCGGGGCACGGTCCAGGACTTCGATCTGACACAGCTCTACGACGACACCAAGTCGCTCAACGAGGGCGCGCTGGAGGTGCCCGGCTACAAGTCGGGCGGCTGGAACCACCGGCTGTACAGCGAGTCGGGACTGGTCGACCCGGACAAGCCGATCCGCGCGTACACCAAGCGGGAGCTGACCGACTTCCTGCACCGCGAACCGACCCGGATGAAGATCGCGGGCATCAACATGACCTACGAGGGCCTGCTCCCGCGCCTGCGCAAGTCGATGCTGGCCAAGGACCGGGAAGGCATGCAGCCCCACATCCGGGCCTTCGTGGACCGGGCGGTCACCTTCGCCACCTGTCCCGACTGCGAGGGCACCCGGCTCAGCGCCCAGGCCCGCTCGTCGACGATCGGCGGGGTGAGCATCGCGGACGCCTGCGCGATGCAGATCAGCGATCTCGCCGCCTGGGTGGGCTCCCTCGACGCGCCCTCGGTCACCCCGCTGCTCGATGCGCTGCGGCACACGCTCGACTCCTTCGTCGAGATCGGCCTCGGCTACCTGTCCCTGGACCGGCCGGCGGGCACCCTGTCGGGCGGCGAGGCGCAGCGCACCAAGATGATCCGCCACCTCGGCTCCTCGCTCACCGATGTCACCTACGTCTTCGACGAACCCACCACCGGGCTGCACCCGCACGACATCGAGCGGATGAACAGGCTGCTGCTGCGGCTGCGGGACAAGGGGAACACGGTGCTCGTGGTGGAGCACAAGCCGGAGGTCGTGGCGATCGCCGACCACGTGGTCGACCTCGGTCCCGGGGCCGGCGCCGCGGGCGGCACGGTGTGCTTCGAGGGCACCGTCGAGGGGCTGCGGGCGAGCGGCACCCTCACCGGGCGGCATCTCGGTGACCGGGCGGCGCTGAAGAAGTCGGTGCGCGAGCCGACCGGCACGCTGGAGATCCGCGGGGCGAAGGCGCACAACCTGCGGGACGTGGACGTCGACATTCCACTCGGTGTGCTCACCGTCGTCACCGGCGTCGCGGGCTCCGGCAAGAGCTCCCTCGTCCACGGGTCGATCCCGGCCGGCGCGGACGTGGTGTCGGTGGACCAGGGGGCGATCCGCGGCTCGCGGCGCAGCAACCCGGCGACGTACACGGGGCTGCTCGAACCGGTCCGCAAGGCGTTCGCCAAGACCAACGGCGTGAAGCCGGCGCTGTTCAGCGCCAATTCGGAGGGCGCCTGCCCGACCTGCAACGGTGCGGGCGTCGTCTACACGGACCTGGCGATGATGGCCGGGGTCGCGACGACCTGCGAGGACTGCGAGGGGAAGCGGTTCGACGCCTCGGTGCTCGAGTACCGGCTCGGCGGCCGTGACATCAGCGAGGTGCTCGCGATGCCGGTGACCGAGGCGCGGGAGTTCTTCGCGGCGGGCGAGGCCCGCACCCCGGCGGCCCACCGGATCCTGGAGCGCCTGTCGGACGTGGGGCTCGGGTACCTCACCCTGGGGCAGCCGCTGACCACGCTGTCGGGCGGCGAGCGGCAGCGGCTGAAGCTCGCCACGCACATGGGTGAGAAGGGTGGGGTGTACGTCCTGGACGAGCCGACGGCGGGGCTGCACCTCGCCGATGTCGAGCAGTTGCTGGGGCTGCTGGACCGGCTGGTCGACTCGGGCAAGTCGGTGATCGTCGTGGAGCACCACCAGGCGGTGATGGCGCACGCGGACTGGATCATCGACCTGGGCCCCGGGGCCGGGCACGACGGCGGGCGGATCGTGTTCGAGGGCACCCCGGCCGATCTGGTGGCCACGCGCTCCACCCTCACCGGCGAGCACCTCGCCGCGTACGTCGGCGACTGACCCGTACGCCACCGCTCACGACCGGCCGCCCTGCCGTACACCGCCGACCGCACCACCGCACCACCGTCCACGACCGGCCGTCCCCGTCACGGGGGCGGCCGGTCCGGCGTTTCCGGGGGGTCCGGCGTTCCCGGGCGGGTCCGGGGTACGAGCGTGCGGTGCCCGGCGTCGAGGGCGACACCTCTATTTGCACGCGGATGGGCAATAAACTAATCTGCACATCCGTGGGCAACTAACTGTCCGACGCTCAACTCCTCCTTCTGGAGCCCTCGATGCCGCTCATGGCGAACACCCCGGTAGAGAAGATGACCGGGCCCTATCCACGGCGCTGGTGGGCGCTGCTCGTGCTGTGCCTCAGCCTGCTGCTCGTGGTCATGGCCAACACGTCCCTGATCGTCGCCGCCCCGGACATGACCGCCGACCTGCACCTCAGCAGCAGCGACCTGCAGTGGGTCATCGACGGCTACACCGTCCCGTACGCCGCGCTGATGCTGGTGCTCGGCGCGATCGGCGACAAGTACAGCCGCCGGGGCGCCCTCGTCACCGGTCTGCTGATCTTCGCGGGCGGCTCGGTGATGGGCAGCCTGGTGGACGAGACGGCGCTGGTCGTCGCCGCCCGCGCGGTCATGGGCGTGGGCGCCGCCGTCGTGATGCCGGCCACCCTCTCCCTGCTGGTCGCGGTCTTCCCCCGGCCGGAGCGGGCACGGGCGATCACCGCCTGGACGGCCACCTCCGGGCTGGCCATCGCGGTCGGCCCGCTGGTCGCGGGCCGGCTCCTCGAATCCCACGCCTGGGGTTCGACGTTCCTGGTCAACGTGCCCGTCGCGGTCCTCGCCGTCATCGGCGCGCTCCTCCTCGTCCCGCCCTCCCGGGCGCGGGACATGGGCCGGATCGACTTCGTGGGCGGCCTGCTGTCCATCGTCTCCGTCGGCTCCCTGGTGTACGCCCTCATCGAGGGCCCGCACTTCGGCTGGAGCGCCGGACCGGTCCTCGCGGCCGTGGTGGCCGGCGTCGGGCTCCTCGTCTTCGCCCTCTGGGAACTGCGGCACCCGCGCCCGATGCTGGACGTCCGCCGGTTCGCACAGCGCCCCTTCGCGGGTTCGATGATCGCGGTGCTGTTCTTCTTCTTCGGCGCCTACGGCTCGATCTACTACCTCACGCAGTACCTGCAGTTCGTCCTCGGCTACGGGCCGCTGGAGACGGGCGTCCGGCTGCTGCCGCTGGCCGGCGCGGTGTTCGCCGGTGCCGCCGTCACCGGCAGGCTCACTCCGCGGCTCGGCGTACGGGCCACGGTCGTGCCCGGCATGGTCATCGGCACGGTGAGCGTGTTCCTGCTCACCGGGATCGGCGCGGACGCCGGTTACGCCGACTTCGTGCCCTCGCTGCTGCTGCTCGGCTTCGCGATCGGCCTGAGCGTCTCCCCCGCGACCGACACGATCATGGGGTCCTTCCCGGAGTCGGAGCTGGGCGTGGGCGGCGGTGCCAACGACACCTCGCTGGAGCTCGGCGGCTCGCTCGGCATCGCCCTCCTGGGTTCGCTGCTGGGCACCGCCTACCAGGACCGGCTGGGCGACCTGATCGGCGGGCGGCTCCCGGCCGCCGCGCTGGACGCCGCCGGGGAGTCGGTGGGCGGCGGGCTCGCGGTGGCCGAGCAGGTCGCGAGGTCCCCCGAGGGCGGACCCGAACAAGCGCGGGCGCTGGTCGAGGCCGTGCACGAGGCCTTCGCCCACGGAGTGGCGCACACCAGCCTCGTCGGCGGGATCATCATGGCCGCCGGTGCGCTGATCGTCCTCGCGGTGCTGCCGGGCCGGAAGGCCGGCCGGGCCGAGCCCGCCGCGGACACCGCCGGCCGGGAGCACGCCGAGGTCGGCTGACCACCACACCGGGCCGGGCCGTGCCCCGAGCGGCGCACGGCCCCGGACGGTGCCGGGCGCCCGTGCGCACGGCACCGTCCCTTTCGCGTCCCTTCCGCGTCCCTTTCGCGTCCTTTCCCGTGACGGCGGTGGGGTGTAAGCCGTGGTCACGGGATACCCGTCGCGCGATGTGGAGTGCGGCCCACCGGCCGCGGGACACGGGTGCCCCGGCCGGGGCGTCCCGGCGGCGGAAGGGAGTTCGGGTGGGCGGGCGCGCACAGGCGGAGGAACGGGGCGGGAACCCCGCGGACACGAGCGAGGCGGACCCCAGGCGCTGGAAGGCGCTCTCGGTGACCCTGGTGGCCGGCTTCATGAGCCTCCTGGACGTCACCGTCGTCGCCGTCGCACTGCCCTCCATGCAGCGGGAACTGCACACCTCGGCGCCGGCCATCCAGTGGGTGGTCTCCGGGTACGCCCTCACCTTCGCACTGGTCCTGGTCACCGCGGGCCGGCTCGGGGACGCCCTCGGCAGGCGCCGCATCTTCCTGATGGCCCTCACCGCCTTCGTGCTGTGCAGCGCGGCCGCGGGCGCGGCGCCCAATGTGACGCTGCTGGTGGTGGCCCGCCTCGCGCAGGGCGTCGCCGCCGGCTGTCTCGCCCCGCAGAACTCGGCGCTCATCCAGCAGATGTTCCGGGGCGCCGAACGCGGCCGGGCCTTCGGCCTGTTCGGGGCGACGGTCGGCGTCTCCAGCGCGGTGGGCCCCGTGGTCGGCGGCCTCGTCCTCACCCTCGCCGGCGGGGAGGACGGCTGGCGCTGGCTGTTCTACCTCAATGTGCCCGTGGGCGCCCTCGCCCTGATCCTGGGCGTGCGGCTGCTGCCCCGGGTGGAGCCCGGCCGGCGCGAACGCCTGGACCTGCCCGGCGTCGCGCTGCTCGGCACCGGGGTGCTGGCCGTCATGCTGCCTCTGGTCCTGGCGGAGTCCGGCGGGGTGCGGCGGTTGTGGTGGCTGTTCCTGGTCGGCGCGGCCCTGCTGGTGGCGTTCGCCCGCTGGGAGCGGCGGGTCGGCGCCCGGGACGGGCAGCCGCTCCTCGATCCCCGGCTGGTCACCTCGACCCGCGGGTACGCGGCGGGCGCGGCCATCGCCACGCTGTACTTCGTGGGCTTCAGCGGGGTGTGGCTGGTGTTCGCGCTGTTCTTCCAGAACGGCCAGGGCTATTCGCCGCTGCGTTCCGGGCTCGCGGTGACCCCCTTCGCCCTCGGCTCGGCGGCGGGCGCGGTGGTGTCGGGGCGGCTCGTGGAACGGCTGGGCCGGCTGCTGACCGTGTGCGGCTTGGCGGGTGTGCTGGTGGGGCTGGGGACGGCGGGCGCCGTGCTGCGGCTGGTGCCCGGCGGGGCCGCCGTGTGGTGGGCGGCTCCCGCGCTCCTCCTCGGCGGGCTGGGCAGCGGCTGCGTCATCTCGCCCAACATCACGATGACGCTGCGGGACGTGCCGGTGCGGATGGCGGGTGCCGCCGGAGGCGCGCTGCAGACCGGGCAGCGGCTCGGCGGTGCCGTCGGGACGGCGGCCCTGCCGGGCCTGTTCTACATGGTCCTGGGGCACGGCGGTCACCACTACCGCACGGCGCTCGCGGTCGCGATCGGTTCGGGGCTGGTGCCGATGCTGTGCGCGTGGGGCCTGGCCGTGTACGACTGGATGCGCGACCGGCGGGCGGAGAGGCGGGACCCCTGCGCGCCCGAGGTGTCCCACAGCCACACCCACGCCGGTCACGGCTGAGCCGGCCCGCCGCCCCGGGGACCCGGACCGGCGGTGGTACACAAAAGGAGGCCCGTCCCGGTGACTTCCGGGACGGGCCTCTTCGGAGCGCTGGGCAGGCCTTGCACCTGCATCTCCCCGCAGGAAGCGGGGCGTCTTTCCTTGGACGACCAACGCGTGGGATTCGCCTGCCCGTTGGCGGCGTTTCCAAGATCTACTGTACCCCAGGAGGAGCGCACGTCCGTGCGAGTTGCGTGCGTCCCGGGGCGGGCGATCACCGCCCGGCGTCCTTCCCGTCCGGCGACGTACCCTGCCTTGCATGGACACAGCCGTCACCCCGGATCCCCCGCTCGGCACCGGGCACGCCGAGGGACTCGCGGTGGTGGAGCGGATGCTCGCCGGCGGGAACGTCCTCGTGCTGAGCGGGGCCGGGCTCTCCACCGAGTCCGGCATCCCCGACTACCGCGGCCCCTCGGGCAGCCGACGCCGGCACACGCCGATGACCTACCAGGACTTCACCGGCAGCGAGGAGAACCGCCGCCGCTACTGGGCACGCAGCCACCTCGGCTGGGAGTCGATCGGGCTGGCCCGGCCGAACGCGGGGCACCGGGCGGTGACCCGTCTCGTCACGGCCGGTCTCGTGCACGCCGTCATCACCCAGAACGTGGACGGACTGCACGCCGCGGCGGGCACGCCCCAGGCGGTCGAACTGCACGGCAGCCTGCACCGGGTGATCTGTCTGACCTGTGAGAACACCGTCTCGCGCAGGCAACTGCACGAACGTCTCGACCAGGCCAACCCCGAGTTCCGCGCGCTCGCCGCCCGGGTGAACCCCGACGGCGACGCGGAGTTGGCCCGCGAGTGGGAGGCGGCGTTCCGCACGGTGTCCTGCCAGGTGTGCGGCACGGGCACGCTCAAGCCGGACGTGGTGTTCTTCGGCGAGAACGTGCCCAAGCCGCGCGTGGCCCACTGCTTCGACCTGGTCGACGCGGCCTCGGCCCTCCTGGTCACCGGCTCCTCCCTGACGGTGATGTCCGGGCTGCGCTTCGTGCGGCACGCCGCGAAGCAGGGCAAGCCGGTGGCGGTGGTCAACCAGGGCCCGACCCGCGGCGACGACCTCGCCGCCGTGCACCTGGACCTCCCCCTGGGCGAGACCCTCACCGGCCTCGCCGACCGGCTCGGAGCGTGAGCGGGCGGCTCAGGCCCCGCTCACGTCCATGCGCTGGGTACCCACGACCGACAGCAGCCGCAGGGCCTCCTCCGAGGAGGAACCGGGGACGGCGGTGTTGAGCACGACCCGCTGGTCCCGGTCGGTGAGGTCCAGGACGTCGCAGTCCACGGTGACCGTGCCGACCAGCGGGTGCAGGAACGTCTTGCGCAGGGTGTGCCCGGCCCGCACGTCGTGGGAGGACCACAGCCGGGCGAACTGCTCACTGCCCGCGCGCAGTTCGGCGACCAGCCCGCGCACCTCCGGGTCCTCCGGGTAGCGGGCGGCGGTGGCCCGGAGCCGCTGGGCGCAGTCGCGGGCGAACTCGTCCGCGTCGGACACCCCGTACAGCCGCTTCCCGGGCTCCTGCGGGCCGAGGAAGACCCTGCGCGCCAGGTTCCGCTCGTGGCGCGGCAGGGCGGAGAAGTCCTCCATCAGGGCGGCCGCGAGCGGATTCCAGGCGAGCACCTCGTACGTCGCGGAGGTCACGAACCCGGCGGTGCCCGGGAGCCGGTTCAGCATCTCCAGGATGCTCGGGGGCACCTCGCGGCAGGGCCCGGGGGGTGGTCCCGGGGGTGCGCCGGCGAGGTGGTGCAGGTGCTCGCGCTCGACGTCGGACAGGCGCAGGGCCCGGGCCAGCCCGGACAGCACCTCCCGCGAGGGGCGGGGGGCGCGGGCCTGTTCCAGACGCGTGTAGTACTCGGTGGAGATGTACGCGAGCTGCGCCACCTCCTCGCGGCGCAGCCCCGGTGTGCGGCGCCGCCGCCCCGCGGGCAGGCCCACGTCGGCGGGGGTGATGCGCGCACGCCGGCTGCGCAGGAACTCGGCCAGTTCTCGTCGGTCCATTCCCCCAGTGTGCGCGGGTGCCGGCCGCGCAGCCAGGTACCGCCGATGCCTGGTTGCGCCCCGGTGCGGGGCGCAGGCTCGAAGACATGAATCACAGGAACGACAACGAGACCAGCACCGGCACCGGCACCGGCACCGGCGGCATGCCCGGCGCCGGCGGCACTACGCGTGCGGAGGCCGCTCCCGTGGCGGGTTCCGGGCTGCTGGCCGGCAAGGTGGCCTTCATCACCGGCGCGGGCCGGGGCATCGGCGCCGCCGCGGCCCGGCTGTTCGCCCGCGAGGGTGCCCGGGTGCTGCTGGCCGCCCGTACGGAGGCACAGCTCAAGACAGTGACGGAGGAGATCCGGGCGGCGGGCGGTACCGCCGCGTACGTGGTGTGCGACCTGGCCGAGGCGGACAGCGTGCGCGCCGCCGTGAACCGGGCCGTGGAGCTGTACGGCAGGCTCGACGTGGCCTTCAACAACGGTGCGACCTTCGTGCCGCCCGGCCCGCTGGACGAGGTCAGCGAGGCCGATTTCGACCACGTCTACACCGTGAACCTCAAGGGTGTCTGGCTCGCGATGGCCGCCGAGGTCGCCGCGATCCGGGCCACCGCGAAGGTGGGCGCGCTGGTCAACAACTCCAGCGTCGGCAGCCTCATGGCCAACCCCGAGCTGCCCGCCTACGGGGCGATGAAGCGGGCGGTGAACAGCCTGACGGAGTCGGCGGCCGTGACGTACGGGCCCGAGGGCATCCGCGTCAACGCCATCGCGCCCGGCAACACGCTCACCGAGATGATCGACACCTGGGAGACGCACTCGCCCGGCCTCCAGGACCGGCTGACGGCGCACCTTCCGCTGCGGCGTGCGGCGGCTCCCGAGGAGATCGCCGAGTCCGCCGCCTGGCTGCTCAGCGACCGCGCCTCGTACGTGACCGGCACGGTCCTGCGCGTCGACGGAGGCGCCCGCGCCTGAGCCCCGCCCGCGCCGTGTGGCGGGCTCCGCCGGTCATCGAGGTCGGCGCCCGAACCGCGGCGGCTCCCGCCCGGCGAGACCGCCCGGCCCTTCCCCGCGGCCGCGCGCCAGGTCGGCTTCGGCACCTGCGACCCGGCGAGCCGGCGCCGGGGAGCGGCCGGTAGGCGGCGCACGCTCAGGCCTGGTGCCCTCGCGCCCAGGTCGCGGCCGTGACCTCGCCGTGCAGGGGCCGGCCGGAGCTCCAGCGTTCGAGTTCGTCGAGGGCGTGGTCGGTGAGGCGGCCGATCTCGGTGCCGAGGGAACCCGCGAGGTGCGGGGTGAGCATGACCTGGGGAAGCGTGCGCAGCCGGGAGCCGGCGGGGAGGGGTTCGGGGTCGGTGACGTCGAGGACGGCGAAGAGACGGCCGCGCGCGCACTCCTCGGCGAGTGCCTCGGAATCGACGAGACTGCCCCGCGCGGTGTTGACGACGGTCGCGAAGTCGGGCAGCCGGCGCAGTCGGGCGGCGTCGAGGAGGTGGCGGGTCTCCGGGAGAGCGGGGGCGTGCAGACTCAGGACGTGCACCCGGGGCAGCAGGTCGTCCAGCTCCACCAGCGTGGCACCGGCCCGGGCGACCTCCTCGGGGTCGGCGTACGGGTCGGCGACGAGGACGGTGGTGCCCTCGAGCACCCTCAGCAGTTCGGCGACCCTGCGGCCGACGCGGGAGAACCCCACGAGGCCCACGGTGCGCCGGTGGTTGGACAGGTCCCCGAGGCCCTCGGCGAGCCGCCGGTGCTCGTTCCCGTGCCGTGCCTCGGCCGCGAGGAACGGGGCCTTCTTCCCGGCGAGGATGATCGCGGCGAGGGTGTACTCGGCCACCGGTACGGCGTTGACGTCGGCGGCGCTCGTGACGCGGATGCCGCGGCGCCACACCTCCTCGCTCACCAGGGTGCGGACGCTGCCGGCGCAGTGCAGCACGGCCCGGAGCGCGGGTGCCGCGTCGAGCCGATCCGGGGTCAGTTCCGGAGCTCCCCAGGAGGTGAGCAGTACCTCGGCGGCGGCGAGCCGGCGGCGTGCGGCCGGGCTGTCGAGTTCCTCCGTCCAGCACGGCTCGTCCAGGGTCGCGAGTCCGGCCAGCCGGGCGAGCCGGTCGGGGTCGAAGTGGGCACGGAAGCTGGACGCGTTCATGACGACCAGGGTGTGCGGCTTGGCGGGCATGGAACGGCGGGCTCCTTCCGGTCGGGGGCCGACGGCGGACGCGGCCGGGCCGAACTCCACGGTGTCACGGCCGAGGCACGCGGGACAGGGCTTCCCTCCCCGGCGCCTCCGCACGTGTGCCAGGGCGATGAGAGCGCTCTCACACCTCTGTGCCCACGCCTTGAGGGAGCGCTCCCCGTCGCGGCACACTGCCTGGCATGGACCCAGAGCCCGGGGTGCGCCCCTACCGCCCGTCGGATCATGACGACGTCGCCGACGTGTGTGTGCGCACGGCCGACCTGGGCGGCGACTCACGGCACCTCTACCCCGACCCCGGCCTGATGCCGGCCCTGTTCGCCCATCCGTACTGTCATCTCGAACCGGGGCTGGCCTTCGTCCTCGACGACGGGCACGGCCGGGCCGTCGGCTACATCGTGGGCGCCGCGAACACCGCGCGGTTCGCGAGCGACTTCCGCGACCGCTGGCTGCCGCTGGTGGCCGACCGTTTCCCCGAACCGCGTGAAACCCCCGCCACGCGCGCCGAGGAGATGACGTCGCTCCTGCACCACCCGGAGCGGATGGTGCTCCCCGTCCTCCGGGACTACCCGGCACATCTGCACATCGACCTGCTCCCCGCCTGGCAACGGCGCGGTTTCGGCAGGGAGTTGATGCGCACGTTCCTGACCGCGCTGCACCGTCGCGGCGTGCCGGCGGTGCACCTGGGGATGGTCACCGCCAACACCCCGGCCCGCGCCTTCTACGACCGGCTGGGCTTCCACGTGCTCCCCGTGCCGGACCCGGGCGACCTCACCTACCTGGGCAGGAGCACCGGCCTCGCGGGGTGAGACACACGGGTGTGCCCCGGACGGCGTCCGCTCCGCCCGGGGCACACCTGGTGCGTCCGGTCACGCTCCCCTCGCACTCGGGGAACGGTGTCCGGGGAACGGCGTCAGGGGAACGACGTCACCTTCGAGGGGATGGTGTCCGATCCCGAGGTGGGCGCCCCGGTGTCGTTGACGACGTGGGCGTACTGCCCCTTGCCGCCGAGGGAGATGACCATGATGTCGTGCAGCTTCACCCCGGACCGCACCGGCACCTGGAAGCCGTGGTGCTGGACGATCGACGGATCGGAGGTGAAGTTGCAGTAGCTTCCCATGCCCCACGCGTCGTGCTGGGTCACGGAGTCGGCGACCTTGTAGGCCGCGTAGCCGACGATCCCGTCGTGGGTGACGGCGGCGGCGTTCGGGACGTCGTACGCCTTCTCGTTCTGGAAGAAGATCGTGCGCCCCCGCTCACCGCTCCAGAGCACGTCGTACCTGTTGAAGTGCTCCACGAACAGGCCGGTGGCCAGGACGTCGTCACCGTTGACGCGCAGGCCGTAGTCGGCGCGGTTGGTGTCCCAGCCGACGCCGTCGCCGTGGTCCGCGCGCCACAACCAGGTGTGGTCGATGATGACGTCGTCGCTGTTGACGACGACCGAGTTGGTGGCCAGGCCGGGTCCCGCGCCGCCGATGCGGACGAACACGTCCTGCATGGTGGTCGGGTCGGCGGCGTGGTCCGCGCTCGAGCCGGCCGGGCCGATCCGTAGCAGTGTGTCGGAGTTCGTGGCCCCGGCGTCGATCAGGAAGCCGGCGAGGCGCACCCCGTCGACGTCCGCCACGTGCATCGCGTCCACCCCGTGGTCGGGGATGAGGGTGGCGAGGCCGAGCCCGAGGACGACAGTGCCGGCGCGGGTCACGTCGAGGGTCTGGTCGAGGTGGTAGACCCCCGGGGTGAACAGCAGGTTGAGGCCCTGGTCGAGGGCCTGGTTGATGGTGGCGGCGGTGGCGCCGGGCTTGACCACGTAGAAACGGTCGAGCGGGAGCGAGGTGCCCGCGTCGGCCGGCCAGGACACGCCCCGGGCTCCTGTGCGCTTGGCGGGCACGAACACCTTGTAGGCGCCGCCGGACTGGTAGAGGAAGGGCTTCTCACGGGAGACGGGGGTGGTGTCGAGCGTGGTGTACGGGCCGCTGTCGAAGTTCGTCGCGGGCGCGCCCTGGACCCCGGTGAACGTCATGTTCCACACGCCGTTGGTCCAGCCGCCCACCGAGCTGTCGCGGGTGTACCACTGCTGCTGGGAGTACGGGCCCACGGTGCCGTCGATCTTCGAGTCGGCGATGTAGCCGCCGGAGGCCCAGCCGTAGCCGTTGGGGGCCAGGTTGAGGCCGCCCTTGACGTGGATGCGGCGGAAGGGCGCGGCCTGGGCGACGGCCCAGCGGTCGGTGCCGTTGGACGGCGTGAGGGCGAGGTTCTCCGCCGAACGCCAGAAGTTCTGGGTGGCGTTGCCGTCGAACCAGCCGGCGTCGACCGTGATGTCCCCGTTGATCTGCGTGTCGTCGGGGTCGAGGCCCAGACCGGAGATCGAGGTGTAGAAGCCGAGTTGGGCGTTGATGCCGTTGTACGTGCCCGGCTTGAGCAGGAACTGGTAGCGGCCGGTGCCGAACTGCGCCCGCTCCTGCTGGGCGAAGACCTGGTCGAACTTCTGCTGCAGGTTCGGGGTCGAGGGGTCGACCACGATCACGTTCGGGCCGAGGTCGCCGCCGCCCTCGACGGGCGGGGTGCCGGTGGTGCCGGTGTGGACGGCGACCTCCCACAGGGAGTAGCCGTAGGCGGTGCCGCGGGCCGTGCCGTTGATCCGGACGTAGCGGCCCGAGCCGCTGACGTCGTAGGAGGCCTTGCCACCGGTGGCGCCGGTGACGGCGCGCAGGGTGCTCCAGTTCGTGCCGTCGGTGGAGGACTGGATCTGGAAGTCCTTGCCGTAGGCGGCCTCCCAGTCGAGGTCCACCTTGCACAGGTCACGGACGGCGCCGAGGTCGACCTGGATCCACTGCGGGTCGGCGAACTGGCTGGACCAGCGGGTGGTGGTGTCGCCGTCGAAGGCGGCGGAGGCGGGACCGGCCGCGTTCTCCGTGGTGGAGGCGGAGGCGGGACGGCCCTTGGCGGCGTTGGCCGTGTCGCAGCCGGCCGAGGAGCCGCCGGTGGTGCCGAAGACCTGGAACTCCCAGAGGGAGTAGCCCCATTGGGTCGCGCGGTGGACGCCGAGCATCCGGACGTAGCGCCCCTGCCCGGAGACGTCGAGGGTGTCGGTGCCGCCGTCGCCGCCGGTGACGGACTTCAGGTCGCTCCAGGAACTTCCGTCGGCGGAGATCTGGACCTTGTAGTCCTTGCCGTAGGCGGCCTCCCAGTCGAGGACGACCTTGCTGACGGTGGCGGTGGCGCCGAGGTCGACGCGCAGCCACTGGCTGTCGGTGGCGGCGGAGGACCAGCGGGTGGCGGTGTCGCCGTCGACCGCGTTGCCGGCGCTGAGGGTGCCGGTCTCCTCGGAGGAGGAGGTGGCCGTTCTGCCCTGGGAGAGCGGGGTCTCGGCCGCGGCGGCCGAGGCGTGTGCGGGAAGGGTGACGAGCGCCGCCGCGGCGGCGAGCACGACACCCAGGACTCTGAGTCTCATCGATGTCCCTGCGGTGGGGTGGGTGGGGTCGTCCGCGGATCGGGGCACCCGCGGACCGTTGCGCGAAAGGGCACGCCAAAGGCGCGCGGACGCTGCCCCGTTCGCTTAGTTCACGTCTTGATTTAACTGATGACCGGAGCGCGGGGGAAGCCTCGCGACACGGGAACTTTTTCCGCCACCGCGCCGGCCGTCCCTGGCCAACTCCTCCTGCGGACGGCGCCGTTCGTGCGTTTCCCGCGCGGCGCTCCCCTCACCCGGTGGCTACCGGCCCGCCCCGATCAGCCGGTCGGCCCCGGAGGCTGCCAGTCCAGGCGGAGGACGGCGATGTCGTCGGTGTGCCGGTCGGCGTTGAGCGTGCGCACAGTGCTGATCAGGCGGTCCAGGTGGGAGCCGGGATCGGACTCGGAGGTCCGGGCGAGGATGCGCAGCAGCCCCTCCGTGCCCAGCCGCTCCGCCGCGTGCCCCGCTTCGTCGGTGCCGTCCGCCTCCACGGCGCCGCCGTCCGCGTAGCCCTCGATGAGGCCGTCGGTGTAGACGAGCAGGGCGCCGGCGGGGGGCAGGGTGACGGTGGTGGCGGGCCAGTGCTCGGTGCCGGGGAGGATGCCGAGGGCGAGGCCGTGGGCGGCCTTCACCACCTGGGGGCCGTCCCGGTCGAGCAGCAGGGGCTCGTGGTGACCCGCCAGGTGGATGGTGGCGGTGCCCGCGACCAGGTCGGCGGTGAGGAGGGTGCAGGTGGTGAACAGGTCGTTGTGGGTGCGTTCGGCCAGGTGGATCTGCTCCAGCAGGTGCAGCAGCCCGTGCCCGCGGTGACCGCCGAGGGTCAGCGCGCGCCAGGCGATGCGCAGACAGACGCCGAGGGCCGCCGCGTCGGGTCCATGGCCGCTGACGTCGCCGACGACGGCGTGCACGAGGCCGTCCTCGGTCTGTACGACGTCCAGGAAGTCGCCGCCGAGGAGGGCCTGTTCACGGCCGGGGAAGTACCGGGTGGTGGTGGTCACGCGGGGTGATCTGAGCAACGGCAGGGGCAGCAGACCGCGTTCCAGGCGCGCGTTCTCCTGGGCGCGCAGCCGGCCCTCGTGCAGGGCGACCCCGGCGAGTTCGGACTGCTTGCGCTGGACGGCGTAGCGGACCGCGCGCTGCAGCAGTTCGGGGTCGACCTTGCCCTTGACGAGGTAGTCCTGCGCGCCCGCGGCGAGTGCCTCGACCCCGGCGTGGGACTCGGCCAGGCCGGTCAGGACGATGACCGCCGCCTCCGTGCCGGTGCCCCGGACCGCGTCGATGGTCTCGAGGCCGGAGACGTCGGGCAGGTGCAGATCCAGCAGCACGCAGTCGGCCGGGCGGGCGGTGAGTTCGGCGCGCGCCTCGGCCATGCTGCGGCACTGCACGAGGGTGTGCGCGAGGTCGGTGTCGAAGAGCAGTTCCTCGACCAGCAGCGCGTCGCCCGCGTCGTCCTCGACCAGCAGGATGCGCAGTTCCCCGACGTCGCGGACACCGGGCGGGAGCGGAGTCACGCGCTCGGCTCCTCGGTCGTGTCCGGCTCCGCGGCCCGCAGCGCGGGGAGCGTGAAGACGACCCGGGTGCCGGGGCCGTGCTCGGGGTCGATGCCGATGGTGCCGCCGTGGAACTCCACGACCTTCTTGCACATGGCCAGGCCGATCCCGGTGCCGGGATAGGCGTCCTTGGTGTGCAGGCGCTGGAAGATGACGAAGACCTTGTCGCGGAACTCGGGGGCGATGCCGATGCCGTTGTCGCGCACGGCGAAGTGCCACGTGTCGCCGTCCTGGCGGGCCTCGATGTGGATGCGCGGGAGGCGCTCGGGGCTGTGGAACTTCAGGGCGTTGGAGAGCAGGTTCTGCCAGAGCATGCCGAGCTGGGTGGTGTCGCCGAGCACGGTGGGCAGCGGGTCGTGGGTGATCTCCGCGCCCGTTTCCTCCGCCGCCATGCTGAGGGTGCCCAGGGTGCGCTCGACGAGTGCCTCGAGGTCGACCTCGCGGCTCTCGTTGTGCACCCGGCCCACACGGGAGAAGGCCAGCAGGTCGTTGATGAGCACCTGCATGCGGTTGGCGCCGTCGACGGCGAAGGCGATGTACTGGTCGGCGCGCTCGTCGAGCTGCTCGCCGTAGCGCCGCTGGAGGAGCTGGGTGAAGCTGGAGACCTTGCGCAGGGGCTCCTGGAGGTCGTGCGAGGCGACGTAGGCGAACTGCTCCAGTTCGGCGTTGGACCGCCTGAGGTCGGCCGCCTGCTCGTCGAGCTGCTGCCGGGAGCGTTCGGTGTGGGCGAGCTCCGCCACCAGGCGCCGGCGCATCTCCTCCACGTCCATGCCGAGGCGGCGCAGGTCGGCGGGACCCTCGGCGGCGATCGGCCGGTCGAAGCGGCCCTTGGCGACCTCCCGGGCCGAGGTGGCGATCCGGGTCAGCGGAGCGGTCACGCCCCGGCGCAGGCCCTCGAAGATCAGCGCGGCGACGACGAGGATGCTCAACGCGATCGCCGTGAACACCCAGTTGCGCAGGGTGATCGCCCGGGCGAGGTCCTCGCTCGCGGCCTCACGGCTGTCCTGGAGGTGGGTCTGCTGCCGGTCCAGGGCGCTGCGAAGCGAGTCGAAGGTCCGCTTCCCCTCGTCCGCGCGCTCCGTGGCCAGGGGCACCGCGGACCCGGCGGGCGCGGCGGCCACCGGGTGGGCGATCCGCCGCTGCCACTGATCGGCGAGCCGCTCGACGTCGGCGAGGTCCTTGCGGGCCGTCTCGTCGTCCCGGATCAGCGGCCTGAGCCGGCTCAGCGCGGCCTTCTCGTCGGCGACGCCCTGGTTGTAGGGGGCGAGGAAGTCCCGCTGGCCCGCGAGGCCGTAGCCGCGGACGCCGGTCTCCTGGTTGACCAGGGCGGCCTCCAGCCGCACCGCGGAGATCAGCGCCGGGGAGTTGGTGTCCACGACCTGGCTGGTGAGGTCCGAGGCACGGGCCATGCTCCAGGTGCCGAGTCCGCCGAGGACGGCCAGCACCGCCAGGGTCGCCCCGACTCCGACCCGCAGCCAGCGCCGGGTCGTCCATCCGGACACCGTGACACCGGCCCGTGCCGCCCGCTCGTCCCTCACGCCTACCGCTCCCTCAGCCGAACACCGTCACTCACATGCCGTGTCGAATGTACGGCAGGGCAACTGTACCGGTCGGACGACAACGCTTGTTGTCGAAGGGCATCCCGGCCGCTTACAGTGACGCCATGACCGGCACCCCCTTCTCCCCCCGCATGAGTCAGGCGGAGACCTCAGCTCTGGTCACCGATGCCGCGGACCGCCTCGTCCACACCCTCGCCGACCGGGTGCTGCGTCCCCAGCCCGGTCCGGAGGACGAGGCGGGCGCCGACCGCGCACGGGCCCTGGCGCGCCTGCACGTACTGGCCAATCTCGAACAGGCCGTGCACCATCTCCAGTACGGCGCGGCACGGGCGGCCGCCGCGGCCGGGGCCGGTTACCCCCAGATCGGCGATGCCTCCAACATGAGCCGCCAGGGCGCGCGCCGCCGTTGGCCGGGCCTTGTGACCAACGCCATGCCCCATTCCCCCACCCGCACCATCACCCGGAGCTCGTAACCATGATTGCGCCCGCCTCGACCCACCCGTACGACGTGCTGCTGGTCGAGGACGACCTCGCCGACGCGATGCTCATCCAGGACGCCCTGGCCGAGCGTGGTGCCCGCCACCTCACCCAGGTCGAGGACGGCATGGCGGCCCTCGACCACCTGCGCGACCCCGCCAACCCGCGGCCGGACCTCATCGTGCTGGACCTCAACATGCCGCGCATGAACGGACGCGAGTTCCTCTCCATCGTCAAGGAGGACCCCGAGCTGCGCACCATCCCCATCGTGGTGCTCACCACCTCCTCGGCCCCGGACGACGTGGCGGGCGCCTACCGCCAGCACGCCAACGCGTATGTCACCAAGCCGGTGAACCTCGCGGAGTTCGAGGAGGCCGTGCGCAGCATCGACGCCTTCTACCTGGACGTGGCGGCGAAGCCGCCGCGGCACTGATCGCGGGGGACGTCCGTCCCCCTCACCCCCGCGCGGCTCCCGCGCACAAGGCCCGCACACCCTCCGGGGCACCTCCCCGGACATGTGTGCGGGCCTTTCTCGGACATGGGGAAAAGCGCGCCACACATCCCACTTCCGTAGTATCACTGCCACACTGCTGTGCAGCAGTAATCGGTGTCGCCCCCGGCACACCGGGGGTGAGAGAACCGGCATTTGACATCGCACAGTGCGCACACCACGCCCGCCCGAGGTGCGCACGCGCAGGGAAGTCGGAGGAATACATGTCTGAAAGCACCACTACGGCGCCCGGGTTGACCTCGCAGTACACGGCTCAGGTGGCCGAGGATCTGGAGCGCAACGCCAAGGAACAGGAACGCATCGGAGCGGAAATCGCCGCTTTGCAGGAGCAGTTGACCGCGCTGCGGCAGGACCACGCGGTGCTGGTGAACCTCCGCGAGGCCCTCGGCCTCACACCCGCGGCCACCGCGCCCACGCCCGCGGTCACCCCCGGCGCACCGGTGCCCGCGCCGCGCAAGAAGTCCGGTGCGGCCTCGGGGAAGCCGGCCAAGGCCCCGGCCAGGAAGGCGGAGAAGTCCGCGGCGAAGCCGGCCGACAAGCCCGCCGCCCGCACGAGCACCTCCAGGAGCGCCGCGAAGAAGGCACCGTCCAAGGCGCGCGCCAAGACGCCGGCGAAGAACACCGGTGCCCAGAGGGCGGAGAAGTCCGCCCCCACGCTCGTCACCCTGGTCCGGGACCACCTGACCGGGCAGACCGAGCCGCGTTCCGCCGCCGAGATCGCCGCGGCGCTGGACAAGCTCCACCCCGAGCGGGCCGTCAAGACGACCGTCGTGCGCAACACCCTGGAGGCGCTGGTGGCCAAGGACCGGGCGCACCGCTCCAAGCAGGGTTCCTCCGTCTTCTACACCGCCGTCACCGCCGAGTCGGGCGCCCCGGAGCAGGAGAAGCAGCCCGCTCAGTGACTGCGCCGCCGGCCGCGGCCCGTCCCACGGCAGGCCGGCCGCGCCGGGCCCCGGCGGGCCACCCCCTCGCAGAGACCGCCGGCCCGGCGCCACACCCGCCCCTTCGCCGACTCCGGCCGCCCACGGGGCACGGAGGGACCGGAGACCGGGCACACGATCGTCACGCGGGCAGCACACGGCGGTCCTGCGGCACCAACCGGACGTTCCCATCCTCACGACTCGACCCGGCGGGCGCCTGGAAGGGCTGCGGACCATGGAGCGGCATGCGACTCGGCCGCGGGAGGTACGGAAGCCCTTCGGGCACACGGCCGCGGTGGCCGGGGTCGACCTGGGGATCGGGGACGGCGAGTTCTTCTCCCTGCTCGGGCCGTCCGGCTCGGGCGAGACCACGCTGCTGCGGCTGATCGCGGGGTTCGAACAGCCCGACGAGGGCCGGATCGAACTCGCCGGGCGGGACGTCACCGACCTGGCGCCCTTCGCGCACGAGGTGCACACCGTCTTCCAGGACTACGCCCTGTTTCCGCACATGACGGTGGAGCAGAGCGTCGCCTACGGGCTCAGGGTGCGCGAGGCGGCCCGCGCCGATCGGGTGCGCCGCACCGGGGAGGCGCTCGCCGCGGTGCGGCTCGCTGACCACGGGCGGCGGCGCCCCGCGCAGCTGGCCGGCGGTCAGCGCAGCACGTCGCGCTCGCCCGCGCCCTCGTCGGCCGACCGCGGGTGCTGCTCCTGGACGAACCGCTCGGCGTTCGGGACGGTCCTTCAGCCGCTCGGGGTGGGGCTCGGGTTGTTCACCGTCGTCGGTCACGCCACGTTCTGCGTCGTCGTGGTCTTCGACAACGTCGCCGCCCGGCTGCGCCGTACCACCGCCTCCCAGGAGGCGGCGGCCATGGACCTCGGGGCGCACACCTTCCGCGCCTTCCTGGACGTCACCTTTCCGCAGCTGCGCCCGGCGCTGCCGGCGGGCGCACTGCTCGCGTTCGCCCTCTCCTTCGACGAGATCGTGGTCACCACGTTCACCGCGGGGCCGGGCGTGCGGACCCTGCCCCTGTGGATCTACGACAACATGACCCGCCCCCAGCAGGCCCCCGTGGTCAGCGTGGTGGCCGCCGTCCTGGTCCTGCTGTCGGTGCTCCCCGTCCACGCCGCCCGGCGGCTGTCGGCCGGCACGTCGGCGACGAGCCGGATCCGAGGGGGCCCGCGCGGTGGCGGGTCCCTCGCCCCGTACGCCGCACGGCGGCCCGCTCCGGGAGGGAGCGGGCCGCCGTGCGGTGCGGGCGGGGAGGGTCAGTGGCCGTGTCCCGACGGGTCGGGGGTCACCGCGGTCCGCTCCTCGCCGGCCGCCGCGGTGGCGGTGTCCGGCTCGGCCTCACTACGGTCGCCGTGGCCCGGCCACCATGCGGCGTGGCCGATGAGCGCGGTGAGGCTCGGGGTGAAGAACATCGACATCACGAACGCGGCGATCGCGATGCCGAAGGACACCGCGAAGCCCATCTCCGTGAGCAGCGCGTTGCCCGCGAGCATCATCGTGGCGAAGGTGGCCGCCAGGATGAATCCGGCCGCGGCCACGGTCGGCCCGGCGTACCGCAGTGCCATGCCGGCGGCCTCGCGCGGATCGCGGCCCTCGCGGGCCTCCTCGCGCAGCCGGGCGATCATGAGGATGTTGTAGTCGGTGCCGATGGCCACGACGAAGAGGTACATGATCACCGGGAGCATGAACATCAGCCCCGAGTGGCCCTGGCCGTTCTGGAAGATCAACACGGTGGCGCCGAGCGTGGCGCCGAAGCCCAGCCCCACGGAGGCCATCAGGTACCAGGGCGCGACGACACTGCGCAGCAGCAGTCCGAGGATCACCATGATGAGCAGCGCCGCGACCGGGAACACCGTCCGGTAGTCGTGGTTGACCGCGGTGTCGATGTCCTTGTAGATCGAGGACATGCCGCCGACGAGCGCGCTGGTGCCCTCGGGGGCGGCCGAGTGCGCTACGTCGCGCACGTCGCCGACGGTGTCGATCGCCTTGTCCGCGGCGGCGTCGTACTTGAGCGTGACGGTGAAGTCGGCGGTGGCGCCGTCCTCGCTGACCTGGGTCATGCGGGCACTGTTGACGCCGTCCACGGCGCCGAGCTTCTTCGCGTACGCGTCGAAGGAGGCCTTGTCCAGCGGCTTGCCGTCCTCGCGGGAGAGGTAGACGTCGGTGGGCGCGGCCGCACCCGCCGAGTACGCCTTCTGCATCTCGTCCTGGACGACCATGGACTCCTTGGTCTTGGGCATGGAGCCCGAGGCCAGGTCGAACGTGGCGTTGAAGCCGAGCGTGCCGAGGGACAGCACGACCAGGACCAGGCCGGAGAGTGCGGCGGTCAGCCCGGGACGGCGGCGCACCCCGCGGCCGAGCGCGGCGAAGCGGGCGTTCTCCGGCTCGCGCTGCCAGGACTTGGACGGCCAGAAGACCTTCGGCCCGATGAGGGAGACGACGGCCGGGATCAGCGTCAGCCCCGCGACCAGGGTGACCGCGACCGCGATGGCGAGCGCCGGGCCCATCTGCTTGAGGAAGCCGAGGGTGGAGAGCACCAGGGCGAGGAAGGCGATGATGACCGCCCCGGCGGCCGAGGCGATGGCCTCGCCGACCCGGGCGACGGCGTTGACCATGGCCTGCTTGGGTTCGTCACCGGCACGCAGGCGCTCGCGGTAGCGGAACATCAGGAACAGGAAGTAGTCGGTGCCGACGCCGAACAGCACGACGATGAGGATCGAGGAGACGGAGCTGTTGGCCTGCAGGTCGAACAGTTTGGTGGCGTACGCGATGAGCCCGTTGGCGATCGCGGACACCACGCCTATCAGGATCAGTGGCAGCACGGCGAGGATCGGCGCCCGGAAGATGATCAGCAGGGTCACCAGGATGATGACGAAGGTGCCGATGCCGATCAGCGCCTCGCCCCGCTTGGAGGAGTCCTGCTGGTCGAGGGCCTGCGCGGCGGAGCCGCCCAGTCTGGCCTCGAGGTCGGTGCCCTTGGTCAGGGCCTTGACCGCGTCGCGGAGCTCCTTGGCGGCGTCGGCCTGCTCGGGCTGTCCGGCCTTCTTGCTGTCCATCTGGACCAGGGTCATGGTGTATTTGCCGTCCTTGGACGGCTGGCCGGGGACGACCTTCTGGACCTGGTCGATGTGCTTCTTGCCCAGCTCGGAGGTGATGCGGCCGACGTCCTTGCGGTCGTCCGCGGTCAGCTTGCCTCCGTCCGTGCGCTGGTAGAGCGCGATCGCGGACGGGGTGAAGGCGCTGGGGAACGCCCTCTCCTGGAGCTCGGCGGCCTTGATCGACTCGTAGCTCTTGGGCAGGAAGCTGCTCTCGTCGCTGTTCGAGGGCAGGCTGGGCGCGGTGGCCACGATCGCCACCGCCGCGATCAGCCATGCCACGATCGTCCAGACGGGATGTCGGACGACGGTGTTCCCAATGCTTCGGAACATGCGGAAGGTCCTCCCAGCGGCAGGAAGATCACCGCAGCCCGGGGAGCGGTCCCTGGCATCGGCGACCCCGACCGGCACGTACGGCACTCACCCCGTTGCCGGTCGATCGGTTGACTTGGGCTCCGATCCTAGTCACCGCCCCCCGTCGGCATACCGCCGGGTACCCGCCGGGGTGACGAGGGACCCCGGGTGGTCAGGCCAGGGGGTCGTGTCCCCAGTTCATCAGCGAGTGTCTCCAGCGGGTGTCCCGCACGTCGCCCTCGGGCCGCTGCGCGAGGTGGCGGCGGATGTAGCCGACGACCTTGCGCATGTGCTGGTAGTCCGCGTCGGACAGCTCGCCCTTCTTGGCGCGCAGCAGTTCCACGATCCGGCGGCCGGAGGCGTGCCCGGTGGACTCGCCGCCGTCCTTGTGTTGGCCCGCACTGCGCGAGGCCTCGGAGGCGAGCCACTTCTCCAGCTCGGCCGGCTTCATGTTCACCAGCTCGTGGAACTCCTTGCCGCTCTCCTCACGCTCCGTGTCGTCCACGGCCGCCTCACTTCTTCTTCTTGAGCGCGGACGGCTTGTGCACCGCGGATCCACCGGACTTCTCGCTGCGCACCTGGTACTGCGGCTCCTCGGAGGAGGCGTCGACCGTGCGTCCGGCCGCCTCGGTACGCTCGGTGATCTTCTTCTCCACCGTGCCCTCGGCCTCGCTTCCGTGGCTCTTCCAGGTGACCTCGTCACCCTTCTTCAGCTTCTTGTCCTGGTCGCCGCTCTTCGCCATGTCCTTGCTCCCTTGCTCGGTGCAGGTCCCTCCCGGCCCCGCCCTCCAGCCTGAGGGCGTTCGGGCCCGCGCGCACCCGCGGCGTCCCGGGCAGAAATCGGGGGACCCGGGGGTTGCGGAAGTGAAGGGGCGGGCGTGCCGCCCCTTCGGCCGCGACTCCGGCGGGGCGGTGGCGCGGCACACGGACGGCCCCCGACACGAGGAGAGCCCCATGGCACAGCGTGACGGCATCGGCAGGATCGGCGTGTGGAGCGGTGCGTGGAGCAGCGCGCTCGGGGGCGACGGCTCGGCGTACACGGGCGCCTACGACGAGGCCGCCGCCGAGCTCGACGAACTGGGCTTCGGCACGCTCTGGCTGGGCGCGAACCCGTCCGTCGGGTACGCGGCGCGGGTCCTCGCGGCGACCCGCCGCCTCACCGTGGCGACCGGCATCCTGAGCATCTGGGAGCACACGGCGGCCGACGTGGCCGCGCAGCGCGCCGAGGTCGAGCGCGCGCATCCCGGGCGCTTCCTCCTCGGGCTCGGGGTGAGCCACAGCGCGATCGCCCCGCGGTACGCGCGGCCGTACTCGGCGATGCGGGACTTCCTGACGGGGCTGGACGGGGCCGCCGAGCCGGTTCCGGCCGAGCGGCGCGTGCTCGCGGCGCTGGGTCCGCGGATGCTGGAGCTGGCCCGCGACCGGGCCGCCGGGGCGCACCCGTACCTGGTCACCGCCGAGCACACGGCGCACGCGCGGGAGGCGCTGGGTCCCGGGCCGCTCCTCGCGCCGGAGCTGAAGGTCGTCCTGGACACGGATCTCGACCGTGCCCGCGCCACCGCCCGCGCGTACCTGGGCCGTTATCTGGCGCTGCCCAACTACACGGGCAACCTGCTGCGTTCGGGCTTCACCGAGGACGACGTGCGCGAGGGCGGCAGCGACCGCCTGGTGGACGCGGTGTTCGCGCTCGGCGACGAGAAGGCCGTGGTCCGCAAGACGGAGGAGTTCTTCGCGGCCGGCGCCGACCATGTCGCGCTCCAGGCCGTCACCGAGGACCCGCTCGCCGGTCTGCCGCGGGCGGAGTGGCGCCGGCTGGCGGGTGCGCTGCTCGGCTGAGTCCCGGACCGGGCCGGGCCGCCGTCGAAGGGGTGCGCCACCCGCCGGGTCCGGCCCGTGAGCCCCGACCCGTGGTCAGCGGGCGGAAGGGGCCCGCGTGGGGTGGTCCGGGTCGACGGAGAAGGCCGTGTCCCCCACCACCGCGACGAGCGCGTCCTTCACCGTGAGCACGCTCGGCACCGTGTTCCCGGCCGCGGTGCCGAGACCGGGCAGCTTGTCCGTGGTCCAGCGGACGTCGCCGGTCTCGCGGTCCAGGGCGACCAGGCGGCCGTGGCGGCCTGCGAGGTAGAGCGCGTCGGGCCCCGCCGACCGGGCGGGGCCCGACAGGTCCTCGACCTCGGTGTCGCGCTGCCAAAGGCGCGGTCCGTTGGCCGAGTAGGCGGTGACCGTGCCGTCGGGGCGCACGAAGTACACGATGCCGTTGAGGAGGGTGGGCGTACCGCGCGGGGTGTCAGGGAGACGGACGCGGATGAGGGCGCCGCTGATCGGGTCGATCCGGATCAGGCCCTCGTACTCCTCGTCCCGCCCGCCCTCCGGCCCGGCGTCCAGGTGCTTGCGCAGCGCGAACAGGGGCTGTGCGCTGACGGCGCCGAGCGGCACCGCCCGCTGCGAGAGGTGGGTCAGTTCCCGCGCGGTGCCGTCGGCCGGGTTCAGGTGCAGCAGGGCCGCCGGCCCCTTGGCGGGATGCTGGGCGTCGGTGCAGAGGGCGTAGGGGGCGCCGCCCGGCGCCAGGGGGCCGCACTCGGTGCCGACGGAGGACTTCCCCGCGGTGCGCCACCGCTGCTCGCCCGTCTTCGGGTCCAGGGCCACCAGGTCCGAGGAGTTGTGCGCCACCGCGAGCACGCCGCCGTTGAACAGGGCGGCGGGGTGGCTCGCGTCGATCTCGCGGCTCCAGACCCGCTTGCCGGTGGCGGCGTCGAGGGCGAGCAGTCTCCGGGGCGCGTGGACCGCGGTTCCGTGGGGCTGTTCGTAGGTGTACACGATGCCGCCGCGTACGCCGAGGGGGCGTTCGGCGGCCTCGGTGTTTCCTCCGTACCACCAGCCGACGCGGCCCGAGGCGGCGTCGACGCGGGCGACCGTGAAGCCGGTGCCCGCGCAGTACAGCGCGGTGCCGTCGGAGACGCAGCCGGCGTTCACGGCGTCCACGTCGTGGGAGGTGGGCTCGTGTGCCATGCGGCGGCTGAGCCCGGTCCGCCAGGGCTGGAAGCCGGTGGGCAGCACGGCGGGCCGGTGGCTCGCGGAGGCGAGGGGCGTCCGGTCGCCCTCCCCCGAACGGGACGACAGCGCGTACGCGGCCGTACCCGCCACGGCGATCACCAGGGCGGCGCCGAGCACGGCGAGACGGCGCACCCGGCGGCGCGGTCCACCAGGGCCGGCCGCGGACGGCGCCCCGCCCGGGGCGCCGGGGGGCTCGGGGGTGTCCGGCAGTGACCGGAACAGCTCGCGCAGTTCCGCGAGCGTGGGCCGGGAGGCCGGGTCCTTGGCCAGGCAGCGCTCGGCGAGGGTCCGCAGCGGCTCGGCCACCCCTTCGAGGTCGGGCTGCTCGTGCATGACCTGATAGCCCGTCGGGTACGGGCTGTCGGCGTCGAAGGGCCCCCTGCCCGTGGCCGCGTACACCAGCAGCGAGCCCAGCGAGAACACGTCCGAGGCGGCGGTCACCTCGCGGGGCGAGGCGAACTGCTCCGGAGACATGAACGGCGGGGCGCCGATGAGCCGTCCGGTCACGGTGAGGGCCCGGTCGTCGGCGGCGCGGGAGATGCCGAAGTCGATGACGCGCGGCCCGTCCTCGGCCATGAGCACGTTGCCGGGCTTGAGGTTCCGGTGCACCACACCGGCCCGGTGGATGTCCCGCAGTGCCTCGACGAGCCCCGTCGCCAGGTTCCGCAGCGCCCGCCCACCGAGGGGGCCGTCCTCGGACACGAGCTCGGCGAGGGTGGGTCCCGGCACGTACAGCGTGGCCATCCACGGCTGCGCGGCCTCGGGATCGGCGTCCACCACGGGCGCGGTGAAGGCCCCGCTCACCCGGCGGACGGCCGCGACCTCCTGCCGGAACCGGGCCCGGAACTCCTCGTCCTCCGCGTACGGGGCGTGCACGACCTTGACGGCGACGAGCCGCCCCGAGGCCGAGCGTCCCAGGTGCACGACACCCGTGCCGCCGCTGCCGAGCCGCTCGACGAGCTCATAGCCGCCGAGTGACTCGACGGACTCCGATTCCCCGGTGCTCGACGGCATCGCCGTTCGCCTCTCCCCTTGCGCTGTCGCCGCATGTGCCACAGGCGCACCACGCGTCTGTGCGGCGGCATCAGACTAGTGCCTGCCCGCGGGCGCGTGCCCTCGGCAAGTGGTGTGCGTGAGGCGGGTGTTGCCTGCTCATAGGGTGGGCGCCATGGAACGCGTACTGGTGGTGGGGAGCACGGGCGCGGGCAAGTCGACGCTCGCCCGTGCGGTGGGCCGGCGTCTGGACGTGCCGTACCACGAGATGGACGCGCTGTACTACACCGGCCCCGGCTGGGCGGTGAACGGGAAACTGGTCGAAGAGGTGTCCGCGCTGACCGCGGGACCGCGCTGGATCATCGACTCGATCGGCTCCGCGGAGGTCCGCGACCTGCTCTGGGAGCGGGCCGACACGGTGCTGTGGCTCGACTACTCCCGGCGGGTCGTCATGCCGCGCGTGCTGCGCCGGTCCCTGCGCCGCACTCTCACCCGCGAGCCGGTCTCCGGCGGCAACCGGGAGACCCTGGCGGGCTGGTTCAGCCACGAGCACCCCGCCTGGTGGGCGTGGGCGCAGCACGCGGGCCGCCGGCAGGAGATCGAACGGCGCACCGGCGACCCGCGCTTCTCCCCCCTGCGCACGCACCGCTTCACCCGGCCCGCGAGGGCGGCGGAGTGGCTGCGCACGCTGTGACGCGCGGCCGGGTCCGCACACCCCGGGCCGGACCGTAGGCCACCGGCCATGCGCAGACGGCTGGTGACGCGCGAGTCGCGAGGCGGGCGGGGCGTGGTGGCCGGGCCAAGGTGGGCGGGGCGCCTCAGCCGCGGCGGGGCCGGCCGCCGCGCTTGCCTCCGCCGGTCCGGCCGGTGCGAGCACCCCCGCCGGACTTCCCCCTTCCGCCGCCCGCCTTGGCACCGCCGGTCCTCGCCCCGCCCGCTTTCCCGGCGCCGCCGGACGTGGCCGCGCCCGCGGCGGGCTTGCCTCGTGCGGTCCGCTTCGCCCCGGCCCCGCGCTGCTCCTCCGCCTGCGCGCGGGGACGGCCCCGGGTGCTGTTGACGGTGCGGCCGCGGACGATGCCGATCAGGTCCTCGACGAGGTCGTGGGCGGACTCCTCGGGCCAGCACAGGGCTACCTCGGAGCGCGGGGCGTCGACGACCGTGCGGTAGGTGAGGTCCCTGCGGTGGTACAGCCGGGCCAGGGACTGCGGGACGACGAGGACGCCCACGTTGGCCGCCACCAGTTCGACGGCGTCCTCGGTGGTGGCGGGGCGCTCGAAGGCGGGCTCGCCCGGCGGCCGTTCCCAGCCGAGGACGTCGTCGAGGGGATGGAGGACGACCTCGTCGGCGAGGTCCACCAGGGTCACCTCCTCGGCTGCCGTGACGAGGTGGTCCTTGGGGACGACCACGACCGTCGTCTCCGAGTAGAGGGGGATCGCGCTGAACACCTCGCGGTCCACCGGGAGCCGCACGAAGCCCGCTTCGGCGGCGCCCTCGCGCAGCAGGCCCGGGGCTTCGGCCGCGGGCACCTGGAGGAGGGTGAGCGGGGTGCCGGGCAGTCGCTCGGCCCAGATCCGCGCCCACTTCGCGGGGGTCACCCCCGGAACGTAGGCGAGGCGGAACGCGGGAGGTACTTCTTCCGAGCCTGTCACGCCCGCCAGGTTACCCACCGTGGTCGGGAGCCCGGTGGGGGGCCGATAGTCTGGAGGGCATGAAGTCGCACCAGTCCACCCAGACGATGAAGCCCGCCACCGCGGCGAAGAAGCTGGGTGTGTACCTCCCCGCCACCCCCGCGGAGTTCCAGGAGGGCCTCGTCACGCGCGCCGAGCTCGACGCGCTCCAGGCCGACCCGCCCGAGTGGCTGCGGACGCTGCGGAGCGAGGGCCCGCACCCGCGCCCCGTGGTGGCCTCCAAGCTGGGCGTCTCCATCGCGGGTCTGGCGCGGGGCGGCATCACGGAGGCCCTCACGACCGAGCGGATCGAGGCGCTGAAGGCCGAGCGGCCCGAGTGGCTGGAGAAAGAGCGGGCGACCCAGGCGGAGGTCCGCCGCGAGGCGGCCCGCCTCAAGGCCCGCGACGAGGAGCGCGCGGAGCGCATGTCCGACTCCTGATCGCGGCGCCGGGCCGGTGAACGGCGCGCGTCCGTCACACCCCGGGTGGGCCCACACGGCTCCCGGGGCCGGGTCGCCCCGGCCCCGCCCGGCCCCCGGACCGTGCCGGCTAGGCGGACGCGGCCGGCCAGGCCGTGCCCAGCGGCTTCGTCCGCTGCCTGCTGAGCCGCGGTCCCCCGGCGCCCTCCCGCGCCACCGCCACGATGTGTTCCCGCAGTCCCTCGGCGTAGCGCCGCATGTTCTTGCGCGCGATGTCGGTGTCCGGGTAGCGCGCGGCGAACTGCAGGCCGTCGTGGAAACGGGAGATCCAGGCGCACACCTGGTCGCCGTAGGAGACGCGGATCAGGCCGTGGGCGCGCATCTCCCGCCATCGCTCGGAGCCGGGGAAGCCGCGGGTGTCGACGAAGGAGACGATCGAGTACCGGTCCGGTGACGTGGGCCGGAAGTCGTCGCCCAGCAGCTGCAGGACGCGGGCCAATGGCATCCACGACAGGGCGCGATTCTTGCGCAGCTCGGCCCGGACCATCGCCAGCACGCTGTCGAAGTCCGGTGCCCGCGCGACCGGCACCTCGATCGGCGCGCCGCCCACGTACCAGCCGACCGAGTCCCGCCACTGCGACTTCGCCCGGGTGTGGAAGGGCACGACCGTGCGGTACACCGGACTCCCGCCGATCTCGTGGACGAGGAGGGCGGTGGCGGCGAGGAGGCCCACGAGGCTCCCGCCGTAGGGCCGGCAGTACGCCTCGAAACCGGCCGCGTCCGCGTCGTCGACGAGTATGTCGCGCATCAGCCGCTGCTCGGGCAGCGGACCGCCGGGTTCGAGGCCGAGGTCGACGGGGAAGTTGGGCAGCCGGCCCTCGCACTGGGCGACGAACTCCCGCCAGCGGGAGACGATCGCGTGGGTGTCGTCGATGCGGTCGGCGTTGCTGCGTTCCAGGGCGCAGAAGTCGACGTAGCTGGAGACGGGCGGCTCCGGGACGGTGGTGCCCGCGCGGTCCGCCGCGTACAGCTCGTGGATCTCGGCGGGGATGCGGTAGATCGAGTACGCGTCGACGTTGCTGTGGTCGAACGCCAGGTAGAGGCTCGCGCCGTCCGGCCGGAGCACCGCCGCGTACAGGAAGTTGGGCCAGACGAGCGCGTCCGCAGCCGCGTCGAAACGGCTCTCCAGGTGCCGGGTGAGCACGGCGGCGTCGGGGAAGTCGCCGGTGTCCTCGCGGCGCAGGCGTACGGCGTCCGCCTCGAGGGTGAACCGCCGCATCTCGTCGCCGATCCAGCGGAAGCCGCTGCGCAGGGTCTCGTGGCGCTGGGTCCAGGCCCGCAGTGCCCGCTGCAGCGCGTCGAGGTCGACGGGGCCGGGCAGGTCGAAGGCGGTGCCCGTCCAGGTCGGTACGAACAGGCCGTCCTCGCGCACCGCACGCGCCGTCCGTACGTGCGACTCCTGGACGTAGGCCGGCGGACGGGCGTCCTCCGGAAGGGCTGCGGCGGCTTCGACGGTCTCCGGGTGCAGCGCCCACTCCACGAGCCGTCCGGGACGGATCTCGCAATGCTGGATGTCGGTCATGCGCAAGGGGCTCTCCGTTCACGCCACAGGGTGGTCACCTCAGCCCAACGAGTGATTGACCCGCGCGGTTGCGGGCCCGGCCCCGCTAGCGTGAGCGCCCGCATCGGGGGCGGAGGAGCGCATGGGCGAGGCACGGAACCTGTCGCCGGAGGGGCCGGCGGGGGACGCGGGCGGCGTGTCGGGGGATGCCGCGGGGGACGGCGGCGGCGGGGAGGGGCCGCCCGAGCGGGAGGATCCCGGCGAGGGGTTCGGGGCGGCACTGCGGCGGGCGCGGGGCGAGCGCGGGCTGTCGCTCGCGGCGCTGGCGCGGCTCGTGCACTACAGCAAGGGCTATCTCAGCAAGATCGAGAACGGGGGCAAGCCGCCCACCGCCGATCTCGCCCGACGCTGTGACGAGGCGCTGCGGGCGGGCGGGGCGCTGTCCCGGCTGGTACCGGGGGTGCCGCGGGCGCGGGCCCCCGAACAGGTGTCTGGCGTATGCCCCTACCGGGGCCTCGCCGCCTTCGGCCCCGAGGACGCCGACTGGTTCTTCGGGCGGGAGCGGGCCACCGCCGCCCTCGTCCAGCGGCTCGCCCGGCAGTCGGGCAGGGGCCCGCTCGCGGTGGTGGCGCCCTCGGGGGCGGGCAAGTCCTCCCTGCTGCGGGCCGGTCTGGTGCCGGCGCTCGCGCGTGAGGGCACGGCGGAGGCGCCCGCACCCCGCGTCCTGGTGTGCACCCCCACCGCGCGCCCCCTCGCGCATCTGCGCGCCCTGCTGGGCACGGAGGAGCGGGAACCGGGCCCTCCCCTCCGCTCCGGCCCTCCCCTCCGCTCCGGCCCTCCCGTCCGCTCCGGCGCCGACGACGACTCCGCCGAGCGCGTCCGCCCCGGCGGCTCCGTCCGCTCCGTTCTGGTGGTGGACCAGTTCGAGGAACTCTTCACCCTGTGCCGCGACGAGGCCGAGCGCCGGGCCTACCTCCGCGAACTGACCGCGCTGTGCGCCGGCCCCGAGGCGCCGG
This sequence comes from Streptomyces griseoaurantiacus, assembly GCA_014656015.1. Lineage (GTDB taxonomy): Bacteria > Actinomycetota > Actinomycetes > Streptomycetales > Streptomycetaceae > Streptomyces > Streptomyces griseoaurantiacus. Next base: position 61,921 of record BNBP01000016.1, on the reverse strand, counting down.
CCCTGGTGGTGCTGGGGCTGCGGGCGGACTTCAGCGGACACTGCCTGGCCCGGCCCGAGCTGGCCGGGGTGTTCACCGGCGGGCTCTTCGTCCTGGGCCCGATGACCTCGGCCGAACTGCGTGCCGCCGTCACCCGTCCGGCGGAGCGCGCCGGACTGCTCCTGGAGCCGGGCCTGCTGGAGCTGCTGCTCCGGGACGCGGGCGCCGAGGACGGGACGGCGACGGTCTCCGCCGGGTCGCTGCCGCTGCTCTCCCACGCCCTGCTGGCCACCTGGGATCAGCGCTCCGGCCGCACCCTCACGGTCGCCGGGTACACGGCGACCGGCGGGCTGCACGGCGCGGTGGCCCGTACCGCCGAGGAGGTCTTCACCGGCCTGGACCGGGCGGGACGGGAGGCGGCCCGCCGGGTGCTGCTGCGCCTGGTGCACGTCCGCGAGGGCGAGGCGGCCACCCGCAGGGCCCTCGCCCCGGACCGGCTGCTCGCCGGGATGAACGAGCGGTCCGCGGCGACGGCCGCGCTGGACGCCCTGGTCCGCGCCCGGCTGGTGACGGCCGGGGAGTCCGCGGTGCGGATCACCCACGAGGTGCTGCTGCGCGCCTGGCCCCGGCTGCGGGAGTGGATCGACGCCGACCGCGCCGGGCTGCTGCTGCGCCAGCAGCTCGCGGACGCCGCCTCGGCCTGGGCGCACGCCGGGAGGGACCCGGAGCTGCTCTACCGGGGCAACCGGCTCGCGGCGGCCGCGGAGTGGGCGGACGCCCGGGGCGAGCACGATCCGCCGGGGCCGGTGGAGGAGGAGTTCCTGGCGGCGTGCCGCGGGGCGGAGCAGGGCAGGCGGCTGACCTCGCTGCGCCGGGCCCGCGTCCAGCGGCGGCTGCTGGCGACGCTCGCGGTGCTGCTGGCCCTCGCGGTGGGCGCGGGCGTGCTCGCCTTCCACCAGCGCGCGGCGGCGCTGCGGGAACGGCGGGTGGCGCAGTCGCAGGCGCTCGCGGTCCGCTCGCTCGCCATGGCGGCCGGGCGTCCGGAGGCCTCGATGCTGATGGCGGCCCGGGCGTACCGGACCGCGCCGACGGTGCAGGCGCGCGGCGCCCTGCTCAGTACCCAGTCGGGGGCCTTCGCGGGGCGGCTGTCCGGGCACACCGGGGCGGTGAACGGGGTGGCGTTCTCCCCGGGCGGACGGCTCCTCGCGACCGCGGGCGCCGACTCGACCGTACGGCTCTGGGGCGGCCCGGGGCTGCGCTCCCCGGTGGCGACGCTCACCGGATACGGCGCTCCGCTGCTGTCCGTGGCCTTCGCGCCCGACGGCAGGACGCTGGCGGCGGCCGGCGGCGACGGCACGGTCCGGCTGTGGCGGCTGCCGGAGCGCCGGGCGGCGGGGGTGCTGTACGGGCACGCCGGAGCGGTGCGCTCCGTGGCCTTCTCCCCGGACGGCGGCACGCTGGTCTCGGGGGGCGCGGACGGGACGGTACGGCTGTGGGACGTGCGGGCGCGGAAGCAGCGGGCGGTGCTGCGGGGGCACCGGGACGCCGTGCACGCGGTGGCCTTCGGCCCCGAAGGGCGGCGGGTGGTGTCCGGTTCGGCCGACCGCACCGTACGGCTGTGGCGGGTGCGGGGCGGCCGGTCCACCGTGCTGCGCGGCCACGCCGACGCGGTGCTCGGGGTGGCGTTCGCGCCGGACGGGCGGAGCGTGGCCTCGGGCGGCGCCGACCGGACGGTGCGGATCTGGGACGTCGGCGGCCGGGCGGCCCAGGGCGAGAAGGAGACCGGCAGGGTGGGTTTCCGTGGGGAGACGGTGCTGCGGGGGCACAGCGACGACGTGAACGCGGTCGCCTACACCCGGGACGGCACCGCCGTGGTGAGCGTCAGCGGCGACGGCACGGCGAAGGTGTGGGACACCGCGGGCCACCGCGTCACCGAGACCCTCTCGGGCCACACCGACTACGTGCTCGCGGTGGCGGTCGGACCGGGGAACCGCCTGGCCACCGGCAGCTTCGACCGCTCGGCGGTGCTGTGGGACCCGGGGCGCGGGGCGTGGACCTCGCGGCCGTTCACCGAACTGTGGGCCTCGGCCTTCGCACCGGACGGCCGGCTGCTGGCGGCGGCGGGCGCGGACGGCACGGTGCGGCTGTGGCACCGGCGCGGCCACCGGCCCGCCGGGGTGCTGCGGGGGCACCGGGGCGCGGTGTTCACGGTGGCGTTCTCGCCCGACGGCCGGCTGCTCGCCTCCGCGGGGGCGGACCGCCGGGTACGGCTGTGGGACCCGGCCGGGCGCCGTCCGCTCGCCACCCTGCGCGGGCACGGCGGCTCGGTGTTCGGCGTGGCCTTCTCCCCCGACGGGCGCGTCCTGGCCTCGGCGAGCGCGGACCGGACGGTGCGGCTGTGGGACGTGCGCCGGCACCGTGAGCTGGGCACGCTCGCCGCGCACCAGGACTTCGTCAACGCGGTGGCGTTCAGCCCGGACGGGCGGACGCTCGCCTCCGGCAGCGACGATCTGACCGTACGGCTGTGGGACGTCGCCTCGCGGGCGCCGCTCGGTGTGCTGCGCGGGCACCACGGGGCCGTCCGGAGCGTGTCCTTCGCGCCGGGCGGGCGGCGCCTGGCGAGCAGCGGCAACGACGGCACGGTCCGGGTGTGGGACACCTCCTCCGGCCACTCCCTGGCGACCCTCACCGGACACACCGGTGCCGTGCGCGCGGTGGCCTTCTCCCCGGACGGGGACACCCTGGCCTCCGGCGGGATCGACGGCACGCTGCGGCTGTGGGACGCCGTCCGCCACCGGCCGGGTCCGGTACTCACGGGACGGGGCGGCGCCGTGTGGGGGGTGACCTTCGCCCCGGGCGGGACACAGCCGGTGAGCTGCGGCACCGACGGCACCGTCCGCCGCTGGTCCCTCGGCCCGGCGGCCCGCGCGGCGGCGATCCGGGCCCTCGTCGGCGCCCCGGCACCCGCGGGTTTCCCGGGGGTTTCCCGTTTCCCTTCGCGGTGGGCGACCCGGGATCCCTCGACAGCGGACCCCGCGGCACCCCAGTCTCGAGATGCCGCCGGACGGGTCGCCGCAGGTCCGTCACCGATACGCCACCGGTGACGAGTGACCCCGGCGGACCGGGCCCGGCCACGGAAGGCCGGCCGGCGCACGAAGAACAGTGCTGACACCCACGACGCTCACGTCCATCCGTGAGTGCGGGAAACGGGGAACGAGAATGACCACACGCGAGGTACTCGCGGCGGTGCGGGGGAAGCTGCCACCCGCGTCGCCGCCACGCGGAGCGGCCGTCGTACTGGCGGCGCTGCTCGCTCTCGGGGGAGCCGCCCTGACGGCACCGGCGGCCGGGGCGGTCGCCGCGACTCCGGCGCGGGCGGCGGCCGGCTGTGCCGTGCTGTCCCCCGGCGCCTCCGCCGCCGCGCAGGCCGCCGTGCGGGCCGCCTGCGAGCAGATCGGCGTCTGGTACACGTGGGGCGGGGGCCACGGGGCGCGGCCCGGAGCGACGTACGGCCAGGTCGACCCGAGCGACCCGGCCAGCGCCCACGACCCCGAGCGGCGGGGCTTCGACTGCTCGGGGCTGGTCCGGTACGCCTACGCCCGCGCCCTCGGCGGTGACCCGCTGAACGGCAACTCGTACCACCAGTTCCACTCCCCCCGGGTGACGCAGCGGTTCACCGCCGGGCAGGGCACGGCACCGCTGCTCCCGGGCGACCTGCTCGCCTGGGGCTCGGGCGGCTCGATCCACCACATCGCGCTCTACCTGGGCGCCGGGAAGATGGTCGAGGCCCGGCAGTCCGGCACCCACGTCATGGTCAGCGACGTGCGGCTGGGCGGGGACTACGCCGGGGCCGTCCGCATCGGCACGGGGTCGGCGCCCTCGGGCACCTTCAGCACCTGGGGCACGGGGGTGTGGACCCACACCGAGCCGTCCACGACCAGTGCGCGGGTGCACCGGTTCGACGGTCCGACCCTCGTGCGCGTGGAGTGCCAGAAGCACGCCCAGACCGTGACGGCCGAGGGCTACACCAACGACGCCTGGTCCTATCTGCCCGAGTACCGGGCGTGGATCACCAACATCTACCTCAAGGGCCCCGCCTGGCTGGACGGCGTGCCCACCTGCCGCTGACGGGACCGGACCGGCACGGCCGCCGCCCGGCGGCCCGCCCCCGCCCGCCTCTCCGCTCCACCGTTCCACTCCCACCCTTGTCCGGCTCCACGGGAGCCACGTTCCAGGAGGAACCATGTCCGCTTACCGGAAGATCGCCCTGTCCCTCGCCGGCGCCGCCCTGTGCGGGGGCCTGACCGTCGCCGCGCCCGCCCAGGCCACCCCGGCCCGCCACACGGCTGCCGCCGCGCCCGCCGCGGCGGCAGCCGAGTGCGGGGTGCGCGCCGACGCCAGGCTGTGGTGCGGCAACCGGGTCGGTGCCAAGGGGTATGTGCACCGCTCGTACGGCAGTGGCGTGCGGGGCACGCTCACCACGGGCTTCAGCTGGTTCCAGTGCTGGGGGCGCGGTGACACCCACCTCGGCGGCAACAACGTCTGGTACTGGACGAAGCTGGACAACGGCCAGTGGGGCAACGTCCCGGCGGCCGACGTCCACACCCGGGTCGACCCGGCGCCCGGTCTGCGCGAGTGCTGAACCGGCCCCGGCCGGGCCCGGGACGGCCCGGCCGGACCGGCCGATGACGTCGGTGCCGCACCCCGCTCCGCGCGGGGTGCGGCACGGCCGTTCCGGGTTGCCGACCGGGATCAGCGGCGCAGGTACCGGGTCAGCCGCTCCAGCAGCTGGGCGGCCTCCTGCAGGCTCTGCGCGGTCCCCGAGAAGTCCCCGACGAGCAGTTCCTCCTCCTCGCCGGTGTCGCCCCCCGCCGTCGCCGCGATCCCCTCGGCGGGCGCGGGGACGCTCGTGCCGCGGTAGCCGACGGGTTCCGCGCCGGGGGCCTGCCGGTAGCCGATGAAGGCGAGGGTGTCGGACGCCGGGGCCGCCTCGCCGGCGTCGAAGAACCGTACGGCGCTCAGCTGGGTCAGGTGGTCGCCGCAGTTGTCGCCGATGTTCAGCCGGTAGTGCGAGAAGGCCCCGGTGGTGGCGAGGACGTACTCCTTGGTCTCGAACCGCCGCCGGAAGTGCTGGTCCTGGCGGATGTCCAGGGTCATCCAGGTCCGCCCGTCGTGGGAGCCCTCCAGGGTCCAGTCCGCCGGGTCGCGCTCGGTGAAGTCGTTGGCGGAGGTCAGGCTGTAGGCGGTGACCGTGAGGGGGCTGTCGAAGGTGAAGGTCACCTCCGGGTCCCTCTCCTGGGCGAGCCACTTGGTGCGCGCGGTGCGCAGCAGGTTGGGGGCGACCTCGCCGGCCGCCGTGAACTCGTCGCTGGCCTGCACCTCGCGCACGCGGTCGGTGATGTCGCGGCGCTCGCCGCCGGCCGGTCCCGCGCCGCGGGTGGTGTCGGTGACCAGGGAGAGGGAGGTGGCCGTGCCGCCGCGGCCGCTCCAGGTCACCCGCTCCAGCGGGGCGCCGTCGTCGAGCAGCAGGCCCAGCCGGCCGGCCGGGCGCCACACGCCGTCGTGCTCCTCCTCGGTGACGAAGTGCCGCACCCGGGCCGCGAGCGGTCCCTCCGGGCGGGGCCGCGTGCCGGTCAGCGCGCCGCGCACCTCGCCGAGGGACCCCTCGGGGCCGCGCACGTGACCGTGGAACCCGGACAGGTCGGTGCGGAACGCCACGGAGGACTCGGTGCCGTCGGTGCCGCGCCACGCGAGCCGGGCGGGAGGCTCCTGCCCGGCCGGGCCGGCGGGCGTCCCGCCCTGGTCGAGGTGGACGGTGAGGGTCGGGCCCGGCTGCCAGACGGGGGCGCCGAGCGGGCGGCGTTCGGTGGCGTAGGTCCGCACGGAGGGGCCTCCGTCCCGGGCGGCGCGGGCCCGCCGTGCGCGCTCGGCGGCCTCGACGGGGTCCAGCGCGAGGGTGCGCAGCCGCAGCACGGCCCCGTCCCCGTCGGCGTTGCGGAGCTGCAGCACGTTGACGCCGGGCAGCAGGGCCGTGCCGGGGACGTTCAGCACGTATTCCCGCGGGGCGTCGGGGGTGTCCGCCTCGGGCAGCCGGAACTCCTTGGCCACCGTCTCGCCGTTCAGCACGACATCCATCGGCGCGGTGGTGCCGAGCGTCTCCAGCCGCAGGACCGCCTCGGCGGTGTTCAGCTGGTCCGGCACCACGAAGTCGACCTTGAGGTGGCCGCCCGCCGTCACCACAACGTACGTGGAGGCCACCGCGCAGCGGTGGTGGCGGACGACCGCGTTCGTCAGTACTGCGGGACGGGAGCCGAAGTCGGCGAATACGGCGAAGGAGGGGTCCATCTGTGGTTCCTCACGCGTGTCGGGGGGCATCGTCCGGCCGTGTCGCCGCACGGTGCCCTCGGTGGTTCCAGTTGCCGGGACACTAGCGGCCGGGTCTGACAACGGGGGCCGCGCGCGGCCGAGTTGAGGACGCAGGAGAGGGACCGGAGGGTGGTCCGCGGGCCCGTGCGGGGCGGCTTCCGGGATGCGCCCCGCGCGCGGCGCGCGTTTACTGGCGGCACGGCCGGTCCCGGCCGCCGAGGGACCCGGCGGCGGACGGGGGTAACCGGAGGGTGGCGAGGTACTCGCAGTCCCGCGGTACCCCGGCGGCCGGCGCACCCGGTGCGTTCCGGCAGGAAGGAAGGCGTGGACGTGTTCACCGTCACCGACATCCGCGAATGGCGAGGGCGCGACGTCCTCGACGCATCCGACAAGAAGCTCGGCACGCTGGAGGCGATCTACGTGGACACCACCACGGACGAGCCGGCCTTCGCCACCGTGCGCGTGGGGATGCCCACCCGGCACCGGCTGGCCTTCGTCCCGCTCGACGGGGCGCAGGTCGGGCCCGAGTACCTGCGGGTGGCCTGGGACAAGAGGCAGATCAAGGGCGCGCCCAGCATCGACACCGACGGTGAGCTGCTCGCCACGGAGGAGCCCGCCGTGTTCGCCCACTACGAGTTCGCCTACCGGCCCGGGGCCACCGGGGAGCGTCGGCTGGCCCGGCGCTGACCACGCCCACCGACACGCACCAGAAAGGCACGGCCATGGCCGTCATCCTCCTCCTCGTTCTGATCGCCGTGGCCCTCGGTCTGATCGGCGCGCTCGCCAAGGGTCTGCTCTACCTGCTGGTCATCGGCATCGTCGTGTTCATCGTCGCCCTGTTCCTGAGCGGCCTGCGCGCCGGGCGCCGCTCGGGGCGCCGCATGCCCCGCTGAGGCACCACCACCTCACCGAAGCACCGGAACCCCACGGGGCTCCGGCAACCCGGGACGGCGAAGACTGCCCGGTCCCGGCAATGATCGCGGGTCGCCCGCCGGCGCATGATGCCCTCGTGACAGGACGCGCGGAGGGGGCGACGGGGATGACGGGGACACCGGCCGGGACGACGAGGGACACGGGCTCCGGCCGCGGGCGGGCGGTGGGGGTCGTGTGCGGCGTCCTGCTGCTCGCGCTGTCCACCGTGATGTTCGGGCTGGTCCCCGGCAGGCTCGCCGAGAAGGACGCCTACCGGTCGGCGCCGGTCTGCCCGGCCGGCACGCGACCCGGCGGTTCCTGCCGCCTCGCGGTCGAGGCGACCGTCCGGGACAGGCTGGAGGTGCACGAGAAGCGCTCCCCCGACTACGACCTCGTGGTGCTCGTCCGCGGTTCCGGCGCCCACCACCGCCTGCGCATGGCCGGGCACTCGCCGGTGTACGACGCGGTCCGCCCCGGTGACGAGGTGACGCTCACCTCCTGGCGCGGCGCGATCCGGTCCGTGCGCTTCGGCGAGGCCGTGCAGGACACCCGCCTCTCCCCCGTCGACGACTGGCGGACTCCCCTGGGCGTCGGCCTCGCGGTGCTCCCCCTCGGCCTGCTGGCCCTGTGGTCCGCGTGGGCGCTTCCCCGCCACCGCGCGGCGGTACGGCGGGACTGGCCGTGGTGGCCTGCCGGGATGTGGGTGGCCGGGACGATTCTTTCCGTGGTGGGGATTCTCGCCGGTCTGGGCGGCGCGAACGTCCCGTACGCGCTGCTGATCACGGCGGTGGGCGTGCTTCCCTCGGCGGGTGTCGGCGCCCTGTTCGTGTGGGTGCTGCGCAGGCGGATGCGGCGGGCGGCCGACGTCCGGGACGTCGTCGCCGTCCGGCCCGCGCGCAGGCGGTGCGTACGGGCGAGTGTCCACGGGGACGTGCCCTACAGCGTGTTCGGCTTCGGGTACCTGGTGGTGGGCGACGGGCCTCCGGCCGCGACCCCCGACCCGGCCGGGCGCGCCGCGTTGCGTCCGCTGCCGTCCTCGCTCCGCGTCGTGGGCGTGCGGTCGCTGCGGCCCGACGATCCCGAGGGGTGGCCGGGGATCTACAAGTACGACGGAGTCGTCGTGGAGTGCCGGGACGGTGAGGTGCCGGTGCTCGTGGGCACTTCGCGGCGTGAGGCCTCCCTCGTCCTGGGCGCGCTGACCGCGGCACCCGCCGCCGCCTGAGGACGCCCGCCGCCGGCCGGGGCCGGGACCCCGGCCGGCGGCGGGATGTCACTCGCCCAGGGCCTGGTTGACGACCGACTGGGCCTCCTCCTGCACCTGCCGCAGGTGGTCGGGGCCGCGGAAGGACTCCGCGTAGACCTTGTAGACGTCCTCCGTGCCCGAGGGCCGGGCCGCGAACCAGGCGTTCTCGGTGACGACCTTGATGCCGCCGAGCGCGGCCCCGTTGCCGGGGGCCTCGGTGAGGATGTCGGTGACCGGTTCCCCGGCGAGGGTGTCGGCGCCGACCTGGGCCGGGGACAGCTTGCCCAGCCGTGCCTTCTGCTCCCGGGTGGCGGGGGCGTCGATGCGGGCGTAGGCGGGCTCGCCGAAGCGGGCGGTGAGGGCGGCGTAGTGCTCCGAGGGGGTGCGCCCGGTGACGGCGGTGATCTCGGAGGCGAGCAGGGCCAGGAGGATGCCGTCCTTGTCGGTGGTCCACACGGAGCCGTCCCGACGCAGGAAGGAGGCCCCGGCGGACTCCTCGCCGCCGAAGCCGAGCGAGCCGCCGGCCAGTCCGTCCACGAACCACTTGAAGCCGACGGGGACCTCGACCAGCCGGCGGCCGAGGTCGGCGGCGACCCGGTCGATCATGCTGGAGGACACGAGGGTCTTGCCCACGCCCGCGTCGCCCGGCCAGTCGGGGCGGTGGGCGTAGAGGTAGGAGATCGCGGTGGCCAGGTAGTGGTTGGGGTTCATCAGTCCGGCGTCCGGGGTGACGATGCCGTGCCGGTCGGCGTCGGCGTCGTTGCCGGTGGCGAGGTCGAAGCGGTCGCGCGCGGCGATGAGGGAGGCCATGGCGTGCGGCGAGGAGCAGTCCATGCGGATCTTGCCGTCCCAGTCCAGCGTCATGAACCGCCAGGTGGGGTCGGCGAGCGGGTTGACCACGGTGAGGTCGATCCGGTGCTCCTCGGCGATGCGGCCCCAGTACGCGACGGAGGCCCCGCCGAGCGGGTCGGCGCCGATGCGTACGCCGGCCGTGCGGATCGCGTCGAGGTCGAGGACGCTCGGCAGGTCGGCGACGTAGGCGGAGAGGAAGTCGTGGCGGCCGGTGCCCGGGGCGGCGAGCGCGCGCGTGTAGGGGATGCGCCGCACGTCCTTCAGTCCGCCCGCGATGATCTCGTTGGCGCGGTCCTGGATCCAGGAGGTGGCCTCCGAACCGGCCGGGCCGCCGCTGGGCGGGTTGTACTTGAAGCCGCCGTCGGCGGGCGGGTTGTGGCTGGGGGTGACGACGACGCCGTCGGCGAGGTGGGCGGTGCGGCCCCGGTTGTGGGTGAGGATGGCGTGCGAGACGGCGGGGGTGGGGGTGTAGCCGTCGGCACTGTCGACGAGGACGGTGACGTCGTTGGCCGCGAACACCTCCAGCGCGGTGACCCGGGCAGGCTCGGACAGGGCATGGGTGTCGGCGCCGAGGAACAGCGGGCCGTCGGTGCCCTGTGCGGTGCGGTACTCGCAGATGGCCTGGCTGGTGGCGGCGATGTGGTCCTCGTTGAAGGCCGTGGCCAGGGAGGATCCACGGTGTCCGGACGTGCCGAAGGCGACGCGCTGTCCCGGTTCGGCCGGGTCGGGGTGCAGCGCGTAGTACGCGGTCACCAGCCGGGCGACGTCGATCAGGTCCTCGGGCTCGGCCGGCTCGCCGGCTCGTTCGTGCAGCATGCCCCACTCCTCCGCATCGGTCGTGCGTTCGCTCGCGCTCCCATCTTCCCCCGCCGGTGCGATGTGCACGTCTGCGATGTGCGCGTGTGTGACCGGCGGTGCGGGGCGGAGGTGGGGGCCGGCGTCGGCGGGCACGGCCCGCCGACGGCCGGGCAGGGGCCCTCGGGGAGTCCCTCAGAAGCGACCGCCGGTGAGCCGGGTGAGGGGCCCGTGGCTGTGCCGAGCCGCGCGGCGGCCCACCGCGTAGGAGGCGGCGCTGAGCGCGGTCAGTCCGGCACCGACTCCGGCGGCGACGGCCTTGCGCTGGGCGAGGACCGTCCAGGCCGTCCGTGCGGTGGCCGCGACCTGGCCGGTGGTGGCGACGACGGCCTGCCGGCCGGCCTCGACGCCCTTGACCGCGGTCTGGGCCACCTGCGCGGTCGCGGTGGCCGCGCGCTCGGTACCGTTGCGGGCCGCCGACGCGGCGTCACCCGCCTTGCCCGCGACGGCCTTCGCGGCCCCGGAGGCGGGTGCGGTGGCCTTGTCCGCGGCCCCCTGGGCCTTGGAACGGGTGGCCTCGGCGGTCTTGGACTTCGCCTGCGTGCTGTTGCTGGGTTTGGAGTTCGATTCAGTCATGCACTCCGCTTTGCCGCTGACTCCGACCGCAAACAGCCTCGTGTTCTCGGGGGTTGACGACCGTGACGCGGCGGACGGGTGCGGTGCGGCGGCCGGTGGCCGCCTCAGCCGAGCGCCGGATCGGCGAGGGTCTCGGTGACCTGCGCGCGGACCGCCTCCCAGGCCGTGGGGGGAAGGGCGCCGAGGGGTGTGCGGCGCAGGGCGTCGAGAACCTCCGGCGCGCCGGCACCGTGGGACGCGCTCTCGGCGATCACCTCGTAGCCGTCCCGGACGGCGACGCGCAGCAGGTGTCCGCCCTCGGCGTCGGCGTGCACGGCGGTGGCGACCACGAAGGGCGGCGGGCCGCCCGCGTCGCCGGGCAGCTTGCGGTAGCCGCTGGTGAGCGGGGCGTGCCAGCGCAGGGAGAGCAACAGGTGGCGTTTGGCGACGAGTTCGGCGAGGTCGGTCTCGTAGGTCCCCTCGCCCCCGAGGACCCGGGCGCGGGCGTCCAGGACGAGGGCGGCGGGCAGCAGACAGCGCAGCGTGCTGCCGACGAGGTTGCCGCCGACCGTGGCCGCGCGGCGCACGGCACCGGTGCCGACCGAGCCGGCCGCGCGGCGCAGCACCTCGGGCACCCGGTCGTCGACCTGGTGGAGCAGGACGGCCGCGCCGAGTTCCTCGCGTCCGAGGACGGTGGCCTCGGGCACCTCGCGCAGTGACACGGCCTGTTCGGGGAAGCCCTCGCGCTGCCAGGTGGCCCAGACGAGGGTCGCGCCGCCGACGGGCACCGCCCCCTGGGCGAGGCATTCCCGGAGGGCGGACACGGTGGTGGGCAGAGACAACAGCACGGCAGCCGACCTGCTTTCCTGCGAAGGGGGTGACGCCCTGCGGCGGAGGGACGGGCGGCACCCGGGCCACGTGATCGCCGACATGGCGCATTCTGCCGAGGCCCGCGGGGGCGCGTACAGGTCTCATCCTTCGATTCCGTGCGCCCCTCGTGCCGGGCACGCTTCCTGCCGAGCCGCGTCCGGGCGGGTCGTGCGGGGTGCGGGTGGGTGCCCCCTCGATCGCGCGGGCCATTCGTGCGGTTAGCATATGAGCGCCTGCTAGCTCGACTGAGAGATAGTTCTGTGACTGACAACGACGGTTCGTTCACCCACTGGAAGCACCGCGAGGAGATCGCGGAGTCGATGATCCCGATGATCGGGAAGCTGCACCGGGAGCGGGACGTCACCGTTCTCCTGCACAGCCGCTCCCTGGTGAACAAGTCGGTGGTGAGCATCCTCAAGACCCACCGGTTCGCCCGGCAGATCGCCGGCGCGGAGCTGTCGGTCACCGAGACGCTGCCCTTCCTCCAGGCGCTGACCACCCTCGACCTCGGCCCCTCCCAGATCGACCTGGGCATGCTCGCCGCGACCTACAAGGAGGACGACCGCGGCCTGTCCGTGAGGGAGTTCACCGCCGAGGCCGTCGCGGGCGCGACCGGCGCCGACAAGATCGAGCGACGCGAGCCGCGCGATGTCGTGCTCTACGGCTTCGGCCGCATCGGCCGCCTCGTCGCCCGGCTGCTCATCGAGAAGTCCGGCTCCGGCAACGGGCTGCGGCTGCGCGCGATCGTCGTGCGCGGCGGCGGCCGGGTGGGCGAGGACCTCGTCAAGCGGGCCTCGCTGCTGCGCCGCGACTCCGTGCACGGCCAGTTCCAGGGCACGATCACCGTCGACGAGGCCAACGGCACCATCACCGCCAACGGCAACACCATCAAGGTCATCCACGCCGACGACCCGTCCCAGGTGGACTACACCGCCCACGGCATCAAGGACGCCATCCTCATCGACAACACCGGCAAGTGGCGCGACCGCGAGGGGCTGTCGCAGCACCTGCGGCCCGGCATCGACAAGGTGGTGCTCACCGCGCCGGGCAAGGGCGACGTCCCCAACATCGTCCACGGCGTCAACCACGACACCATCAAGCCGGACGAGCGCGTCCTGTCCTGCGCCTCCTGCACCACCAACGCCATCGTGCCGCCGCTGAAGGCGATGGACGACGAGTTCGGGGTGGAGCGCGGACACGTGGAGACGGTCCACTCGTTCACCAACGACCAGAACCTGCTGGACAATTACCACAAGTCGGAGCGGCGCGGACGCTCGGCGCCGCTCAACATGGTGCTCACCGAGACGGGGGCGGCCTCCGCGGTCGCCAAGGCGCTGCCCGACCTCAAAGCGCGGATCACCGGCAGCTCGATCCGGGTGCCGGTGCCGGACGTCTCGATCGCCATCCTCAATCTCCAGCTCGCGCGTAAGACCAGCCGGGAGGAGGTCCTCGACCACCTGCGGGAGGTGTCGCTGACCTCGCCGCTGAAGCGGCAGATCGACTTCACCACCGCGCCGGACGCGGTCTCCAGCGACTTCGTCGGCTCCCGGCACGCCTCGATCGTGGACGCGGGCGCGACCAAGGTCGAGGGCGACAACGCGATCCTGTACCTCTGGTACGACAACGAGTTCGGGTACTCCTGCCAGGTCGTGCGGGTGGTGCAGTACGTGTCCGGCGTCGAGTACCCGACGTACCCGGCACCGGCCGCCTGACCGGAACCGGCCTCAGTCCGGCAGCTCCAGCCGGCGCACCTCCCCCGGCCGGACCCGGAATGCCCGGCCGGCGAGGTGGATGTCGAGAGGTGCCTCCTCCGAGGGCGGCACCTCGATCTCCACGCACCGGTGTTCCAGCCGCAGCCGTACGCCCCAGTGGCCGTCGTGGCGCACGGTGAAGCCGTAGGAGGACAGTCTCGGCAGCGGGACCGGGTCCAGCCACAGCGCGCCCTCGCGGGTCTCCAGGCCGGGCAGCCCGCGCTGGACGAGGTCGAGGGTGCCGGCCATGGCGCCGAGGTGGATGCCCTCGCCCGTGGTACCGCCCTGCACATCGGCCACGTCGCTGAGCAGCGCCTCCTGGACGTGGTCCCACGCCTCCGTGCGGCGGCAGCGGGCCAGGACCCAGCCGTGGACCAGCCCGCTGAGGGTGGAGCCGTGGCTGGTGCGGGCCAGGTAGTGGTCGACGGTGCGGCGCCAGAGGTCGTCGTCGAAGCGGTGGCCGAGCCGGGCGAAGAGGGCGACGAGTTCGTGCGGCGGGAGGAGGTGGCCGAGCACGAGGACGTCGGCCTGCTTGGAGGCCCTGTAGTGGTTGACGCTGTCCCCCTCGGCCTCCAGGATCCGGTCCAGCCGGCGGATGTCGCCGTAGCGGGCGCGGTAGGCCTCCCAGTCGAGTTCGTCCAGGTCGCCGTAGCCCTCGAACTGACTGATGACGCCCTCGTGGAAGGGGATGCGCAGGGTGCGGGAGACCTCCTCCCAGCGCCGCAGTTCCTCGTCCGTCAGCTCCAGGTCCTCGGTGAGTTCGCGGCGCCGGGGCTCGGGGAGGGAGCCGAGCAGGTCCAGGGTGCGGGTGAGCACCCAGGCGGCGGTGACGTTCGTGTAGGCGTTGTCGTCGAGGCCGGGTCGGTCGGCGCCGGGATAGGCGTCGTGGTACTCGTCGGGCCCCATGACGCCGAGGATGCGGTGCCTGCGCAGGGCAGGGTCCCAGGTGGCCGAGTCCGCCCAGAAGCGGGCGATCTCGAGCAGCATCTCGGCGCCGGCGGTGTGCAGGAACTCGGTGTCGCCGCTCGCCTCGCAGTACTGCCACACGTTGTGCGCGATCGCCGACCCGACGTGCCGCTGGAGGTGGGAGTGGTCGGGCAGCCAGCGCCCGGAGCGGGGGTTGAGGTGCAGCCGCTGGGTCTCCTCCCGCCCGTCGCTGCCGCTCTGCCACGGGTACATGGCGCCGCGTCTGCCGAGGGCGCGGGCCGCCGCGCGGGCGGGTTCCAGACGCCGGTGGCGGTAGCCGAGCAGGGCCCGGGACACCTCGGGCAGGTGCAGGTTGAGGTACGGCAGCACGAACAGCTCGTCCCAGAAGACATGGCCGCGGTAGGCCTCGCCGTGCAGCCCTCGCGCGGGCACGCCGACGTCGAGGTCGGCGGTGTGCGGGGACAGGGTCTGCAGGACGTGGAAGAGGTGGAGCCGCAGGATCTGACCGGGCTCCCCGGGGACCTCCAGACGCGCCCGGCGCCACAGCCGCTCCCAGGCGGCCCGGTGGTCCTCCCGCAGTTGCTCGAAGCCGGGCGCCGCACCGGCCCGTTCGACGGCGGCGTGCCGCGGGTCGCCGATGGCGGGGTCGCGGGAGGTGTGCAGGGCGACGGTCTTGTCGACGCGGGCCGTCCGGCCGGGTTCCAGCCGCAGGCGTGCGGTGTGCAGGGCGCGCGGGTGCGCGTGGCGGACGGTGACGGGGGCGTCCGCGGTGACCCGGGCGGCCATGCCGATGCGGACGTCGGAGCCGCGGGTGCGGCAGCGCAGCCAGGCGGTGCCGGGCGCGGTGGCGGCCGTGCCGGTGTGGATGTGGGTGAGGTGCCGGCCGTCGAGTTCGCGGTAGCGGGCGACCCCGGCGTTGGTGACACCTCCGTCGAGCGCCGCCTCGACCTCGAGGTCGAGGGCCGCCCCCTCGCAGGTGAACTCGGTGCGGAGCGCGGCGAGATGGGGGTCGGCCATGGAGACGAGCCGCTGCTGGCGCACGTCGAGGATCCGCTGCTCGTCGAGGGCGTAGCGGGTGTGCCGGGTCAGGGTGCCGCCGTCCAGGTGGAGGGTGAGGTGGTGCTCCAGGACGGTCGTGGTGTCGGGGGTGAGCCAGTCGCCGCCGGCGGGGCGGAACCGCAGCGGCAGCCAGTTCGGGAGGTTGACCATGTCCTCGTTCTCGACCTGGCGACCGGCGACCTCGGAGGTGAGGCGGTCGTAGCAGCCGGCCACGTAGGTGCCGGGGTAGTGGACGTCGTCCGCCGTGCACTCGGGCAGTGCGCCGCGGGTGGCGAAGCGGCCGTTGCCCAGGGTGCACAGTGCCTCCCGCAGACGTTCGGCGGCCGGGTCGTAGCCCTCGTACGCCCAGGTGCCGGGGGCGGAGGTGCCGGCGGCGAGGGGGGCGTGGTGCGGGACCGGGGCGAGGGTCGCCGCCGTCGGGTGCCGGGCGGGGGTCACAGGGCGGCCGCGGGTGCGGCGGTGGGGCGGGGGTGCGCGCCGCCCGGGCGGGGGGAGGTCTCCCGCCGGGCGGAGTGCGGGTGGCGGTGAGTGGCGCAAGGCTTCATGCCCGTCCTCGGCTTCCTCTCGTGAGGCTCTCTCTCGTGCACCGGCCCGCTCCCCTCCCCCACGGGCCCTTCCCCTCCAGTCTGTGGGGCGGGCCGGGATCCCGCCCGCCGCGCGGCCCCGCGGCCGGGCGGTGGATCAGCGCGCGGCCGGCGGGACGAGCGTGTTGGCGCCGGTGCGGCCGGCCAGATGGTCCGCGACGTTCCCGGCCGTGGCCTCGGCGATCTGCCCGACGGCGTCCCGGGTGAAGTACGCCTGGTGGGAGGTGACCAGCACGTTGGAGAAGGTCATCAGGCGGGCGAGACGCTCGTCGGTCATGACCTCCAGGGACTTGTCGAGGAAGAACACCCCGGCCTCCTCCTCATAGACGTCCAGGCCGACGCCGCTGAGCCGCCCCGCTCGCAGGGTCTCCAGCAGGGCGTCGGTGTCCACCAGACCGCCGCGGCTGGAGTTGACCAGCAGGGCGTCGTCCTTCATGAGGGCCAGCGTGCGGGCGTCCACCAGGTGGTGGGTCTCCGGCAGCAGCGGTACGTGCAGGCTGACGAGGTCCGCCTCGGCGAACAGCCGGTCGCGGTCGGCGTACTCCATGCCGAGGGCGAGGCACTCGGGGTTCTCGGCGACGTCCCAGCCGAGGAGCCGCATGCCGAAGCCGTGCGCGATGCGGGCGAAGGCGGCTCCGATCTTCCCGGTGCCGACCACCCCCGCGGTACGGCCGCGCAGGTCGCGGCCCATCAGCCCGTCGAGCCGGAAGTCGAACTCGCGGGTGCGGTGGGCGGCGCGGACGATGCGGCGGTCGACGGCGAGCGCCAGCGCCCAGGCGAACTCGGCGACGGAGTACGGCGAGTAGGCCGACACACGGGCGACGGTCAGACCGAGCTCCGCGGCGGTGTCCAGGTCGATGTTGTTGTAGCCGGTGGCACGCTGGGCGATCATCCGGGTGCCGCCCTCGGCGAGGGCGCGCAGGACCCCGGCGTCGAGGGTGTCGTTGACACTGCTGAGGACGACGTCGTGGCCGGTGGCGGTGGGGGCGGTGTCACGGTCGAGGAAGAGGCCGAGGCAGCGCAGTTCGTGGCCGTCCCGGAGGAGGCCGGCGAAGGCGGCGCGCAGCAGGGGTTCCTCGTCCGCGAGGACGCCGTAGGCGACGATCTGCAAAGGGTTCACTCCTCTCACGCTACGGCTCCGGGGGCGCCCCGCACCTGGGCCGAACGGCCCGGGTGCCACCGCGGTGGACATGGCTCGGGGCCCACCGTGCGGTGGGCCCCGGGGCGGCCGTCGCGGTGCCGCTCAGGCGCCGCCGGTGCGCAGTGCCGGGAGCGGGGCCGGGGTCAGCGGCCGCGGTTCGTCGTCGGGTCCGGCGTGAACACGGGCCCGTCGCGTCCGGCCGGCACGACCGGCTCGTCCTCGCCGTCGCGCCGCTCGGCCCTCGCCAGCAGCCGGTGCCCGCTCGCGAGCACCGGGATGGCGAGGACGAAGGTGCCGGCCCCCAGGTAGAAGGGGACGCTCAGGTCGGTGGCGTCGGCGAGCTTCCCGGCGACGTAGGGCGCGAGCCCGCCGCCGATGAACCGCAGGAAGCCGTAGGCCGAGGAGGCCACCGGGCGCTCGACGGGCGAGACCAGCATGACGGCCTGGGTGGTGAGCGTGTTGTTGATGCCGATGAAGGCGCCGCTGAGGACGACCGCGACGATGACGACGGCCGGAGTGTCGACGCCCGCCGCGATGACCGCCATGACGATGCCGAGGCCGAGCAGGTTGGCGTAGAGGACGGGCGCGGTGCCGTAGCGGCCCTGCAGGCGCGGGGCGAAGAACACGCTGAACGCGGCGACCAGCAGTCCCCAGCCGGTGAAGACGAGCCCGAGCTGGTGGGCGCCCAGCTCCATCGGGTACGGGGCGTAGCCGAGCATGGTGAAGAAGCCCCAGTTGTAGAGCAGCGCCATGATGCCCATGGTGAGCAGGCCGCGGTGGCGCAGCGCCCTGAGCGGGGCGAGGGGCGAGGTGGGGCGCTCCGGTCTGGGCAGCGAGGGCACGAAGGCCACGGTGGCGACGAGGGCGACGGCCATGAGGACGGCGACACCGAAGAAGGGGCCGCGCCAGCTGATGGCGCCCAGTTCTCCGCCGAGCAGTGGTCCGACGGCGATGCCGAGGCCGAGCGCGGTCTCGTAGAGGATGATCGCGCCGCCGAAACCGCCGCTCGCGGAGGCCACGATGACGGCGAGGGAGGTGGCGATGAACAGGGCGTTGCCCAGTCCCCAGCCGGCCCGGAAGCCGACGATGCCGTTGATGGAGTCGGTGGTTCCGGCGAGGGCCGCGAAGACGACGATGACGGCGAGGCCGGTCACCAGGGTGCGTTTGGCACCGATGCGGCTGGAGACCCAGCCGACGATCAGCATGGCGACCGCGGTGACGATCAGATAGCTGCTGAACAGCAGGGAGACCTGGCTGGGTGTGGCGTGCAGGCTGTCGGCCAGGGCGGGCAGGATCGGGTCGACGAGACCGATGCCCATGAACGAGATCACGCAGGCGAACGCGACGGCCCAGACGGCCTTGGGCTGCCGGAAGGGACTGGCGGCCTTTCCGTGCGGTGCACTCATGTGCGGTTCTCTTCCGAACGAGGGCGGACGGGACGGGCTGGGGTTGCGCGGCATGGGCCGGCGGCCCTCGCGGGGTCTCGCGCGGGTCGGGGCGCCGTCCGTACGGAGCCGGCGCCGCGCACGGATCCCGTCTCACCCGCGTTCCGGTTGCTGCCGCTCGCGGATCACCCGGGCCAGGGCGGAGAGCGCGAGCTCGGTCGCCCGGCGCTCGGGTTCGCTCAGCTCGGCCATGAGTTCGCCCAGCGCCCGCGCGCGCTCGGCACGGCGCCGGGTGAACACGTCCAGACCGGTCTGGGTGACCGTCACGAGCACGCCGCGCCCGTCGCTGCGGTCGGCGGTGCGCCGCACCAGCCCCGCCCGTTCCATGCGGGTGACGAGCTGGGTCGCGTTGGGCTGCGAGATCCCCTCGGCGCGGGCCAGTTCGGTCAGCCGCAGGGGTCCTTCGCGGCTGAGCCGCCCGAGCAGGGCGGACGCGGCGATGCCCAGCCCACCGGCGGTGGCGCTCTGTCGTACGTGCCGCAGCACCTGCTCCACGGCGACGACGAGGTCCTCCGTCGCGCCGTGGGACTTTTCGGAATGCGCGGTGGACATGTCCATCACTGCATTATGCATTTACGTGTACCGTGAAACAAGATGTCCGGGCGCCAGAAAACACCCGTGCGGCACGGTGGTCAGGACCGTGCCGCACGGGCGGTCGGAGGGGCGCACCCGTGACGGTCAGAGGGGACGCACCGGCTCGCCCGCCGTCTCGCTCGCGGACTCCCGGCCGGGCTCCGGGTCGGGGCTCCGGTCGGCGCGGGGACGCAGCGCACCGGCGCTGAATGCGGCGACCAGGCAGAGGGCGGCCGGCAGCAGGAAGGCGTGGTTGAGTGCGACGACGTGGGTCATCCAGCCGATGAGCGCGGGGCCGGCGAGCATGCCCAGGTAGCCGAGGCCTGCCACGCGGGAGACGTTGGCGCCGGCCGCGGCCGGGTCGGCGTGCCCGGCGGCACTGAACAGCTGGGGCACGGTCCCGGAGAGCCCGAGGCCGAACAGGGCCCAGCCCGCCAGGGCGAGGGGGATCCAGGGCGACACCGCGACGATGCCGATGCCGGCGGCGGCCAGGGCCGAGCCGTACCGGAGTACGGCGACGGAGCCGAACCGGGCGGAGAACCGGTCGGCGAGGAGCCGGCCGAGGGTCATCGTCGCCGCGTACGTGCCGTAGGCGAAGGCGGCGGAGCTCTCGGAGGCGCCGAGGACCGTCCGCAGGTGCAGGGCGCTCCAGTCGTTGGCGACACCCTCGCTCAGCATGACCATGAGGGCGAGCGCGGCGAGGAACCAGATGCGGGCGGGGGCGGCCCGCCGCCCGGTGCCCTTCGAGCCGGCCTCACCTGCCGAGGGCTCGCCCCCGGCCTCCGGGGCGGGCGCGGCGGACAGCAGGCCCCGGGCCGTCACCACGGCGACCAGGACGCCGGCCACCGCGACGACCGTCAGCGTCCTCGCGGGGCTCCAGCCGAGGCCGCCGGCGCCGGCGCCGAGGAGTGCGGCGAGTACGCCGCCGACGGAGAAGGTGGCGTGGAAGGCCGACATGACGGGGCGGCCGTAGGCCTTCTCCACCTGCACGGCGTGGGCGTTCATGCTCACGTCCAGGCATCCGTTGAAGAAGCCGAGGACCAGGAGCGCGCCACCGAGCGTCCAGGTGTCGTGCGCGAGTCCGGGCAGTACGAGGGCGGCGGCGCACAGGGCACCCGCCGCGGGCACCACGGCCCTGGGGCCGAACCGGTCCGACAGCGGACCGGCCAGTTGCATGCCGGCGAAGGCGCCCGCGCCGAGGACCACGAGGAGTCCCCCGAGCACGGCGTGGCCGATGCCGGCCTTCGTCTCGATCGCCGGGATCTGCACCACCCAGACGCCCAGCAGGGTGCCGTTCAGCACGAAGTACACGAAGGTCGCCACTCGGGCGGCGCGGAGCGCTCTGTCCACCATGCGCCGACCATATCGAACAATCTATGTGTTCGAAAGTTTACGGTTCGAACATCTTGAGTGTGAGTTCTGCCCTGGGGTTCAATCGGGGTATGCAGAACGCGGATCGACATCGAGTGATCGCCGAAGCCGTCGCCTCCTCGGGCTCGGCCACCGTCGCCGAACTGGCCTCCCTGACCGGCGCCTCGGAGATGACCATCCGGCGCGACCTGGACACGCTCTCCGCCCACGGCGTGCTCGAACGCGTCCGCGGCGGTGCCCGCGCGCTCCTCCTCCGGGGCGAGGAACCGCCCTTCGCCCTGCGCGCGCACGAGGGCACGGAGGTCAAGCGCCGCATCGGGGAGCGGGTGGCGGCGCTCATCGCCGACGGGGAGACCGTGGTCCTCGACAGCGGGACGACCTGCCTGGAGGTCGCGCGGCTGCTGAAGGGGCGCCCCGTCACCGTGATGCCGCTCTCGCTCCAGGCCCTCCAGGTCCTCGCCGACGCCCCCGCGCCCACGCGGCTGATCGTGCCGGGCGGACAGCCGCGGGCCGCCGAGGGCGCCCTCATCGGCCCCCTCACCCTCGCCTCGCTGGCCGCCCTGCGCTTCGACACCGCCGTCCTCGGCTGCTGCGGACTGAGCGCCGCCGACGGCCTGACCGCGTACGACCTCGAGGACGCGGCGGTCAAGAAGGCGGCTCTCGCCTCCTCGCGCCGCATCCTGGCGGCGACCGACGGAAGCAAGATCGGCCACACCGCCCACGCCCACGTCGTCCCCGCCGGGCGCCTGCACACCCTCGTCACCGATGCCGGCGCCCCCGAGGACGAGATCACCGCGATCGCCAAGGGCGGGACCGTCCTGGAGGTCGTGGCCTGAAGGGGACGCGGCGCCGCCGCCCCGCCGTTCCACGGGTCGCGTCCGCCCCCCGCCCTCACGCGAAGGCCGCGCCGATGGCGTCCCCTGTCTCGTTCAGCACGTCACGCGCGACCCGGACGTCGCGGGTGAAGGACAGGAAGGCGTGAGGCACCCCCTCGACCGCCCGGTGCGTCACCGGCACTCCGGCTGCGCGGAGCGCCTCCACGTACCGGACACCCTGGTCGCGCAGGGGGTCCAGCCCGGCGGTGACGACGAACGCGGCCGGGAGGCCCGTGAGATCGTCCGCGCGCAGCGGGGAGACACGCGGGTCGGCGCCCTCGTCGGGGGTGTTCAGGTAGGCACCCCAGAACCACTCGAGCCAGGGGCGGGTCAGCAGGGGGCCGGCGGCGTTGTCGTACATCGACGCGCCGTCGTCGAAACGGTCGGTCGCGGGGTAGGCGAGGGCCTGGAAGGCGACAGCCGGTCCCCCGCGTCGCTTCGCCTCCTGCGCGGTGACCGCGGCGAGGTTGCCTCCGGCGCTCTCCCCGAACAGGGCGATCCGCCCCGGATCGACGCCGAGGGCGCGGGCGTCGCGCTCGACCCACCGCAGTGCCGCGTAGGCGTCCTCGACGGCTCCCGGGAACCGGTGCTCCGGCGCCAGCCGGTAGTCGACGGAGACGACGACGGTCCTCGACCGTGTCGCGACGACCCTGGCGTAGTGGTCCTGGCTGTCGAGGTCGCCGAACACGCAGCCGCCGCCGTGGAGGAACACCGTCACCGGAGCGGGCGCGCCCGCCGCGAGCGTCAGGGGCGTGTATACGCGGACCGGGACGTCGTGGTCGCCGTTGCGGAACCTCGTGTCGCGCACCTTGCGAACCGGCACGACGTCACCGGCGAACGAGGCGAACGCGCGGCCGGCGGCGCGGTTCTCGGCAACGGTGAGGGTGTTGGGCGCGAGGGCGGGGGTCGCGGCCAGGTCCTCCAGCACGGCCTGGATCTGGGGGTCGAGGGGCGTGGGCGTGGAGTCGGGCATGGCGCTGCGCCTTTCGGGGATCGGACGCCGAGCGTGCGCCCGGGCATGGCCCCGGGAGCGACTCCCGGGGTGATCTTGGAATCAACACTCCAAAAGTAGAAGGCGCCTTATTGGAAAGGCAATTCCAATGAGGGGGTAGGCTGGACCCCATGCAGACGCGAAGCGAGAGGACCCGGGGGAAGGCCGCGAGCACCGAAGGCGGCCGTCGCACACGGGATCGGATCCTGCACGCGGCCGCCGAGCTGATGTTCCAGCAGGGTGTCGCCGGCACGAGCATCCCCGACGTGCAGCGGCGCGCCCGGGCGAGCGCCTCGCAGATCTACCACTACTTCGGGGACAAGAAGGGCCTCACGGCGGCGGTGATCGAGTACCAGAGCACCGTGAAGCTCGAACAGCAGCGCCCCCTGCTCGACCACCTCGACAGCATCGACGCGCTGCGCGCATGGTGCGAGGGCGCGGCGGTCCGCCTGGACGCGGTGCACTGCGCGGGAGGCTGCGAGATCGGCTCGCTGGCGAGCGAACTGTCGGACATCGACCCCTCCGCACGGCTCGGCCTGGCCACGGGCTTCGCCGCCTGGCAGAACGCGATCGAATCCGGGCTCGCCCGGATGCGCGAGCGCGGTGACCTCGAGGCCGACGAGGACGTGTCGGCGCTCGCGGTCACGCTGCTGGCCGCGATCCAGGGCGGCATGCTGCTGTCGCAGGTCAACCGGGACGCCACCCCGTACCGCCGTGCGGTCAACGTGGTCATCGACCACATCGCGGACCGCGTGGAGGCGGCTCGGGGCGCGCGGCTCGCCAATCCCTGAAGCGACGCGGCCGGAGCCCCGCCGCCGCCCTGTGCCGCCGCGGCGGACACGGCACGGATGGTCACCGGAGTGCGGAACCCCTGTGAAAAACAGTGGCGACGACGGTGCGGTGGGGAAAGCCTCGTGCCCATGACCCTACTGACCCACTGGCCACTTGCCGGCCTGCGCCTGACCACCCCGCGCCTGGAGCTGCGGTTGCCGGACCTGGACGATCTCGCCGCCCTGGCCTCACTCGCCGCCGAGGGTGTGCACGACCCGGCGGTGCAGCCGTTCACCGCGGCGTGGACCGACGCGCCTCCCGAGGAACGCGCGCGCAACGTCCTGCAGTACCACTGGCGTTGCTGGGGCGAGTGGCAGCCGGACGACTGGGAGCTGGGCCTGGTGGCGGTGCGGGACGGGCTCGTCGTGGGCGCGCAGGGCATCGGCGCCCGGGGGTTCGCCGTCCTGCGCGAGGTGACCACCGGCTCGTGGGTGGGCAGCGCCCATCACGGCCAGGGACTGGGAACGGAGATGCGCGCGGCCGTCCTCCATCTGGCCTTCGCCGGACTCGGCGCACAGCACGCCGTCTCCGGCGCCTTCTCCGACAACGCGGCCTCACAGGCCGTCTCGCGCAAGTTCGGCTACCGCGAGGACGGCGTCGAACGGCACGTCGTACGCGGCGCGCCGGCCGTGCTGCGCCGGCTCCGCCTCACCGCCGAACAGTGGCGGTCGCACCAGCCGGTCCCCGTGACGTGCGAAGGACTGCGGGCATGCCTGCCGTGGTTCGGCCTCCAGTGACGAGTGGTACCTGTCGGCGGTGACACGCCACGGCGGAACCGCTGCCGTCCTGGCGCCCGTCGCACCACCCACGGGGTGAGTGCCTCACCTTCTCACTCCCCGCGGGTGGTGCAGGGGCGCGCTCAGGCGTCGCCCATGACGAGGCCCTCGATGGTGTGCAGCTGGGTCACCGGCGTCAGTTCGTCCACGATCGCGCAGTCGAGGTGCCGGCGGACCCGCTCCGGGAGCGTCTCCCAGTAGGCGCGGGTGACGGCCGCGTTGTGCCGTTCGCCGTTGTTCGCCTCCGGTCCGTCGACGCCCAGGACCAGCACCGGCCGGGACTTGGCGGACTGGTTGGCGGTCCCCCGGTGGATCGTCAGCGCGGTCCGCGCGGAGATGTCGCCGCGCCGGGGGTACTTGCGCACCGCCCGCCGCAGATAGCGGTCGTAGTCGGCCTTGGGCGGGAACATGCCGTGCTCGAAGTCCTCGCTGTCGTCCCACTGGGTGCCGGGGGCGATCTCGAAGGGGCCCATGTCCTCCTCGGTGTCCACCGTGGTCACGTTGAAGGCGAGCGAGGTGAGACGACGCTCACGGCGGGTCTCCTCGGGCATGGGGAAGTCACGGTGCCAGGGCTGGTTGACCGCGCCCTCCAGCGGCACGTCGAAGCCGAGTTCCACGATGCGGTAGTCGGGACCCAGCGTCGCCGTGCACAGGGAGCGCACCCACGGGTGGTCCACCAGTTCGACGAAACCCCTGATCTGCTCCGGGTGGATCTCCACGTAGTACCGGTTCGGTCCGCGCCCCACGGCGCCGCCGGGCCGCGAGCGGGCCTCCTCGAACGCCTTTGCCACGTCCTCGCCCAGCCGGTCCGCCCACTCGGGCGTGAAGGCGCCCTTGCGTGCCGTGATGCCGTCCGAGTACAGGGCCGCCACCTCAGCGGACACGTCGATGTCCAGAGCGGCGGCATCGACGCCCGGGAAGACCGGGGAACCGAGGGAACGGCGGGAACCTCGGGAACCTCGGGAATCCGCAGAATCGGGAGAAACGGACACGTTCATGCTGCGCCTCCTCGCGCTGTGCTTGCCTCTCCCATCGTGCGACGTTGATTGCGACGTTGCAATAGTCGAGCGGGAGATCTTTTCGGAGCCACCGCCGCGTGCGAGGATGGCGGTCGTGAGCAGTCGCCTGAAGGATGTCGCCGCCCTCGCGGGGGTGTCGACGCGTACGGTCTCCAATGTCGTCAGCGGGTCGGCCGCCGTGGCCGAGGAGACGCGCGCACGCGTTCAGGCCGCACTCGACGAACTGGGCTACCGGCCGAACGTCGCCGCCCGCAATCTGCGCGCCGGCCGCACCGGGCTGATCGGCCTCGCGATCCCCGAGCTGCACTCCCCGTACTTCGGTGAACTCGCCGGCCTGATCGTCCGGGCCGCCCAGCAGCGCGCGTGGACCGTCGTCATCGACCAGACCTTCGGGGATCCGGAGGCGGAACGCAGACTGCTCGACGGCGGCGACGGCCGTCTGGTGGACGGTCTCATCATCAGCCCCTGGGCACTCGGACCGGAGGAGGTGACCGGCCGCTCCCGCAACGTGCCCGTCGTCCTCCTCGGCGAACGCCGGCCGCACGGCCTCGCCGACCGTGTCGCCGCGGACAACGTGCTCGCGGCCGAGGAGGCCACGACCCATCTCCTGGAAGCGGGACACCGGCGCATCGCGGCCCTCGGCCCACAGCCGCACCTGCACAACGAGACGGCGAGGCAGCGTCTGGAGGGGTACCGCGAGGCGTTCCGCCGTGCCGGACTCACCCCGGATCCCGCGCTGGAACAGCCCGTGAGGACGCTGCACCGCGAGGACGGGGCACGGGCGATGGCCGCCCTGCTGGACGCCGGCGCCCGGCCCGACGCGGTCTTCGCGTTCACCGACGAACTCGCCCTGGGCGCCCTGCACGTGGCTCACGAACGCGGTCTGCGCGTGCCGGACGACGTGGCCTTCGTGGGCTTCGACGACATCGAGGACGGCCGCTACGCCAACCCACCGCTCACGACGGTGGCCCCGGACAAGCAGCAGATCGCCGAGCGGGCCCTGCAGTGCCTCGCGGACCGCATCTACAGCCCCGCCTCCGCGGTGCCGCCCCTGGACGTGGTGATTCCGCACCGCCTCGTGGTGCGCGCGAGCAGTACGCGCACTTCCTGACAACGGCGCAACTCCCCCACCGCCTGCCCACCTTCACCGCTTCGCCCCTTCACCCCTTCGCCCCTCACCCCTTCGCGCGGAAGGCACTCACCGGACAGCGGGGGGCGACACGCGAATGCCCTGGGAGCGCGGCCTGCCCCCAGGGCACTCGATCGACCTCGGCCGGCCGGTCAGTCCTCCACGCCCGCGCCGGTGAAGTCGGGCACGGCGGCGAGCGTGGCCGCGACCTCGGGGTTGTCGGCATTGCGACGCCGGTGCAGCTCCTGGATCTTGGCGTTCAGCTCGGGGTCGTCGTCGTCGCTGACGTCGAAGATCTCCAGTCGATCCGCCAGGTGCAGGCCGAGCTCGTCGGTCCGGTACGTGGTCGGGTGCGTGAGATACGCGTAGAGGCCGTCGAGGTCCTCCACCACGAACACCGCGCCGTACGTGTAGTCGGCGCCGTGCTCGCGTCCGACGACGAAGGACTTGACCGCCGGGTTGGAGCGGCCCTGCTCACGCCAGCTCTCCAGCACCGCCTCGACCTGCTCGGGGGTCGCACTGTCCTTCACCGTGGCGCGGTTGATGTGGTAGATCACGTCGCAACTCCTAACGTTGTTAGACTTCCTAACGCCGTTAACCTAAGGGCACGGTGCCGATGCCGTCAAGCGCGGCGGATACTGTGCGAGGACACCGAGGGAGCGAAGAACCAGGACATGCCGCACACCACACGACGAGCCCGTGAACGGGCGGAGACCCGCGAGCGAATCGTCGAGGCCGCCCTGCACGTACTGGAGACCGAGGGCCCTTCGGCGCTCACGGTCCGGCGTATCGCGAACGACGTGGAGTACTCCGCGCCCGTCGTCTATCAGCACTTCGCCAACAAGGGCGCCCTCATGGCGGAGTTGGTGGCTCACGGCCACCACCTGATGCTGGCCGGGTTCGCGCACGTCGCCGAGGAACCGGACGTCGAGCGGCGGTTGACGCGGACAGCCTCGGAGTACGTCAGGTTCGCGGGCGACCATCCGCACCTCTACGCCCTCATGAACGGCACGGCGGTCGACGCCGAGGCACGCCGCCACGCCGCGGAAGCGGCCATCGCCCTGCTGAGGGAACTGCTCACCGCCTGGTCCGCGACCCATGCCGTGCCCCTGCCCGACCTCGACGAGGCGTGCGAGATCATCTGGGGCACGCTGTACGGCATCGCCTCACTCGGCCAACTCGACACCGTCGGCAACGAACGCGCCCGCCGACTCGCCCAACAGGCGCTCCAGGCGCTCCTCTTGGGCTGGCGGGCCGAGGCCGGCGCCTAGGGTCTCCCGGTTCGGGGCATCCCGGCGTCGCGGGACCCGGCACGCACCTCCGCGGCGTTGCCGTCGGTCGCCGGGGCTCCGCTCTGAGATCCTCAGACCGACGCCGAGGCCGAAGCCGTGCGGTCACGTCGAACGCGCCACCGGTTCGCTGCCGCAGAGGACCAAAAGCCCCGTCAGCGTCCCCCCGCCCGCACCGGGGCGGATGCCGCGGTATCCCGGCCGTCGTCGGCCCGCCCAGCCGCGGACGCGGGGATGGCGTTGTCGATGAGGACGGCGGCGATGGCGGCGGCGGTGGAGAAGGATTCGCTGTTGGTCACTCGGGTGCGGGCGGAGGCGCCGTCGATGAGCAGCGCCAGTTGCTCGCCGAGTTGTTCGGGGTCGGTGGCACCGGCCTCGCGGGCGGTTTCGGCCAGCCGCGCGGCGATGGCGACCTTGTATTCGCGTGCGTACCGGGATGCCGGGTGCTGGGGGTCGTGGAGTTCGACGGCCGCCGCGATGTAGGGGCACAGGGGCATGGACGCGGGCATGTCGAAGGCGGCGAGGAGCCGTTCGCGCGGCGTGAGGTCGGTGCGGTCGAACACCCCGGGCATGACGTCGGGATCGAATCGGCGCAGGTATTCGGCGACGAGTTCGTCCTTGCCGGTGAAGTGCTGATAGGCCGTGCGCTTGGACACCTGTGCCGCGGCGCAGAGTTGATCCATGCCGGTGCGGTTGATGCCCTGTTCACGGAACAACTGCTGTGACGCACCGAGAATGCGCTCGCGCGCGCCCCTGCCGCGGCGCCGGCCCAGCGGACCCTTCTCCAACTCCGTCATGAGCCCACTGTAAACCGTTCGGTACAGATCAGTCTACTTAGCGCGCACCCACCCCCGGACCTCCGCAGCGCCGACCGGTACCCATCGGTGTACTTAACTTGCGCCCCGACCGGTCGCCACGTACGTTAAGTACACAGCTCGGTATCCATAACGTCCGAGCTGTTCCGATATCCCTCGACGCGGCGGAGTGATCATGGGCAAGCTCGACGGCAAGGTGGCGGTGATCACGGGCGGTTCCACCGGTATGGCACTGGCCGGTGCCAAACTGTTCGTGGAGGAAGGAGCACACGTCTTCATCCAGGCCCGACGGCAGGAAGCACTGGACGACGCCGTCGAGCTGATCGGCCGCAACGTCACCGCCGTACAGGGCGACGCGTCCGAACTGGACGACCTCGACCGCCTGTACGACACCGTCAAGCGGGAGAAGGGCTCGATCGACGTGTTGTGGGCCAGCGCCGGAATGGGCGAGCCCGCCGCCCTCGGTGAGATCACTGAGGAGCAGTTCCACCGCACCTTCTGGCTCAACGCTCGCGGCACCCTGTTCACCGTGCAGAAGGCACTGCCGCTCCTCAATGACAACGGCTCGATCCTGATGACCGGATCCAACGCCTCCCTCGGCGCGTTTCCCGGCTGGAGTCTCTACGCGGGAAGCAAGGCCGTTCAGCAGGCATGGGCCCGCGTCTGGCTCAACGAACTGCGCGACCGCAAGATCCGCGTCAACGTCCTCACACCCGGCCAGGTCGCCACCGCCAAGCAGGAAGAACTGTTCGACGAGGAGACCAGGACCGCGTTCGAGTCCCTCATCCCCCGCGGGAAGATGGGCCGCCCCGAAGAGATCGCGACGGTCGCCCTGTTCCTCGCCTCCGACGACTCCAGCTACGTGAACGGCCTGGAATTGGTCAGCGACGGTGGCACCACCGCCATCTGAGCCACACCCCGGGAAGGCCGAGACGTGGGGCCGACCGGCGCTCACCGCGGTGGCGGCGCGCGGCGGGCGAAGCGACGCTCGCCCCGGAGACACAGCGGCACCTCCAGAACAGGAAGAGAGCACCTCATGAGCAGCATCACTCTCATCGGCACGGGGAACATGGCCCGTACCATCGGCACGCTCGCAGTGGCGGGCGGCAACACCGTGGAGGTCATGGGACGCGATCGGTCCAAGGCCGACAGCCTGGTCGCCACTCTGGGCCACGGCGTGACGAAGGGCGAGTGGGGCGCCGTCCCCGCAGGGGACATCGTCATCACGGCCGTGTTGTACGACGGTGTCCTCCCAGTGGTCACCGAGTACGGAGACGCTCTCGCCGGCAAGGTCATCGTCGACATCAGCAACCCGTTCAACGCCGCGTTCGACGGACTGGCCCACGACAAGGAGACCTCGATCGCGCAGGAAGTCGCCGAGGTGGCCCCGGCCGGCACCGGCGTGGTGAAGGCCTTCAACACCATCTTCAGCGGCGTACTGGAGAAGGGCCGCCCCGACGTCTTCCTCGCCGGCGACGACGCCCGGGCCAAGGCGGACGTGGCCACGTTCGTCGAGAGCCTGGGGCTGCGCCCGTTGGACGTCGGCGCCCTCCGCATGGCGCACTGGCTGGAGGGGATGGGCCTCGTCACGGTCAGCCTCGCCGGCAACGGCGTCGGCCACTGGGACTTCGCCCTCGGCGTCCACGAGTTCACCGACTGAAGTCGCCGTCCCGTGTGCCGCGGTCTCTCGCTCGGGGACGTACCGGCTTCCGGGCGCGGCGCGGGAACGCCCGGAGTCAGCGGCCCGGTCGGCGCTGCCGGTCGAACCGAGGCAACACCTGGGTCATCCGCCACACTCCGGCCGTCGCATGAAAACATTGCGGCTGCCGGAGCGGCCGTCCGCGTAGGACGGGCTCCGCGATCTGTCGTTCAGGCGAGGGCTGGGAGACCGCGGGTGTTGTGGGGGACCAAGAAGGAGGGCGGGCTGCCGAGGATCCCGCGGAGCGTGGATCCGCGGCGAGCCCGCGCACTGCCGGTCCCGGCCGAGGCGCAGGCTGACGCGCGCATGTTCATGCTGGGTGGCGACACCTTCCGGGCGCTCAGGGTGATCGTGGACGCGACGGGCTACGACCTGCGCCAGGCCCGGGACATCGTGTACGCGCTGGTCTACGACATCGAGGTGCCGAGCGGGAACTGAACGGCGTCCGGAACGGCAATTCCGATCGATCGCCCTCTTTCCCGCTGCCCGCGTGCGTGTGTCAGGCCCGCGCGAACGCGAGGAGGTCGGCGTTGAAGCGCTCGGCGAACTTCGGGACCATGGCCAGGCCGTGCGGTGCGCCCTCGTAGACCTTGTAGTCCACGTTCTCGACCAGCTTGGAACTCTTGTCCCCGGAGGCCACGATGGGGACGATCTGGTCGGCGTCACCGTGCACGATGAGGGTGGGTACGTCGATCTTCTTGAGATCCTCGGTGAGATCGGTCTCGGAGAACGCCTTGACGCAGTCGTAGGCGCCCTTGAGGCCCACCGTCATGCCCCAGAGCCAGAACTGGTCGCGGGTGCCCTGGGTGACCGTCGAGTCGTCACGGTTCGCGCCGTAGAACGGGCCGCTGAGGTCCCGGTAGAACTGGGACCGGTCCGAGGCGACAC
Source organism: Streptomyces griseoaurantiacus (assembly GCA_014656015.1). GTDB lineage: Bacteria > Actinomycetota > Actinomycetes > Streptomycetales > Streptomycetaceae > Streptomyces > Streptomyces griseoaurantiacus. Next base: position 31,126 of record BNBP01000016.1, on the reverse strand, counting down.
CGGCGCGGATTCCGTCGAAGACGTCGAGCGGCAGGCCTTCGGGATTGGCCTCCGTCCTGAGCATCAGAGGCGGTATCGCGCCGACCAGGACCGCCTTGGCCACTCGCCCCGTGCCGTGCCGGCCGATGTAGCGGGTGACCTCGCCGCCGCCGGTGGAGTGGCCGACCAGAATGGCGTCCCGCAGGTCGAGGGATTCGATGACTGCCGCGAGATCGTCGGCGTAGTGGTCGAGGTCGTTCCCCTCCCAGGGCTGGCCGGAACGTCCGCCTCCGCGCCGGTCGTGGGCGATGGCGCGGAAACCGTTGTCCGCCATCACCTTCATCTGACCGTCCCAGGCATCGGCGGTCAGGGGCCAGCCGTGGGAGAAGACCACCGGGCGGCCCGATCCCCAGTCCTTGTAGAAGATCTGCGTGTTGTCGTTGGCAGTGACGAAGGGCATGGCGCCGCCTCTCGTGGTAGGTGAACCTCGTGGCGCGTGCACTGCGACCGTTTTGACCGGAAAGTCATGCTCTGCACGTCACTCTACTGGAGCAAGGCGCTTCCTTCTCGTCGCTCGAACGGGAGGAAGGCAGGTGTGCGCGGCATCAGCGTGGCCGGCGTGCGGCGAGCACCACGGCGAGCTGAAGCAGCAGGACCGCCGCGAGGACTCCTCCCACGCCGACGTGGGCGTGCAGCAGACCTCCCGTGACGGCCCCCGCGGCGAGTGCCGTGACCGACAGCGCGCGGCGCCTGGTCGCCGGTGCCGAACGGTCCGCGGCGAGGCCGGTGAGGGTGCGGGTCATCACCGTGGTGGTCAGGTCGGGCACTCCCAGGCGGCGCACGACCGCGTTCTGCAGGCCCGTTCCGCACGCCAGGGACGCCAGGACCGCGTAGCGCCCCCAGCCGGACACCTGGGCGGCGAGGGCGAGCGCGACCAGCAGCGTCTGGATCGCGACCAGCGGCGTGAGCAGCCGGCCCGGCTCGGTGTCCCGGCGCCACACGCCACCCGTGACCGCGCCGGCCAGGAACGCCGCCAGTGACATGAGCGAGGTCAGGGCCGTCATCTGGGCGGTCCCGGACAGGGCGAACCCGAGGAAGACCAGGTTGCCGGTCATGTTGGCCACGAAGACCCGGCCCAGGCCGAGGAAGCTCGCCGCGTCGATCAGCCCGCTGATGACGGTGAGGACGAGCAACGACGGGGCCGCCCACGCGTAGCGGTGGCCCTCGGGGAACATCCACCGGGCGACCGTTCGCCTCCCCGTCATCGCGGGACGGCGGTGCCCGGCGCCCCGACCGGCCGCGCCGGCCGCGCGGCACCGAGGAGAGCCGCGGTGAAGCCCACCCCCCGCCTGCCCGTGGCCCGCACCGTCCGCTCCATGCCTGCAGTGGAACAGAGCCCCCGAGCGCCCGCCAGCACCTCACGGCCGTTCGGGGGCACGTGCGCCCGAGGCCCCGCCGACCGGGGACGGGGAGTGCGCGGGGCGGTACGACCAGGGGGCTACGGCCGTGACGGCTGCGGCCCCACCCGCACGGGCAGGCTGACGAGGCCGCGCGAGCGCATGGACGGACGCCGCCGCAGTTCCTGCGGAGGGCAGGCCGGTGTCAGGTCCGGGAACCGCTCGAAGAGCGCGGTGAGCGCGATCTCGGTCTCCATCCGGGCGAGCGGCGCGCCGAGGCAGTAGTGGATGCCGTGGCCCAGGGCGAGGTGCCCGGTGGCGTCACGGGTGAGGTCGAGCCGGTCGGGCTCGGGGAAACGGCGCGGATCGCGGTGGGCGGCGGCCAGGGACAGCAGCACGGTCTCCCCCGCCGGGACGGTGACGCCGCCGAGGGTGACGTCCTCCACGGGGAAGCGCCGGATGGCCAGCGGCACCGGGCCGTCGTAGCGGGCCAGTTCCTCCACCGCCCCGCCCAGCAGGTGCGGCTCGGCCCGCAGAGCGGCCAGCTGGGCGGGATGGGCGAGCAGGGCGGCGACGGCGTTGCCGATCAGATGGACGGTGTTCTCGTATCCGGCGACGAGGATGAGGAAGGCCAGGGACATCAACTCGTCCTCGCTGAGGCGGTCCTCCTCGTCGCGTACGGCGACGAGCGCGGACAACAGGTCATCGCCTGGTTGCCGTCGCCTGTCCGCCAGGAGCCCGGTGAAGAAGGCCAGCAGACGGCCGACCGCCTCGCGGGCCCGGTCCGGCCGTGCGGGGTCGGGTGCCACCAGGGCGTCGGTCCAGGCACGGAAGTCGGGACGGCTTTCCCCGGGGACGCCCAGGAGGTCGCAGATGACGCCGATGGGCAGCGGGGCGGCGTAGGCGGCGATCAGGTCGAACTCCTCCTCGGCGGCGCAGGCGTCGAGGAGGAGTTCGGCGGTGCGCCGGACGGGCGTGCGCAGCTTCTCGACGTGCCGGGGAGTGAACGCCCGGGAGACCAGCTTGCGGATGCGCGTGTGGTCCGGCGGGTCCATGTTCAGCAGGTTGGCGTCCAGGGCGGGCGGCAGTGCCATTCCGCGGTAGCCGCCGGGCGTGGCGTGGCGCTTGTCCAGGGCCAGGCGGCGGTCGGCGAGGGCCTGCCGTACGTCCTCGTAGCGGGTGACCAGCCAGGCGGGGAGGCCGTCCGTGCCGGTGATGCGGTGCACCGGCCCCTCCTCGCGGAGGCGCCCGTACACGGCGTAGGGATCGCCGAACAGTTCCGCGGGGTCAATACCGCCCACGGGACGGGAAGTTGTCTCGCTCATGGCGCCAGCCAACCAGATCGTGACCGGCCGGGCACGCAGGGCACCCGGCCGTGCGCGGCAACCGGGTTCGCTCGCCGAGGAGACTGGCGGCCTCCGCCGAGGCGGCTCGGCTCGAGTGTCTGCGAGCCACCGGCATCGCGCCCCGGGACGGGGCGGCGGGCGGATCGTGATCGCGTGACCACCCATGTCCGTACGCGACTCCGCCGGGTGCGGGGTGCGGCCGACCGGAGCAGCGATTAGGTTGTTGTGTATCTCGTCGGGTGCCTCCGCATGAACGCACGTTCTCAAACGATTGAGAGGCGCATTCGCATGGCGACGATACTTTTCGTGGTGTCCGGAGCGACGTACTGGGTGCTCAAGGACGGCACGAGGTACGCGACCGGTTACTGGGCCGAGGAATTCGCGCTCCCGTACAAGAAGGTCACCGAAGCGGGACACGACGTCGTGGTCGCCACACCGAACGGTGTGACGCCCAACGTCGACATGATGAGCCTGCGCCCCTCCATGGCCGGGGGCGAGGAGGGGGCCCTGGAACTCGAGGCCATCATCCGCTCGGCCGAAGTGATGCGCCGTCCGCTGAAGTTGTCGGACGTCCGCCACGAGGACTACGACGCGGTCTATCTGCCCGGTGGTCACGGACCGATGTCCGATCTGTGGCAGGACGCGGACGCCGGACGGATCCTCACCGCACAGCTCGCCTCGGGCAGACCGCTGGCGATCGTGTGCCACGCTCCGGCCGCGCTGCTCTCCACGAGGATTCACGGGGAGTCGCCGTTCAAGGGCTACCGGTGCACGGGATTCACCAATGACGAGGAAGAGGCCGTGGGGCTGGCGTCCAGAGCGACGTGGCTGCTGGAGGACGAGCTGAAGGACAAGATCGGAGTCGACTACAGCCGGGGCGCCATGTGGGAGCCGTACAAGGTCGAGGACCGCAATCTGATCACGGGGCAGAACCCGCACTCGGCCGCGGTCCTGGCCGACCGGCTTCTTGAACTCGTCTCCTGATCACCCATCGCGCGCGCGCCACGGCCGGCGGACGGGAGCCCCTCGCCGGCCGAGGCGCGGCCGCGGTTCGTCGCGGCGCCTTCACCGGGACGGGGAATCGGTGGCGTCGTGACGCTGCCGGGCCGCCTCCAGTTCGGCCGTGTTCGCGCCGAACCAGCCCAGCAGCGCGCACAGTTGCTCCGCCAGGCTCCGTCCGAGCGGCGTCAGGCGGTAGGTGACCTGCGGCGGGACGGTCGGCTCCACCAAACGTTCGACCAGTCCGTAGCGCACCAGTGACTTGAGGTACTGCGACAGCATCTTCTGGCTGATGCCGCCGATCTGCCGGTGAAGTCCCGAAAAACGCACCGGCCCGGGAACCAGCGCAGCGATGATCAACGCGCCCCAGCGGCCGGTCACTTGGGCCATCAGTGGCCTCGTCGGGCAGTCCTTGTCGAAAGAGCCCGCCGGAAGCCGGGCGAAGACGTCCTCGGACTGCTCACTCACTCTCATGACAGCAGCTTACAAAAAGGTACCTTCTTACGAAAGGTGGTCACCCGCCCTAGAGTCGGCTCACGGAATCGGCGATCGAACCGGACGAACGGATTCACAGTGAGCGGTATGCGTGTGTCCCCGGCCTTCCTCGGCTGGGATCTCGGAGGCATGGTCGTGCGCCGGGTGGACGAGATCGACATGTCAGCGGCGACCAGTCGGTGGCTGCTCCCCGAGGCCACCTCGGAACACCTGCAACACCCGTGGTTGCGGCCCGACTTCACCGACGGCGCGAACTTCGCGATGCATGTGCACCTCTTCGCGATCGAGGTGAACGACAGACGCATCCTGGTCGACACCGGCGTCGGCAACGACAAGCCCCGGCGGATACCCGATGCCGACGGACTGCGGACCCCGCTGCTGCACCGGCTGACCGCCGCGGGCTTCGCGCCGGACACCGTGGACCTCGTCATCACCACACACATGCACGTCGACCACGTCGGCTGGAACACCCACCTGACCGACAGCCGCTGGACACCGACCTTCCCGAACGCCCGCTACCTCGCCGACCGCCGGGAATGGGGCTACTGGGCGTCCGTCGCCGAAAGCGACGAGGAGGTCGCCCAGGTGTACCGCGACTCCCTGCGACCCGTCCGCGACGAAGGGCTGTACGACCTGCTCGACGTCCCCGCCCAGGGTCTGGAAGTGGCCGACGGCGTCCGCGTGGTACCGACCCGCGGCCACACACCCGGCCATCTGTCGGTCGGACTGACGGGCACCCGTCGCAACGCCCTGATCGGCGGGGACAGCCTGCACCATCCCGTCCAACTGGCGTACCCCGACATCGGCAGCGTCGGCGACGTCGATCCCGTGGAGGCACGCGTCACGCGTCACCGTCTGCTCGCCGAACTGGCCGGCACCGACGACCTGCTGCTGGGCACCCATTTCACGCACCCCACCGGCGGACGGGTCCGACGGGCGGACCGCCAGTTCCGGTTGCTGGCCGAGCCCCCCGCCCTCCTGCCGTCCCCTCTCCCGGACGAGCAGTGCCGATGTGTTCAGTGATCGAACGTGGTGAGCGACCGCAGGACCGGGGCGCGGTTCCTGTGGGAGGGCGCGATGCCGCGAGAGGTCGCGACGACCGCGTATCCGAGCGCACGGTAGGCATCCACCAGGGCGGCACCGATGCTCCGGGAGGCGCCGGTGATGACGGCGGCCTTCTGATCGGTCGTGCGCATGCTCGCTCTCCGGGTACCCGGACCGGCCCCGCACCGCGCCGGAACGCAGCCCCGCCTCCCACGGTAGGCCTCCGGCATTTCGGCGGCACGGCGAGGGACGAGGCCCCCTCGGCCGGCGGCACCCGCCGTCCCCGAACCCTCAGTGATCTCCCGCACCGCGCCGAGCGCCGCGTGCACAGCGGGCCGTACAGGCGTCGACCGCCTAGGCTCGTCCATGAGGCACCGCCGCTTGCTCCGCTCCCTCCACGAGGAAGAGGCACCGTGATGGATCTGAGGCTCGAAGTCGTGGTTCTGCCCGTCTCCGACGTCGACCGGGCGAAAGCCTTCTACGAGAAGGTGGGCTTCCGTCTCGACGTCGACCACACCGCCGACGAGAGCTACCGAGTGGTGCACCTGACACCACCCGGCTCCCCCTGCTCCATCCTCTTCGGCACGGGCGTCACCACCGCCGCGCCCGGTTCGCAACAGGGTCTTCACCTCGTCGTCTCCGACATCGAGGCGGCGCACGCCGAACTCGTGGACCGCGGCATCGAGGTGAGTGAGATCTTCCACGACGCGGGCGGCGTGTTCCACCGCGGCACCGAGGAGGGGCGGGTGAGCGGCCCGGCCCCCGAGCGCGCCAGTTACGGCTCCTTCGCGACCTTCCGGGACCCCGACGGCAACGGGTGGGCCCTACAGGAGATCACCACCCGGCTGCCCGGACGGTGACGGCCCGTCTCAGTAGCCTCTCCAGACGTTGTCGAAGGCGTCCTGCTCGATCGACCTGCGTTGTCTCTCACCCGCCAGGCGCGTGACGGCCTGGTGCACTTCGGCCAGGACGACGGTCTCGTCGGTGCCCAGACCGGTGAGGGCCTCGTCCGGCGGTGCGGCGCGCACACCGGCCGAGGCGGCGAGCCCGGCGAGCACCGGGTCACCGGTCTCCAGCCGCTCGGTCGCCTCACCGAGGACGCGCGGATCGACAGATACGGGGCGAGCCCGCCGGAAGGGGTTCCGTGACGAATGCGCGGGCGCCGCGGAACCGCCGGCTCCCGGAGCGGCTCGGTATCGTGCCGCCAGCCCATTGCCGCGGCGCCACAGCCAACTCTCCACGGTCTCGTGGGAATCGTCCTGGACGACCTCCGATGCGGCCTCGACCAGCATGGAGTCCTCGGTCCGTGCCGGGGCGACGGGCAGGATGCGTGCGCCCGCGAGACGGACGGCCCCCAGGCCGAGGAGGTCGATGAGTTCGGCTCCCGCCAACGCGAGGGACAGGTCGCCCTGCTCGATCGCCGGATCGGCGCCGGGAGCGAATGCGAGCGCCGACAGGGCTTGGGCTGTTGCCATGTGCGACTCCAGGTCGGGCGGGAAATCACGGGAAACCGGTTTCAGGGGCGCGCCACAAGGCACACGCAGAACTGGCGATGTCGTTCCTCGACGAGGGTCTCCACCGCAAGCGAGAGGACACCGCGGCCGGTTCGCCGATCGATTCCCACCGTACCTCGCACCGTGGGCGGGACGAAGGCCCCGGGTGGTGACGGTGGCCCCCTGCGAAATGCTTTTCAGGCACACACCCGGAGGCTCTCATGAGCCAGCAACAGAGAAGCCGCGGTCTTGCCGACCAGGTGGTCGTGGTGATCGGCGCCAGCTCGGGAATGGGATTCGAGACCGCTCGCCGCGTACGCGCCGAAGGCGGCCAGGTGGTCATGGTCGGACGGAACGAGGAACGCCTGGAGAGGGCAGCGGCACAACTGAAGCCGTTGAGCTCCGCCGCGTTCGACGCCACGGACACCGACCGGGTCCGGGCGTTCTTCCGCGATCTGCCGCACCCGGTGGACCACGTCCTCTCGACCGCCGGAGCTCCGTCCTACGCACCACTGGCCGAGATGGACGTCGACCGCACCGGTCGACATTTCGGTGAACGTCTCGCGATGACGCTCTCGATCGCCAAGTACGGCCGGGACAAGGTCCGGCCCGGAGGGACCCTTCTGTTCATCGGTGGCACGGGTGGCCGACGCCCGGGCGTCGGGCTGACCGCCATCGCCGCGCTCACCGCGGCACTGCCCGCCCTGACCGCCAATCTGGCCCTCGAGCTGGCTCCCGTCCGCGTCAACCTCATCGCGGCCGGATTCGTCGACACCCCGCTCTCGGCCACACTGCTCGGCAGCCACCTCGACGAACGGCGGGAGGAACTGCGCGCGACCCTGCCGATCCGTCGTGTGGTGGGCCCGGGGGACGTCGCCGAGCTCGCCCTGCACCTCATGCGCAATGAGGCCCTCACCGGCGCCACGTACGACATAGACGGCGGTCAGCAACTGCTGTGACCGCGCGGGCGGGCTGGTGAACCACCGTCCGCCTCCTGCCGCTGAAAGGCGGCACCCGACGGGGTAACCTGAGGGGAAAATGTCGCCAATTGCCTGCAAGTACCGCTTTTGTCCTTCCGAATCATGAGGAAGAGGGCACACGATGAGCGTTCGCGTCGCAGTGATCTACTACAGCGCCACGGGCAATGTGCACGCGCTGGCCGACTCGGTGGCCGAGGGGGCGCGCAGCCGCGGCGCCGAGGTCCGCCTTCGGCGCGTCCCCGAGTTGGCGCCCGATTCCGCCGTCGACGCCAACCCCGCGTGGCGGGCGCACGTCGACGCCACGAAGAACGCGGTGCAGGAGGCGACGCTGGAGGACCTCGAGTGGGCGACCGCGTACGCGTTCGGCACGCCCACGCGGTTCGGCAACGTCACCTCGCAGCTGAAGCAGTTCATCGACCAGACCGGCGGGCTGTGGCAGGCGGGGGTCTTCCACGACAAGCCCGCGACCAGTTTCACCTCCGCGCTCAACCGGCACGGCGGCCAGGAATCCACCATCCTGTCGCTGAACAACGTGTTCTACCACTGGGGCTGCCTCATCGTCCCCGTCGGTTACACGGATCCGCTGCTGTTCGCCTCCGGGGGCAACCCCTACGGCACCTCGTGGGCGAGCGGTGGCGCCGACCGCCCGGACCAGGCGGCCCTGGACGCCGCCCACTACCAGGGCCGTCATCTCGCGGACATCGCCGGGCGACTCGCGGGGTGACCCCCGTGGGGCTCGTCGTCCGACACCGGCAGGGGGCGTGGGCATGGCCACACTGATCGCGGTCAACGTGGGCATGCCGCAAGACGTGCCGTGGAGGGGCCGGACCACGCACACCGGCATCTGGAAGTGGCCCGTCGCCGGGCCCCGGATGGTGCGGCGCCTGAACATCGACGGGGACGGCCAGGGAGACCTGAGGGGGCACGGGGGACCGCACAGGGCCGTCCTCGTCTACCAGTCGGACTCCTACCGGTACTGGCGGGAACACCTCGGGCGTGACGACTTCGTCCACGGTCAGTTCGGTGAGAACTTCACCGTGGAGGGCCTTGCGGACGACGAGGTGTGCATCGGGGACCGGTACCGCATCGGTGAAGCACTGTTCGAGGTGACCCAGCCCCGTGTCACGTGTTACCGGGTGGGGCTGCGGATGGACGAGCCTCGGATGCCCGCCCTTCTGGTGGCGCACGGACGCCCCGGTTTCTACCTCAAGGTCCTCACCGAGGGTGTGGTGGAGGCCGGCGACGAGATCGTCAGGACACGCACGGGGCCGGAAGCCATCACCGTGCGGGAGATCGACGCCCTCCTCTACACGTCCGCACACCCGCGTCCCCAGCTCGAACGCGCGCTTCGCATCCCCGCGCTCAGCCCCGGCTGGAAGCAGTCCATGCGGTCCCTCCTCGACGACCGCGACACCGGTGTGAGCGCCGGGAACAGCGGTCTGACGGGGGTGTCGGCCGCCCCGCCGCCCGCCTGGCAGGGGTTCCGCACCCTCGAGGTCACGCGCATCACCGCGGAGAGCGCCGACGTCTTCTCGCTCGTCCTCCGGGCGCGGGACGGCAGCCCCCTCCCCCCGGCGCTCCCGGGCCAGTTCGTGACCGTCCGCATGTGGCCCGACCCGCGGGGAGCCCCGGTCGTCCGCAGTTACTCCCTGTCCGGCCCGCCCGGGGACGGGACCTACCGGATCAGCGTCAAGCAGGAACGGCACGGCGTCGGCAGCGGCCACCTCCACCGGCACGTGGCCCTCCACGACACGCTCGAAGTGGCGGCGCCCCGGGGCGACTTCGTCCTCAGGGACACCCCCCGCCCCGTGGTGCTCCTCTCGGCAGGCGTGGGGGCGACCCCCGTACTCGCCATGCTCCACCACCTGGCGGCCACGAGGGACACGCGACCCGTGTGGTGGATCCACGGAGCACGCGACGGCGGCGAACACCCCTTCCGGCAAGAGGTCCGCGCCCTGCTGGCCGAGCTGCCGGCCGGCCACTGCCACATCGCCTACAGCAGGCCGCGGGAGGCCGACACGGAGGGAAGCGACTACCAGAGCGCGGGCAGGGTCACACCCGAGCTGCTGCGGTCGCTGGACCTGCCGGCCGAGGCGGAGACCTACCTCTGCGGGCCGCTCGCCTTCATGGACGGTCTCACCTCCGCACTGGCCGAGGACGGCGTCGACCCTTCGAGGATCCACACGGAGATCTTCGGCTCCGCGAGTGCGATCACCCCCGGCATCGTGCCCGCGGACCGTCCCGCTCCGCACCTGCCCACCGCTCCTCCCGGACCCTCCACCGGACCCTCGGTCACCTTCGCCCGCAGCAACCTCACGGTGCCGTGGCACGCGGGCTACGGCACGCTCCTCGAACTGGCGGAAGCCTGCGACGTACCCGTCCGGTGGTCCTGCCGCACCGGCGTCTGCCACACCTGCGAGACGGCCCTCGTGGCGGGCCGGGTCGCCTACCGGCTCGACCCCATCGACCCCCCGCCCAAGGGCGACGTCCTCATCTGCTGCTCGGAGCCGACGGGTGACGTCCTCCTCGACCTGTGACGGGGACGGTGCGGTGCGGGGCGGCCGGGGGCGGCATCGCCGCGGAATACGGGTGCGTCCCGCCGGCCGACGCAGCGGACTCGGCGCCATGACGACGGCACTCCCCCGCTGAGGACGAGATCACTCCGCCCGGGCAGCGGCGGCCCCCGACCGGGTCCTCAGACGGGCCGGAGCACCGCCTCGATGAGGTGGGGGCCGGGCGTGGCCAGGGCGGCGGCGAACTGGGCGGCCAGTTCCGCCGTGGTGCGGGCGCGGGTGGCGGGGACGCCCATGCCGGCGGCGAGGGCGGTGAAGTCGATGTCGGGCCGGCCGAGGTCGAGGAGCGCGGTGGCGGCCGGACCGATGGGGCCCTTGCCCGTCCGTTCCAGTTCGGCTCGCAGGATGGCGTAGGAACGGTTGTTGAGGATGACGGTCGTGATGTCGAGGTTCTCGCGGGCGTGGCTCCACAGCGCGGAGATCGTGTAGAGGGCGCTGCCGTCGGCCTGCAGGCACACGACCGGCCGGTCGGGGCAGGCGAGTGCGGCGCCGAGGGCCACCGGGAGGCCCTGGCCGATGGCCAGGCCCGCCAGACCGAGCACGTCGTGCGCGGGGGCGTCCGCGGTGGCCGGTGCGAGGGTGTCCATGCCTTCGGTGATGGACTCGTCGACCACGACGGCCTCCTGCGGGAGCAAAGCCCCTATCACCTGTGCCCAGTTGCCGGTGTGCAGCTCCTCGTCCGCGGGAGGTACGGGGGCGGCGCGGACGGGCGCGGGGGCGGGCACACCCGGCGCCACGGCCTCGGCCAGTTCGGTGAGGGCCGCGAGGACGTCGACGCCCGTGTCCGGGACGAGGCGGTGCACGGTCGTTCCCCGCGGGGTGAGGACGCCCGGCCGCCCGGGGTAGGCGAACGAGGCCACCGGCTCCCGTGCGCCGACCAGGACGAGGTGCCGAACGCCCGAGAGCTGGGAGGCGACGGCTTCGGCGCGGTAGCCCAGTGGCTGGATGTGCGGCACACCGGCACCGCGCCGGAGCCGGGCGGGCCAGGTCGGGCAGAAGGAGGGCGTGCCGGTGGCCTTCTGGATGCGTGCCGCGGCGTGCAGCCCGCTCTCGGTGAGGCCGGCCCCGTCGATGAGCAGGGCCGCGGGTTCCGGCCCGGTGAGCAGTTCGACGGCGCGGGCCATGTCGCTCGCGTCGGCTGCTCGCGGGGGCCGTGGGGCGCGTCGCGGTGCCGGCGGGGTGCCCGGGGACCAGGACAGGTCCGCCGGCACGATGAGCGTCGAGATCGCGCCGGAGGCGCCCGTCCGCGAAGGGTCGGAGGCGTCCGTGGGGTCGGGGACGCCGGCGCTGAGCGCGGCGGCCACCGCGTCGGCGGCGCCGGGGCCGATGTCGGCGACGGCGCCGAGCCGGCGCACCCAGCTGGAGACGGTGCCGGCGGCGGCCTCGATGTCGGATTCGAGGGGCGAGTCGAGTGCCTTGTGCGACAGGGCGTGGTCGCCGACGACGTTGACCAGTGGGGTGCGGGCCCGGCGGGCGTTGTGCAGATTGGCCAGGCCGTTGGCCAGGCCCGGCCCCAGGTGCAGCAGCGTCGCCGCCGGCCGGCCGGTCATCCGCGCGTAGCCGTCGGCGGCTCCGGTCGCCACCCCTTCGAAGAGGCAGAGCACACCGCGCATCTCCGGATGCCGGTCGAGTGCCGCCACGAACTGCATCTCCGACGTGCCGGGGTTGGCGAAGCACACGTTCACGTCGTTGTTGAGCAGGGTCCGCAGAAGCGTCTCGGCGCCGTTCATGGATGTTGCCGCCCCTCCGTTGTTTCCCGGTCCGGTCACGAGCCCCGGTTCACCGGGACGAAGGCCCAAGTGCCACCGTGGTAACCAGTCCCGCAGAACGACGTTTCCTTCTCGTGGCGCCCCTTCAGCATCGCACAGGCGTCCGCAGACACCGGCCGACCGCCTTGTGGGGAGGGGGAGTTGGCGCTCCGCAGGCGTCCGGGGGCGCGAAGCCGCCCGGTGCCGGGCGCCCGGGCGGTGTCCGTGGACGGGCCGGACGGCATCGGCGCCGCTGACACGGCGTCGGCCGGTGTGCGAAGCTGCCGACCACGAAGGAGGGATGTGGCGGTGGGGCGCGAGCGTACGGGGGGTGGGCGAGCACGCTCGATCGGCACCGCGCGGGCCGCGCTGACCGTGCTGGTGGTGGGCGGAACTGCCCTAGGAGCACTCCTCCTGCGCCCCGACACGGACCTCCTGGCGAAGGGCCGCGGGCCGCTGGGCGGCAACTCCCTCCTCGTGATCGGTCTCGCCCTGCTGGCGCTCCTCGGCGGTCTGGCACTGCGCGACGGGTACCAGGGACGAATGGGCACCGCGCGGAGACTGAACCCGGTGGAGCGGCGGGCGGCCGAGGGCGTGAGCCGCGTCCTGCCCATCGCGGCACTGGCCGTCCCGCTGCTCATCCTCGTCCTGCACCGGTTCGGCTCCTCCGGCGGCGGCCACGGCGACGAGGAGCCCTCGCCCCTTCCCAGCCGACGGGACGACACGGTGCGCGGCCTTCACCCCGCACGGCATCCCGGGCACGCCGAGCACAGCACGCACTTCGGACTGACGCGCATCCTCCTCGGGCTGGGCATCGCCCTGCTTCTCGTGGTCCTCGTGGTCGCCGGGCTCCGTCTGTGGCGGCATCTGACCCGGCCGTCGGCGCTCGGGACCGCTGCGACGTACGCGACGCTCGAGGACGAGGAGAAACGTCTCGCCCAGGCCGTGGACTCCGGCCGCCGCGCCCTGCGGGACGGGACCGACGCCCGAGCGGCCGTCATCGCCGCCTACGCCGCCATGGAGGAATCGCTCGCCGACTCGGGCGTGACCCGCCGCGCCGCGGACAGCCCGCAGGACCTGCTGCGGCGGGCCGTCGCCGGCGGTCTGCCCGCCGGGGCGGCTGCCGCCACGCTCACCGCGCTCTTCCGCGAGGCCCGCTACTCCACGCACCCGATGCACGCCGGCCATCGCGAGCGGGCCGCGGCAGCGCTCGCCGAGATCGCCGAAGGCCTGCGCTCGCGGAAGCCGGGGCACGAAGCCGCGACGGATGCCTCGTGAAGGCACCCGCCCGGATACGGGCCCTCCTCGACGCCGCGCTCGGAACGCCCGGCTCCCTGCGTCACTCGTTCGCCGTCCTGGGTACCGTCGCGGTCGCGACCGAAGTGCTGCTCGCCCTGGCCGACGGTGTCCCGGCCGCCGCCACCGGCCTCGCCCTCATCACCGCGGGCGCACTGGTCCTGGCGCGCTACGTGGCGGGCGGCGCCGCCCAGGACAGCGGCCATCGCGAGCCGGTGCGTCTGCTGAACAGCCGTGCCCCGGCGCTCGGCGGCTGGCGGCGCATCGTCGCCGACACCCTCGCGGACGAGGACGGCGCGCACTTCGCCACCGTCGTGCGGCCCCGGTTGCAGCGGCTGTTCGCCGCCCGGCTGGCCGAACGGCACGGCGTGGCGATGTACCGGAACCCGCGGCGGGCCCGGTCACTGGTCGGGGCCGAGTTGTGGCCGTGGATCGACCCCGAGGCGCCCCCTCCGCTGCCCGCTCTCCCCGAACCCGTCCTGCGTTCCCTGCTCGACCGTCTGGAAGCCCTGTGACCGCCGACGCCGCGGCCGGTTCCGCGGCCCCCACGCCCCCGCCCCCGCTCCCTGAGGACCCGATCGTGACCAGCCCGCACTCCTCGCCCGCACGCGACGCCCTGACTCCCCGGCAGGCGGGTGAACGGGCCGCGGCCGTGCTCGAGGAGATCCGCACGGCCGTGGTCGGCTCGCCGGACCCGCCACACCTGGTGATGCTCGGCATCCTCGCCGGCGGCCATGTCCTCATCGAGGATCTGCCGGGGCTCGGGAAGACGCTGCTGGCACGCTCCTTCGCCACCACGCTCGGCCTGGACTTCCGGCGCATCCAGTTCACCCCCGACCTGCTGCCCTCCGACGTCACCGGGGCCCCGTTCTACGACCAGCGCACCGCCGACATGGTCTTCCGGCCGGGACCGGTCTTCAGCCAGCTGCTGCTCGCCGACGAGATCAACCGCACCCCGCCGAAGACCCAGGCGGCACTGCTGGAGGCGATGGCCGAGTCCCAGGTGACCATCGACGGAAGCACCCGGTCGCTGCCCTCACCGTTCGTGGTCGTCGCCACCGCCAACCCCATCGAGTACGAGGGCACGTACACCCTGCCCGAGGCCCAGCTCGACCGGTTCCTGCTGCGCGTGCGCATGGGCTACCTGGCGGCGTCCGAGGAGAAGGACATGCTGCGTGCGCGGGTCGACCGTGCGCGGCCCGAGGCCGTGCTGCGCGCCCTCAGCAGCCCGGGCGAGGTCCTGGCCATGCGAGCCGCCGTCGAACGCGTCGAGGTGGACGAGGACCTGCTGGAGTACGTCGTCGCGCTGGTCCGCGCCACCCGCGAACACCCTCACGTCCAGGTCGGTGCCTCTCCGCGCGGCGGCCTGGCCCTGGTGCAGCTCGCCCGCGCCCGTGCCGTCCTCGACCTGCGGGACTACGTCACCCCGGAGGACGTCAAGTCCGTGGCGGTGCCGGCCCTCGCGCACCGCGTCACCCTGAAGCCGGAGTTGTGGGTGCGGCAGATCGACGGTGACGACGTGGTGCGCGAGATCGCGCAGTCCGTGCCCGCCCCGCAGACCGTGCCCCGCACGCCGGTCGCGTCATGACGGAGCGTGTGCCGGACCGCGGAGCGGCCGCCGTCGAGCGGGCCCTGAACGGCCGCCACGACGTGTCCTCCCAGCCTCCGCCACCGCCTCCGTCCGGTCCGCGCGCGGGTGAACGCGCCCTCCGACTGGGCACGTTGGCCGTTCTCGGATGCGCCGCCGCACTCATCACCGGGCATTCCTGGGTACTCGCTCTCGCCACCCCTCCCTTGGTGCTCCTCGCCCTCGCTCTGCCGAACGGGCCACGCCCGGGGACGGTGACGGCCCGGGCCGCGGTGGAGCCGCGCAGGTGCTTCGAGGGCGAGCGGGTGGCGGTGCGCATCGAGGTGTCCTACGACGGCGGGACCGGCCGCGTGGACCCCGGAGTCGCCCTCGGTCACGGCATCCGGCTCGACCGCCTCGCGGTCGGCCCGCACCGCGTCGAACTCGTCATGACCGCGCAACGCTGGGGCCGCTGGGCCCTCGGCACCGTCGATGTCGACGTCTACGACCTCGGCGGGCTGGCCCGGCGCACCGTTCGGGTCGACCTCGGCGAGATCGCCGTCTTCCCGCTGCCCGGGCACGCCGGCCTCACGCCCGTCCCGGTCCGGCTGCCGCAGCGCCTCGGTGAGCACACCGCCGCGCAGCGCGGCGAGGGCGTCGAGGTCACCGGCGTGCACCCCTACGTGCGCGGCGAACGGCAGCGGCGGATCCACTGGCCCGCCACCACCCGTCGCGGCACCCTTCAGGTCCACCAGTTCGCCGCGGAACGCGCCGCCGACACCGTGGTACTGCTGGACGTGCTCGCCGACGTGGTCGACCCGGTCACCGGGGCGTCCTCGCTCGACGAGACCCTCCGCGCCGCCGCCGGACTGGTCCGCGCCTACCTGCGCACCCACGACCGGGTCGGCGTGGTGTCGGTCGGCGGCGCGACCCGCTGGCTCCAACCGGGCAGCGGCCAGGGGTACTTCTACCGCATCGTCGAAAGCGTGCTGGAGGTCCGCAAGGACCGCGCGTACCGCTCGGAGGGACTCGACCGGCTGCCGCCGCCCGCACTGCCCCGGGGAGCGCTGGTGTACGTCCTCACGCCGCTGGCCGACCAGCGGATCCTCGGCATCCTGCATCAGGTGCGCGGGCGGGCCAACCCGATGGTCGTGGTCGAGATCCCGGCCGGCGAGCCGGTCCCGGAACCCGGCGACACCGAGGACGAACTCGCGCTGCGGCTCTGGCGGGCCGACCGCGACGCCATGCGTTTCGCTCTGGTGGAGCACGGCATCGCGGTCGTCGCCCACCGGCCCGGCCGGACCCTCGACCTCGCCCTCGCGCCGCTGCTCCGCACCCGCGTCCACGGGGGCACCCGATGACCGCCGCCCCTGCCCCGATCACCCCGTCCGGCCCGCGCCGCGCCGACGGCCGTGCCGCCCGGCTCCGTGCACGGCTCACCTCACGCCTCACCGACCGGTTGCTGGGCACGGCCCTTGCCGTCGCCGCCTGCGACCCGCCGGCCGTCCCGCACGCATCCGTGCCGGCCAAGGCGCTGTGCGTGGGGGCGGTGGCGGCCGCGTGGTGGGCCGCGCCGATGGTCGACGCCCGCCCCGTCCGGCCGTCCGGGCGCCGGCGGGCCCTGGTGGCCCGGCACCGGACGACCGTGCTGCCCGCCGCGGCGATCGTGGCCGCCGCCGCCACCGATCCCCCGTTCTGGCTGGTGGTCTGCGTCGCCGCCCTGCTGGGTGCCTATCTGCTCGTCACCGATGCGTGGACGGTCGGTGTCACCGCGCCGCGCGAGCGCCCGCGGGCGGCGACCGCGGCGGCGGTGGCCGCCGCGACCGCGGTGGTACTGCTCGCGGCCGAGGCCCCGATCGCGGGCACCTCATGGGCACGTCTGCCCGCCTCACTGGCCGTCGTCGCGACCGGGGCCTGCCTGGTACTGGCACTGCGTGTCCGTCACCACCCGCACCACGACTGACCGCGCTCCTCGGCATCCCGCTCGGGCGGGATCGGTCAGGCGGGATCGGTCAGGTCCTCCGCGTCCGCGAACACCTGCGACAGGGGCTGCGGTCCCCCGTACCGCCGGCAGTCGCACCGCCCCGCCTCGTACCGCGGCGGCCCCCTCGTGGGGCGCGGGCCCACAACCCCGGGGGCGGTGTCGGCTGTCTGCGGGGCGCCGGAAGAATGAGCCTTCGGTGGGTTCCACGGGAAGAGGGGAAATCAGGTGGGGAAGCAGGTCTGGAAGGCCGTTACGGCCGGTGGGGCCGCGGCGGCGTTCGTCGCTCTGGCGGCGGTGCCGGCCGGGGCGGCCGAGGGCGGGGTCTCGTTCACCCGTGTGCGGGTGAACGGCGGCAAGCCGATCGTGATCGGGGTGTCGAAGGAGGTCGCCGTGCCCGCGTCCTTCCGGATGACTACCTCGCACAGGTGGAAGTGGCCGGCGGTGTTCCTGTTCCGCCGCACCGCGGACGACCGGCTGTGGCACGCCATCGAGACGAGCGACTGCGTCAGGGTGAGCACGGTCGCCTGCGACTTCCAGGAGACGATGTACTTCGACCCGAGCGTGTGGGACATGCGCAACAGCGAGGCCGGAGCATGGACCGTCGGGGCCGAGGTGTCCTTCGACGGCGGCGGCGGTGACGTCGACGACAAGGGCCTGACGGCCTACGTCAAGCGCAACTCCCGCCTGACCGTCAACGCCTCGCCCGAGCCGGTGTCCAGGGGCAGGACCCTCACCGTGACCGGAAAGGTCACGCGGGCCGACTGGCAGAGCAGGAAGTACGTGTCCTACGGGGACCGCCGGGTGAGCCTGCAGTTCAAGCCCGCCGGCTCCTCCTCCTACACCACGGTGAAGAAGGTGAACGCCAACGGCTCGGGCGCCCTCAGAACGACTGTGACCGCCTCCACGACGGGTAGCTGGCGCTGGGTGTACTACGGCAACACCACCACCGGCCGGTCGGCCTCGTCCGGGGACAAGGTCGTGGTGAACTGACGTCCGGTGCCGCCCACGGGTGGGCGGCGACCGGTCGTGCGGCGAAAGTGGCGACGGCGGAGGTGCCGGGCCCGGCACCCCTCGTCGTGGTCAGACGGCCCGGAGTTCCATGCCGAAGTGGCCGCCGCCGACGGGATACGTCCTGCCCCGGCTCCAGCCGGCCGCGGCGAAGAGGGCGTCGAACTCGTCCAGGTCGCGTTCGACGCCGCCCGTGACGCAGAGCATGGCCATGTCGGAGATGGTGGCGAAGTCGGACGTGCCGACCTCCGCGAGGACCATCTCCACGACCAGCGCACGTCCTCCCTCGCCCGCCGCGGCGCGGCAGTTGCGCAGGATGCGCAGGGCACGGTCGTCGTCCCAGTCGTGCAGTACCGTCTTGAGCACGTGCAGGTCCGCGGTGGGAACCTCGGCGAAGAAGTCGCCGGCTGCGCCGGAGAACCGGTCGGACAGACCGCGCCGCGCGGCCTCCTCCACCGCGCCTTCGACGGCGTGCGGAAGGTCGAGCACCTGACCGCGCAGCTCGGGACGGGCCTCCATGAGGGCCAGCACCAGGTGCCCGTCGGCGCCGCCCACGTCGACCACGGTGGAGACGCCTTCGAGGTCCGCCCCGGCCACGACGCCCTGGGTCACCATGGCGGACATGCCGCCCATCGCCTCGGAGAAGATCCGCGCCATCTCGGCGTTCTCCGGCCGTGCGTAATAGTCGAAGATGTCCGCGCCCAGCGCCTTCCCGGCCTGGCTCTCTCCCTTGCGCACCGCCTCGGGGAACAGGCCCCAGGGCTGCCAGTGCGAGGGCGCGGCCTGTACCAGCGCCATGGGGCGCAGGGAGACCGGCGTGTCGCTGCGCAGGAGCCCGCCCATGCCGGTCAGGCCGAAGCGGCCCTCCCCCTCGTAGCTGAGCAGCCCCAGCGAGGCGGCGGCCCGCATCAGACGGAAGGTGGTCCGTTCGTTGCTGCCTTCACGCGCGGCCACCTCCTTGGCCGTGCGCGGCTCCCCGGCGAGGTGGTCGGCGATGTTGAGCGCGGCCACGGCGTGCACGATCTGGGTCATCGCGCCACCGGCGATCAGGTTCAGCAGGCTCGCGGCATCCGCGGCCGGGTCGGTCGCCTGCGTCACGGTCGTCCCTGTCATGGGAGTGGTACCTCGTTCACTTCGATAACAACGGCTGGTGAGGTCTGTAGTTTTGATCCCGCGGGAGCGGTGGCGCATGTATCCGAGTGCCACGTCGACCGGACTTCCGCGTCGCCGGCGGCAGGCGGGAACGGGGACGACGATGAGTGCACGGCAGCCGGGCGGGGCGTTCACCGCGGACGTCACGGGGCCCGAACACGGGGAGAACGGCTTCGCCGTCTTCCGGCGGGCATGGGACACGCAGACGGGCGAGGCCCTGCCCCTGCCCTCACTGGACACCGGCGAACGGGGCGCCTTCCGGATCGGTGTCAGGGCCGCGAGAGCCCATGACGCGGTGATCGCGGACGTCCGTTTCGCACACTTTCGGGGACGCACCTCGGGTCCGGGCGAGGGTGGCGACCGGGTGCTCGTCCACCTGATGCGGCAGGGGTCCTGGCGTTTCACCGGGCTCGGTGGAGGCGAGGCGGACGTCACGGTGCCGGACGGGTCCTTCCTCGCCCGCCGCAACGGCCCGCCCACCTCGTTCGACGTGAGGCCGGGATCGCGGGCGACGGTGTTGATCCTGCCCCCCCTCGGTGCTGCAGGGAGTCTCCGGCGGACGGCCCGTCCTGGGCTCGAACCGGTCGAGTGAGATGCGTGTCCTGATGGCCCATGCGCGCATGGTCCGCGAGACGGTGAGGGACCTCGGCCCGGCGGGACTGCTCGGCGCGCGGGACGCCCTGCTCGAACTCACCAGGGGAGCCCTGCGACGGGAGTTCGACGCCCTCGAGCCCCGGCTCGCTCCCGCACTCGCCCGCGCCGCGATGGAACTCGCGGACGAGTACCTGGCCGAGCCCGACCTCTCCCCCTCCTTACTGGCCCGCCGGCTCAATGTCTCCGTCCGCACCCTGCATCGCGCGTTCGCCACCGCCGAGGAGCCGGTGGCGGCCTATGTGCGCCGCAGGCGGCTGGAACAGGCGCGGCGGGAACTGCTCATCCCGTGGGACAGGCCGAGCATCGCGGAGGCCGCGGCACGCTGGCACTTCGCGGACAGCAGCCACTTCGTCCGGGCCTTCAAGAAGCAGTACGGGGAGGCTCCTTCCCGGATGATCGCCGCCGCCGAGGAGGAGCGAAGACTGCGGCAGGCCGACTCCCACCGACCTTCCGCCTGGGAGGCCCCGTCGGGCTCCGAACGACCCGGGCGCCGGACCGGGAATGACTTCCCGCTCCTCGGGAACGCGAACTGATGCACCATCAGGGCGAGTCGGACGCAGGAGGCAGGCATGAGGGATCACCCGTGGCGGATCGTCCCGGCGAGCCGGGGCATGAGCGTGCTCTATCTTCTCGCCGGCGTCCTGATGGCGGTCAACGCCGTCTGGCAACTGCGCACCGGCGTGGCCGTGTTGCCCGTCGTCTCCGCCCTCGCCGCTCTGGCTCTCGTGGTCACCGCTGTCGTCGGCCTGGCCCGTCCCGACTCGCGTACGCACACCCACTGACGACCGCCCGGCCGCGCGGGCGTGGTGGCAGCCCTGTGCGGGACCGGGCGGTCGCACCGCCGTGGTGGCTACCCGTGGCCGTCACCCGGAGGGTCCGCGCGGCGGGGTCGGCGGCGTCGGGGACGAACATGCCGGCGGCCACACCACTGGTCGGGTGACCGACGACCTCCCCGGTGATGGCCTCCCCCGGAGCGACGACGGGGGCGCCCGGCGGACAGGGGCTGTCGGAGCGGGTGATCTGCGCGCTGATCCGGCAGGTGTCGGCGGAGCCGATGGCGACGTGGCAGCGGGCGCGCGGCCACTCGGCTGCCTCTGACAGTCTGTACGCGTGTCGTGCCGTCCGAGGACCGCTCGGCACTCCGCAACCGCCGCACTCCGAAGGACACCGATGACCGACACCACCTGCCACATGTCGATCTCGCTCGACGGCTTCGTCGCCGGCCCCGAGCAGAGCCGGGACGATCCGCTGGGCCTGCGCGGCCCGGAGCTGCACGGATGGCACATCGGCGACCCACGCGCCACCGAGGCCGACAGCACGGCGAACGGGTGGCTGATGCGCTCCCGTGGCGCCTACGTCATGGGCCGGAACATGTTCGGGCCCGTCCGGGGCGAGTGGAACGAGACGTGGGAGGGGTGGTGGGGCCCCGAGCCGCCCTACCACGCCCCGGTCTTCGTCCTCACCCACTACGCCCACGCACCGGTCACGATGAAGGGCGGGACCACCTTCCACTTCGTGACGGAAGGCTTCGACGCCGCCTACGCGCAGGCTCTCGAAGCCTCCGAGGGGAACGGCGTGGACATCGCCGGCGGCGCCTCGACGGTGCGCCAGGCACTCAACGCCGGGGTGATCGACGAACTCACCCTCGACATCGCCCCCGTCCTGCTCGGCAGCGGCGAACGTCTCTTCGACGGCGTCGAGACCTTCGGCTTCGAGCCCGTCGAGGTACTCCACTCGCCCCTGGCCACCCACGTCCGCTACCGCAGGAACGCCGAGGGCTGAGCGTCGGGCCTTCGGCGATGAACATCGCCGACTCGAGTTCCGCCGCGGCTGCACGCTCAGGGACGTCGATCACCACGACGTCGCGCTCCTGGGGTGGACTCGACGTGCCGGGCAGCCGCGGTCGCTGAGGATCGTCGGGGCGGCCTATTCGGAAGGTGCCGGCAGGAGGGCGTCGGTGTACGCGTTCACCGGTTTGGCGACCTTCCGCACGGAACGGGCCTCGAGCGCGACCGGCGCGGAAGCCGTCCCCAGCGTTCCGCCGGGGCGCCAGGTGCCGGTGACGGTCACCCACGTGTCGGCTGCCGGTGTGTGAGGGCTGCGGACCCGCACCTTCACCGTTCGAGCGTCCGCCGCACAGCAGGAGATGATGATCCGGTTCAGCGACCAGTCGCCGTCCCGGCCGCCCGGGGTGACGAAACCCGTCAACCGTACGACCCGTCCCTTGATGGCCTGTGTGTCGTCCTGCCGCACGCGGCGGGTGAAGTCGGAGAGGGTGAGGGGCAGGGGGGAGGTGGCGGGCAGCGGGTCGAAATCGCTTGCGCGTGTGACGGGTTGGGCGGGCTGACGGGCGGCGGTGTACGCGCCCAGGGCAGGCGGTGCCCACAGCAGCAGGCTGAGAGCGGGCGGAAGCAACAGCCATGCGGCCCGGGGTGTCCCGGAGGCATGGTGGCCGTGGCCATGCTCCTGCTCCTCGTCGTCCCCGTGGCCGTCGTCCTCGCGGCGGCGCGCGCCGGACACCGCTTCCGCCGCCGCCAGCAGGACCAGCAGTGCTCCGGAGGCGATGAGCAGCGGGCGCATCCCCTGCTTGACGTACCGCAGATACAGGTCGGTGAACAGGGCGACGCGCAGCAGGCCGGCACCGACGAGGAGGAGCAGTGTCATCCGAAGCGCACGTCTCACAGCAGTACTCCTCCGATCAGCACGCTGGACAGCACGGCGACGACCACGGTGGCGGCGGAGAACCGGAACGCGAAGGCCCGGCCGAAGGTGCCCGCCTGCAGAGCGATCAGCTTCAGGTCGACCATCGGGCCGACCACCATGAACGCCAACCGCGCGACCGGCGAGAATCCGCTCAACGAGGCCGCCACGAACGCGTCCGCCTCGGAACACACCGCCAGCACGATCGCCAGCACGACCAGGAACCCCACCGAGAGCCACGGCGTTCCGGAGAACGTGTCCAGCACCGAACGGGGCACCGTCACATTGAAGGTGGCGGCCGCCACCGCGCCCACCACCAGGAAACCGCCCGCCTGCAGGAAATCGTGCTGGAAGCCGACCCTGAACTCCCGCAGGCGATGACGGCCCGTCCGGTGGCCGCTCGTCCGCACCACCGGCCGCAGCCACTCGGGCCGTCCCAGCCAGAGCCAGAGCCAGCCCATCACCGAGGCAGTGCCCAGGGAGGCCAGCAAGCGGGCGAGGACCATGGCCGGATCACCGGGGAAGGCCACCGCGGTGGCCGTCAGCACCACCGGGTTGATCGCGGGCGCCGACAACAGGAACGTGAAGGCGGCCGCGGGTGTGACGCCCCGCTTGATCAGGCTGTTCGCCACAGGCACCGAGGCGCATTCGCAGCCCGGAAGTATCACCCCTGCCACACCGGCGACCGGTACGGCGTACACCGGACGGCGGGGCAGCACACGCTGGAACACGCGCGCGGGGACGAAGGCGTTGATGGCACCGGACAGGAGCGTTCCCAACAGCAGGAAGGGGAGCGCCTGCACGACCACGGCGAGACAGACAGTGCGCCACGCCTGCATCGCCGGTGTCTCCATCCACCGGTTCCCGAGGTGGAGCACCCAGAGCAGCCCGCCCGGCACGACGGCCGCTCCCAGCAGGAGGAGCGGCCAGTACCGGGGCCAACCGGGCTCGTCCTCCTCGCTCGCCGCCGGATCACCTTCGACGGGTACGACCGTCCCGGTCCCCCCTGTCACCCGCATGCCACCTCCGCTCGCCCGCCCTGGGCCAACATAGCGGTACCGGAGGTTCCCACCGGCGGCGCGTCACCGTGGGTGCCGGTGCGAGCGGCGCCGCACCGTGAAGACGCAGGCGAGGACGCCGAGGGCCCAGGCGATCAGGAGGGCGCCCCACAGGGGCATGGTGACCATGGGCACGAGGAGGCGGATCTCCACGTGCGAGCGGTTCTCGAAGATGAAGACCAGGGCGATCGCGGTGATCACGGCGAACGGAGCCATGCGGCGGAGCGCGGGGTGGGAGGAGTGCGGTCCGTCCGCGTACGCCCTGTCAGTACCGGCCCTGGTCATGAGCTTCCTCTCCCTCTCCTCGGCCCCCCGTGTGCGGTGTGCTCACCCCGTCACCTCGTGCCGCCACCGGTCGGCCCTCCTCCCGTGCCCGCTCCCCCGCGGTCGCCGTCACGCCGCACCACGCACAGGGCCCAGACGATGAAGCCCGAGACGGTGATCATGACGACGGACCACACCGGGTAGTACGGCAGGGAGAGGAAGTTGGCGATGATCACGAGTGCGGCGATGGCGACGCCGGCGATCCGCGCCCACATCTTCGGTCTGATCAGTCCGGCGCTGACGATCATGGCGACCACGCCCAGGGCGAGATGGATCCAGCCCCAGCCGGTGAGGTCGAACTGGAAGACGTAGTTGGGTGTGGTGACGAAGACGTCGTCCTCGGCGATGGCCATGATGCCCCTGAAGAGGGTGAGCAGTCCGGCGAGGAACAGCATCACGGCCGCGAAGGCGGTCAGACCGGTCGCCCAGTCCTGTCTGGTGGTACGCGCCGGGTGCGTGTGTGCGGCGGTCATCTCGGGCCTCGTTTCGTGGGAGGGGATGCGGGTGTGTCAGTGGGCGGAGGGGCCCGTGCCCGTCGTACCCGGGCGTTCCGCCGGGCCGTGACCGGACAGGACCAGGTCCTTCGCCCTGCGGAACTCCTCGTCCGTGAGGGCGCCCCGGCTGCGGATCTCGGAGAGCCGGGCCAGTTCGTCCACGCTGCTGGACCCGCCGGCGGCGGTCATCCGGATGTAGCTGTCGAAGTCCTCCCGCTGCGCGCGGACCCGCTTCGCCTCCCGCTGTCCCATGTTCTTGCCGCGGGCGACGACGTAGACGAACACGCCAAGGAAGGGCAGGACGACGCAGAACACCAGCCAGCCGGTCTTCCCCCAGCCGCTGAGGTCGTCGTCCCGGAAGATGTCGGCGACCACGCGGAACAGCAGGGCGAACCACATGATCCACAGGAAGATGACCAGCATGGTCCAGAAGGCCCCCAGCAAGGGGTAGTCGTACGCGAGGTAGGTCTGTGCTGTCATGTCCGGCCTCCGTTCCGGGCCTCGCCCGGGGTCGTCGGTTCCCCACGGGATCAGACTGCTCACGGATGCGCCGCGCGGCCTCACCCGGGACGGGTGAACGGAGCGCCGTCCTCACGGGCGGGCGCCCCGAGCGGCCTTCATTCCGGGAGTTGCCGCATCTCCATGACGCGCAACCCCAGCGACTGGCAGCGCACGAGCAGCCCGTAGAGGTGGGCCTCGTCGATCACGGTGCCGAACAGGACGGTCTGCCCCGACATCACGACGTGCTCCATCTCCGGGAACGCGTTCGTGAGCGTCTCCGACACATGTCCCTCGACGCGGATCTCGTAGCGCACGCGCGGACCTTCCGCCGGTCGGGCTGCCCCCCGCTTCGGCGCGGGCGGTGTCTTGTCTGCGTCGATCGTGCGTCCTTCCGCCCTCCCTCGGCCTCACCCGCCGGAGGTGACTCCACGGTCTCGGGCACGTCAGCGCCCTCCGCGCCCTGCCACGCGGTCCCGGTACGCCGGCCCGGTCCCAGTGCGTCGCCACGTCTCGACGCGCCGGCACGGCCTCAGTGCGTCAGGGCGATCTTGAGGACGACGATCACCGTCCCGAGCAGGACGTTGACCACCGCGGTCGTGGCCACCAGCCGCCGTGCGGCGCCCGCGCCGCGTGCCGCGGCCACGGACCACCCGACCTGACCGGCGAGGGCGACGGACAGCGCCAGCCACAGGCCGCCCTGGACATCCAGCCCCAGCAGCGGACCGACCGCCACGGCCACGGCCGGTGGCACGGCCGCCTCCACGATCGGCCATTCCTCCCGGCACACGCGCAGGACCACCCGACGGGTCGGAGGCTGCCGGGCGAGCCGTGCCCCGAACAACTCGGCGTGGACGTGCGCGATCCAGAACACCAGGCCGGTCGACAGCAGCAGAAGGATCAGTTCGGCACGCGGGAAGGAACCGAGGGAACCGGCGCCGACGACGACGGAGGCGGCCAGCATGGAGCCGTAGACACCGCCCGTGGAATCCGCGTGGGCCCCGTGCCCGGCCGACTGCTCCGCAGCCCGGCTCGCCCCGCCGGTACCTACGCCTCTGGACACGAGGTCCTCCCTCCGCCCGGTGCCCATGACCAGGCCGTCACCGAGTCGTACGTCTCCGCCCGGCTCGACGGGCCGGAAGCGGACGAGCCGCAAGGGCTTCCCCCGGTGCGACCGGAGCGCCCGGCCGCGGCGTCCCTCACAGCTGGCCGAGTTCCCGTGCCCGGTTGACCGCGTCACCGCGCCGGTTCACCGCCAGCTTCCGGTACGCGCTCTTGAGGTGGGTCTTGACCGTGTTCACGGACACGTACAGGTCGGCCGCGATCTCCTCCGTCGTCCTCATGCGCGCCAGCCGCCGCAGGACGTCCCGCTCGCGTCCACTCAGCTCCACCGGCACCAGGGGCACGGTCTCGGACACGGCCCGCGGCTGCCCGCCGTGCCCCGGTGGCGGACCGTGTCCCGGTGGCGGACCGGGCAGGAGCCAGCCCTCGGCGAGTTCGCGCAGCGGGCTCGTGGCCAGCAGTGGTTCGATCCACTCCCCCGCACGGAGGAAGGGGCGCCGCAGGCGCTCGCGCCGGGCGTCGAGGAGGGCGCGCGCGAGGAGTCTGCGGGCCAGGTCCGTCTCTCCCGTGTCCCGCGCCGCCCGGGCCCGCACCAGCGCCGCCCCCACGCGCACCGCGGGCCCGGCGCGTCCCTCGGCGCGGACGGCGCCGAGCAGGTCGTCCGCCGCGCGGGGTCGTCCCGCGGCGACCTGGATCGCCGCCGCCTCCACGGCGCACACCGGCTGTTCGCCGGAGACGACGTGGAGGAGCCGGAGCGCCTCGTCCGGCCGTCCGGCGGCGAGACACGCGGCGGAGCGGACGACGGCGGCGTGCCCCTGCGCCCAGGGGGAGGCGACGGTCGTGGGCACGGCCGTCTCCGCCGCCTCCGCGGCGGCGTCCGTCTCGTCCTCGTCGAGGAGGAGGCGGGACGCGGCGAGGGCCCGCAGCGCCGTCGGCACCGGATCGTGCTCCCGCGCCGGCGACCCCGCCGTCTCGTCGAGCAGGCTCCGGGCCCGGCCGAGTTCCTGACGGTCCACCGCGACGGCGGCGAGGACCATGCGTCCGAGGCCGGCGCCGGGCGGTCCGGGCAGCCCGGCGAGTTCGCCCTCGGACACCGCGGCCCGGGCCCTGCGTTCCGCCCGGCCGGGCCAGCCGTTCAGGTAGTCGGCCAGCGCCAGGTGTCCCATCGCCTCCGTGCGGGGCAGCACGGTGGCGGACCCTCCGGGGGCGTCGGCGCCGCGGAGCAGCGCGGTACGCGCCTCCTCGTAGCGTCCCTCCCACAGGCGGACCGAACCCAGGTGCGTCATCAGCAGGGCGGTCAGCTCCTGGTGCTCGTCCAGCAGACGGTCCGGCAGGTCCCGGAGGAGTTGCCCGGCCGCGGCGGCGGCCCGCTCCGCCCTCGGCGGGCATCCGGTCAGCCGGGCCGCGAGCGCCTGCAGCAGCGTGCAGCTCAGCCGGGCCGCCGCCAGGTCCGGACGGTCCTCGGCGTCGAAGAGCCGTTGCTCGGCCCGCCGCAGCCCTCGCAGACCGTGGTCGAGGTCGCGGCGGGCGAGGGCACCGGCGGCCCGGACGAGGTCGCTCGCCTCGCTCGAGGCCTCCGGTCCCATGCCGGCGAAGAGCTGGAGGAGACCGTCCGAGCGCAGTCCGGTGAAGAGTTCGCCGATCGCCAGGTCGTCGACCAGCGCACCGGCCGCGAGGTCGAAGTCTCCGCCCGCGGCGCCCTGGGTGAGTGCCTCCGCGACGAATCCGGAGCGGCGCAGCCATCGCGCGGCCCGCAGGTGCAGTTCCGGCTCCAGTCCCGGCAGCCGTTCGCGCAGGTGGGCCCGGAGTATTTCCCGGAAGAGCGGGTGCAGCCGGTACCAGGAGTGTGCGAGCCGCTCGATGAACGCGTTCTCCCGGTGCAGCTCGGCGAGGAGGGGTTCGGCGTCCTTGCGCAGGGTGAGGGCGTCGGCCAGGTCCGGGCAGAAGCGGTCCAGGACGCTGACCCGCAGCAGCAGGTCCTGCGCCTGCGGCGTCCTGCCCTTGAGGACCTCGGCGAGCAGGAAGTCCGCGACCGTGCTGTGCCCCGCCTCGAACTCCTTCAGATACCGCTCGGGATCGGAACTCCCCTGGGCCGCCAGGGCCGACAGCCGCAGTCCGGCCGCCCAGCCCCGGGTGCGCTCCACCAGCGCGGACGTGGCGTGCGAGGGGAGGCGCAGTCCGTGCAGCCGCAGCAGCGCGTCGGCCTCCTGCGGGGTGAGTGACAGTTCGGCGCCGCGTATCTCGGTCAGTTCGCCCGCGGCCCGGTAGCGATGCAGGGGGAGCTGTGGTTCGGTGCGGGTGACGAGAACGAGGCGCAGCCCCTGTCCGGCGTGGCGCAGGACGAATTCGAGCTGTTCCGCGACCTCGGGTGCGGTGACGCGGTCGTACTCGTCGAGCACGAGGACGGCGGGCCGGTCGCGGGCGTTCAGCTCGGCGGCGAGTGCGGCCAGCAGACCGTGCCCCACACCCCCCGGATTCGCGGGGGCCCCGGCGGCCTCGGCCGCCCGCGCCCCGCAGGTGCGCAGGGCCTCGAAGACGTAGGCCCAGAACACCCCCGGCCGTTGGTCCCCCGCCTCGACGGTCAGCCAGGCCACCGGTGACGGCAGCCCCGCGGCCCAGTCGGCCACGAGGAGCGTCTTGCCCGCTCCCGCCGGGCCGTTGACCAGGGTCAGCGGTGTGCGCAGCGCCTGGTCCAGACGGTCGAGGAGACGCCGCCGCCGCAGGAAGGTGGTGGGCCGCGAGGGGAGGGTGAACCGTGTGCGCAGGTACGGGTCGCCCACCGGGTCGGTGCCGGTGGCGGCCGGGTCCGGGGCCGTGCGGTCGGTGGCGCTCATCCCGCTCGGCCCCGGCTCCCCCGGCTCCTGACCCACGCGGGCCGCTGCGGGAGTTCCGGCACACGCGGAGCCGGGTCGGGCAGGTGGCGTGCGTCCGAGTGGATGGTCCAGCGGCACATGGTCCGCCCTTTCCGACGACGACGGGTCCTCGCCCCGGCGGCGGCCGCGGGGGTCTGCGCGAGAGCCTGCGCGGGGCCGGTCGCGTCTTGCGGCTTCCTTCAGTGTCGCGCCCGGTGGCCGTCCGGGCACTCCGGAGCGGGATCCCGCAATGGTTCCCTTCCCTGCCCCACGCATACGGAGTGCGGCAGGGAGACGGACGGGCGAGGGGCCCGTCCGTCAGGTGCCCGGCAAGTCGGTGCGCCTCCCTTGCGGCGTGTCACGCGGGTTGCGGGACGACGGCCACCGGGCAGACCGCGTGGTGCAGCAGTGTGGCCGACCCGGCCGAGCTGGAGCCCGAAGCGGGTCCCCGCCGCCTTCTCTCTCGCTGTATGACGTGCAGGAGGGGTCCCCTTCCACGGTCGCGCCGTCGGCAGGTGTCGGGCATGGGCGTCCCGGCCCCCCGTGCGGGATCTTCGGCCCTGGCGGCCTCGGTGCTCCCGTGGCGTGCGCCCCGTGGGTGACGTCATGACCCACACCGCCGTGACCGTGGGCCGGTACGCCCCGTTCAAGGGCATCGTCACGCTCATGCGGGACCGGAAGGCCGGGGCCCTGCCCGTCCTGGAGGGCGAGGGCCGCGTCGTCGGCGTCGCCTCCGAGGCGGATCTGCGCCTCGAGGAGGGGTTCCGCGACAGCGACCCGGACCGGCTCGCACCCCCGGCCCGGTGCCGTACGACCGGCGATGACGTGCTGCCGGCCGTGCCGTACGGCCGGCCGGCCGTGACGCGCTACCGCCCGGGCCTCGCTACGGGACGATGCCCGTCCCGTCGGCGGCCTTCTCCGCGTCCGCTCCGACGGCGACGACCTCGCGTCGCGGGCCGCCCAGCACGACCTTGAGGGCACCGGTCTCGGCCGCCCGGGAGAAGACGTCGTAGGCCTCCTCCATCCGGTCGAGCGGGAAGGTGTGGGTCACCAGGTCCCCCAGGGGCAACCGGCCGGCGGAGGCCATGCGCAGCAGCGTCGGCGTGGAGTAGGTGTCGACGAGGCCCGTGGTCAGCGTCAGGTTCTTGATCCACAGATCCTCCAGGTGCAGGGTGGCCGGTCTGCCGTGGACGCCGACGTTGGCGACGTGGCCCCCGGCGCGCACCATCCGCGTGCACATCTCGAAGGTCTCCGGCAGGCCCACCGCCTCGACGACCACGTCCGCGCCGAGTCCGCCCGTGAGGTCGGCGACCAGCTGGGCGGGATCCTCGCGCGCGTCGGCGACCGCGTCGGCGCCCATGCCCCGTGCGGCCTCAAGACGCGCCGCGGCGACGTCGACGGCGATGACGCGCTCGGGCGAGAAGAGCCGGGCCGTGGCGACCGCCGCCAGTCCCACGGGGCCGGCCCCCACCACGACCACCGTGTCCCCGGGGCGGACGCCTCCGTTGAGGACGCCCACCTCGTAGGCCGTGGGAAGGATGTCGGCCAGCAGTACGGCGTCCTGGTCGGGGAACGTTCCGGGCAGTGGGTGCACGGAGAGATCGGCGTACGGGACGCGGACGTACTCGGCCTGCGTCCCGTCGATCAGATGCCCGAGGATCCAGCCGCCACCGCCGAGGCACTGCCCGTAGGCGCCTTCCCTGCAGTAGCGGCACCGGCCGCAGGCGGTGATGCAGGACACCAGGACCCGGTCCCCCGGGCGCACGGTACGCACATCGCCGCCGACCTCCACGACCTCGCCCACCGCCTCGTGACCGAGCACGGTGCCCGGACCCACCTCGGGCACATCGCCCTTGAGGATGTGCAGGTCCGTGCCGCAGATCGTGACGGCGTCCACCCGCACCACCGCGTCCGTGGGCTCCTTCACGTCCGGGTCCGGAACGTCCTCCCACGCGGATCGTCCGGGCCCGTGGAACACGTAGCCCTTCATGTCGCATCCCATCCTTCGGTGTCTGGTGCGGAGTCGTACAGGGGCGGACGGCGGCGAACGGACGCGCCCGGCCCGCCGCGGCAGCGGGAAGTCCGGGCCACGCGCGTCCGTGCGCCGGCCGACCCCACCTCTCCAGTCTTCACCCGTATGCCGAAACCCGCTCGGGCCGACCGGCCCCCGCACACCGCCCCTCCGGCCCGAGCGCCGGAGCGGGCCCCGCTGTCATCGATGTGCGACGACGGCGACGGGGGCGGTGGCGTGGTGCATGACCGCGTGGGTGACGGCCCCGATGTGCACGCCGAACGGGCCCCGGCGGACGCGGCGGCCGACGACGACGAGCGAGGCGTCGTGGGAGGCGTCGATCAGGTGGCTCGCGGGACTGCCGAGGCGGGACAGCTCGTCCACCTCGACGTCCGGGTACTTCTTCCGCCAG
>BNBP01000015.1 GCA_014656015.1 Streptomyces griseoaurantiacus | reverse complement strand
GTCCGGTGCGGCGCCCTGCGCGGGCACCGGAGCCGCCCCGGCGGCCTCCGCGGCCCGGCGGCGGCGTCGTCCGGTCGGCGCGGGCAGCTCGGCCTCCGGGGCCGGAGCGGCGCCTCCTCCGTCCAGGAAGGCGTCGGTGGAGGCCCGCCGGGCCCGCCGCCGTCCACCGCCCTGCGGCGACCGCGCACTCTCGCCGTCGCCGTCGGCACCCGACTCCACCGGGGCCGTGCCCGCAGCGCCCGTCGCGGCCGCGGTGCCCGCCGCGCCCACGAGCGCCACCTCGGCGCCCACCGCGGCCCCGCCGGTCACCGGCGTGCTGTCCGCGCCGGCAGTACCAGCCACGCCAGTCGTGTCGGCGGTGCCGCTCGCGGCCGCCGCGGGCACGGCGCCCGCCCCGGCGCCGAGCGGCACCTCCAGGACGTACGCGCTGCCGCTCATCCCCGGCACCTCGTGCGTCTGCAGCACGCCGCCGTGGGCGCGGACGATGCCCCGCACGATCGGCTGGTGCACCGGATCGCCGCCGGGGTACGGGCCGCGCACCTCGATGCGGACCACCTCGCCGCGCTGGGCGGCGGCCACGACGACCGTGTTGTCCATGTAACCGCCGGCCGAGACCGGCGAGTTTCCGGTGGCGTCGACCCCGGCCACGTCCGCGACGAGGTGCGCGAGGGCCTGGGCGAGCCGGTGCGCGTCGACCTCCGCCTCGATCGGCGGCGCGTGCACCGCGAACTGCACGCGTCCGGGGCCGATCAGCTCGACGGCACCGTCAACCCCCGCCGCGACGACCGCGTCGAGCATCGCGGCCGTACGGGCCAGGCCGTCCTCCCCGGCGTCCAGACGCTGGAAGCCGAGGACGTTGTCGAGCAGGGTGGTGATGCGGGAGTAGCCGGCCGCGAGGTAGTGCAGGACCTGGTTGGCCTCGGGCCACAGCTGCCCGGCGTCGTCCGCGGCGAGCGCGGACAGTTCGGCGCGGAGCTGGTCCAGGGGGCCGCGCAGGGACTGGCCGAGGACGGCGAAGAGCTGGTCGTAGCGGGCGGTCAGGGCCTCGTAGCGGTCCTTCTCCCGCTCACCCAGCGCCGCGTAGCGCTCGTCACCCGCCGCGAGTTCCTCCGCGTGCCGCTCCCGCAGCGCCTCGAGTTGGGCGGCGTGCTCCTCGCGCACCCGCTCCAGCTCCGCCGCGTGCTCCTCGGCGAGCTGCCGCAGCTCCTGCTGGTGCTGCTCCTCCGACCTGTCCTTCTCGGCGCTGAGCGTGTCGAACGGGCGCCGGTCGGTGAAGGTCATCACCGCGCCGACGAGCTGGTCGCCGTCGCGCACCGGGGCGGTCGTCAGGTCGACGGGCACCTTGGCCCCGGCCTTCGACCACAGCACCTGGCCGCGCACCCGGTGCTTGCGCCCGGAGCGCAGCGTGTCGGCCAGCGGGGACTCCGCGTAGGGGAACGGCGACTCGTCCTCGCGGGAGTGGAGCACCAGGGTGTGCAGCTCCTTGCCGCCCAGTTCGTTCGCCCGGTAGCCGAGGATCTGTGCGGCGGCCGGGTTGACGAGGACGATCCGGCCGTCGGTGTCCGTACCGACGACACCCTCGGAGGCGGCCCGCAGGATCATCTCGGTCTGCCGCTGCGAGCGCGCGAGTTCCGCCTCGGTGTCCACGGTGCCGGACAGATCGCGTACGACGAGCATCAGCAGTTCGTCGCCGGTGTACCCGTATCCGTCGTAGGCCTGACGGGCGTCCTCGAGGTTGGCGCTCGTGACCTCGACGGGGAACTCGGAGCCGTCGGTGCGCCGGGCCGTCATCCGCGTCGGCTTGGTGCGGGCGCGCGGGTCGATGTGGTCGGGGCGGCGCATGGAGCCGGGGATGAGCCGGGAGTCGAACTCCGGCAGCAGGTCGAGCAGCCCCCGGCCGACCAGGGCGGTGCCCGGCGTCTCGAAGGCCTCCAGGGCGATGGTGTTCGCGTTGACGACCGTCCCGTTGGCGTTGACCAGCACCAGGGCGTCGGGCAGTGCGTCCAGTATGGCTGCGAGGCGAGCAGCGCCTCGGGATGGCCTGCTGCTCACGAGTCGCGTCCTCCCTGTCACCGCACCTTGCCGACCGCGGGGGCCATCTTGCCAACCGCCCCGCAGCGTGTCACGCGAGGGAGTCTAAGCGCAGAGGCCCTTCCGTCGGCGCGGGATGAGGCGGAGGTCGCACGTGGGTGGGGCCAGTGCCGGCCGGGCGCACGGTGTGCCCTCGCGCGCCGGGCGCAGGACCCTCACGACTCCTCCGCACCTCCCACCTCCCCCGCCGCATGCCGAAGAACCCGGCGCACGCCGGAGCGCACTCCGCACTCCGCGCCCTCTCCCTTCTCTTACGCCTCCTCCGTACGGCTACTGACGGAGACGGGCGTCCTGAGCGGGCAGCAGGGGCACGAGCGCGTCCCAGCGCGCGATCTCGCACCCGTCGGCGCGGTCGTACGAGGCGTCGACGGGCCGCCCGGCCCAGGTCCCGGTGACGCGGGCGGTGGCGGGCCCGCCGTACCGCATGGTGCACAGCGCGTCGGGCGGCACGGGCGCGAAGGGGTCACGCCCCCAGGTGGTCCGGCGGTCCAGCACCGCGCAGGCCCCGCCGGGGTCGGGATGACTGCCGCCTCCGGGGTGGCAGCGCAGCAGATACGTCCCGTCGGCGCGACCTGCCTGCCGGACGGTCACGGTGAGCCGGTCCCCGCCGACGCGGTCATGGGCGTCCGCGGGCACCGCCCCGGCGGCGAGACCGCTCAGGGCGACGGCGCCGGCCAGCAGCGAGCGCCCCCAGGGGAAAAGGGAGGAGGGAGAGGAGCGGGAGAGGCGCGAGGGACGGAGGGGACGACACGGGGAGACATGAGTCATGCCCTGCCCAACGCGCCAGGGCGCGCGCGGTTGCGCGGGCGCCCCCCACCGGCCAAAGGACTTTGCTCTGCCGCCCACACGCCTAGTACCGTGGGTGCCGATTGGTGACACCGCGCTCGACTGTGTCATCATCTGCACGCACCACTCGCGCTCGCGCGGGCGGCTGTGCGGGAGGCGTCGCCTAGTCCGGTCTATGGCGCCGCACTGCTAATGCGGTTTGGGTCTTAAAGCCCATCGAGGGTTCAAATCCCTCCGCCTCCGCTCCCACCACACCGAAGCCCCGGTCCCCAGGACCGGGGCTTCGGTCGTTCAGACCCCCGCACGCCCGCAGAACGACGTTTCCCCAGCTCAGGCCGGGTGTGCCAAACGGATTTCGCGTCCCGCCGCCAGTCATGTAATGTTGTTCCCGCAACGCCGACCGGGCCGAAAAGCCCGGAAGGAAGAGCACCACAACAGAACACACAAGCACTCGTAGCTTAACGGATAGAGCATCTGACTACGGATCAGAAGGTTGCAGGTTCGAATCCTGCCGAGTGCACACAGACCGAAGGCCCCGGAGAGATCCGGGGCCTTCGGCGTTGTGAGGGCTGCGCGGCGTGTCGAGGCGGGTGTTCGGCGTCATGGAGGCGTACGGGCAGGCTCATGCGGCGCAGCACCCGGGCGCGGAGGTGTGCGTCGTCGAGACGGTTCATGCCCGGATGATCACACCTGGCCCCGTCCGAGGCCCCGGGGTGGGCCGGGGCCTTCGCGGTAGTTGTCCCCGGGGGCCGGGCGCGCACACATTCGTGACTACGTCACCGGTCTGTGACGGGGCTGTGCTGGAACGGCTCAGGGGCAACGTTCGAGGTCATGGACCCCTCATAGTGATCGAGTACCCACCGGGGGGCCGGAACGGATCCGGTCCCCGTCATCTGCTCAACACTAGGGGGAACCCCATGTCCGGCAACCGTCGCAAGGCTCTGCTCGTCTCCGTGGCCATCGTGAGTGGCGCCATGCTGATGACCGCGTGCCAGGACGGGGACACGAGCGGGGACGTCAACACGGACACCAGCGCCTCGCAGGGTTCCTCCTCGTCCGGCAAGACGGAGGGCAAGACCGCCGGTTCGGGTGAGAAGGCGGCGAGCAGCGGTCAGAGCGCCGGCAAGACCGACAAGGGTGGCCAGAGCGCGGACGGTTCCGGGGCGGACACCGGTGACGGCACGCGGGCGAAGGTCGAGCAGACCTGCGGCGCCAACGACATCTCCTGGAGCACCAAGGCCGAGACCCAGGCCGGTGGTTACATCCTGATCACCGCCAAGGCGAAGTCGGGGATCACCTGCTGGCTGCCCGCCGCCCTGCCGACCGTGGCGTTCGGCTCCGGCGGCACCGAGGCCGGCCCGGCGGAGCAGTCCGTGGGCAAGCAGATCAAGCTCAGCGGGGGCACCGCCGCCTACGCCGGGGTGCAGACCAAGACCACCAACAGCAACAACGGCGTGGAGTACGACTCCCTCATCGTCGGTGTCGGCAAGAACGACCCCAACCCGGTCTCCCTGCCGGTCGACTCGATCACCGTCGACAAGCCGATCGTCACCAACTGGCACACCGCCCCCGCGGACGCCGTCCCCTTCAACTGACGGACCCACCACGCGAGAGGCTCCCGGTGATCACCGGGAGCCGCTCGCGTCGTCCGGGGTGTCGTCTCGGGAGTCGTCCGAGGGTTCGCCCGGGGAGTCAGAGGTCGATGACGACCTTGCCCCGTACGTGGCGGGCGGCCTGGAGTTCCGTCGCACGGCGGATCTCGTCGATCGGGAAGGTCGCCGCGACGGGGACCCGCAGGCGGCCCGCCGCGATCAGCGCGGCGATCTCCTCCAGGGCGCCGGGAGCGGCGTTCGCGCCGTTGGCGGCCGGGACGCCCTCGATCTGCGCGGCGATGGTGCAGATCCGGGCGTCGGGCACGCCGAGTTCCCGCGCGGCGTGCACGGTGTCCACGCCGTGCAGGTCGAGGGCGGCGGTGATGCCCTCGGGCGCGAGTGCGCGGACCCGGTCGGTCAGGCCGTCGCCGTAGGTGACCGGCTCGGCCCCGAGGGAGTGGAGGTGGTCGGCCGAGGCCGCCGAGCCCGTGCCGATCACGCGCGCTCCGGCGATCCGGGCGAGCTGGACGGCGAAGACGCCCACTCCGCCGCCGGCGCCACCGATCAGCACGGTGTCGTCCGGGCCGAGGCCGAGGCCGGGGTTGGACTGAGCGCCGGAGCCGGAGCCGGAGCCGGAGCCGGAGCCGAGCGCGGCGAGGGCGGCGGCGGCCGTGCGGCCCGCGATCGTGAGGGTGGCGGCGGTGCGGTCGTCCACGCCCTCGGGGGTGTGGTGGACCTCGTCGGCCGCGGTGTCGCCCCTCGCGTCGACCACCACGAGGTCGGCGACCGCGCGGGACAGGGCGCCCCCGAACACCCGGTCGCCGGGGGCGAAACCGGTCACCCCCTCACCGACCTGGTCGATCACCCCGGCGTAGTCGGTCCCGAATCCGACCGGCAGGGTCAGGCCGAACCGGGCGGCGGTGTCCGCGTCGGCGGTCATGACCCAGTCCATCGGGTTCAGGCCGGCCGCGGTGACCCGTACCCGGACCTGGCCGGGGCCGGCCCCCGGCGCGGGGACCTGGTGGACCTCCAGGGCCTCGGGCCCGCCGAAGGAACGCAGCCGGACCGCCCTGCCGCCGCCCTCGGACGAGTGCCTGCTCTCTGCCTGTGCCTGCATGTGCGCCTGTCTCCTCGGTGCCGACGTGGGGGAACGAGGAAACGGACTATGCTCCGTTTCCATGAGCGACCGTAGCACAACCGGAGCGCGTTCCGTTTCTGGTCGAGTGTCGGGGGAGACCCGCGCGTCACGGGCGGACGCCGTCCGCAACCGCGAGCAACTGCTCGCCGTGGCGACCCGCGTCTTCATGTCGGCCGAGGCCGAGCCGTCGATGCGCGCGATCGCCAGGGAGGCCGGCGTCGGGATCGGCACGCTCTACCGACACTTCCCGACCCGCGAGTCACTCGTCGACGCCGTCTACCAGGACCAGGTCGCGCGGCTCACGACGGGAGCCCGGGAGCTGCTCGACGAGCTGTCCCCGGCCGGGGCGATGCGGCGCTGGATGGATCTGTTCGGGGACTGGATCGCCGCGAAGAACGGCATGCTCGACACCTTGCTCGTGATGATCGAGTCGGGGGAGATCACCCATGCCCACACCCGGGACGAGCTGCTGACGGCCGTCACCGTGCTGCTCGACGCGGGCCGCGCGGCGGGCGAACTGCGCTCCGACGTCACCGCGGAGGACATCGCCGCCTCGCTCATCGGCATCTTCACCGTGGCCCCCCGCTCGGGGCGGGGGGCCGACGCCGGCCGGCTGCTGAACCTGCTGATGGACGGCCTGCGGCCCGTCCGGTGAAACAGGGCCCCCGACGCCGAGAAACCGCCGGGGACGGACCGCCGCGAGGTCGCCGACGGACCTCGGTGAGGCCGACGGACCTCGGCGAGGCCGACGGACCGCCGCGAGGTCGCCTAGGGACCGTCAGACGCGGTCCAGGGGGCGGTGGGGGCCCGTGGGGAGTTCGGCCGTGAGGGTGGCGCCGGGGTGGACCGTGCCGCCCTGGCGGACCACGCCCATGATGCCCGCCCTGCGGATCAGCCTGCCGGACTCGTCGCGGCTCACCACCCGCTTGAGCAGGCCGTCCTGGAAGGCGTCGATCTGGACGCACGGGTTGCGCAGGCCCGTGACCTCGACGATCGCCTCGTCACCGAGGTGCAGCAGGGTGCCGACCGGGAGGCCGAGCAGGTCGATGCCGCGCGTCGTCACGTTCTCGCCGAGCTCGCCCGGGGCAACCCGGAAGCCGTCCTCGGCGACCTCGTCGAACAGCTCCTCGTGGATCAGGTGCACCTGACGCAGATTCGGCTGGGTCGGGTCCTGCGCCATCCGCGAGCGGTGCTTGACCGTGACGCCCGCGTGGACGTCCCCCTCCACCCCGAGCCCCGCGAGCAGCGTGATGCTCTCCCGGTTCGGCTTCGTGAACGAGTAGACGCCGTTGCTGCTGACGGCGGTCACCGTTCCCTCGAGCGTCTTCGCGACGGTGTCCGCGGGCGTGGTGGTGGTCGTGTCCATGGTTGCCGGTTCCCCCCGCTCGACAGTGTGATCGAGTCCGAGCCTAGCTCCGCCCGGCCGCCGGGGCGGGCTTCCGTGACGCGGACGCGGACGTGGAGGACAGCGAGGACGCGGAGGGCACCGAGGACGAGGGCGAGTGCGAGGGGGCCGAAGGGGGCCTCGTGGCCGCCGACGGCCGGGGAGCCGTTGGCGGTTGAGCAGCCGGCGTCGGTGCCGGCGCCGGGGCGGGGCGTGTGCGGTGGCGGGGGGTCGCCCTGCGGGGCGGACGGGTCAGGGTGATCTGGCGGACCAGCTGCTGGAAGCAGGCCAGCGAGGCGATCCCCGGCAGCGCGGCCGCCGCCGTGTCGATCACCGTGCGGGGTGCCTGGACCACGCACATCAGCACCGCCACACAGGAGAACAGCAGCACCACCGACCAGGCGTGCACCGCCCGCCGCCGGTGCAGCGCGGCCCGCAGGACGGACAGTGAGGCCACCGTCCACGGCCCGTAGACCAGCAGCGGCCACCACGAGACGAAGCCGCTGCGCGTGTGGGTCAGGGCGACGAAGCGCAGGGGCTCGTAGGTGACCATGCCGCTGAAGACGCTCACCATCGACGCGACGACCGCGGCCAGTGCGGCGAGGAGACGGCCGATGCGGCCGATCGTGCTCCGCGGCGGGCGCTGCCGGATCTTCCGGTGCTTCCGGGGGACCTCCCGCAGCGGTGGGAGTTCCACCGTGATCTCCTGCAGTTTGCCCATCGGGGTGCCGGGGTGCGGGGTCTTGACCGAGGACTCGTCGCGCGGGGACGGGACGGAGGCCACGGAGACGGCGGAGGGAACGGCGGCCACCGGCTCGGGGGCGGGGGCCGACGGGGCGTAGGACGTGTACGGGGGGTGGGGGTACGGCGTGTACGGGTTGTACGGGCCGTACGGTTCGTAGGGCTCCTGCCGCTCCTGCCGCTCGTACTCCGCTTGCCGCTCGTATTCCTCCTGCCGTTCGTACTGCCCGTACTGCACGTGCGGTGCGTACGCGCCGTACGGTTCGAACCGCCCGTACGGTTCGGACTGCTCGTACGGCGCGGGCCGGCCGTACTCCGGGGCCTGCTGAGGGGCGGGCGGCGCGGGGGCGAAGTCGTCCGCCCGCGCGTCGCGGAGCAGGTAGGCGAGTTCCTCGGCCGGGTCCCAGCTCGCGTCCGGCGGGACGAGCGGGGCGGAGAAGGTGTCGGACGGAGCGGAGAAGGCCTCGGGCGGGGCCGTGAAGACGTCGGCCGGGGCTCGGTGGCGCCCGGAGCCTGCCGGGGGGAAGGCGTGGGAGTGGCCGGTGGTCCGTCGGGTGTGGTGGTCGGCGTGCTCCTCGTTCATGACAGGGTCCGCGGGGCCCGGTGCGCCCGGGGAAACGCGGACCGCGTTCCCGCGCCGATCCAGCGCGGTTCGAGATCGGCCTCCAGCCGGCCCATCGTGTCCAGGAAGCTCCGCAGCAGGGGTTCGGTCACCCGCAGGGCGACGGGCAGTCCGCCCCTGGTGAGGGTGCCGGTGGCGCTGGTCGGGGCGTGCGGTGGGGCGGGGGTGTAGGTGTACGGGCCCATGGCCACCGAACGTGCCAAGGCCGTGCCCTCCCGGCCCTCACAGGGCACGAACAGGCCGAGGGACCTTCCTTTGATTGCCCTATTCATGCCTCGCATAACGCCACCTTTCTGTGGCGGATGCGCGGCGAACGGGTGAAGGATTTCCTCGATAAGTATTTAATCCAGAGGTCATTTCCGCGAGCGCCGTCAATATGTGAACGTGCCGGTACATCGGGGTAGTTGACCTTCTCCCCTCTGAGGTGGTGTGGCCCGGAAGAGTGAGGGGGGCGCCTTTCGTTTCATGCGATTTCCGTTGATGCGACTGATGCGACTGATGCGATGTGCGGGAAGGTCGCGGCGGAAAAAAGGGTCGCGCGGGGACCGTCGGGCGGGTGAGCATGCGGTCATGAAGCTCTCCGGCCCGCCGACCTCACCGGTTCCCGTGCCCCCGTCGGTCGCCGCGCTCGCCCGCGGGCGACGCCCGGTCCCCGTGTGGCGGAACGAACTGGGCGGGCTGACCTTCCGGTTGGACGGTGACGGGCGGCCGGGCGGCGAGGACCCGCTGTTCGTGAAGTGGGCCCCGTCCGGCAGCGCCCTCCCCCTCGCCGCCGAGGCGGAGCGGCTGCGCTGGGCCGCGCCCTACACCCCCGTGCCCGAGGTGCGGGAGTACGGCTCCGATGCCGACGGGAGCTGGCTGGCCACCCGCGCGCTGCCCGCCGAGAGCGCCGTCGCCCCCCGCTGGAAGGCGGATCCCGCGACGGCCGTGCGCGCGCTCGGCACCGGGCTGCGGGCGCTGCACGACCGGCTGCCCGTGGCGGAGTGCCCGTTCACCTGGTCCGTCGCGCACCGCCTCGAAGTGGCCCGGCGCGCGGGCATCGTGGTGCCCGCGGACCTGCCGGACCCGCCCCCGGCCGACCTGCTCGTCGTCTGCCACGGTGACCCCTGCGCCCCCAACACCCTGCTGCACGAGGACGGTTCGTGGGCCGCGCATGTCGACATGGGCGCACTCGGGGTCGCGGACCGCTGGGCCGACCTCGCGGTCGTGACCCGCAACATCGACTGGAACTACGGCCCCGGCTGGGAGCGGACGCTCCTCGACGCGTACGGCATCGCCCCCGACCCGGTCAGGACGGACTTCTACCGGCGGCTGTGGGACGCGACCTGAGGCCCTGCCCCGAGGGACCGGCCCTGGAGCCCCGAGGCCCCAAAGGGCTGAGGCCTGAGGGTCTTCCCTGAGAGATTCCTGTGCGTTTCTCAGGAAAATCACACCTTCCCGCAAGCGTGCTCTCAGAGGCGCCCGGCAGCGTGTGGACCATGACCACGACCTCGCCCCAGGGGCGCACCGAACTGCTGAGGCCGGACGGGAGCCCCGTCCGCGTGCTGGTGGTCGACGACGAACTGTCGATCACCGAACTGCTGTCCATGGCCCTGCGCTACGAGGGCTGGCGGATCCGCAGCGCGGGGGACGGGCAGGGCGCGGTACGGGCCGCCCGCGAGTTCCGTCCCGACGCCGTCGTCCTGGACCTGATGCTGCCGGACATGGACGGCCTCAGCGCGCTCGGGCGGCTCCGCCGGGAGCTGCCCGACGTCCCCGTCCTCTTCCTCACCGCGAAGGACGCGGCCGAGGACCGCATCGCCGGTCTCACCGCCGGCGGGGACGACTACGTCACCAAGCCGTTCGGCGTCGAGGACGTCGTGGCGCGGCTGCGCGGGCTGATCCGCCGCTCGGGCGCCGCCGACCGCCGTTCGGACGCCGTGCTGGTCGTCGGGGACCTCACCCTCGACGAGGACAGCCACGAGGTGTCCCGGGGCGGGACCGACATCCACCTCACCGCCACCGAGTTCGAACTGCTGCGCTTCCTCATGCGCAATCCCCGGCGGGTGCTCAGCAAGGCGCAGATCCTGGACCGGGTGTGGTCCTACGACTTCGGCGGCCAGGCCAATGTGGTCGAGCTGTACATCTCCTACCTGCGGCGCAAGATAGACGCGGGGCGCGAGCCGATGATCCACACCCGGCGCGGAGCCGGCTATCTGATCAAGCCCGCCGTGGCGTGACCGGGCGACCGCGCGGGAGGCCGCGACGGCCGCGCACCACCTCGTAACCGCGACGACGCGGGCCCGGCCGGGGCGGACGGTGCCCGCCCCCGCTCCCGTGGCCGGAGCCGCACGCCCGTGTTGCGGCGGCGGGCCGAGCGGGAAGATTCGGAGACAGCGGTCGCCCGCAGCGCGGCCGGTCCCGAAGTTGCGAGGATGGTGCGCCATGGTGAGGGCAGCCGAACGGGCCGGGCGTCCGCCGCGGACCAGCGTCTGGCTGGAGGACAGGGCGCCCCGGGGCGGCGGCCGCGGCGGCGGGGGACAGCCCTCGGGCCTGGACCGCGACCGCATCACCGCTGCGACCGTACGGCTGCTGGACGCCGAGGGGCTCACCAAGTTCTCCATGCGCCGGCTGGCGGCGGAGCTGAACGTCACCGCGATGTCCGTCTACTGGTACGTCGACACCAAGGACGACCTGCTCGAACTGGCCCTGGACGCGGCGTTCGGCGAGATCCGCCCACCGGACCCCGAGGCCCACCCGGACCCGGAGCCCCACCCGGGCTCTGATCCGGAACCGCACCAGGGCCCCGACCCGAAACCGGGACCAGAACCGGGACCAGAACCGCGACGATCAGCCGACCCCGACCCCGACCCCGACCCCGACCCCGACCCCGACCCCGACCCCGACCCCGACCCCGGCCCCGACCCCGCACCCGCCTCCTCCGACTGGCGCGAGGAGCTGCGGACGCTGGCCCGCGCCTACCGGGCGCTGCTCGTGCGCCACCCCTGGCTGTCCTCGCTCGCCGGGACCTTCCTCAACATCGGCCCGCACGCGGTGGCGTTCCAGCTCGCCGTGCAGCGGGTGGTCCGCCGCACCGGGCTGCGGACCGCCGGCCAGGCGGGTGCGCTCTCGGCCGTCTTCCAGTTCGTCTACGGGTTCGGCACCATCGAGGGCCACTTCGTGCGGCGC
Source organism: Streptomyces griseoaurantiacus (assembly GCA_014656015.1). Lineage (GTDB taxonomy): Bacteria > Actinomycetota > Actinomycetes > Streptomycetales > Streptomycetaceae > Streptomyces > Streptomyces griseoaurantiacus. Next base: position 101,841 of record BNBP01000015.1, on the reverse strand, counting down.
TGCGCCGCGGCGGGGATGAGCCAGGACGACTACCACCGCCGGGCGATGAGCGCCGTGACGCGTGAGCCGGGGCTGCGCGAGGCGGTGCGGGACTCCGCGGACCTCAGGCAGGCCCGCGCGGACGGCACGGTGGAGGAGATCAGGGACCGCGACTTCGCCTTCGCCCTGGAACTGCTGATCGCGGGCATCGAGACGATGGTCCGCCGCGGGGAGTGACTCCGGCGCGGTGGGGCTCAGCCCCGGTCGTCCCCCACCAGGCGGGCCGGGAAGCCGCCCGTGGCGACCGGACCCCATCGGACCGGGCGCACCCGGATGAGGGACTTGCCCTGCTTGACCATGGCCGCGCGGTACTCGTCCCAGTCGGGGTGCTCGCCGGCGATGTTGCGGTAGTACTCCACGAGAGGTTCGACGGAGTCGGGGCTGTCGATCACCTCGGCCGTGCCGTCGACCTGGACCCACGGACCGTTCCACTCGTCGCTGAGCACGAGCACGCTGACCCGTTCGTCCCGGCGGGCGTTCCGCGTCTTGGCGCGCTCGGGGTAGGTGGACATGACGATCCGCCCGGAATCGTCGACCCCGCAGGTCAGCGGGGAGCCCTGGGGGCCGCCGTCGGACCGCCGGGTGAGCAGGATCGCCCGGTGCCGGGGGCGGACGAAGTCCAGCAGCTCCTCGAGGGACACGGTGGTGTTCGTCGCGATGTTGGGTGCCATGGGGTCAGCCTAGGTCGCGTCCGGGTCCTGGCCGGGCGCACGTTCCCCCAGGAGGGCGCAGGTGCCGGTGACGGCTTCGGCGAGGTCGTCGTAGACGGGGACGTCTCGTCGCAGCCCCGTGAGGGTCAGCATGCGCAGCACCAGGCTGTCCGGGACGGCGACCAGCCGCAGTTCGGTGCCGGGGGCGAGCAGGGCGCGCACGTCGTCGATGAGCCGCACGCCCCGGGAGTCCATGAAGGCGGTGCCGCTGAGGTCGAGGACCAGGATGTGCAGCAGTCCCGCCCGCTCCGCCACCACGCGGGTCACCGCGGCCAGCAGGTCGGCGCAGTTTCCCAGGTCGAGGTCGCGCGGAAGGGTGAGGAGGGTGCAGCCGGGGAGGTCCTCCGGGCGCGGATCGTGGGGAAGGGGAGGAGCGGTCACGGTACTCACCTGCCAAACCGGCGTCAGGGTTTCCGTTCCAGGCCGCTTCCTGACCCGTCCGGCCATTCCACCACGCCCGGTCGGATGGTGGAAGGTCTCTTCCGCAGAGTGGCACCGCGCGTCCCGAACAGCGCATCGAAGCAGATAAAGTGCTGTACGTCCTGTGCTCGCAGTCGGGAATGTGCTGCGGAGCTCTCCTGGGCACGGCCGTCGGGCCGTGTCATGCCGAGAGGTTCGTGGTGGTCGCGTCCGACTTTTCTGATTTGCCTGGATTGCCTGGCTTCGAGCCCGCGTCCGCCCCGGCGTTCGAACTCGCCGAGGCCATGACGGTCGCCTCACGGCAGTTGCACGAGACAGCAAGCCCGCACAGCACCCTGCACGCGGCCGTGCGGCTCGCCGTGCATCTGCTGCCCGGGGCCGAGTACGCCGGTGTCTCCGTGATCGAGCGGAAGGCGCGCGGGCGGACCGTGGCGTGGACGGACGAGGTCGTCCGCACGGCGGGCGCGCTGAGCGCGGCGCACGAGGAGGGCGCGTACTGGCAGGACCTGTGGACCGAGCCGGTCGTGGTCATCCGTGATACGGAGAGCTCCGGCGACGCGGACGTGCTCTCGGGGCTCGGGCTGCGCTCGGTGCTCTCGCTGCGGCTGCGGGCCGAGCGGCGCCGGATGACGGTGCTGACGGCCTACGCGCGCAAGCCGGGAGCGTTCGACGAGACGGCCACGCGGGTGGCGCGGCTGTTCACCGCGCACGTCGGGATGGCGCTGGACGCGGTGACCGTGCGGGAGCAGCTCACCGAGGCGATGCGGACCCGCGACCTGATCGGCCAGGCCACGGGAATCCTGATGGAGCGGCTCGACATCGACGCCGCCTCGGCCTTCGACAGCCTGGTGCGGGCCTCGCAGCAGGAGAACGTGAAGCTGCGGGAGCTCGCGCAGCGGATCGTGGACGCGCGCTCACCGGAGTGAGGGCCGCGGACACGGGCGGCGCCGGGGTGAAGCGGCGGACGCGGGCGGCGCCGGGACGGCGGGCGCGGGCACTCGCCGGCCGCCGTCCCGTCGCGGGCACTCGCCCTCCGCCGTCCGCCGCGCGCACTCATCGGCCGCCGCCCTCCGCCGTCCGTCGTCCGCCCCCGGGGGCGTGCGCCGTACCCGGGCGCCCCGCTCACGCCTCCGGCAGCGTCTCGCCCTGCACCGCCTGCACGTCGAGCTCCACGCGCAGAGTGGTCCCGACCGCGGCGATGCCCGCCTGGACCACCTGGTTGTAGTTCATGGCGAAGTCCTCCCGGCGCAGTTCCGTGGTCGCGCGGAACGCCGCCCGGGTGCCGCCCCACGGGTCGGCCCCGGTGCCGAGGTAGGCGAGGTCCAGGTCGACCGGACGGACGACGCCGTGCAGGGACAGCTCCCCGTGCACGGTCCACCGGTCGGAGCCGGCCGGGGTCACACCCGTCGAGACGTAGGTGATCTCCGGGTACGCCTCGGCGTCCAGGAAGTCCGGCGAGCGCAGGTGCCCGTCGCGCATGCCGTTGCCGGTGTCGATGGAGGCCGCGCGGATGACCGCCTCCACGCGTGACTTCTCGATCTCGTCCGGTGCGATCTCGATGCGCCCGGCGAACTCCGTGAACCGCCCCCGCACGCTGGAGATCCCCAGGTGCTGGGCGATCGCGCCGACCGAGGAGTGCGCGGGATCGATGGTCCAGGGGCCCGGCGGGGGCAGTTCCGTGCCGCCCTGGCGGGACAGCGTGACGGTGCCCAGCTCGGCCCGCCCGCTCGCGGTGACCAGCGCGCTGGACGCGGTGGGCGCGTAGCCGACCGCGGTGACGATGACGGTGTAGGCGCCCGGCGCGAGCGCGGTGGTGTCCCGGACGGTGCCCTCCGCGTCGGCCGCGGCCCGCACCACCTGTGTGCCGGTCATGTCGGTCACGGTGACGACCGCGTGCGACACGGCCCATCCGTCCCGCGTACGGATCCGTGCGGTCAGTCCCATCGGGCGCTCTCCCTCTCGGTGAATCGAATGATGCGGTGGGCTCGCGAAATGCGGCCAAAGGCCGCCGGTGAGTCGAATGTCTGCGCGACGGCCGAAAAAACCGGCCCGCGGGGGCGCACCACCATGTCGGAGCGCGCCCCCGGCGGACCGGAGCACCGGCTACTCGCCCGGGTGGGCCAGTTCGATGTCGTGGCCGTCGACCCCGGGGCCGGCGACCGTCAGCGAGGTGGCCACCGGCGGGTAACCCGTCGCGATGACGGTGTACTCGCCGCCGTCCAGGTCGGCGAAGGCGTACGCCCCGTCCGTCCCGGTGGTGGCCGTGCCGACCACGTTGCCCGCGGCGTCCACCAGCGTCACGCGGGCGTCCGCGAGCGGCCCGTGCGGGGCCCGTACGACACCCCGGAGCTGCGCACCGGCCTCCAGCTCGACCTCGATCCGGGTGACCCCGGTGCCGCCCACCTCGACGGGCAGGGCCCGCGGCCGGAACCCGGCGGCGTTGACCGCGACGGTCACCGCGCCAGGCACCAGCTCGGTGAAGGCGAAGTCGCCCTGCTCACCGGTGGACCCGGTGGCCAGCAGATCGCCGCGCACGTCGGTCACGATGACCATCGCGTCCTTGACCGGCAGCGTCCCGCCGGCCGCGCGGACCACGCCGCTCAGCCCGCTGGTGCCGCTGAGCAGGATGTCGTACGCAACCGGCTCCTCGCCCACCACGACGGTGGAGGCCTGCGGCTGGAACCCGTCGGCGGCGGCGATCAGCACGTACGAGCCGGCGCCGGGGGCGTCCACGGCGTAGGCACCGTCGGCGCCCGCGACCGAGCGGCCGAGCTGCCGGCCGCCGAGCGAGATCAGCGTGACGGCGGCCTGCGGGACGGGCGCGTTCTCGGTGCCGCGGACGTGGCCGCTCACCGTGATCCCGCCGGGGAGGGGACCGGAACCGTTGCCCACGGGCGACCCCTCGGGGGAGGCGGCGGTGGCGACGGCGGCGAGCCGCTGGGTGCCCTCGGGGCCGTCGCCGGCGGGCGCGGCGGCCCAGCTCGGCACCCGCTGCCCGCCCTCGGCGTCACCGGCGGGGACGGACTCGAGCGCGTTGCCCAGGGCGGCGTTCTCCTGCGCCTCCGCGACGACCGGGGCCGCGGCGGGGTCCACCACCGGGTTCTCGGTGTCGGCGGCCTGCGCCAGACCGCCCTTGGTCCGCAGCGGGACCTCCTTGATGAAGAGCGTGATCAGGAAGGCGACGGCGGCGACCGCCCCGGCGATCAGGAAGATGTCGGCGATGCCGTGGCCGTAGGCGCTCTCCATGACCGTGCGCAGCGGGGCCGGCAGCTTGTCCATGTCGGGGATGGTGCCGGTGCCGGAGCCCGAGGCGGCGGCCGCGTACTTCGGGTCGAGGCCGGCCAGGCCGTCCATGACGTAGCCGGTGATCCGGTGGGCCATGACCGCGCCGAGCGCGGAGACACCGATCGCGCCACCGAGGGAGCGGAAGAAGGTGACCGTGGAGCTGGCCGAGCCGAGGTCGCTCGGGTCGACCTGGTTCTGCGTGCACAGCACCAGGTTCTGCATCATCATGCCGATGCCGAGACCCAGCAGGGCCATGAAAATGGCCATCTTCCAGTAGTCCGTGTCGTACCGGATGGTGCCGAGCAGGCCGAGACCCGCCGTCACCAGCACGCCACCGCTGACCAGCCACCCCTTCCAGCGCCCGGTGCGGGTGATGAACTGCCCGGAGACGGTGGAGGAGATGAACAGCCCGCCGATCATCGGGATCGTCATGACGCCCGACATGGTCGGCGACTTGTCGCGGGCCAGCTGGAAGAACTGGCTGAAGAAGACGGTGCCGGTGAACATCGCGACACCCACGAAGAGCGAGGCGAGGGACGCGAGCGTGATGGTGCGGTTGCGGAACAGCCGCAGCGGGATGATCGGCTCGGCGGCCTTGGCCTCGACCAGCACGAAGATCGCGCCGAGCACGACCGCGCCGGCGATCATCGTGTAGGTCTGCCAGGACACCCAGTCGTACTTGTCACCGGCGAAGGTGACCCAGATGAGCAGCAGCGAGACGGCGGCTGCGATGAAGGTCGCGCCGGCCCAGTCGACCTTGACGTCCCTCTTCACGGTGGGCAGGTGCAGGGTCTTCTGCAGCACGATCAGCGCGATGACCGCGAAGGGCACACCGACGTAGAAGCACCAGCGCCAACCGAGCCAGGAGGTGTCGGTGATGACACCGCCGAGCAGCGGGCCGCCGACGGTGGCCACGGCGAAGGTCGCGCCGAGGTAGCCGGAGTAGCGGCCACGCTCCCGGGGGGAGATCATCGCGGCCATGACGATCTGGGCGAGGGCCGACAGACCGCCGACGCCTATGCCCTGCACCACGCGGCAGACGATCAGCATGCCGGGGTTCTGCGAGAGACCGGCGGCGGCCGAGGCAAGCACGTAGATGACGAGGGCGATCTGGACGAGCGCCTTCTTGCTGTAGAGGTCGGCGAGCTTGCCCCACAGGGGCGTGGTCGCCGTCATGGCCAGCAGCGAGGCGGTGACGACCCAGGTGTAGGCCGACTGACCGCCTCCCAGGTCGCCGACGATCTCGGGGAGCGCGTTGGTCACGATCGTGGACGACAGGATCGCCACGAACATGCCGAGCAGCAGCCCGGAGAGCGCCTCCATGATCTGCCGGTGCGTCATCTGGACGCCGTCCGGGGAACTCCCCCCGTGCTTGGCGTGGGCCCGCACACCGGCTGGTGTGGTCGTTGCCATGGGCTTCCTTCTCTTGCAGTTCTATGCGGGTGTACGGGTGGTCTGTGCCGTACCCGGCGCGGGGTGGGGCACTCGGGCGGACGCCGTCGCACGGCAGTCCCCGAAGCTGGCCCGCAGCCGCGTCATGAGCCGGATGAGCTGGACGACCTCGTCGTCGCTCCAGTCGCCGAGCCGGTCGGCCAGCAGCTCGGTGGTCCGTCGGGAAAGGTCCTCGAGGCGGTCCCGGCCGGGCTGAGTGAGGTGGAGGATCCGGGAACGTCGGTCCGCCGGGTCCGGGGAGCGTTCGATCCAGCCGCGGTCCGCGACGTGGGCGACGTGGCGACTGGTCACCGACATGTCCACGGCGAGCAGCTCGGCGAGCTTGCTCATGCGCATGGCGCCGTGGCGGTCGAGGAGGAGGAGAACGGCGGCGGATCCGGAGGGGCAGTCCGGGGGCATGACCCGTGCCATGTCCCGTTTGACGGCTCCCACGGCGCTGAGCTGGCGCGCCAACTCCTCGAACTGCGCCTGCTCTGCCACGTCGCACCTCCCGCTTTGTTGCTCTAGGCAACCATACGGAGGTTGGTTGCTACAGGCAAATAGAGAGGAGGTGAGGCGCACAAAAAGTTGGCAAAGGCAAGTGTTGCGACAGTAAAGGCGCAGGTGGGGAGGTGTGATCCCGTCACCCGGAGGGCCCCGGGGCGCCGCGGAGGTCCCCCGGACAGCCGCCCGGGGCCGGTGCGACTCCCCAGGCGGGACGGCAACGAGGGCTTCCGACCCCGTACTTGGGCTGGTGGCGGCTATTCGCTAGTGTCTCGGGCCATGGCTAACACCCAGGGCCCGCAGGGCAACCACGACCCCGCCGGCAGCACCCAGATGTTCCGCGCCTTCGTCGACGAGGCCCCGCAGGCGCGCCGTCAGGAGCCCGCGGCCGCGGGCCCCCGCGTCGGCCTGATCGTCGGCATCGTCCTCGCGGTGGCGGTCGTGGCCGCCGTCGCGTGGCTCGCGCTCAAGTAGGACCGCCGGACGGCCGGGGAGAACGGAGGGGCGAGGCGGATCACCGCCTCGCCCCGCCCCTTCGTCCGGCTCAACGGCCCCGGGCGGCTCCTCGTTCCTCGACTTCTCAGTCGGAGATGAGCCCCTCCCGGAGCTGCGCCAGCGTCCGCGTCAGCAGCCGGGAGACGTGCATCTGCGAGATGCCGACCTCCTCGCCGATCTGCGACTGGGTCATGTTCGCGAAGAAGCGCAGCATGATGATCTGCCGCTCCCTCGGCGGCAGCTTGGCCAGCAGCGGCTTCAGCGACTCCCGGTACTCCACGCCCTCCAGCGCCGTGTCCTCGTACCCGAGCCGGTCCGCCAGGGAGCCCTCGCCGCCGTCGTCCTCCGGGGCGGGGGAGTCCAGCGAGGACGCGGTGTAGGCGTTGCCCACCGCGAGCCCGTCGACGACGTCCTCCTCGGAGACCCCGAGCACCACCGCCAGCTCGGCCACCGTCGGCGACCGGTCCAGCTTCTGCGAGAGCTCGTCGCTGGCCTTCGTCAGGGCCAGCCGCAGCTCCTGGAGCCGGCGCGGCACCCGCACCGACCACGAGGTGTCGCGGAAGAACCGCTTGATCTCGCCCACGACCGTCGGCATCGCGAAGGTCGGGAACTCGACGCCCCGGTCCGGGTCGAACCGGTCGATCGCCTTGATCAGCCCGATGGTGCCGACCTGGACGATGTCCTCCATCGGCTCGTTGCGGCTGCGGAAGCGGGCCGCCGCGTAGCGGACGAGGGGGAGGTTGAGCTCGATGAGGGTGTCCCGGACGTACGCGCGCTCGGGGCTGTGCTCGTCGAGTGCGGCGAGCCGCAGGAAGAGGGAGCGGGACAGGGTGCGGGTGTCGATGGCTGCCGAGGACGGAAAGGCCGGAGCCTCCGGGGCCACGAGGGCCTCGGCGGCGGGAAGGTCCTGAGGGTCCTGGAGCACGTCGGGCGTCGTCTCGCTCTTCGTGAGCGTGAGCACCTTCGAGCTGCCCTGGTCTGCGGACATGCCACCCCCTTTGGGTCGCGGACGGTCGCGGCGGACGCTCCCGTCGGAGGAACGCAGCCTCCACCTGAATACCGGCGGGAACGCTGCGGCAAACGCGCTCCCGGAAGAATGTCACATGTCGGCAACGCTCTGTAGAGACATGTCGACATGTGGGACGGCAATTCGCGCTGGAAGAGAGGGGTCTGACGGGTTTTCGGGCACGGAGGGGCGCAAAATCGCCCTGTGCGCGATTCCCTCCCCCAGGTGATCACTCGGACGCCTGTGCGTCACCCCTGGCGGGGGGTGCTCCGCACACCTCGGCGGGGGTGGTCCGCCGACTCAGGCCTCGATGCGATTCGCGGACCGCAGTCGCGCGAAGCTGCGCGCGAGGAGCCGGGAGACGTGCATCTGGGAGACTCCCAGCTCCGCACTGATTTGCGATTGCGTGAGGTTGCTGTAGTAGCGGAGCAGCAGGATCCGCTGCTCGCGCTCGGGGAGCTGGACGAGCAGATGCCGCACGAGGTCGCGGTGCTCGACGCCGTCGAGCGCGGGGTCCTCGTAGCCCAGCCGGTCCAGCAGGCCGGGCAGCCCGTCGCCCTCCTGGGCCGCCTCCAGCGAGGTCGCGTGGTACGAGCGGCCGGCCTCGATGCAGGAGAGCACCTCCTCCTCGCCGATCCGCAGCCGCTCGGCGATCTCGGCGGTGGTCGGGGAGCGCCCGAAGGCGGTGGTGAGGTCCTCGGTCGCGCTGTTCACCTGCACCCACAGCTCGTGCAGCCGGCGCGGGACGTGCACGGTGCGGACGTTGTCCCGGAAGTAGCGCTTGATCTCGCCGACGACGGTCGGCATCGCGAAGGTCGGGAACTGCACGCCCCGCTCGGGGTCGAAGCGGTCGATCGCGTTGATCAGCCCGATGGTGCCGACCTGGACGACGTCCTCCATCGGCTCGTTGCGGGAGCGGAAGCGCGCGGCCGCGTAGCGCACGAGGGGGAGGTTCGCCTCGATGAGCGCCCCGCGCACGCGGTCGTGTTCGGGGGAGCCCGGCTCCAGGTCCTTGAGCTGGGTGAAGAGCACCTGGGTCAGTGCCCGGGTGTCGGCGCCCCGGCGCTTCTGCGCGTCCTGCGGCGTGGGGCCGGGCACGGCGGCGGGCGGGGCGGGCGGGGTGGTCGGGATCGCGGTGGTCGCGGTGGCCGGTGCGGGAGCGGACGTGGGGGCGGGGGCCGGAAGCTCTTCCTGGGGCGGCGCAGTACTGGCCGACACGGTCAACGCCACCTCTTCACTCGTCAACGCATCGTCAATTCATCCCTCAAAAGCGGTCATAGCATCACAAGACATGTGCACTGTGTGCAAGCACCGCATAACGCCGTGTTGAGGGGAGAGGACGACCGGAGAGCGTGAACTGCCGTGCGAAGTTGCGAGTTGACGCCGGGCGGGTTGCCGCCGGGCGGATTGACGCCGGGCCGTGGTGACCGGCCGAGCGCGCGTCAGTCCTTGGCGCCGTTGGCGAGCCAGGTCATGAAGTCGCCGACCGACTGCGCGGCGTTCGAAATGCCCTCGAAGCCGATCTGGACATAGTCGGCGGCCTTGGCCGGGTCGGTGATGATCACGTAGAGCGCGAAGACGACGAGCGCGTACAGCGCGATCTTCTTACCCTGCACCGCCACAGCGGCCACCCCCGTCTCCCGTGCCCCGCGCACCCCGTATGCCGCCGGTGAGTCTAACCCGCGCACGTGTTCGCCGACCGGAAAAGATCACGCCCATGCAAAAGGGGCCCCGTCGTGACGAGGCCCCTCGGTGGCGGTAGCGGAGGGATTTGAACCCTCGGTGACTTGCGCCACACTCGCTTTCGAGGCGAGCTCCTTCGGCCGCTCGGACACGCTACCGAGGGAGACCCTACCCCAAGAGGGGTCCCGGTCAGAAATCCGTTTCCGGTGCGGTTCCGGGGGTGGGGCGGTGCGGCGGGCCGGTGCGGAAGAAGTCGGTGAGGAGGCGGGCGCAGTCCTCGGCGAGGACCCCCTCGATCACCTCGGGGCGATGGTTGAGCCGCCGGTCGCGGAGCAGGTCCCAGAGGGAGCCGGCCGCCCCCGCCTTGTCGTCGCGGGCGCCGTAGACGACCCGGTCCACACGGGACTGCTGGAGGGCGCCCGCGCACATCGTGCACGGCTCCAGCGTGACGACGAGCGTGCATCCCGACAGCCGCCACTCGCCCGTCGCGGCGGCCGCCCGGCGCAGCGCGAGCACCTCCGCGTGCGCGGTCGGATCACCCGTCGCCTCGCGCTCGTTGTGGCCGGTGGCCAGCGGGGTGCCGTCGGCCGAGAGCACCACCGCCCCCACCGGCACGTCCCCGCCCCCGGCGGCGCGCGCGGCCTCCCGGAGCGCGAGCCGCATGGGGGCCCGCCACCGGTCCCGTACCGGATCGGGGACCGGCGGTGCGTCGTGCGTCCTCACCCGTGGGCCTACCGCACGGTTTCCAGGACCTCCGAGGCGCCCAGGGCCTCGGCGATCGCGGTCAGTGCGTCGTCGGCGTCGAGGGAACGCAGTTCCTTCTCCCCCACGCCGAGGTCGTCGAGGACCTCGGCGTCGCCGACGGGGCCGTGCGGCACGGCGTCCGGTCCCGTGCCCTCGTCCTCGTCCTCGCCGGAGTCACCGTCCTCCGTGCCGTCGAGGTCGAGGGAGTCCAGGTCGGCGCCGTCGCCTCCGGGTTCCCTGCCGAGCAGTTCGTCGGTGAGCAGGATCTCGCCGTACGAGCTGCGGGCGGCCGCGGCGGCGTCCGACACGTAGATGCGAGGGTCCTCCTCGCCGTCCACGCGGACCACGCCGAACCAGGCGTCCTCCTGCTCGATGAGCACGAGCACCGTGTCCTCCTCGGCCGTGGCCTCCCGGGCCAGGTCGGCCAGATCGGCCAGGGTCTCCACATCGTCGAGCTCTGTGTCGCTCGCTTCCCACCCGTCTTCGGTGCGCGCGAGCAGTGCGGCGAAGTACACCGTGACTCTCCCACTGGTCATAGGTGTGCCGGTTGGGGGTCCCCCCGGCCAAGTAGCGGACGGGAGAGCTGTGCTCCGCCCCCGCCCACTCGGAATCGTGGCAGAAAGAAGGCGTTCAGGGGATGTCTTCACGACGCTGTGTTGCACCCCTCTCGTGCGGAGGGAGTCCGGGGGCCGGGCTCCGGCCGCGAGGTGCCTGCCGCTGCCGACGTGATCGTACGCGGCGGCGGGCGGTGAGCCGGCGGCCGACCACCCCGAAAAAGGGCGTACCGCCTGGTCGGTGTGGGTATGCGGCGCGGGCGGCGCGGCCCGCGGCGGCCTACCAGCGGAAGGTGCGCATGCGCATCGCGCGGCGCAGCCGGGCGACCTTGGCGCGGCGCGGCTGTACCCGCTCGCGCAGGGCCCGGGCCTCCGCGCGCTCGCGCAGGAACTGGGCCCGTCGGCGCCGGCGCGCGGCCTCGGCGTCCTGCTCCTGCCCCTGCTCCGCTCGCCCGGTGTTCCCGTGGCCCCCGTGTTGCTCTGTGTCCCTGCGGGACTGCTGCTCGGACATCGTCACATCACTCCGGTCGGTGCCTCCCACCTTCCCTCCGACGGAGGGTTTGATGCGAGCGGGAGGGTGAATCGCGGAGCGGGCCCTTGCCGGGCGCGGCGCCGCCGGACCTGCGGCGCCCGGTTACTGTGGGGCCATGCGTCTCCACGTCGTCGACCACCCGCTGGTCGCCCACAAGCTCACCACGCTGCGCGACCGCCGCACCGACTCCGCGACCTTCCGCCGGCTCGCCGACGAACTCGTCACCCTGCTCGCCTACGAGGCCACGCGGGACGTGCGCACCGAGGCCGTCGACATCCACACCCCGGTCGCCTCGACCACCGGCGTCAAGCTGTCCTACCCGCGGCCGCTCGTGGTGCCGATCCTGCGGGCGGGCCTCGGCATGCTCGACGGCATGATGCGGCTGCTGCCGACCGCCGAGGTGGGCTTCCTCGGGATGATCCGCAACGAGGAGACCCTGGAGGCCTCGACCTACGCCACGCGGATGCCGGAGGACCTCTCCGGGCGTCAGGTGTACGTCCTCGACCCGATGCTCGCCACCGGCGGCACGCTGGTCGCGGCGATCCGGGAGCTGATCCGGCGCGGCGCGGACGACGTGACGGCCGTGGTGCTGCTGGCCGCGCCGGAGGGCGTGGAGGTCATGGAACGGGAGCTGGCGGGCACGCCGGTCACCGTGGTGACCGCGGCGGTCGACGACCACCTCAACGAGCACGGCTACATCATCCCGGGCCTCGGCGACGCGGGGGACCGGCTGTACGGGGCGGCCGAATAGCCCGGGCGGGCACCGCCCTTCGAGCGCACGGAACGCGGGGCCCGGGCGTCCTCAGCAGTGGGTGCGGTCGTTCTTGCCGGCCGTCGCCGCGGGGGCGGGGTGGCGGAGGGCCGTCAGGGCCTTGTCGGCGGCCTGGGCGCTGTTCAGGTTCTTGAAGCCGTCTCCGAGGATGAGATCCACGTCGCCGCCCTTGCGGCCGGCCTCGGTCCGCTGCTCCGCGCCGGTGAGCTGGGTCGCCAGCACCGGCAGTGCGGTGTCCTTGGCCGCGGCCGGGCCGAGGACCACGCCGATGCCCTTGACCTTCTTGTCGTACTCCTTCGTCGCGTTGCCGACGGTGCCGACCTTGAAGCCGCGCTTCTTGAGCTCGTCCGCGGTGTCCTTGGCCAGTCCGCCGCGCGTGGTGGCGTTGAGGACGTTGACGGTGATCCGCCCGGGTGCGGGCAGCACGGCCGTCCGCGCGCTCGGCGAGGGGCTCACCGGGGCGCGGCAGGCGGCGGCCTTGGTGCCGACGGACGCGGAGGCCTTGTCGCCGCCGGTGAAGACGTCGATGAGCTGCAGGGTTCCCCAGCCGATCAGGCCGAGCGCGGCGGCCGAGGCGACGGCCCCGACGATCAGCCTGCGGCGCCTCCGCGGGGGGCGCATCCGCGGGTACTTGTCACCCGTGATCCGGTACTGGCCGCCCATGCCGGGAGGAGTGAGCATGCTCATGAGCGCAGCGTAGTGCTCCGGGGCGGCCGTGCCTACCAGATGATCATTCGATCGGGCCGACTACGACCCGAAAGGGGCAACGGGACGTCCGATGGCGCCCGGTTCAGTCGAGTTCGAGCACCCTCGCGTGGAGCACCTGGCGCTGCTGGAGCGCGGCACGCACCGCGCGGTGCAGTCCGTCCTCGAGGTACAGATCGCCCTGCCACTTCACGACGTGCGCGAAGAGGTCGCCGTAGAACGTGGAGTCCTCGGCGAGCAGCGTTTCCAGATCGAGCTGCTGTTTGGTCGTCACCAGCTGATCGAGGCGGACCGGGCGCGGTGCGACGTCCGCCCACTGCCGGGTGCTTTCCCGGCCGTGGTCGGGGTACGGCCGGCCGTTTCCGATGCGCTTGAAGATCACACGGAAAGCCTACCGGTCCCGGCGTTCCGGGCGCAGCCATGGCGCCCGAGTGCGGCACCGGAAAACCCGGTGCAGAACCGGGCAAAGGGGCGTCCGACCGGCGGGTACGTAGGGCGGGGACACCCCGAACGGGCGCGGTGCCGCGCCCATGTGCGGCTCCGGCGGCACCCGGACCGCCTCGCCTCCGCGTGGCCTCCGCCTTGCCTCCGCCTTGCCTCCGCGCGGCCTCCGCCTTGCCTCCGCGCGGCCTCCGGTGTGCCTCTGCCTCGCCTCCGGTGTGCCCCGGTCCGCCTCGGGCGCGTACGCGGCGCCCGCTCAGGAGCCGCCGGGCGCCTGCTTCTTCGCACCTTTCGGGCTCCCGTTCGAGCCCTTGGCGGTGCCCGGGGTGCCCGGGGTGCCCGCGGTGCCCGCGGTCTTCGTGGCCTTCTCGGCCTGCGTGGCCTTCGCCGTCTTCCCGGTTCGTGTGGACGTCGCGGCCCCGGCGCCCTTCTCGGCCTTCGCCGCCGCCTTCATCTCCTGCTTGTGCGCGCGCACAAGCGCCAGCGACTTCGGCCCCGTGATGTCCGCGACCGAGCGGAACGCGTCCGGCTCCCCGTACGCACCCGCCGCCTCCCGCCAGCCCTCCGGCCGCACCCCGAGTCGCTTGCCCAGCAGCGCCAGGAAGATCTGGGCCTTCTGCGCCCCGAACCCGGGCAGCTCCTTCAGCCGCGCCAGCAGCTCCGCGCCGTCCGTGACGTTCGACCAGACGGCCTCGGCGTCCCCGTCGTACCGCTCCACGAGGAAGGCGCAGAGCTGCTGGATCCGCTTGGCCATCGATCCCGGGTACCGGTGCACGGCCGGCTTCGCGGACAGCAGTGCCGCGAACTCCTCGGGCGCGTAGGCCGCGATGTCGTGCGCGTCGAGATCGTCGGCCCCCATGCGCCGGGCGAGGGTGTACGGCCCGGCGAAGGCCCACTCCATCGGCACCTGCTGGTCGAGCAGCATGCCGATCAGCGCCGCGAGCGGGCTGCGGCCGAGCAGGGCGTCGGCGTCCGGCTGCTGGGCGAGGTGAAGGGTGGCGTCCATGCACCGATGATCCCGCGCCCCGCCGTGACGTACCATTCCGGCGCACTGCTACTTAGGCATACCTAACCTCTTAAGGCGGGGTGCTGCATGACCTTCGACCTCTACCGCGACGCCCACGGGATCCCGCATCTGCGCGCCGGTGACGTCCTCGCGCTCGCCCGCGCCCAGGGCCGGGTCACCGCGCGGGACCGCGCCTGGCAACTGGAGGTGGAGCGCCACCGCGTCCGCGGCACGACCGCCGCCTTCCTCGGCCGCGAGGCCCTCCCCTGGGACCGCTTCGCACGCCGGGCCCGCCTGGAGGACACCGCGCGGCGCTGTCACGCCGCCCTGGAGGAACGGGACCCGGAGACCGCCGCCTGGGTGCGGGCGTACGTCGAGGGCGTCAACGAAGGGCTCGCCGCCGGGGCGCGCCGTGCCCCCGAGTTCGCCCGCACCGGGCTCGCCCCCGGCCGCTGGGAGCCCTGGACCCCGTTCGGCGTCTGGCTCGGCACCCACATCCTGTTCGCCGGCTTCCCCGCGAAGCTGTGGCGGGAGGAGGTGGTACGGCACCTCGGCCCGGAGGCGGTCGGGCTGTTCGCGGCCGACGGTCCCGGCACCTCCGGGAGCAACGGCTGGCTCGTCACCGGCGCCCGTACCGCCACCGGACAGGCCGTCATCGCGGGCGATCCGCACCGGTTCATCGAGGAACCCGGGGTCTACCAGCAGATCCGGCTGGCCTGCCCCGAGTTCGACGTCCTCGGGCTCGCCGTCCCCGGCGTCCCCGGCATCGCGCACTTCGCGCACACCGGCACGGTCGCCTGGGCCATCACCAACGCCATGGCCGACTACCAGGACCTGTACCGGGAGCGGCTGCGGCGCACCCCGGACGGCGTCGAGGCGCTCGACCCGGACGGCACCTGGCGGCCGGCCCCGGCCCACACGGAGTCGATCGAGGTGGCGGGGGCCGAGGGGCGGCCGGAGGAGGTCGAGGTGATCGAGACGGCCCGGGGCCCGGTGGTGATCGGCTCCCCGCCGCCGCACGGAACCACCCCGGCGGCGGGGCCGGAGGCGGACCCCTGCGCCCCCCTCGCCCTGCGCCACCCGCCCCGCGTCACCGGGGACCTCGGCTTCGGCGCGCTGCTGCCGCTGCTGCGGGCCCGCCGGGTGGCCGACGTCGACCGGGCGTTCGACCGGTGGGCCGAGCCCGTCAACGTCGTCCTGGCCGCCGACACCGAGGGCGGCACGCTGCACCGGGTCGCCGGACGCGTCCCCGTGCGCGCCGCCGCCAACCGGGTGCGGCCCGTCCCCGCCTGGGAGCCCGGGCACGAGTGGACCGGCTGGCACGAGACGCCGTACGGGGATCTCGACGACGGCCTCGCCGTGATGGCGAACCAGCGCGGGCCCGCCGCCCCCCTCGGCACCGAGTTCGCCCCGCCGCACCGGGCCGACCGCATCCGCGCGCTCCTCGGCGGGCGCCCGCGGTGGCGGGCCGCCGACATGCCGGAGGTCCACACCGACACCCACCTCGCCTCCGCCGCGCCCCTCCTCGACCACCTGGCCGCGCTCGACGGCCTCGCCCCCGCGCCCGCCGCCCTCCGCGAGCGGCTCCTGCGCTGGGACCGGCGGATGGCGGCGGACAGCGCCGACGCGGCGGCCTACGCGGCGGTGCGCGGCGCGCTCGTCCGGCGCCTCGAGGCCGAGCCCGCCTTCGCCGTGCTCGCCGACCCGCCCGCGTACCCGGAGGTCTTCCAGCCCTGGCTCGCCCTCCTCCCGCGCGTCGGCCTCGCCCTCGAACACCTCCTCACCGCACCCGACCTGTACGGCATCGACCGCCCCGCACTGGTCCGCGCGGCCCTGGAGGAGGCGGCGGCGACGCTCGGCGAGGGCGTGACCTGGGGCGACACCCACCGGCTTGCCCCGTGGCGGGCGCTGCCCCCGGAGGCGCCGGGCGAGGCGCCCCAGGAGCCCGGCCTGTCCGGCGACCACGACTGCGTGCTGAGCACCTCCTCCGTCCCCGGCCTGACCGACCTGGCCTCGCGGGCCTCCGCCGCCCGCTACGTCTGGGACCTCGCCCGGCGCGAGGACAGCCGCTGGGTCGTACCGTTCGGCGCCTGTGGCGTCCCCGGCGACCCCCACCACCGCGACCAACTGCCCCTGTGGCTCACGGGCGGGCTCGCCCCCGTCGTCACCGACTGGACCCTGCTGACCGAGGAGGACGTGGACCATGAGTGAGGAGAAGCCCCGCGACGCCGGCCGCCCCGATGCGCCCGGGGCGTACGCCGGCCGCCCCGCCGTGCACGAGCAGCGGATCGACGGCTTCGGCACCGTCCGCCTGCTGCGCCTGGACCCCGTCGCCGACGCCGGCACGGTGCACCGCTGGGTGCGCGAGGAGCGCGCCGTGTTCTGGGGGATGAACGGGCTCACCGAGGAGCAGGTCGGGGAGGTCTACGCCCACCTGGACACCCTCGACACCCACCACGCCTTCCTCGCCGTGAAGGACGGCGGGCCGGTGGGACTGCTGCAGACCTACGAGCCGGAGGCCGACCGGGTGAGCGAGTGCTACGCCGTCGAGCCCGGCGACATCGGCATCCACGTCCTCCTCGCCCCGCCCGGGGAGACGGCGCCGGGGACGGGCGGGGCGGAAACGGCCGGGGCGGGGCCGGGCGGCCGACGGCCGGGCTGGTCGCGGGCGCTGATGTCGGTGTTCACGACGTACGCGTTCACCGTGCTGGGCCGCGCGCGGATCGTCGTCGACCCCGACGCGCGCAACGCGCGGGCCCTCGCCCGCTTCACGGCCGAGGGCTTCGTCCTCGGGCCGCCGGTGACGCTGCCGGAGATCGACCTCCCGGACGTGTACCTGCCGGAGAAGCGGGCGCGGCTCGGCTTCCTGCGGGCGGGAGGCGGGGAGGTCACGGACGGCAGAGCGCGGTGATCCGCCCGGCCTCCCCCGGATAGCGGGCGGTCAGGACCGCCGCGTCCCCGTGCTCGTACGTCTCCTCGGTGAAGCCGGGCGCCATCGTGCACCCGAACAGCGTCCACCGCCCGCCCGCGAGGACCCGGCCGCCCATCCAGGTGCCGGCGGGCACGGCGAGCTGTACGTGCTGACCGCCGAGGATGTCGGGACCGAGCACGGCGGTGCGGGCGGTGCCGTCCGGGGCGAGCAGCAGCATCTCCAGCGGATCGCCCAGGTAGTGGTGCCAGACCTCGGTGGCCGGGAGCCGGTGCAGGGCGGAGAAGTCGTCCGGCGCGGCGGTCAGCAGCGCGAGGATCGCGGTGCCCTCCGGCCGCCCGTCGGACCGTACGGGCCCCGCCCACGTGCGGCGGAACCGGCCGCCCTCGCGGGGGATCGGCTCCATGCCGAAGTGGGCGAGGAGGTCCTCGGGCCGGAGCCCGCCGTGCGGGCGCGGGGGACGCGGGGGAGGGGGCACTCGCGAAGGTTAACGGCCGTGCGTGCGAGGGAGGGGGCACTCGCGAAGGCCGGAGGCCGTGCGGGCGCGGAGAGGCGTCACTCCGCGAGAACCGGTGGCCGCTGGGCGTGGGGAGGCGTCACTCCGCGAAGGCCAGTGGTTGCGGGGCGCGGCGGGGGAGGAGCAGCGGGGTCGCCAGCAGGAGCAGGCCCGCCGCGGCGATCGCCGTGCGCGGGCCGAGGAGGGCGGCCAGCAGGCCCCACAGGGCCGTCAGCGCGGCGGTGCCGAGCTTGGTGGAGACCGACCACGCGGACAGCGTGCGGACGACCCGGGCGGCGGGGGTCCGCTCCAACCGGTAGGTGGCGTACACCGGGTTGAACACCCCGCAGCTCGTGATGACCCCGAACTCGACGAGGAGGACCAGGACGAGACCGGGGACGCCGGGCCGGACGAAGGCCAGGCCGAGCGGCCAGCAGGCGCGCAGCACGCCCGTGGCGAGCAGGATCCGGTGCTGCCCGAACCGGGCGACCAGCCGGCGGGCCAGCCGGGAGCCGACCAGACCGCCCAGGGCGGGCAGCGCGAAGGCGAGGCCGTACTGCCAGGGGGCGAAGCCGAGGGGGCCGAGCATCAGCACGGCGAGCAGCGGGGAGATGGCCATGAGCAGGCCGTTGTAGAGGACGGTGTTGCCGAAGAGCGGGCGCAGCGCCGGGTCACGGAGGATGAACCGCCAGCCGTCGAACAGCTCGCGCGTACGAGAGCGGGAGTCGGCGTTCTCGGCGGGTCCGCCGTCCTTGGCGGCCCCGGTGTCTTCGGCGTTGCCGGTGTTCTCGGAGGTCCCCGCGGCCACGGCTTCCTCGCGGCGGGCCGGGCGCGGTTCGTGGGCGGTGATCGCGCGCAGGCCGAGGGCGGAGAGGAGATAGCTGGCCGCGTCGGCCAGCACGGTCACCACCGGCCCGAACAGGCCGACCATCGCCCCGCCGAGCGGCGGGCCGAGCACGATGGCGGTCCAGTTCGTCGACTCGAACCGGGCGTTGACGACGAGCAGCTCCTCCGGTGGCAGCAGCGTCTTGATGTAGGCGCCGCTCGCCGAGCGGAAGGCGATGTCGGCCGCCGCGACGACCACCGACACGGCCAGGAGGTGGACGAAGGTCAGGGCGCCGAGGAGGTGGGCGACGGGGATCGTCAGCAGGGCGGCGCAGCGGACCAGATCCGTGGCGACCATGACGGGCCGCTTGCGGCGGTACTCCAGCCAGGGGCCGAGCGGCACGGCCGCCACGGCCCCCACCGCGAGCCCCGCGGCGGCGAGGACGGAGACGGCCAGGGGCCCGGAGTGCAGCACCAGGACGGCGATGAGGGGAAAGGCGTCGAAGGCCAGCCAGGTCCCGAGCGCGCTGATCCCGTAGGCACCCCACAGCAGTCCGCCCCCGGCCCCCATGCACCGCCCCGTTCCGTCCGCGTCCACCGGGGCCCTACCGTACGGCCCGGGACCCCGGCGCCTCCGAGGGGGCGCCCCCCCTGGCCGTGAACACCCCGCGTCCCCCGTCCGTACCTCAAGAGAACCCCATGCCCACCTGACCTGCTCACCTGACCCCTGGACCTCCCGGCCCCCATCCCCCGACCCCCCGACCGCAACGTACGGAGACGCAACGGACGTGGACGCACAGCGGGACCGCCCCACCCCCCAGCACCGGCTCATCCGCGCCCTCACCCTCCTCACCGCCACCCTCCTCCTGTTGCTCGTCGCCGGCGGCACCCCCGCCTCCGCCCACGCCGTCCTCACCTCCTCCGACCCCCAGGACGGCACCGTCGTCCGCACCGCCCCCCGCACCGTCACGCTCACCTTCAGCGAGTCAGTCGGCCTGCTCGACGACTCCTTCCGCGTGCTCGACCACACCAACCGGCGTCTCCACACAGGCAGGCCCACCCGGGCGGGCGGCCGTGGCGACACCGCCCGCATCACGCTCCCCGCCCGCATGGGCAAGGGCACCTTCACCATCGGCTGGCGCGTCGTCTCCGCAGACAGTCACCCCGTCTCGGGCGCGTTCACCTTCTCCATCGGCAAGCCGTCCCCCACGGCCGCCGCGCTGCCCGCCGAACCGTCCTCGGACGGCGCCTCGACGACCCTCTACGACATCGCCCGCTACTTCGCCTACGGCGGCATCGCCCTCCTGATCGGCGTCTTCGCGTTCGCCGCCGCCACCGGCCTCGCCCCGGCACGGGGTCCCGCCCGCCTGGGGTGGTGGACCCTGCTCGCCGCCACCCTCGCGCTGTTCCTGCTGCGCGGCCCGTACGAGCGGGGCACCGGACCCGCCACCGCCCTCGATCCGACGCTGCTCGACGACACGGTCGCCACCCGCCCCGGCCTCGCCCTCCTCCTGCGGCTGCCGCTCCTCGCGGTGGCGGTCTTCTTCCCGCTGCGCCCCGTGGAAGGGGCACCGCTCAGAGAACGGCTGCGGCTCACCGGCGGTGCGCTGCTGTCCCTCGCCCTCGCCCTCACCTGGGCCATGTCCGAGCACGCCTCCGCCGGCATCCAGGTGCCCGCGGCGATGACGTCCGCCGTGCTGCACCTGCTGTCGATGGCGGCCTGGCTCGGCGGTCTGGCGGTCCTGCTGACCACGCTGTACCGCTCGCCCGAAGGGCTCCCGGCCCGTGCGGTGACCCGCTTCTCCCGTCTCGCCTTCGCCTCGGTCCTCGTCCTCGTGGCCACCGGCGTCTACCAGTCCTGGCGGGGCCTGGGCTCCCTGGACACCCTGACCACGACGACCTACGGCAGGCTGCTGACGGCCAAGCTGCTGGCCGTGGTCGTTTTGCTGGCCGCCGCCGCGTACTCCCGCCGCTTCACCGCTCGGCTGGCCGCGCCGCACGAGACGGCGGCCCCCGGGCCCGGACCGGACCGCGATCCTGGCCCGGAGCCGGAGCCGGAGCCGGAGCCGGAGCCGGAGCCGGAGCCCGGACCGGCCCTCGGCCCTGGCCCGAACCCTGGACTCGGTCTCGGCCCCGCGTCGGCCGATCGTCGCCGGCTGCGCACCTCCGTACTCACCGAGGTCACCGTCGGCGTCATGGTGCTCGTGGTGACCACGCTGCTCACCGGCACGCAGCCGGGCCGCGCCGAGACGGAGGCCGTCGCCGCTCAGCAGGCGGCCTCGCCGACCCTGGGTGCCTCGGCCACCGTCCCCTTCGTGGTGGGCTCGGCGGCCGGCCGGGGCAAGGCGCAGGTCGACCTGACCCCGGGCCGGTCGGGCGAGAACACGGTCCAGGTCGTGACGTACGGGCCGGACAGCGGCATCGTGACGGTCCCCGAGGTCCGTCTCACGTTCACCCTGGCGGACCAGGAACTCGGCCCGCTCGACGCGAAACTCGAGGACAAGGGCGGTTACTGGGCCTCCGACAGCCTCAACCTGCCGCTTCCCGGCGTGTGGACGATGAAGGTGACGGTGCGGACGACGGACATCGACCAGGTGACGGTGAAGCAGGACATCCGGATCGGCTGACGGGTCGGGCGGCGGCTGTGCTGCCGCAGCTCCGAAGTGGGGCGAGCGGTGCCACCGTGTACTTCCCGTGAGGAGGGCGGTCCGTCGGATGTTTCACGTGAAACGAGCCCAGTCGCCCGTTTCACGTGAAACATCCACCCGATCGCCCCACTCCTCACCAAGCAGCTCCGCCATCCGTGCCGCCGCCCGCACGGCGGCCTCCCCGCAGCAGTTGTTGAACAGAACGTGCAGCTCCTCGGTGCGGTCGGCCATCGTCCGGAGCCGGGGTATCCACTCCCGCAGTTCGTCCGCCGTGTAGTCGTACCGGAACCGCTCCTCCTTGCTGCCCGTGCCCCACGCCGGGCTGCGCCCGTGGAAGCGCACGACGGCGAGGCGAAGCGAGGTGACGGGGGCGACGGGCGGTAGGGAGGTGGGCAGGGTCTGCACCATGTCCACGGCGACGGCCGCCAGGCCGAGTTCGGCGAGCAGCGCGCAGGTCGCGTCGTACTGCCGCTCGCGCCACCACGCCGGATGCCGGAACTCCACGGCGAGGGGCCAGTCGGCGGCCCGCTCCGCACATTCCCGCAGGGCGGCCACCGCGCGGGAGCCCGGGGAGAACCACGGCGGAAACTGGAACAGCACGGTGCCGAGCCGCCCGGCTTCCCGGAGCGGACGAATGGCTTCGGTGAACCGCCGCCACACCTCCTCGCGCAGTTTTGGTCCCTGGGGGAGCCCGCGGAGTTCGGCGGGGAGGACGCCCTGCCGGGTCGGGTGCCCGGTGAGCGCGGAGAACGCCTTGACGTCGAACCGGAACCCCTCGGGCGTGCGATCCACCCACAGGGCGCTGTTGCGGGCGCTGGGCAGCGCGTATTAGCTGGAGTCGACCTCCACCAGCGAGAACCGCGAGGCGTAGTGCCGCAGTCGGCCCTCGGCGTCGCGGGAGCCCTCGGGGTACCAGCCGCTGTTCACCAGCGCCCGGTCCGTCCAGGAGCACGCGCCGACACGCACACGGCCCCTGCCCGCGTTCGTGTGAGTGCCCGTGCCCGTGTCCGCGCCCGTGTCGCTGTTCCCGCCCAGGTCCCGGTCCATGGAGTTCCGCTTAACCCGGACGGGCCCGCGAAAACGCCGAGTGCCGTACGGCCACCCGGCGTGACGGACCGTCGGACGCCGGCGGGAGCAGGGGGCGCGGGAACGGACCAGCCCCGTCAGCCCCGTCGGCGTACGTCGTCGAGGTAGCGCAAAACGGCCGCCACCCGGCGGTCGACCTGGTCGGCGGGGGACAGGTCCAGCTTGGCGAAGATGCTGCGGATGTGCTTGTGCACGGCCCCGTCGGTGACGACGAGCCGCTCGGCGATCGCCGTGTTTCCGAGCCCTTCGGCCATCAGCGCGAGCACCTCGCGCTCGCGCGGGCTGAGCCGTTCCAGCCGGCTGTCCTCACGACTGCGGGTGAAGAGCTGGGCAACGACCTCGGGGTCGATGGCGGTGCCGCCCTCCGCAACCCGGCGCAGCGCGTCCAGGAACTCCTCGACCCGGCCGACCCGCTCCTTGAGCAGATAGCCGAGCTTGCGGACGCCGCCGGTGAGGAGCTCGGTGGCGAAGGTCTGCTCAACGTACGCCGAGAGCACGAGGACCGCGAGGTCCGGGTGGCGGCGCCGGGCCTCGACGGCGGCGACGATGCCCTCGTCAGTGTGCGTCGGCGGCATCCGCACGTCGAGGATGGCGACGTCCGGGGTGTGCTCGTCGATGGCCTTCAGGGCATCGTCGGGTGTGCCGGCGGTGGCCACCACGTCGAGGGATTCGGCCCGCAGCAGCAGGGCCAGGCCCTCGCGCAGCAGGGGGTCGTCCTCGGCGATCACAATCCGCATGGAAGTTCCACTTCAAGGGTCGTCGGGCCGCCACGGGGGCTGGCCAGGGCGAGTGTTCCGTCATGTGCCGCGATCCGGCGGCGGATGCCGACCAGTCCGGAGCCGCCGTCCTCGTCGGCGCCTCCGTGGCCGTCGTCGGTGACGCGCAGCCGCAGCCGGCCCTCGTGCGTGCGCACGGTGACCTCGGCGTGGCGGGCGCCGCTGTGTTTGGCGATGTTGGTGAGGGCCTCGGCGACCACGAAGTAGGCGGTCGCCTCGACGGAGGCGGCACACCGCTGGGTCGCCTCGACGTCGATCCGGCAGGGCACGGGGCAGGAGGCGGCCAGGCCGTTCAGGGCGCCGGCCAGCCCGCGGTCGGCGAGCACCGGGGGCAGGATGCCGCGGGCCACCGTGCGCAGCTCGGCCAGTGCCTGCTCGGCCGCGCTCTGCGCGCGCTCCAGCAGTTCCTCGGCGCCGGCCGGGTCGCGGGCGACCATGCGGCGGGCGGCGCCGAGCAGCACGGTGACCGTGACGATGCGGTTCTGCGTGCCGTCGTGCAGCGAGCGCTCGATGCGCCGCAGCTCGGTGGCGTGGGCGTCGAGCGCGGCGGCCCGGGTGGCGGTGAGCTGGGCGATCCGCAGGGACAGGTCGGCCTCGGGCCCGGCCGACAGCAGGCGCCGGCCGGGCTTGCCCTGGATCCGGGCCATCCCGGGGACGAGGCCGAGGATGATCGCGATCCAGCCGACGGCGAGCAGGGTCACCGCGAGGGCGTCGGCCCAGGAGTGGGCGACGCCGAACCCCAGCGAGGTACTGGAGGAGTCCTGCGGCGCGAGCCGCCACCACAGCGGGAAGGTCGCGTCGCGGACCGCGAAGAGCATCAGCAGCAGCGCGAGGAAGCCGAGGAGCAGACCGAGCGTGCTGTGCCGGACCAGCCAGGCCAGCTCGCGTCGGGTGGTGGGGTCGGTGAGGGCCGGCCGGAGCCGGGTGGGCGGCGGTTCGGGGGCGATGACCTCCGGCCCCCAGCGGCTGAGCCGGTCGCGTTCGCGTCCGGCCAGCGCGTGCAGGATCCGCAGCGTGACCGGGGTGAACAGCAGCCCGATGCCGACCAGGCAGGCGAGGGCGGTGAGCACGGTGGTCACCAGGACGACGAGCGCCATCATGGCGGTGCCGAAACCACTGGTGAGCTGCTCCAGGCCGTGCGCCGCGTCCTTGCCGGCCCGGGTGGCGAGGGTCCGCAGATCCCGCTCGGGCTCGCCGGGCCCGCCGGTCTCACCGGCCCGCCCCGGCTCCGCGTCACCGCCGGGGCCGGAGGTGCCGTGAGAACCACGGGCACCGCGAACACCACGGACACCGCGGGTGCTCCCCGGCCCGGTGTACCGGTGGGAGCCGCCGGTGCCGGGCGCCCGGTCCTCCTCGCGTGCCTCCGGGGTGTCCCGGTGCGGCCACGTCCCCGAGGTGTCTCGGGGCGTGTCGTGCGTCGGCATGGTGGCCTCCTTCCGACAACGACCCTAGGGCGCCGCACCGTTCGCCGTCAGCCCGGGAGCCGAGGAGTACAGCCTGCTGTACCTCGGACCGGGCGGCTGGCGGGCTCGGAGGGGCGGGCCCGGCTGCCTAGCGTCTTGGGTGTGCCGAAACGGCGGGTCCACAGCCCGCCGGCGTCCCCCGAGGAGTCCCCATGTCGCACCCCGACCCGTACCGCTTCACCGGCCCCGCCGACGACCACGCGCCGGCACGTTCCGGGGTCAGCCGGTCCGACGTACTGCGGGCGCTGCTCTGGACGGTCCTGGTGATCAGCGCCCTCGCCAACACCGTCGCCTCCTACGGCGACACCTCCACCGCCGTGCACCTCGCCTTCGGCGTCGTCACCGCCGCGTGCGCCACCGCGCTCGTCCTGCAGCGTCTGCGGGGCCGGCGATGATCCGGCCCTTCGCCGCCCCCGGCCCCGCCCGGACCGGGCACGCCGCCCCCGCCCCCGCGATCGTCCTGGACCGGGTCGGCAAGACCTACTCGGGCGGTGTCCGCGCCCTCGACGACGTCTCGCTCACCGTGCCGCGCGGCGCCTTCCTCGCCGTGATGGGCCCCTCCGGTTCCGGCAAGAGCACGCTGATGCACTGCGCCGCGGGCCTGGACACCCCCACCTCGGGCAGCATCCGCATCGACGGCCACGAGATCGCGGGCCTGAACGAGACCCGGCGCACCGAACTGCGCCGCGAACGCGTCGGCTTCGTCTTCCAGTCGTACAACCTCGTCCCGTCCCTGGACCTCGCCGACAACATCACCCTGCCGCTGCGCCTGGCGGGCCGCGCGCCCGACCGCGCGTGGCTGGAGATGCTGGTGGAGCGGGTCGGGCTGGCCGGTCGGCTGACCCACCGGCCCACCGAACTCTCCGGCGGCCAGCAGCAGCGCGCGGCGATCGTGCGCGCGCTGGTCACCCGGCCGGCCGTGGTGTTCGCCGACGAGCCCACCGGCGCCCTGGACCTGCGCAGCGCCCACGAGGTCCTGCGGCTGCTGCGCGAACTCGTCGACGAGCTGGGCCAGACCGTCGTGATGGTCACCCACGACCCGGCCGCCGCCGCCCAGGCCCACCGGGCGCTCGTGATGGCCGACGGCCGCGTCGTCGAGACCCTCGACGCCCCCACCGCACCCCGCCTGGCCGACCGCCTGGTCGCCCTGGGAGGACGCTGACCATGCTGCACCTCGCCCTGCGCACCGCCCGCCACCGGATCGCCGCCCTGCTCGCGGTGGCCTGCGCCGTCTTCGGCGCCGCCGCCCTGCTCACCGGCACCGGCGTGCTCGCCGAGTCCGGACTGCGCTCCTCCCTTCCCGCCGGGCGGCTGGCCGGCGCCGACGTGATCGTCGCCGCCGAGCAGAGCGTGCGGGCCCCGGGCGACATGACCGTCCCGCTGACCGAACGCGGCACGGTCCCGGCCGGCCTCGTGGACCGGCTCGCCACCCTCCCCGGCGTCACCCGGGCGGCCACCGACCTCGGCTTCCCGGCCGCCGTCGAGAGGACCGACGGCGCCCTCGCCACCGCCGTCGACCCGGCCACCGCCGGGCACGGCTGGTCCTCCGTCCACCTGCTGGCACACCCGCGCGTCACCGGCAAGGCCCCGGCCGGCGCCCACGAGGTCGCCGTGGACCGCGCCACCGCCACCGCCGCCCGGGCCGCCGTCGGGGACCGCGTCCGCGTCGCCGCCGCAGGCCGCCCCGCCGCCGACTACCGCCTGACGGCGATCATCGACGCCCCCGGCGCCGGCGTCCTCTTCGCCGACTCCGCCGCCACCGCACTCGCCGGACGCGACAGCGGCCCGCGCGCCGGCACCGTCGACCTGATCGGACTGCGCGCCACCCCCGGGCACACCGACGAGGTGGCCACCGCCGTCCGCCACCGGCTCGCGGAGTCCGGCACCACGGCCAGGCACCTGAAGGTCCTCACCGGCAGCGACCGCGGCGACGCCGTCTCGCCCGGCGACGGCGCCTCCCGCCCGCTGCTCCTGCTGATCTCCTCCTCCCTCGCCGGCGTGGTCGTCCTCATCACCGGCTTCGTCGTGGCGGGCGCGCTGACCGTCGCCGTGAACGGACAGCGCCGCGACCTCGCCCTGATGCGGGCCGTCGGCGCCACCCCCAAGCAGATCCGCCGGCTCGCCGCCGCACAGGCCATGGTCGTCACCGCGATGGCGTACGTACCGGGCGCCGCCCTCGGCTACCTGCTCGCCGACCGGCTCAGGGACCTCCTCGTGGACCGCGGCGCGGTCCCCTCCGCGCTTCCCCTCACCGTGAGCCCGCTGCCCGCGCTCGCCACCGCCGTGCTGCTGGCCGCCGCCGTGCAGCTCGCGGCGCGGGGCGCGGCCTGGCGCACCTCCACCCGGCCCGCCACCGAGGCGGTCGCCGAGTCCCGCACGGAGCCTCGCGAGCCGGCCCGGCTGCGCACCTACGGCGGCCTGCTCGTGATCGTCGCCGCGACGACCCTCTCGGCCGCCCCGCTGCTGTCCCGCACCGCGATCGGGGCGGCGGCGACCCAGATGGCGGGCATCGTCGGCGCGATCGGCCTCGCCATGGCGGGCCCGGCGCTGACCCGGTGGGCCGGCACCGCGCTCGCCCGGCGCCTGCGCCCCGGCACCACGGCCCCCACCTGGCTCGCCGTGGCCAACGTCCGCGGCTACGCGCTGCGCGTCGCGGGAGTGGTGAGCACCCTCGCCATGGCGGTCGCCTTCGTCCTGACGTACGCCTTCACCCTGACCACCGTGGCGGAGGCCACCGCGCAGGACACCCGCGCCGGCACCCTGGCCCAGTACCGGGTGAGCGCGCCCGGCCTCGGCGGACTGCCCACCGGCCTGCTCGACGACGTACGGGACACCCCGGGCGTGAAGGAGGCCGCGCCCGTCACCACGACCACGGTGGTGTACTCCTACCGCGAACTCGGCGACGTCACCACGGAGTCGGCCGGCGCGACGATCCTCACCCCCGACGCACCCCGTGTCCTCGACCTCGACGTGCGCGAGGGCGGCCTGGACCGGCTTCGCGGCGCCACGGCAGCGATCAGCGAGGAGACGGCCCGCTCGCTCGACGCGGCGGTCGGCGACCGGATCACGCTCACCCTGGGCGACGGCACCACCGCCCACCCGCGCGTGGTCGCCGTCTACGGGCGCGGCCTCGGCTTCGGCCCCTTCGCCCTCTCCCACGACCTCGCGAGCCCGCACACCACGACCGGCCTCGACCAGAGCGTCCTCGTCCGCACCGACGGCACCCCGGAGGCGGAACACGCCCTGGCGACCCTGCTCGCGAAGACGCCCGGCCTGGACATGGGCGAGACCGCCGACGAGAGCCAGGGCGGACTGTCGGACGCGCCGGCGGAGGTCTGGATCAACCTGGCCACCATCGTCGTCCTGCTCGCCTACCTGCTGCTGAGCATCGCCAACAAGCTGGTGGCGACCACCTCCCAGCGCCGCGAGGAGATGGCCACGCTGCGCCTCAACGGCACGACACCCGCCCAGATCCGCGCGATGATGCGCCGCGAGGCGGTGCTCATCACCGCCGGTGCCCTGTTCGCGGGCATGGCCCTCAGCGCCGTCCCGCTGGCCCTGCTGGGCACCGCCTTCCTGCACCACCCCTGGCCGGCGGGCCCGGTCTGGCTCGTCCCCGCCACGGTCCTGACGATCGCGACGGTGGCGTACCTCTCGCTCCAGCTCCCCACCCGCCACGCCCTGCGCACTCCGCCGGCGGCGGCGCTGGGAGCACGCGGGTAGCCGGGCGGGCCGCTCACCCCGACCGGCGGTGCCGGGACCGCGCAGGCGGCCCGGCACCGCGGGCGTGCGCACGGCTGGGCACCGCGGGCGTGCCCACGGCCCGGCACCGCTCAGTCGAGGACGGCGACCGCCTCGATCTCGACCAGGTGCTCGGGCACGTCCAGCGCCGCCACGCCGATCAGCGTGGCCGGAGCCACCGGGACGTCCCCGAGCGTGGCACGGGCCCGGGAGATCCCCTCGATGAGCAGCGGCATCTTGTCCGGCGTCCAGTCGACGACGTGAACCGTCAGCTTCGCCAGGTCCGCGAAGGTGGCACCGGCCGCGGACAGGGCCGTGGCCAGGTTGACGTAGCAGCGCTCCACCTGGGCGGCCAGATCACCCTCGCCGACGGTGACTCCCTCGGCGTCCCAGGAGACCTGCCCGGCGACATAGACCGTCCGCGACCCGGAGGCCACGGCCACCTGCCGGTAGACGTCGACAACGGGCAGTCCCTCGGGGTTCAGCAGGTCGATGGGCATGGCGTCCGCCTCTCAAGACTCTCCAGTGGTTACTGGGAAACCGTAGGAGAGTGCGGCCTGAACTGGAAGAACGCACTTTTTGGTGCCTGAGGCACCTCGAGGTGACCCAGCGGCCCGGCCGACCGGCGACGGGGTTGGGACCGGGGTACGGAGGCCCGGCGGCGGTGAACGTCCCGGTGGGCACGGCATCGGAACCCTTCTGGCCCTCCGCACGAGCGCCGGTCGCGGCCGTGTGCCGCGGACGTCACAGAACCGTGCCGGGACACCACCCACCGCGCACGGACCCGGAACGGCGGTGGAACCCCTCGGGAACGGGCGTCCTGCCAGGACCGCCGGGTCGGGGCCCGGCGAGCGCCGCCGGACACCCGTACGCCGGCTGTAACAGGGGTGTATTAGCGGACGGGCGGCAGGAACGAGGCCCCGGAACGAGCCGCTCTAGGTGATCGGAAACGCCGCTCGGCCGCACCGCCGGACGGACACCCGAACCGACGACGAACTGAGGAAGACACCATGCGCGCTCAGAAGATCACCATCGCCGCCCTGGCCCTCGCCGCGGGTCTCGCGCTCACGGCCTGCCAGAACGACGACAACGCCATGGCACAGGGCGGCGGATCGGCCGCCTCCTCCGGATCCTCCTCGAACGGCGGCTCGACCAGCGGCTCGAACAACAGCTCGGCCCAGGGTGCCGCGAAGGGCTCCGTCGGCAAGGACTCGGCCGGACAGGCCACCAGCGGCCACAACGGCTCGGCCAAGAGCGGCGTCGCCAAGTGCCGCACCGACGACCTCGACATCACGGCCAACGACGCCACCATCACCGGCGACGAGAACAACACCGTCAACGTCACCTTCACGAACAAGAGCGGCAGGTCCTGCACGGTCGCCAGCTTCGCGGGCGTCGACCTCAAGACCAACGCGGGCAACGTGTCCGCGAAGCGCCAGGGCACGGCCGACCCCGCGGTCGTCCTCAAGAACGGCGACCACGACACCTTCTACATCTCCTACCCGGTCAACGACTCGGGCGGCTCCGGCGTCCGCATCACCGGCCTCGTGGTGACCCCGCCGGACGAGACGAAGTCGGTCACGCTCGCCTGGCCCGGCGCCGCCTCCCTCCCCGTCACGGACGGCTCCGGCACCTCCGTCAAGGTCGGCCCCATGGGCAGCGCCGGCCAGGGCGGCTGACCCCGCCCCGAACACACCGAGGCGCCCCACCTCACACGGGGCGCCTCACCGCGTCCGCCCTTCCGGCCGTCCACCGCCTGCCCGTCCGGCCGACCAGACGCCGAGCCCACCCACGACCGACACCTCCCGCCCGGTGAACTCCCCGGTCAGCATCGGCATCGCCCTGCCGATGGCGGCCTTCGTCTCCGGCAACTCCAGCGAAGCACTGTGGTGCTCCCTGCTCCGCCAGACCTCGCTCACCCAGATCGTCACGTCGTCGTCCTCGGCCACCCCCACGACGTAGAGCTCACACCCGGCCTCACGCAACCCGTCGGCCCCACTCAGCAAAATGGCCACGACCTCCTCGCGAAACCCGGGCCTGACCTTCATCGACCCGATGTACCCGTACCTCACGACACCTCCCTGCCCCCAGCACGAACCGCTGCGTACCGGACCCCGAACCCTGCCACCGCCCATTCGGACACCACAACGATCGGGCTTCCCCGGGCGCGCGGACGGAAAGCGCACGGACGGTGCGGGGGGAAATACAACCGGACAACGACGAAGGGCCCCCTGTTTCCAGGGGGCCCTTCGACATCGTGCCCGGTGAGGCACTGGCGGAGGATACGAGATTCGAACTCGTGAGGGGTTGCCCCCAACACGCTTTCCAAGCGTGCGCCCTAGGCCTCTAGGCGAATCCTCCGCCGGGAACATTACATGACCGAGGGGAGTGGTTGCGAACTCGATCGGTGGGCCGGCGATCGGGTACGCTGGGCCTCAGCCCCTCACGCGGCGCTATCTGACTGAACTCCCCCAGGGCCGGAAGGCAGCAAGGGTAGGTCGGCTCTGGCGGGTGCGTGGGGGGTCTTTGGTTTTCGCCGGGCCTTCAAGACCGCCGGGCCTTCGGGACCTCCGGGCCTTCCGGGCTTCCGGACCCCCGGGTCTCCCGGCCCCCTGACTTCCCGGGTCCCCGTGTTCTCCGGCCCCGGCCACCGGCAGGACCGCATCGTGGCCGTCGGCGTGTGCGGGGTCTCCCCGGTGACGGGGTCCGTTGTCGGTGGGCGCCTATAACCTCATAGGCGTGTCCTCTCTCGCGCTGTACCGCCGTTACCGCCCGGAGTCGTTCGCCGAGGTCATCGGGCAGGAACACGTCACCGACCCGCTGCAGCAGGCGCTGCGGAACAACCGGGTCAATCACGCGTACCTGTTCAGCGGTCCGCGCGGCTGCGGGAAGACCACCAGCGCCCGGATCCTGGCCCGCTGCCTGAACTGCGAGCAGGGCCCGACGCCGACGCCGTGCGGCGAGTGCCAGTCCTGCCGCGACCTCGCGCGCAACGGGCCGGGCTCGCTCGACGTGATCGAGATCGACGCCGCCTCGCACGGTGGTGTGGACGACGCCCGTGACCTGCGGGAAAAAGCCTTCTTCGGGCCCGCGAGCAGCCGGTACAAGATCTACATCATCGACGAGGCCCACATGGTCACGCCGGCCGGCTTCAACGCGCTGCTCAAGGTCGTCGAGGAGCCTCCGGAGCATCTGAAGTTCGTCTTCGCCACCACCGAGCCCGAGAAGGTCATCGGGACCATCCGCTCCCGTACCCACCACTACCCGTTCCGACTCGTGCCGCCCGGCACGCTGCGGGACTACCTGGGCGAGGTGTGCAAGCAGGAGGACATCCCCGTCGAGGACGGGGTGCTGCCGCTGGTCGTGCGGGCGGGCGCCGGTTCCGTGCGTGACTCCATGTCCGTGATGGACCAGCTCCTCGCCGGTGCCGGGGACGAGGGCGTGACGTACGCCATGGCCACTGCGCTGCTCGGCTACACGGACAGTTCGCTGCTCGACTCCGTGGTGGAGGCGTTCGCCTCCGGGGACGGGGCGGCGGCCTTCGAGGTGGTCGACCGGATCATCGAGGGCGGCAACGACCCGCGCCGGTTCGTCACCGACCTGCTGGAACGGCTGCGTGACCTGGTCATCCTCGCCGCCGTTCCCGACGCCGCCGAGAAGGGGCTGATCGACGCCCCCGACGACGTCGTCGAGCGGATGCAGGCCCAGGCGGGCGTGTTCGGCGCGGCCGAGCTGAGCCGCGCCGCCGACCTGGTCAACGAAGGGCTCTCCGAGATGCGCGGGGCGACCTCGCCCCGGCTCCAGCTCGAACTCATCTGCGCCCGCGTCCTGTTGCCCGCCGCCTACGGCGACGAACGGTCCGTCATGGCCCGCATGGACCGGCTGGAACGCGGGGTCGGCTTCGCCGCGGCCGGTGCCGGCCCCGCCATGGGGTACGTCCCGGGGCCCGGCGCCCACGGCGGACCCCACACCGGAGCACCGGCCGACGGTCCCCAGGCGGGGTACGGCGCGGGTGGCACAGGCGGCGCGGGGATGGTGCAGCAGGCGGGTCCCGCGCAGGGGCACGCCGCGCCCGTTCCGTCCGGCGGCAACGGTCCCGTGTCCGGTCCGGTCGGTGAGCCCCCGGCGGTGAGCGCCGTCGCGCCGTCGCCGCAGCCCGGTCCGACCGCCCCGCCGCAGGAGGTCCCCTCCGGCTCCGCCGGCGGTGCCGCCGCGCCCGGTGCCTGGCCCACCGCCGCGCCCACCGGCGCCGGCCGGCGTCCCGGTGGCTGGCCCACGACCGCGTCCACGGGGGGCGGCGGACAGCAGACGGGCGGTGCCGCCGCGGCCCCCGGTCCGCGCACGCCGGCGGCGGCCGCTCCGGCGCCCCCCGCCCCGGGTTCCGGGTCCGGCCCCGCTCCCGGTGGGCCGGACCCGCGGGTGCTCTGGCCCAACATCCTGGAGGCGGTCAAGAACCGCCGCCGCTTCACCTGGATCCTGCTGAGCCAGAACGCCCAGGTCACGGCCTTCGACGGCACGACCCTGCAGATCGGCTTCGTCAACGCGGGCGCCCGGGACAATTTCGCGAGCAGCGGCAGCGAGGAGGTGCTGCGGCAGGCGCTCTCCGAGCAGTTCCACGTCCAGTGGAAGATCGACGCGGTCGTCGACGGATCGGGCGGTTCCGGGGGCTCCGGCGGCTCCGGAGGACCCCTGGGCGGCGGATCGGGCTTCGGCCCCGGCGGCGCGATGCCCCCGGTCGGCGGCGGAGCCGGATACGGCGGCGGCACCGGGTTCGGCGGCGGAGGTGGTGCCGGGGCCGGCCTCCCGTCGGGCCCCGCGACCCCGCCCGGCCAGTCCGAAGGCCACGGCTCGGACGGGTACGGAAGCGGTGGCGCCGCAGGCCGGAGCGGCGGCGCCCTCGCCACCGCGCGCCCGGCCCCGGCGCAGGCCGCGCCCCCCGCGCCTCGACCGTCGGCCGGTCCCTCGGCCCCAGCGCCGGGGTCGTCCCCCTCAGCCTCGGCGGCCGCGGACCCCGCCCCGCGCCGGGCTCCCGTCGCGCCCGAGGACGACATGGCGGAGGAGGACGACCCCGACCTCGACGAGTCCGCGCTCTCCGGTCACGAACTGATCGTCCGCGAGCTGGGCGCGACCGTGATGGAGGAGTTCTCGAACGAGTGATTCGAACGGGTGGCACGGGGCGGAAGGGGCCGCCCGACCGCCCGCAAGGGTTGAGTACCGTCGCACGAGGGCGTGTTCCGCCGCCGGGGGACCCGCTCGGGGTCCCGCCCCGCACGCGCCCGCCCTGCGCCTCGGGTCGGCTCCGGGGGCCGCGGTTCGGGCGATCGTACGAACGCCGGCAGGTCCGCCTCTCGTCGCCCGGCACAAGGCCACAGGACCGCGCCCGTTAGGCTTCACCCCGTGAAGGTCCTCGTCATCGGTAGCGGTGCCCGCGAACACGCCTTGTGCCGTGCTCTGTCCCTCGACCCCCACGTCACGGCGCTGCACTGCGCCCCCGGCAACGCCGGCATCGCCCAGTTGGCCGAGCTGCACCCGGTCGACGCGCTCGACGGCAAGGCCGTGGCCGCGCTCGCCGAGGAGCTCGGGGCCGGGCTGGTCGTCGTCGGCCCGGAGGCCCCGCTGGTCGCGGGCGTCGCCGACGCCGTGCGCGAGGCGGGCATCCCCTGCTTCGGCCCCTCCGGGCAGGCCGCGCGGCTGGAGGGCTCCAAGGCGTTCGCCAAGGACGTGATGGCCGCCGCCGGTGTCCCCACCGCCCGGTCGTACGTGTGTACGACTCCCGAGGAGGCCGAGACGGCCCTCGACGCCTTCGGGGCGCCGTACGTCGTCAAGGACGACGGGCTGGCCGCCGGCAAGGGTGTCGTCGTCACCGACGACCTCGAGGCCGCCAAGGGGCACGCCGCCGCCTGCGAGCGCGTGGTCGTCGAGGAGTTCCTCGACGGACCCGAGGTGTCCCTCTTCGCGATCACCGACGGCGAGACGGTCCTCCCGCTCCAGCCCGCACAGGACTTCAAGCGCGCCTTGAACGGCGACGAGGGCCCGAACACCGGCGGCATGGGCGCCTACTCGCCGCTGCCCTGGGCCGAGCCCAAGCTGGTCGACGAGGTGCTGGCCACGGTGCTGCAGCCGACCGTGGACGAGATGCGCCGCCGCGGCACCCCGTTCTCCGGACTGCTCTACGCCGGCCTCGCGATCACCTCGCGCGGCGTGCGCGTGATCGAGTTCAACGCGCGCTTCGGTGACCCGGAGACCCAGGTGGTCCTCGCCCGGCTCAAGACCCCGCTCGCGGGAGTGCTGCTGGCCGCGGCCGACGGCACGCTCGCCGATCTCGCACCGCTGCGCTGGAGCGAGGAGGCGGCCGTCACCGTCGTCCTCGCCTCGCACAACTACCCCGGCGCCCCCCGGACCGGCGACCCCATCACGGGTCTCGACGAGGTCGAGGCCCAGGACGCCCCGCACGCCTACGTCCTGCACGCCGGCACCCGGCGCGACGGGGACGCCGTCGTGAGCGCAGGCGGCCGGGTGCTGTCCGTGACGGCCACCGGCGAGGACCTCACCCAGGCTCGCGACCGGGCCTACACCGCCGTGGCGCGCATCCACCTCGACGGCGCCCACCACCGCACGGACATCGCGCTGAAGGCCGCCAGCGGCGAGCAGTGACCGAGGACCGGCGCGCCCCGCTCCGGCGCGCGCCCGGTCCGGCCGGCCTCTCCCGACGCACCAGGGCCCCGGTTTCCCGACTCGACTCGGGCCCGGGGCCCTGGCATGTCGGGAGACGACGCCGAAGGCCCATTACCGGAAACCGCGTGCCGATGCACGCTCAGGTCACCCAGCTCTCCCCAAAGCCATTCCATCGAGTGACCGGTCCCCCATCCGGATGACGGGGCCGGAAGCCCCAACTATGGTGCCGCGCAAGCGTTCCGGCACTTGGCCCACCGGCATTGCGATGTCAGTGGCGGGTGCCACAGTGGGGGAGTGAGCAACGCACGCCGACAGGCAGGGGGTGACGTCCGGTCGTGACCGGTATGGGTGTGGAGGCGGGCGCGCACGCCGCGCGCTCCAGGGCACTGGCCGTGCTGCGGATCCGCAGCCGGGCGGTGGCCGTCGCCCTGCTGCCCGCCGCCGTCGCCGTCGTCCTCCTCGTGGGCGGTGCCGACGGCCGTCTGAGCGGCGGCGGCTGGTCCGCCGCGCGCGGTGCGGTCACGACGGTCGCCGTGGTCGCCCTGCTGTGCGGGGCGGGAATCGCCCTGGTCGTCGCCCGCGCCCGCCCGGCCGTGAGTCCCACGGTCCCGGTCGGCGAGAAGGCGGCGCCCGACCTGTACCGGATGGTGCGCGACCTCGCCGACCGCCTCGACGTGCCCGTGCCCTCGGCGATAGCCCTCACCCCGGACTGCGACAGCTGGCTGGAGGACCGCACCCACCGCGCCCACGGCAGGCCCCCGCGCACCGAAGGGGACGGCCCCGGGGAGGCGATACGCGGCGCACGGGGCATACGCGGCCGCCTGCGTGCCGCCTTCCGGACATCGGGCGGACCCGGCACGGAAGACGGCTCCCGCCGTGCGGACGCGGCACCGGTGCTCGTGATCGGCTCGCCCTTCCTGTGGTGGATGCGGGTCGGTGAACTCCGGGCGGTCCTCGCCCCGGTCGTCGCGGGTACGGGCCCCTCGGCCCACCCGGACATAGCGGCGGCCCGGCGCTTCGTGCGCGGCCTGGACGCGGCCGTGGCCGCGACCTCCGCCCCCGGGCGCGGCCCGCTGGTGCGGGCGGCGGGCGCCGGTGCCGGCTGGGTGGCCCGGCTGCTGCTCCGCAGTTGCCGGGGACACGCGGCGGAGATGGAGCGCGGGGTGGCCGCCGCGGCGGCGGAGCGGGCGCAGACCGTGGACTACGGGGTGCGGATCGTGGCCCAGGAGCAGGTCGGGCTGGCCTACGCGGGCTGGGACCGGCTGCTGACCAGGGTGGCGCTGCCGGCCTGGCGGATGGGCCGCTGGCCCTCGCGGCTGGACGCCGGGGTGGTGGCGGCACTCACCGAACTGTCGCGCCGGGACCGGCTGGCCGAGGGGTTCACCTCCCGGCTGGGCGAGCGACCCGCCTGCGACCTGCTGGAGGAACCGGGCACGGTGGACGAGGCGGCCTCGCTCCTGGCCGCCCGCCTCTTCCACGGCGGGCCCGCGGAGCCCGGCCCGGACTGGGCGCCGGTCGCCTGGCACGAGTACCCGGAAGAGGTCGTCGACCGGAAGTGGCGCGTGGACGCGGCCCGGTTGCACCGGGTTCTCGACGCGCTCGGCGTCCATCACCGTCCCGACACCTCCCGCCCGGACACCCAGGGCCCGACCCTCGCCCGTGTCCTGGACCACCTGACGGTGCCCGAGGCCGAGCGCGCAGGACACGGCTCGCCCGCCGCCGGCGCCGAGGACCCGGACCCCGATCCGGGCGACCCGCCCGGCGAGGGCGCACCCGGCGGCGTACCCCACTCCGCCCTCGCGGCCACCGAGGCCACCGAGGTCTCGGGTGCCGCCGATGCCGCCGACGCCGGTGATGCCGGTGATGTCGTTGACGGCATCGAAGTCCTCGAAGGTGCCGACGCGGGCGGGAACGAGGACGAGGACGAGGCCGGTGGGGGCAGTGGGCCCGCCGCCGCGCTCGCCGCCGTTCTCACCGCCGAGGTGGCGCGGGAGGAGGCCGCCGCCGGGCCCGGTGCGGCACCGGCCGCCGGGCAGCAGGCGGGACCCGACCGGGACCTGCTGGAGGACGGCATGCTGCCCCTGTTCCCGCTCCAGCCCCCGCGCACCGGTCGGGAACTGCTCGCCGACCACGTCACCGCCCTGGTGTGCTGCGCGGCCATGGACACGGCAGGCGCCGTTCCGGGCCTCGACTGGCTCGACGGCCCCACGCTGCTCCTCCGGGGAAAGCGGGCGGCGGACCTGCCGCCGAGGGTGCGCACCCTGGTGGACACCGGAGACCCCGGCCCGTTGCGGGACTGGCTCGGCCGTTCGGGGGTACGCGCGGAGAAGCCGGTGCGGCTCGTCTGATCCGGACGGCCCTGGACCGACGAGGTCCCTCCGCCGACCCGCCACCCGCCGATCCCCCGAACCGACCGCCCACCTCCACCGACCGTCCCTCACCGGCCCGCTGTCCAGAGCCACCGCACGGCCCGAGGCACCCATCGCACCGCTCCGGCCGGTGAACCGCCACCGTGGACGGTCGTTCCCGTCGAAACGCGCCAACCGGACACCTCGTCTTCGCTTCTCGTCAAATTCACAACGAACGGTGACGGTGTGCGCGCATATTGTGATGTGCTTGGTCCGAACGCGTAGGCGGCATGAGCATTCGTCAGCTGACAGTGGCATAGGGCGCCGGGATCATCGGCGGAGGCGAAAAGGGCATGGGGGAGGGGCGGCGTATGGGATCGGAGCGGATCCGTCGCTGGGAGTCGGGGGCCCTCGCGCACGCCGTCACGGACCCCTTCGGCCAGGGGCCCCTCCCCTGGCTGCGGGGGGAGGAGTACTACTTCGGCGACACGGGCCAGGTCGTCCCCTGGTACGTGGATCCCGCCGCCGAGGAGACGGAGTACTACTCCGGCGGCCGCCGGAGTCCCTCCGTTCCCGCCCCCCGCCATCCCTCCGGGCGCCCCGCCCGCACCTCGGGCCCCCGCTCCGCGGACGACGTGCACGGCCAGATCAAGGGCTTCGCCTCGACCGGGGCGGTGGTGCCCGGTGAAGCCGTCGACTTCCACATCAGCGTCGACCCGCCGCAGGAGTTCGGCGTCGACATCTACCGGATCGGGCACTACGGCGGTGAGGGCGCCCGCAAGATGACCAGCAGCCCCCGCCTCTCCGGGATAGTCCAGCCCCCGCCGCTCGCCGCCGAGCGCACCGTCTCCTGTCACCACTGGTGGCTGTCCTGGCGGCTCCAGGTCCCCAGGGACTGGACCACCGGCGCCTACGTGGCCGTCCTGACCACGGCCGACGGGCACCGTTCCCACGTGCCGTTCACCGTGCGCGACACCCGCCCTGCCGACCTGCTGCTCCTGCTGCCGGACGTCACCTGGCAGGCGTACAACCTCTACCCGGAGGACGGGCGCACCGGCGCCAGCCTCTACCACGCCTGGGACGAGGAGGGCCGGCTGCTCGGCGAGTCCGAGGCGGCCACCACCGTCTCCTTCGACCGCCCCTACGCGGGCGCGGGCCTCCCGCTGCACGTCGGCCACGCCTACGACGTCATCCGCTGGGCCGAGCGCTACGGCTACGACCTCGCCTACGCCGACGCCCGCGATCTGCACGCCGGACGTGTGGACGTCACCCGCTACCGGGGCCTGGTCTTCCCCGGCCACGACGAGTACTGGTCGGCGAACATGCGGCGGGCCGTCGAGCTGGCCCGGGAGTGCGGCACCTCGCTCGTCTTCCTGTCCTCCAACTCGATGTACTGGCAGGTGGAGCTGGGCCCGTCCCCGTCCGGCACCCCCGACCGGCTGCTGACCTGCCGCAAGCGGCAGGGGCCCGGCCGGCCGGTGCTCTGGAGGGAGATCGACCGACCGGAGCAGGAGGTCCTCGGCATCCAGTACCAGGGCCAGGTTCCGGAACCGCGCCCGCTGGTCGTGCGCAACCCCGGCCACTGGCTGTGGGAGGGGGCCGGCGTCGGTGACGGCGAGGAACTCGCGGGCCTGGTCGCGGGTGAGGCCGACCGCTACTTCCCGCGCGCCCCGCTTCCCGCGCACGAGGAGCGCATCCTGCTCGCGCACTCCCCCTACCGGGATGCCGAGGGTGTCGTGCGTCACCAGGAGACCTCCCTGTACCGGGCTCCCTCCGGCGCACTGGTCTTCGCGTCCGGAACCTTCGCCTGGTCCCCGGCACTGGACCGCCCCGGGCACGTCGACGCCCGTGTCCAGCGCGCCACCGCCAACCTCCTGGACCGCATCTGCAAACGGGAGTAAACGTTTCGTGGGCCGTTTCCCCCGCCCCGCGCCGGCCGCGTTACGGTCTCCGCCCGTCCACCCTGACCGAAGCCGGGGTTCCGCATACGGGAGAATCGGAGCCATAGGACAGAACCGGGGAGGAACCGTGTCCGGATTCGTGGAAAAGCCCGAGCCCGTCCAGGTGCCGGGTCTGGTGCACCTGCACACCGGCAAGGTGCGCGAGCTGTACCAGAACGAGGCGGGCGACCTGGTGATGGTCGCCAGCGACCGCATCTCCGCGTACGACTGGGTGCTCCCGACGGAGATCCCCGACAAGGGCCGCATCCTCACCCAGCTGTCCCTGTGGTGGTTCGACCAGCTCGCCGACCTCGTCCCGGGACACGTCCTGAGCACCGAACTCCCCGCCGGCGCCCCCGCCGACTGGCGCGGCCGCACCCTGGTCTGCAAGTCGCTGCGCATGGTGCCGGTGGAGTGCGTGGCCCGCGGCTATCTGACCGGCTCCGGCCTGGTGGAGTACAACGCGTCCCGCACGGTCTGCGGCCTCGCCCTCCCCGAGGGCCTGGTCGACGGCTCCGAGCTGCCCGCGCCGATCTTCACCCCGGCCACCAAGGCGGCCGTCGGCGACCACGACGAGAACGTCTCCTACGAGGAGGTCGCCCGCCAGGTCGGCGCGGACACCGCAGCCCGGCTCCGGCAGGCCACCCTCGCCGTCTACGCCCGGGGGCGGGACATCGCCCGCGACCGGGGCATCCTCCTGGCCGACACCAAGTTCGAGTTCGGCTTCGACGGAGACGAACTGGTCCTCGCCGACGAGGTCCTCACCCCCGATTCCTCCCGCTTCTGGCCCGCCGAGGAGTGGGAGCCGGGCCGCGCGCAGCCCTCGTACGACAAGCAGTTCGTGCGCGACTGGCTGACCTCGCCCGCCTCCGGCTGGGACCGCACCGCCGAGCAGCCGCCCCCGGCCCTGCCGGACGAGGTGGTCGAGGCCACCCGCGGCAAGTACGTGGAGGCCTACGAGCGCCTGACGGGCGTCCGCTGGAACTGAGGTTCCCGAAACTCTCCGCATCACGAGGAAGGCCCCGGTCCTGAGGACCGGGGCCTTCGCTTCTCACTGGAGCGGACGACGAGGTTCGAACTCGCGACCTCAACCTTGGCAAGGTTGCGCTCTACCAACTGAGCTACGTCCGCACTGCGCCGTGGCGCGGGAGCAACTATACCCAACCGTGCTCGCGCGCGAGACGCACCGCCGCATGCCGGTTCTCCACCCCCAGCTTCGAGACCGCCGAGGACAGGTAGTTCCGCACGGTCCCCTCCGCCAGCGCCGCCCGCTCGGCGATCTCCGCGACCGGAGCCCCGTCGGCGGCGAACTCCAGTACCTCCGCCTCCCGCGCGGTCAGCGGCGAGTCCCCGGTGGAGATCGCGTCGGCCGCCAACTCCGGGTCGATGTAACGGTTTCCCGCGTGCACCGTGCGAATGATCTCCGCGAGCCGCTGGGCGCTCACCGTCTTCGACACGAACCCGCGGACCCCCGCTTCCAGGGCGCGCTTGAGATGTCCCGGCCGGCCGTGACTGGTCACGATCAGCACCCGGCAGCCGGGCAGCTCGTGGCGCAGGGACGTGGCCACCTTCACACCGTCCGCCCCCGGCATCTGCAGATCCAGCACTGCCACGTCCGGACGGTGCGCCCGGGCCATGGCCAGTGCCTCGGGCCCCGTTGCGGCCTCGGCCACCAGCAGCAGGTCCTCCTCCAGCGCCAGCAGCGCGGCCAGGGCGCCCCGGATGAGGTGCTCGTCGTCGGCGAGCAGCAGCCGGACGGGGGCGCCGGCGGGCGGAGGCGGTACGGACGTCACGGGGCGACCTCGCTCAGTGAGGACGGAACGGTTCTGGTGTCGGACGAGGACGAGGCCCCCGCGTCAGGGGCACGCGCCCCAGAACACGCGCCGCCGTCCCGGGAGGACGAGGAGGACGAAGGGGGCGAGGACACGGAGGATGAGGAGGACGGCGCCGGCAGTGGCACCTCCGCCGTGAGCCGGAAGACCCCCTCCCCGGCGGGCCCGGTCCGCAGGGTGCCCCCGATCTCCGCCAGCCGCTCCCGCAGCCCCACGAGACCGGATCCCCGGCCCGGGGAACCGTCCGCCGGGAATCCCTGCCCCGTCTCCGTGTCCGCGCCGGAGCCGGGCCGCGCCTCCGCGACCGGCGCCCCGTCGTTCTCCACCGACAGTTCGATCCGGTCCCCGGCCGTCCGCAGCGCCACCGTGCACCGCTGAGGGTTCCCGTGCCGCAGCACATTCGTCACCGCCTCGCGGACCACCCAGGCGAGCGCCGACTGCACCGGGACGGGCAGCCCGGTCGCCGGCGGACCGGTCACCGTGCAGTCGATGCCGGCGGCCGTCAGCACACCCCGTGCCCCGGAGAGCTCGACGCCCAGGTCGGCCTCACGGTAGCCGCGCACCACCTCGCGGACCTCCCGCTGCGACTCGCGCGCGATGCGCTGCACCTCTATCATCTGCGCCTCCGCCTCCGGACGGCCGCGCCGGGCCAACTGCACGGCGAGTTC
Source organism: Streptomyces griseoaurantiacus (assembly GCA_014656015.1). Taxonomy (GTDB): domain Bacteria; phylum Actinomycetota; class Actinomycetes; order Streptomycetales; family Streptomycetaceae; genus Streptomyces; species Streptomyces griseoaurantiacus. The sequence goes on along the minus strand of BNBP01000015.1, from coordinate 60,087 downwards.
GCTCTTGAGCGCTATCACGGCCAGGTTCCGGCCCATCACGTCGTGCAGATCGCGGCCGAAGCGCAGCCGCTCCTCGGCGACGGCGAGCCGGGCCTCCACCTCCCGCGAGCGCTCCGCGTCCCACAGCACCGACAGCGTCCACGCCCCGCAGCGTGAGCCGAGCGTCGCCAGCCCGGCGCCGAAGACGGTGAGCGCCGCCGTGAAGAGCACCTCGCCGAGATCCGCGCGCAGCAGCCCGAAGACCACCATGAGCACGGCGCCGAACAGCAGGGAGTGACGCAGGTAGGTGCGCATCGGCACGACCATGGCGTAGACGCTCCCGAAGGACAGCAGGACCGCGCCCAGGGAGAGACGGCAGCCCCACGGGGCGACCGCGTCCAGGCCGTGGAGCAGTCCTATCAGCACCAGGGCCAGGCCCAGCAGGGCCACCGGCGCCCACAGGGCGCGCGGCCGGAGCGGGGCCCGTTCCAGATAGTGGTCGAGGGCGGGGCGCACCAGGCGGTTCGCCCACACGATCTGCAGGATGCCGACGAGGAGCAGCGAGGCGGCGAGCAGCCGCGGCAGGAGACCGGTCCGGACGCCCCCCAGCAGCGGCAGCGCCATCCACGTGACGGCGAACACCCAGGGCAGGACGCGCCACATGATCACGGACTGCAGTTCGACCCGCGCCGCCTTGCTCTTCGCGTACCATGCACGCTGCCAGCTCCGCACCGGCCTCGGTGTACGTAGCGCCACCCCGTTCCTCCCTTCCTCCGGCTCCGTCGGCCCGTACCGTTCAGCGGCGCGGGTCCCAGCGGAACCATCGTCGTACGGCCCAGAGGGCCAGGACGATCCAGAACCCGGCCACCGCCACCGACTCCAGCGTCTCGTATCCCGACAGTTCGCCCGTCCAGCCGCCGCGGACGAGCCGGATGGCCGGGGAGAGCGGCAGCAGCTCGCAGACGGCGGAGACCTTCTCGGGCAGTACCTCCAGCGGGACCGTCATGCCCGAACCCAGCATCGAGACGAACACCAGCGGCAGCGCCGTGACCTGCGCGCTCTCCACGGTCCGGCTGAGGCTGGCCGTCAGTGCGGCCAGTGCCGTGGAGAGCACCAGGCCCGTGAGCAGCCCCAGTACGGCCAGGTGCGGGGCGGGGGGCGCGGGCAGGTCCAGCAGTACCGTGCAGCCGACGGCCACGAGCACGGACTGCGCCAGGCCCGTGCAGAGCGCGGGCAGCGCGGTCCCGGCCAGGATCTCCGCGTCCTTGAGCTCGCCGGTGCGCAGCCTCTTGAGTACCAGTTCCTCGCGGCGGGCGGCGAAGACGGTCACCAGGGAGGTGTAGACGGCGAAGAGGAAGGAGAAGCCGATCGCGGAGGTCAGCAGCACCGGGCCGATGGTCAGCCCTTGGGCCTTCAGATCGACCTCGTCCAGCGCGGGCCGGATGCTGAACGGGAGCGCGAGGGGGACGAGTACCGCGGTGACGATCACGCTCTTGGTGCGTATCAGCAGGGTGAGCTCCGCCCGGGCGAGGGCGCGCAGCCGCCCTGGGGAGGTAGTGCCACCGCCACCGAGGCGGCCCCCGCTCCTGCCGCCGCGACTGCCGCGCCCGTCGTGACCGCTGTCCCCGCCGCTGGAGCCTCTTGTCCGGCCCGCAGCGGCCGCGCCCGTGCCCATGCTCGTATGCGTGCTCATGCCGCCGCCCTCTCGGTCGAGGTTCCGTTGCTCCTCGTGTTCACCGCCTCGTGACCGGCTGACTCCCCCTGTGACCTGGCCGTCTCCCGCTCGGCTATGCGCAGGAACGCCTCCTCGAGCGAGGCCGAGCGCACGTCCAGCCCTCGCAGCGCGACACCGGCGCGGTCGGCCCAGAGCAGCAGGGCGGTGGCGGTGCGCTGCAGTTCCTCCGTACGCAGCAGGACCGTACGGCCTGATGTCTCGTGACCCGTCACCCCGAGTTCGGCGAGCGGCGGCAGGTCTCCGAGGAAGAACCCCTCGGGCAGCTCGAAGGAGATCCGGGACGGCTGGGCGGCGGTGACCTCGGCCGGGGTGCCGCTCGCGGCGATGCGGCCCTCGTGGAGTATCGCCAGCCGGTCGGCCAGTGCCTCGGCCTCCTCCAGGTAGTGCGTGGTCATCAGCACGGTGGTGCCTTCCTCGCGCAGGGCGCGCACCAGGTCCCAGGTGTCGCGGCGGCCCTCGGCGTCCAGTCCGGTCGTGGGCTCGTCGAGGAACAGCACCTCGGGGCGGCCGAGCAGGGCGAGCCCCAGGTCCAGTCGGCGCTTCTCGCCGCCGGAGAGCTGTTTCACCCGGATCGTGGAGCGCCGGGTCAGTCCGACCATGTCCAGAACCTCCGTGGCGGGCCTGGCGCCGCTGGTGCAGCCGGCCCACAGCCGTATCGTCTCGGCGACCGTCAACTCGTTGGGGAAGCCGCCCTCCTGGAGCATGACGCCCGTCCGCGGACGGACGGCGGCGCGCTCGGTGTGCGGATCGTGGCCGAGTACGCGTATGCGGCCGGCCGCCGGGGCCGCCAGGCCCTCGAGGAGTTCGACGGTGGACGTCTTGCCCGCGCCGTTGGTGCCGAGGAGCGCGAAGAGTTCGCCGCGGCCCACCGAGAAGGTGATGCCGCGCACCGCTTCGAACCCGCCCCCGTAGACCCGCCGCACGTCGGTGACGTCAATCACTTCTTCGCGCTCGTCCGTGTTCATGCCTCCAGCCTTCCGGCCGTCGGGCCCCGGGGGCAGTGCGAGGTGTCATGAAGCCGTATGACAAATGTCAGATGGCCACCGGGGCCGCACACGGGCGCACGCGTGAAACCGCACGCCGCACGCGCACGACGAACGCCACGCCGCACGACGAAGGCCCCGGTCCTCAGGACCGGGGCCTTCGTTTCTCTCTGGAGCGGACGACGAGGCTCGAACTCGCGACCTCAACCTTGGCAAGGTTGCGCTCTACCAACTGAGCTACGTCCGCATTGCCCCCGACCGGCTCTCACCGATCGGTGCGGCACCAGCCTACCTGATCCACAAGGGGCATCGGTCCGGCGGTGCAGAGCGGGTGACAGGAATTGCACACTGCGCCTCCCCCTTGGAAAGGGGGTGTTCTACTACTGAACTACACCCGCATGTACTCCGTGAGCTGGGCCTTTCGGCCTTGCCCCTCGGCGTGCTCCAGACTCTAGCTGATCAGCAGGGGTGGTGCGCAAGTCGGTTGGCGCCGGGGGCGCGTGACCGGCCGTCGGCCGGCTCCAATACGCCGCGGAGGCACCTCCGGAGGGGGCCGGGAAGACCGCGAAGAGAGGCCGCGGAAGACGCCACGAGGGACGCCAGGACCGCTGTCACGGCGTCCCCGGCGCCCCCGCCCTCACTGAGCCTCGGCGAACGCCTCGTACACACGCTTGGGGATCCGGCCCCGGGCCGGCACGTCCATCCGGTTGGCCTGCGCCCAGGCCCGGACCGCGGCCGGGTCGGGGGCGACCACGGTCTCGCGGTAGGCCTTGCCGGAGCGGGCCCGCTTGCGGCCGGCCTCCACGTACGGCGCGAGCGCCGTCCGCAGCTTGTCGGCGTTCGACTGGTTCAGGTCGATCTCGTACGACATGCCGTCCAGTCCGAAGGCGATCGTTTCGGCCGCTTCCGAGCCGTCGATGTCGTCAAAGAGCGTCATTACGACACGCTGCGCCACGAATATCGGTCCCTTCGTGCGACATCTCGGACTCGCGGGTGCTGCGATCGCGTCCGGCGGATGTCGGCTGTCCGGCTGCTATGGGAGTGGATGTGCTCGGGTGGCTGTACTTGGTGGGTCCACGTGAGCGGATGTACTTGTGCGGGTGTACTCGGTGGAGTGCCGACCGGCACCGGCCCATTAGTCGACACCGGTTGCCACTGGTTGACACCGCGACTTTCGGTGCCATTGGTCGGCGCCTTTGGACAAAGTATCGGCTATTGCCATTTCCTTTGTACAGGGCCCGGCAATGCGGTGGGCAGAACGACTAAATCCGCCCGCGTGTCTCCGCGCAATAGGAACCACTGCACGATGCTTGATCTTTCCCTGATCTTTTCGTGGACCGGGCGGCCGACACCGGATCGTGACACCGATCACCTCGATTCCGTGACGAAGTGTCGGCGGACGGTTCGCGGGACGGTGAGGGAAAGTTCCCCGCGGTCGATGAGCGAGTGGCGAGCGAGCGGTGAGTGGGCGGTAAGCGGGCGGTGTCCGGGCGGGTCCGAACCGGGGGACCCATTCCGTAGATTCCTACGAATCTACCCGCGTAGAAATTTTGTACGGGTAGTCTGAAGGGACCTGCTCAGCACCACACACCGGGAGTGCCAGTGGCACGCGTCGTAGTCGACGTCATGCTCAAGCCGGAGATCCTCGACCCCCAGGGCCAGGCGGTGCAGCGCGCACTGCCGCGGCTCGGTTTCGAGGGCATCTCCGACGTACGTCAGGGAAAGCGATTCGAACTCGAGGTGGACGGGCCGGTCGACGACGCCGCCCTCGCTCGGATCCATGATCTCGCGGAATCCTTCCTCGCCAACACCGTGATCGAGGACTTCACCGTCAAGGTCGAGTCCTCGGACGTGGTCGCGGGAGCCGCGAAGTGACCGCTCGTATTGGCGTCGTCACTTTCCCCGGCAGCCTCGACGACCGGGACACGCAGCGCGCGATCCGCGTCGCCGGCGCCGAACCCGTGGCGCTCTGGCACAAGGACAAGGACCTCAAGCAGGTCGACGCCGTGGTGCTGTGCGGCGGTTTCTCCTACGGCGACTATCTGCGCGCGGGCGCCATCGCGCGCTTCTCGCCGGTGATGGACACCGTGATCGACCAGGCGAAGGCCGGACTCCCGGTGCTCGGCATCTGCAACGGCTTCCAGATCCTCACCGAGGCCCACCTCCTGCCCGGCGGGATGCTCGGCAACGACCACCTGCACTTCATCTGCCGCGACCAGAAGCTGCGGGTGGAGAACGCGGACACCGCCTGGACGGCCGACTACGCGTCGGGCCAGGAGATCAGCATCCCGCTCAAGAACATGGACGGCCGTTTCGTCGCCGACGCGCGGACGCTGGAGGAGCTGGAGGCCGAGGGCCGCGTCGCCTTCCGCTACGTGGTCGACGGCGAGGCGAACGAGGGCTACGGCAACCCCAACGGCTCGCTCAACGACATCGCGGGCATCACCAACGCCGCGGGCAACGTCGTCGGCCTCATGCCGCACCCGGAGCACGCCGTGGAGCCGCTCGTCGGCAGCGGTCGCACCGACGGTCTCCCCTTCTTCACGTCGATCCTCAAGAAGCTGGTCAGCGCATGAGCAAGACACCTCTGGACACGGTCGAGCACGCGGCCGCGACCCCCGATGTCGAGCTGCCCTGGGCGGAACTCGGTCTGAAGAAGGACGAGTACGAGCGCGTCGTCGAGATCCTGGGCCGCCGCCCGACCGGCGCCGAGCTCGCCATGTACTCGGTGATGTGGTCCGAGCACTGCTCGTACAAGTCCTCGAAGGTCCACCTCCGCCAGTTCGGCGAGAAGGCCCCCGAGAACGACGCGATGCTCGTCGGCATCGGCGAGAACGCGGGCGTCGTGGACGTCGGCCAGGGCTACGCGGTCACCTTCAAGGTGGAGTCGCACAACCACCCCTCCTACGTGGAGCCCTACCAGGGCGCGGCCACCGGCGTGGGCGGCATCGTGCGCGACATCATCGCGATGGGCGCGCGCCCGGTCGCGGTCGTGGACCCGCTGCGCTTCGGCGCGGCCGACCACCCCGACACCAAGCGCGTCCTGCCGGGCGTCGTCGCCGGCATCGGCGGCTACGGCAACTGCCTGGGCCTGCCGAACATCGGCGGCGAGGTCGTCTTCGACGCCTGTTACCAGGGAAACCCCCTGGTCAACGCCGGTGCCATCGGTGTGATGCGGCACGAGGACATCCACCTGGCCAAGGCCTCCGGCGCCGGCAACAAGGTCATCCTCTACGGGGCCCGGACCGGTGGCGACGGCATCGGTGGCGCCTCCATCCTGGCCTCCGAGACCTTCGACGACGCCAAGCCGTCCAAGCGCCCCGCCGTCCAGGTCGGCGACCCCTTCCAGGAGAAGCTCCTCATCGAGTGCACCCTGGAGGCCTTCGCCGAGAAGCTGGTCGTCGGCATCCAGGACCTCGGCGCGGCGGGCCTGTCCTGCGCGACGAGCGAGCTGGCCTCGAACGGCTCCGGCGGCATGCGCGTCACCCTGGACGACGTCCCGCTGCGCGACTCCACGCTCTCGCCCGAGGAGATCCTCATGAGCGAGTCGCAGGAGCGCATGTGCGCGGTCGTCGAGCCGGAGAAGGTCGACCGCTTCCTCGAGATCTGCGAGAAGTGGGACGTCATCGCCACCGTCATCGGTGAGGTCACCGACGGCGACCGGCTGGAGATCTTCTGGCACGGCGGCAAGATCGTCGACGTGGACCCGCGCACCGTCGCCCACGAGGGCCCGGTGTACGAGCGCCCCTACGCCCGCCCCGACTGGCAGGACGCGCTCCAGGCGGACGGCGCGGAGAAGCTGCCCCGGCCGGTGACGGCGGAGGAGCTGAAGGACCAGGTCCTGAAGCTGGTCGCCTCCCCCAACCAGGCCTCCAAGAAGTGGATCACCCAGCAGTACGACCACTTCGTGCAGGGCAACACCGTCCTCGCCCAGCCCGAGGACTCCGGCATGATCCGCATCGACGAGGAGTCCGGCCTCGGCGTGGCCCTCGCCACCGACGGCAACGGCCGGTACGCCAAGCTCGACCCGTACACGGGCGCGCAGCTGGCCCTCGCCGAGGCCTACCGCAACGTGGCGACGACCGGCGCCAAGCCGCTCGCCGTCTCCGACTGCCTGAACTTCGGCTCGCCCGAGGACCCGGCGGTCATGTGGCAGTTCGCGGAGGCCATCCGCGGTCTCGCGGACGGTTGCCAGCAGCTCGGCACGCCGGTGACCGGCGGCAACGTCTCGCTGTACAACCAGACGGGCGAGGCGGCCATCCACCCCACCCCGGTCGTGGCCGTCCTCGGCGTCATCGACGACGTGACCCGCCGCACCCCGGTCGCCTTCCAGGAGGAGGGCCAGCTCCTGTACCTCCTCGGCGACACCCGGGAGGAGTTCAGCGGTTCGGCCTGGTCCCAGGTGATCCACGACCACCTCGGCGGGCTGCCGCCCAAGGTGGACCTGGAGCGCGAGCGGCTGCTCGGCGAGATCCTCATCTCCGCCTCCCGTGACGGCATGGTCGACTCCGCGCACGACCTGTCCGACGGCGGCCTGATCCAGGCGGTCGTCGAGTCGGCGCTGCTGGGCGGCAAGGGCGCGCGACTGGTCGTCCCCGACGGCCTGGACGCGTTCACGTTCCTGTTCTCCGAGTCGGCGGGCCGCGCGGTCGTGGCCGTGCCGCGCTCGGAGGAGCTCCGCTTCACCGACATGTGCGGGGCGCGGGGCCTGCCCGTCACCCGTATCGGCGTCGTGGACGGTGACACGGTCGAGGTGCAGGGCGAGTTCGCGCTGCCCCTGGCCGAGCTGCGCGAGGCGCACGAGGGAACGATTCCCGCGCTGCTCGCGTAACCGCTGCCGCGCCCACGTACGTCGAGGCCCCGCCCGGACCTGAGCCCCGGGCGGGGCCTCGGCCCTTGCCGGGGCCCCGGGTGGTCCTCGGACGCCCCGCCGGGGCGGGCCCCTCTACGCTCACCCCATGCCGCCCGCCAAGAAGCGCCCCCGCGCCTACGACCCGGTCCGGACCCGTACCGCCGTCCTCGCCCAGTTCGGCCACGTCCGCACGGCCGTCCGCACGCTCACCCCCGCACAGCTGTCCGCCCCCACCCGCCTCGGCACCTGGACCGTGCGGGACCTCGCCGCACACCTCACCATGGCCGTGGAGAGCGTCACCCTCGCCCTGGAGCGGCCCGCCCCGGCCCGCGCCGAACTGGGGCCCCTGGACTACGCCTGCGCCACCGCCCGCCATGCCGAGGCCATCGCGGAGGGCAGCCACACCCTCGCCGAGGCCAACCCGGACCTGGACGCCCTCTACGCACGCGTGACGGAGCGCCTGGACCGGGCCCTCGAGGGCACCCTGCCGGGCCGTCTCATCACCACTCGGGCGGGCGGCATGACCCTCGCCGACCACCTGGTCACCCGCACCGTCGAGCTGGTCGTCCACACCGACGACCTCAACGACGCCGTCCCCGGCCTCGACGTCCCCCTGGACCGCCAGGCCCTCGCCGCCTGTACCCGGCTGCTCGCGGACACCCTCGCCGCCCGCGCCCCCGGCGCCTCCACCGAGGTCCGGGTGCCGCCGTTCGCCGTCGTGCAGTGCGTGGAGGGCCCCCGGCACACCCGCGGCACCCCGCCCAACGTCGTGGAGACCGACCCGCTGACGTGGATCCGGCTGGCCACCGGCCGCACGGACTGGCGCACCGCGCTCTCCACCGCGAAGGTCAGCGCCAGTGGCGAGCGCGCCGACCTGGGCGGACTCCTCCCGCTGATGAGCTGAGGCCCCGGGTGTGCGACGGCTCACTCGCGAGCCCCGCCCGCGCCCCCCGCGGCGGCCGGCGGCCACGGGACGGCGACAGCGGCTGCGCTCGGCGTTTTGCCTGGTCAGAGGCGTCTGGTGGCGCATGCAGGGGTGGGGGCGGGGCCCGTCGGAGGGCCGGGGCACCGCCGCCCGGCGAACGCATCGGATTCGGACCAGTGCGCGATCTCGCCTACACTCGATCGCGTGCCACGTGGTGACGGACGACTCAGTCATGATCTGCTCCCCGGTGAGAAAGGCCCCCAGGACGCTTGTGGCGTCTTCGGTGTCTGGGCTCCGGGCGAAGAGGTCGCCAAACTCACTTACTTCGGGCTGTACGCCCTGCAGCACCGGGGCCAGGAGTCCGCGGGCATCGCGGTCAGCAACGGCTCCCAGATCCTGGTCTTCAAGGACATGGGCCTGGTCTCCCAGGTCTTCGACGAAGGTTCCCTCGGCTCCCTCCTGGGCCACATCGCGGTCGGTCACGCCCGCTACTCGACCACCGGTGCCTCCGTGTGGGAGAACGCCCAGCCGACGTTCCGCGCCACCGCGCAGGGATCGATCGCGCTCGGGCACAACGGCAACCTCGTCAACACGGCCCAGCTCGCCGAGATGGTCGCCGACCTGCCCAAGCAGGACGGCCGTACCCCCAAGGTGGCGGCCACCAACGACACCGACCTGATCACCGCGCTGCTCGCGGGCCAGGTCGACGAGGACGGCAAGCCGCTGACCGTCGAGGAGGCCGCCGCCAAGGTGCTTCCCCAGGTCCGGGGCGCCTTCTCGCTCGTCTTCATGGACCAGCACACGCTGTACGCCGCCCGCGACCCGCAGGGCATCCGCCCGCTGGTCCTCGGCCGGCTGGAGCGTGGCTGGGTGGTGGCCTCGGAGTCGGCGGCGCTCGACATCTGCGGCGCCAGCTTCGTACGGGAGATCGAACCGGGCGAGTTCGTCGCCATCGACGAGAACGGCCTGCGCACTTCCCGATTCGCGGAAGCGAAGCCCAAGGGCTGCGTCTTCGAGTACGTCTACCTGGCCCGTCCGGACACCGACATCGCCGGGCGGAACGTGTACCTCTCGCGCGTCGAGATGGGCCGCAGGCTGGCGAAGGAAGCGCCCGCCGAGGCCGACCTCGTCATAGCCACGCCGGAGTCCGGGACCCCCGCGGCCATCGGCTACGCGGAGGCCTCGGGCATCCCGTTCGGCGCCGGCCTGGTGAAGAACGCGTACGTCGGCCGTACGTTCATCCAGCCCTCCCAGACCATCCGACAGCTCGGGATCCGGCTGAAGCTGAATCCCCTCAAGGAAGTCATCAAGGGCAAGCGCCTGGTCGTCGTCGACGACTCGATCGTGCGCGGCAACACCCAGCGGGCCCTGGTGCGGATGCTGCGCGAGGCGGGTGCCGCCGAGGTGCACATCCGGATCTCCTCCCCGCCGGTGAAGTGGCCCTGCTTCTTCGGCATCGACTTCGCCACCCGTGCGGAGCTGATCGCCAACGGCATGTCCATCGACGAGATCGGCACTTCGCTCGGCGCGGACTCCCTGGCCTACATCTCCATCGACGGCATGATCGAGGCGACCACCATCGCCAAGCCGGACCTCTGCCGGGCCTGCTTCGACGGCGAGTACCCGATGGACCTGCCCGACCCCGAACTCCTGGGCAAGCAGCTCCTGGAGACCGAGCTGGCCGCCGGGCCCGCCGGCACGGCCGCCAGCGACGCGATCCGCCGCCCGTAGGCACCCCGGGGGCCGCCGCGGCCCGCCCGCTCACCGTCGAGCCGGCACCGCGCGCGTCCCGGGGCCACCGGGCCCTCCCACGGCCCCTCCCCGGGGCCCCGGCCCCCTTCCCCCACCGAGATCGCCCCACCGCTTCACCGATCTCTCCGATACTCCCTCTCCACGCTTTCCGAGCTTTCCGACCTTTCCGAACGCCGTACGACCGAAGGTGCGAACCCACATGTCCGAGACCACCGGGACGACCCCTGGCTCCCCGTCCGGTGCCAGCTACGCGGCCGCGGGCGTCGACATCGAGGCGGGCGACCGTGCCGTCGAACTGATGAAGGAGTGGGTGAAGAAGACGCGCCGCCCCGAGGTCCTCGGCGGCCTCGGCGGCTTCGCCGGACTCTTCGACGCCTCCGCCCTGAAGAAGTACGAGCGCCCGCTGCTCGCCTCCGCCACCGACGGCGTCGGCACCAAGGTCGACATCGCCCGGCAGCTCGGCGTCTACGACACGATCGGCCACGACCTGGTCGCCATGGTCATGGACGACATCGTGGTGTGCGGTGCCGAGCCGCTGTTCATGACCGACTACATCTGCGTCGGCAAGGTGCACCCCGAGCGGGTCGCCGCCATCGTCAAGGGCATCGCCGAGGGCTGTGTCCTGGCGGGCTGCGCCCTGGTGGGCGGGGAGACGGCGGAGCACCCCGGGCTGCTGGGCCCGGACGACTTCGACGTGGCGGGGGCCGGCACCGGTGCCGTGGAGGCCGACCGGCTGCTCGGCCCGGACCGCATCCGCGAGGGTGACGCGGTCGTCGCGATGGCGTCCTCGGGGCTTCACTCCAACGGGTACTCCCTGGTCCGCCACGTCCTGCTGGAGCGGGCCGGGCTCGCGCTCGACGCCCGGGTGGAGGAGTTCGGCCGCACCCTCGGCGAGGAGCTGCTGGAGCCCACCAAGATCTACTCGCTGGACTGCCTGGCCCTGACCCGCACCACCGAGGTGCACGCCTTCAGCCACGTCACCGGCGGCGGACTCGCGGCCAACCTCGCCCGGGTGATCCCCGAGGAGCTGCACGCGCGCGTGGACCGCGGCACCTGGACGCCCGCCCCGGTCTTCGACCTGGTCGGCCGGACCGGTGACGTCGAACAGCTCGAACTGGAGAAGACGCTGAACATGGGCGTCGGCATGATCGCCATCGTGCCCGAGGGATCGGTCGACGCCGCGCTGGCGACCCTGGGCGACCGCGGCGTGGACGCCTGGGTGGCCGGTGAGATCACCGGTCGACAGGACCACGCCACCGGCGCCACCCTGGAGGGCAGCTACGCACGGTGAAGGTGAGGGCGGCGCTCGCCCCCGCAGGCAGCACAGAACCCGGTCGGTGACCGGAAGTCACCGACCGGGTATGTGCTCAGTGCAGGTCAAGCGCCGCGACGGTGCTGTGAGGACGTGTCGTCCTCGTCCTCGTCGTCGTCCTCATAGAGGTCGGCATAACGAGAGTACAGCTCGTCGTCCTCGTGCTCATCGTCCTCGAATCGGTCGCCCTTCGGCGGCTCGTTCGATGTCGATGCGCCCAGCTCCTCGGCCAGGCGTGACAGGTCCGTCCCGCCGCTGTTGTACTTCAGCTGGCGGGCGACCTTCGTCTGCTTGGCCTTGGCCCGGCCGCGCCCCATGGCTCGACCCCCTCAACGACGGGGCTCGACGGCCCCAGAGTCTTGACACGCGTTCATGATCTGGAACGGACTCTCGGTGGAGAGACCGTCCGTAGGGCTTCCACGGTACCTGAGCCCACGCCCATACGGTACGTCGCCCGCAGGAGCAGCGTGTGCACGGGGCCCCCGGAAGGCTTCGTCCTCGCTGGTCACACGCGATTTTAACCACTTATCGGAGCACGACCCGCCGACGAACGTGAGAGTTGTCTCCACAGGCCCCCCGGCGGGTACCGGCCGCTCCCGGACGGTGGTGGCGGGGCGTGCGGCGCGCACGGACGCCGGGAACGGCTGCCGCCGCTCCCGGGCCGGCCGCGGGGTGCTCGCGGGAGCACCGCCGCCTGGCCGGAAACAGTCCGTCCGCGTCGTTCCGGACCGGCTCCGCTCAGCGCGAGGCGCCGGCCTCCGCCATGCGCTGCTCGGCGATCCGGTCGGCCGCGGCGGCCGGCGGGACCCCGTCCGCCTTCGCACGTGCGAAGATGTCGAGCGTGGTGTCGAAGATCTTCGCGGCCTTCGCCCGGCACCGTTCGAAGTCGAAGCCGTGCAGCTCGTCGGCGACCTGGATGACGCCTCCGGCGTTCACCACGTAGTCCGGCGCGTAGAGGATCCCGCGGTCCGCCAGGTCCTTCTCCACACCGGGGTGCGCGAGCTGGTTGTTGGCGGCCCCGCACACCAGCTTCGCCGTGAGCACCGGCACGCCGGCGTCGTCGAGGGCCCCGCCGAGGGCGCAGGGGGCGTAGATGTCGAGCCCCTCGGTGGTGATCAGCGCCTCGGTGTCGGCGACGGCGGTGACCTGCGGGCGGCCTTCGGTGACCCGGCGCACGGCGTCCTCGCGCACATCGGTGACCACCACCCGCGCGCCCTCCCGCACCAGGTGCTCCACCAGGTGGTGCCCGACCTTGCCCACGCCCGCGATGCCCACCGTGCGGTCCCGCAGCGTCGGGTCGCCCCACAGGTGCTGGGCACCGGCCCGCATGCCCTGGTAGACGCCGAAGGCGGTGAGCACGGAGGAGTCGCCGGCGCCCCCGTTCTCCGGGGAGCGTCCCGTGGTCCAGCGGCATTCGCGCGCCACGACGTCCATGTCGGCGACGTAGGTGCCGACGTCGCAGGCGGTCACGTACCGCCCGCCCAGCGAGGCCACGGCCCGCCCGTAGGCGAGCAGCAGCTCCTCGGTCTTGATCAGCTCGGGGTCACCGATGATCACGGCCTTGCCGCCGCCGTGGTCGAGGCCGGCCAGGGCGTTCTTGTACGACATCCCGCGCGCGAGGTTGAGGGCGTCGGCGACGGCCTCCTCCTCGGAGGCGTAGGGGTAGAAACGCGTGCCGCCCAGGGCGGGGCCCAGGGCGGTGGAGTGGAGGGCGATGACGGCCTTGAGGCCGCTGGCCCGGTCCTGGCAGAGCACGACCTGCTCATGACCGCCCTGGTCCGACTGGAACAGGGTGTGCAGGACGCCGTTGGTTACGTCGGTCACGGTGGTGACTCCCGGTGAAGTGGCGGCGATGGGTGCGGATCCCGTGCGGATGGCGGGCTCCGTGGGACGAGCGTAGAACGTGGCGGGGCCCGTGCTTCGCACGGTGTTCCCGATCACCCTCTCGTGAGGGACACCGACACGCTTCCGTGGGACGATTTGGCATGGTTTCCGCCCGGCCGGACGCGTCCCAGGCGCACGCCCCGGGCAGGCTGTGGTCCCGGAGGGGCCCGGCGGGGGCCGTGCGGGCGCGGCGCGGGAAGATGCTTCACGTCAGGTCGGGTGGGGGAGGGAGCAGGCGTGCCCAAGGTGTCCTCGGTGGTCGTTCCGTACGCGTCCTACTTGCGCGTGTACGAACCGCTGGCCGCCTTCCCCGAGCCGGAACGCGGCCACTGGGCGCGGTACGCCCGGCGTCCCGACCGGCCCTCCTACCAGGACGAACTGCGTCGCTCCCTGGCGGACCTGCTGCCCACCCCGCCGATCGCGGTGCCGGTTCACGAGAGCGACGACGCCTTCGTGACGGAGGTCGACGGGGTGCTGTGCGTCTGTCCCTGGCGCACCCGGCTCCGCGGCTGGCAGGCCCTGGACGGCCTGGGCGAGGAACTGCCGCCACCCGTTCTCGACGCGGTGCTGCCGCCGCTGGTGCGCCGCCAGGCCACGCAGGACTACGAGCGCTGGCTGAGCCGCAATCCCGACGCGCGCCCGTGGATCAGGTCCTCCACCTGGCACGTCCCCCTGCACTGGTTCGTGCTCGTCGGCGACGGGGAGCGGGAGTACACCGGGGCGGACGCGGAGCCCGCCGCCGGGGTGCCGGTGCTGCGCTACCGGACGCCCATGGTGCAGGCGCGGCGGCGGGTGGCCCGGGGGCTGCGCACCCTGCGGAACACCTTCGACGAGGGCCCGCTGATCGAGGGGCTGCTCGACGTGGGGCGCTGGCTGGAGGAGTTCCACCCCCGCTCCCTGGTCGAGCTGGACTACGGAGGTCTGGTGCACGTGCTGCCGCCCGAGGAGCTGGACGGCGATCACTCGGCGGCGGACGTCGCCGAGGGCATCGAGGCACTGCGGCAGGGCGACGGGGCGGCTGCCGGGGAGGCGTACGCGCGGCTGGTGGAGCGCTGGCGGGCGGTCCGGGACCGGCGCTCGGCGAACTGAGGGGCCTCCGCGGCCGGCGGTGTCGGGGAGCAACTCCTCGCGCCCGCAGGGATGCTGACGGATCGTCGGCTGATTCGCGGGCTGCCTGTCGGACTGGGTACGGTGTTCCTGACCTAGCGGGAAACAGTGTGCGAATTGTGACCCATGCGACATGCTGAAGTGACAACCGTTGGCCCAAGGTTGACGTACCAACGGGGGAACGGTGTCACCGGCTGGGACATCACCGACCGATCCGGGCGTATACCGTCAAGCGTGATGGATTGCACTTAACGCGGCCCTTGCGCCTAACGCCCCTCCTCGTGCCAAAATAGGACAAGGAGCCCGGGGGAGGCTCCTTCTGCCCAGGCATGGGTGGAGATCTCAGCATTGCATCTCTTGGGGGGTTTGGTGACAACTGATCGCCCTGTGACTGATCGTCACACCGGCGTGACTGTCCGCTATGGCATGGTCCATCGGCATCCGTCGCTGATGAACACCTGGGAGGGCAATTCCATCGGTTTGGCCTACGCGGCTGGACAGATGGTGTAGTTGTAGTGCCGAGGACAAGCCGTTCGTCCTATAACCGACTCGACTCGCGTCCGCCATTTCGGGCAACGCGGGTCAAGGTGCAGAATTTAGAGGAAAGAACCGAGAACGTCGGTTCTCCCGAGGAGGCCGCTCATGACCGCTCGCACCCCTGATGCCGAGCCGCTGCTGACCCCGGCTGAGGTCGCCACCATGTTCCGCGTCGACCCGAAGACGGTCACGCGGTGGGCGAAGGCCGGCAAGCTCACGTCGATCCGCACGCTCGGCGGGCACCGCCGTTACCGCGAGGCCGAGGTCCGCGCACTGCTCGCGGGCATCCCGCAGCAGCGCAGCGAGGCCTGAACAACCGCTTTACCGGGCAAAACGGCTGGTCCCCCAACTGGTCGGAGCGTCCGGGAGCAACCGCTCATCACAGCTGAAAGCGACGCGGGAGCTGCCCCAACAGCCCCTGTGCCCAAGCCACTCGGGGCCCTTCCGGGCTCACTGAGGGTGCGTCGTCGATCGCGCTGGACTCCGCCGAGTCCAGCGCGATTTTTTTGTGCGCGCGCTTTTGTGTGCCCCCGTGTGCGCGAACGGCCCCCGGCCGGACCGCCCGTGAGCGGGCTTGTCGGAGTCTGGGGAGGGGTGTGGGATCCGCCGGGGGGTGGCCCGGGGCGGGAGGGGAGGAGAAGCCCGAGGGAGGCCTGGAGGTAGTGCAATTGCACATATTAAATTGACCGGAGGTAGGGGGTGCGTAAGTTCCTCGGTCCGGAAAAGTCATGCGGTGACTCCCGTCACATGCCAAAGTCCTCGCGGGAGAGCGGGAGAGCGGGAGAGCGGGAGAGCGGTGGACTGGCGACGGGCGGACGGCGGACCGATCCGGCGGGCAGTGGAAGGACGGGACCGGCGTGCGGGCCGTCCGCCCGCCCGTCAGGCGCCGGGGGCCACCGCGGTCGCCTCCGCCTCCTCGGCCGGGAGCGGGGCGGCCGCCGGCACGGCGGGTTCCTCGTCCCCCGCGGCCGGCGCGGCCGGCTCCATGGCCAGTCGCAGGAGCCGACGGCAGACCGGACACTGCCCGGTGAGATGGCGGTAGCCGACGGCGGCCGACAGATGGGCACGCAGCAGTGCGCGGGTCGCGTGCGGAGAGGCCGCAGCGGTCATACGCCACCTCCGGGAGCACCGAGGTCCTGCTTCTCTGGGTACCGAGGGAATGTGACGCCGTCAAGGGACCTCTCACGAACCTCTCGCGGGCGCGCGTGCCGCACACCACCGCGAAGAGGCCCCGGACATGCGAGAAGGCCGCACCCCGGGGGGCACGGCCTTCTCTCTTGCGGTCCTGACGGGATTTGAACCCGCGGCCTCCACCTTGACAGGGTGGCGAGCACTCCAAACTGCTCCACAGGACCAGGTGCTTCGCGGTCGCGTTACCGCTCTGCGCTGCGAGAAGGACTGTACAGGAGGGCGAGCCCCGGGGTCGAACTCACCCACCGTGCGGCTCCCGTCACGGTGCCGCCGCGTCGATCGCCTTCACGATCCGCTTGTCCGACACCGGGTACGCCGTCCCCAGGGCGTGCGCGAAGTAGCTGACCCGCAGCTCCTCGATCATCCACCGGATCTCCGTCACCGCCGCCGGCACCGGACGCCCGGCGGGCAACTGCTCCCGCAGCCAGGCGTACTCGTCCCGCATCTCGTGGACCTTCTCCATGCGGGTCGTGTCCCGCTGGACGTTCGTCGGCATCTGCTGCAGCCGCCGGTCCGCCGCGATCAGGTACCGCATCAGGTCCGGCAGCCGCCGCAGCCCCGCCTCGGTCACGAAACCGGGCCGCACGAGGGCGTCGAGCTGCGCCCGCACGTCCGCCAGGTTCGGCAGCAGCGCGGGGCTGCGTACGGCCTTCAGGCGCCGCTCACAGGCCTGCCAGGCGGCCAGCACCTGCTGCACCTGGCCCACCGTCCGTACGGTCGTGTCGACGATCTCCGCCCGCACCTTGTCGTAGAGCTTGCGGTACGACTCCTCGTCCCAGGCCGGCCCGCCGAAGTCGGCGATCAGCCGGTCGGCCGCCGCCGTGGCGCAGTCCTCGAAGAGCGCCTGGACCGAGCCGTGCGGATTGGCCGACAGCGCGAGCTTCTGCGCGTTAGTCAGCTTGTCGGAGGCGAACTTCGCCGGATTGACCGGGATGTTGCGCAGGATCAGCCGCCGCGTGCCCTTCCACATCGCCTCGGTCTGCTCGGCCTCGGTGTCGAAGAGCCGCACCGACACGGTGTCCGCCTTCGGTCCGTCGTCGACGAGGGCCGGATACGCCTTCACCGGCTGCCCGGCCCGCCGGGTCTCGAAGACGCGGCTGAGCGTGCCGATCGTCCAGTCCGTGAGCCCCGCGCGCTCCACGGACTCCCCGCCCTGCCGCTCGGCCGTCGCCGCCGCGGCCTGCGAGAGCGCCTTGCGCGCCTTCGGCTTCAGCCGCAGCTTCAGCGCCTGGAGGTCTTTGTCCTCCGCCAGCTTGCGGCGCCGCTCGTCGACGATCCGGAAGGTGATCCGCAGATGGTCGGGGACCCGGCCCCAGTCGAAGTCCTCCGCCTCGAAGGGCACGCCGACCATGCGCTTCAGCTCGCGCGCCATCGTCGTCGTCAGCGGCTCCTGCAGCGGCACCGCCCGCTCCAGGAACGCCCGGGCGTAGTTCGGCGCCGGCACGTAATTGCGCCGGATCGGCTTCGGGAGGGAGCGGATCAGTTCGGTGACGACCTCCTCGCGCAGGCCCGGGATCTGCCAGTCGAAACCCTCGTCGGTGACCTGGTTGAGCACCTGGAGCGGGATGTGGACGGTCACGCCGTCGGCGTCCGCGCCCGGCTCGAACTGGTACGTCACCCGGAACTTCAGCGGGCCCTGGCGCCAGGAGTCGGGGTAGTCGGCCTTGGTGACCTCCTGGGCCGACTCCCGGATGAGCATCTCCCGCTCGAAGTCGAGGAAGTCGGGCTGCTCGTGCCGCTTGTGCTTCCACCAGGAGTCGAAGTGGGCTCCGGAGACGACGTGTTCGGGGATCCGCTGCTCGTAGAAGTCGAAGAGCGTCTCGTCGTCGACGACGATGTCCCGGCGCCGCGCCCGGTGCTCCAGTTCCTCGACCTCGCTGAGCAGCTTGCGGTTGTCGGCGAAGAACTTGTGGTGCGTCCGCCAGTCGCCCTCCACCAGGGCGTTGCGGATGAACAGTTCGCGGCTGACCTCGGCGTCGACCCGGCCGTAGTTGATCTTCCGCTGGGCGACGATCGGGACGCCGTACAGCGTGACCTTCTCGTAGGCCATCACCGCGGCCTGGTCCTTCTCCCAGTGCGGCTCGCTGTACGTGTGCTTGAGCAGGTGGCCGGCGAGCGGTTCGACCCACTCCGGCTCGATTCTCGCGTTGACCCGCGCCCACAGCCGCGAGGTCTCCACCAGCTCCGCGGACATCACGAACCGCGGCGGCTTCTTGAACAGCGCCGAGCCCGGGAAGATCGCGAACTTGGCGTTGCGGGCGCCCACGTACTCGTTGCGGCCGCCGTCCTTGCGGCCGCCGGGGCCGGAGGTGCCGGCCGCGCCGGAGGAGTCCTTGGACTCCTTCACGTCCTTCATGCCGATGTGGGAGAGCAGACCGGCGAGCAGCGAGACGTGGATGCGGTCCTCGGGTGCGTCCTGTTCGTTGAGCCGGATCCCCATCTGCTTGGCGACCGTCCGCAACTGCGTGTAGATGTCCTGCCATTCGCGAATGCGCAGGAAGTTGAGGAACTCCTGCTTGCACATCCGGCGGAACGAGGAGGAGCCGCGTTCCTTCTGCTGCTCGCGGATGTACCGCCACAGGTTGAGGAAGGCCAGGAAGTCGCTGGTCTCGTCGCGGAAACGGGCGTGCTGCTGGTCGGCCTGCGTCTGCTTCTCGGAGGGACGCTCGCGCGGGTCCTGGATGGACAGCGCGGCGGCGATCACCATCACCTCGCGGGCGCAGCCGTTGCGGTCCGCCTCCAGCACCATCCGGGCCAGCCGCGGGTCGACGGGGAGCTGGGCGAGCTTGCGGCCGGTCTCGGTCAGCCGCTTGCGGACGTCCTTCTGCGCCGGGTCCAACGCTCCCAGTTCCTGCAGGAGCTGGACGCCGTCACGGATGTTGCGGTGGTCCGGCGGGTCGATGAACGGGAACTTCTCGATGTCCCCGAGGCCGGCCGCGGTCATCTGCAGGATGACGGAGGCGAGGTTGGTGCGCAGGATCTCCGCGTCCGTGAACTCCGGGCGGGTGAGGAAGTCGTCCTCGGAGTAGAGCCGGATGCAGATGCCGTCCGAGGTACGGCCGCAGCGGCCCTTGCGCTGGTTGGCGCTGGCCTGCGAGACCGGCTCGATCGGCAGGCGCTGCACCTTGGTGCGGTGGCTGTAGCGGCTGATGCGGGCGAAGCCGGGGTCGATGACGTACTTGATGCCGGGGACGGTCAGGGAGGTCTCGGCCACGTTCGTCGCCAGCACGATCCGGCGGCCGGAGTGCTGCTGGAAGACCCGGTGCTGCTCGGCGTGCGAGAGCCGCGCGTACAGCGGCAGCACCTCCGTGGACCGGTACTTCTTCTTCTCCAGCGCGTCCGCCGTGTCCCGGATCTCCCGCTCGCCGGAGAGGAACACGAGGATGTCGCCGGGCCCCTCCGCCATCAACTCCTCGACGGCGTCGGTGATCGCGGTGATCTGGTCCCGGTCCGCCTCGTCCGAATCCTCCTCGAGGAGCGGCCGGTAGCGCACCTCCACCGGGTACGTACGGCCACTGACCTCGACGATCGGAGCGTCTCCGAAGTGCCGGGAGAAGCGCTCGGGGTCGATCGTCGCGGAGGTGATGACGACTTTGAGGTCGGGGCGCTTCGGCAGCAGCTGGGCGAGATAGCCCAGCAGGAAGTCGATGTTGAGGGACCGCTCGTGGGCCTCGTCGATGATGATCGTGTCGTAGGCGCGCAGCTCGCGGTCGGTCTGGATCTCGGCGAGCAGGATGCCGTCCGTCATCAGCTTGACGAAGGTGGCCTCCGGGTCGACCTGGTCGGTGAACCGCACCTTCCAGCCGACGGTCTCGCCGAGCGGGGTGTCCAGCTCCTCGGCGACGCGCTCCGCGACCGTGCGGGCGGCGATCCGGCGGGGCTGGGTGTGCCCGATCATGCCGCGGACACCGCGCCCGAGCTCCATGCAGATCTTGGGGATCTGCGTGGTCTTTCCGGAGCCGGTCTCACCGGCCACGATCACGACCTGGTGGTCGCGTATGGCCTCGGCGATCTCGTCCTTCTTCTGGCTGACCGGAAGCTGTTCGGGATACGTCACCACCGGGACGCGGGCGCGCCGGGCCGCCATCCGTTCCTCGGCCCGGGCGACCTCGCCCTCGATCTCGGCGAGGACGGCCGCGCGGGCCTCCGGTTTGCGGATCTTGCGGGCGCCTTCGAGTCTGCGTCCGAGCCGGTGCGCGTCGCGCAGCGACAGCTCGGTCAGGCGGGGGGCGAGGGCGCCGAGGGCGGGGGCGGGGTGCGTGGACATACGGGAACCAGGATCTCACCTCCGGGAAACGAGAGGCGAACGGATTTGTCCTGGGGTGAAATCATCTAGCGTGGCCGTTATGTCCACATCCGATCCTGATCCCGGTCCCGGTCCCGGTCCCGGTCCCGAGCCCGAGTCCCCGTCCGAGGGCGAGCCGTCGCCCGAGCGCGGGACCGCGTCGGGGGCCGAGCCGTCGTCCGGGCCCGGCTCCCCCTCCGGGCCCCGGCCGGAGGCCGAGCCCGGGGCCCCGCCCCCGGACGGCCGGGAGCCGGCGCACGGTGCTCACGGGCGAACGCGTACGTGGGGGGAGCGGTGGGCCGGGTTCCGGGAGGGGCCCTTCCTGCCCGCCACCGTGCTGCTGCTCATCATCGCCGGGGCGGCCGGGTTCTTCGCCGGCTCCTACACGTACGCCATGGCCAACCCCACGCCGCGCACGGTGCCCACGGCCGTCGTCGGGGCGTACGACAGTCCGCAGGGGCGGCGGTTCATCGCCGGGATGGAGAAGGCGCTGAACGCCTCGCTCAAGCTGCACGTCTACGAGGACCGGAGCACGGCGGTCGAGGCGGTGGACGACCAGAAGGTCTTCGCGGTGCTCGACGTGCCCTCCGGCGGGCAGCGGCTCACCCTGGAGGTCTCCGGGGCCTCGGGGGCGACGGTCGCCGAGCTGCTGGCGGACGCGGGGAAACGGGTGGGCACGGCCACCGGTACGAACGTCGAGGTCAAGGACCTCAAGCCGCTGCAGCGGGGGGACCCGCGAGGGCTGGCGATCTTCTACGTCTCCCTCGCCGCCGTCATCATCGGCTTCGTCGGCGCGATCCAGCTCAGCGTGCACGCCGGCGCGCTGAACCCGGTCGAGCGCATCGCGTTCACCGCCGCGTACGCGCTGCTCGGCGGTTTCGCGATCGCGGCGGTGGTCGACTGGCTGCTCGACGCGGTGCACCTGCCGTTCCTCGAGTCGTGGCTGATCCTCGCGCTGACGATGTTCGCCTCCGGCATGGTCTTCACGATGTTCAACACCCTGTTCGGCCGCTGGGCGATGCTGCCGACCTGGGGCCTGATGGTGCTGCTCGGCAACCCGTCCTCGGGCGGCGCGGTCTCCTGGCCGCTGCTGCCGTCCCCGCTCGGCGTGATCGGCCGGTGGCTCCCGCCGGGCGCCTCGGTCAACGCCCAGCACACGGCGGTCTACTTCGCCGGCCACCAGCACGCGTTCCCGTTCCTGGTCCTCGCGGGCTGGGCGCTCGTGTCCTGCACGGTCTTCCTGGTCTGGCGCCACCGCCACCCGGGCGGCCGCGCGGCGGGCCCGGCGCACGCCGCGCCGTGAGCCCCGGAGGGCGGAGCGACTTCCGAAGACACGGGGGCCGGGGATCGGGGGCAGGGGTCCGGAAATGACTGAAGGCCCCGTCCCTGAGGGAGGGGGCCTTCGATGGTGGCTGGGGCCGGGGTCGAACCGGCGACCTTCCGCTTTTCAGGCGGACGCTCGTACCAACTGAGCTACCCAGCCACGACGACTCCGAGGAGACGTCAGCGGTCCTGACGGGATTTGAACCCGCGGCCTCCACCTTGACAGGGTGGCGAGCACTCCAAACTGCTCCACAGGACCTTGCTGTTGTGTGCGAACCAACGAGCGACAGTGTCGCACACGGTACTGCGTGCCCCCAACGGGATTCGAACCCGTGCTACCGCCTTGAAAGGGCGGCGTCCTAGGCCGCTAGACGATGAGGGCTATCGGCCCGCCTGGGCGCTTCTCGGCGCCTCGGGGACGTGAGAAGCATATGGGATGGCGGGAGGTATCGCCAAAACGGTTTACGGGGGCGGGTGCGGGAGGGGGCGCAGGGGCCGAGGAGGGGACCCGGCGGAGCGTGGCGGGACGTGGCGGGGCGTCATGGGGAGGGGCGCGGGGATCGGCTGGCGGACTTCGCCGGGGTGGGGGAACCGGAGGACGACGTCGGGGACGGGGACCCCGAGGACCCCGAGGACCCCGAGGACCCCGAGGAGGACGGGGACGGGGTGGCGCCGGGCTGGTTCTCGTCCACCAGGTGGCGGGCGACCTCGGCGGTCGTCCGGCCCAGACCGCCCAGCTTGATCGCGTCCCAGGCCTGGAGCCGCCGGCTGTCCCGGTCGAAGTAGAGCACCGACGCCTCGATCGGGTCGGGGTGCTTCCCCTCGACCGCGCGCAGCCCGCTGCCGCCCGTGGAGCCCTCGATGCGCAGTCGCGTGCCGTACTTCATGACTTCCGTGCCCTCGTGGTGCAGATGACCCGAGAGGACCAGTGGCACCTCCCCGTCCGTCTCCCGCGCCGCCGAGGGTTCGTGCACGAGGGCCACGTCGACCGGTGTGCCGGCGTTCCGCTGGTCGCGCAGGGAGGAGGCGAGGCGGGCGCCCGCCAGCTCCTCCGCCCGGTCGCCGCGCTCCGCCGTGCGGTCGGGGGTGTACTGCGGGTCGCCGATCCCCGCGAACCGCAGTCCCGCGACGGTGACCGCCCTGCCGTCGTCCAGGACGCGCACGTTCTTCATCTTTGCCAGGTAGTCCTGGGTGGTCGCCGAGTCGTGGTTGCCCCGCACCCACACGTACGGCGCGCCCAGGTCGGCCACCGGGTCGAGGAAGCCGTTCTCGGCCGCCGTGCCGTGGTCCATCGTGTCGCCGGAGTCGACGATCACGTTGATGTCGTACTGCTTCACCAGCGAGGCGATGATCTTCCAGCTCGCCGGGTTGAGGTGGATGTCCGAGACGTGCAGCACCCGGATCGTGCTGGGGTCCGGCCGGTACGCGGGGAGCGTGGACGTGACGTCGTACAGCTTGGTCACGTTCGTCACGAGGCGGGCCAGCTCCTGCTGGTAGACGTCGAACTCCGTGACGATGCTGCGCGCGCTGCCGACGAGCGAGGGGGCGGAGGACAGCAGGCCGGAGAACTTCGGCTCCAGGACCGCCTTGGGGTTCCACGTCGCGTAGGCGCTCGTGCCGCAGGCGGCGAGGAGCGCGAGGGCGAGGCCGCCGGCCGCCAGGGCGCGGCGCGGGCGGCGGTAGACGACGAGACCGAGCGCGGTGGCGCCGGAGACGACGGCCACGCAGGAGCGCACGGCGAGGTCCAGCGTGTCGTCGGCGACGTCCTGGGCCACCTCCTCCTGGAGGCCGGAGAGCCGCTCGGGATGGTCCACGAGGGCCTGGGCGCGGGCCGCGTCCAGCTGGTCGACGTTGACGTCGAGGCGGACGGGGGCCGTGTGCGTGCTCAGCTCCAGCGCGCCGAGCGGGGAGACGTTGATCTTCGTGCCGCCGGTGAGGGAGGGGCGCAGGGCCATCGTGGTGTTCATGGGGCCCACGGGCGCGCGCACGTTGCCGACGACGAGGAGGCCCAGCCAGGCGCCGAGGAGCACGACGGCGGCCAGGGCGAGCGCCTGGAGCCAGGGGTTGGGGCGGGAGGCGAGGGAGAGGGGGCGTGCGGATGTGCGACGTGCGGGGGTGCGCGCGGGTGCGCGCTCGCGGTTCGCGGCCCTTCGGAGTCGGGCGAGTGCGTGCAGGACTGCGGCGGGGACGCGGCGGGCCATTGGTCCCGTATGCCCATGTGAGGGGACGAATATGCCGGATGCGGGGAGGAGACCGGACGAGTCGTGAAGGGCGTGGCGGGCTCAGCCCCAGCCCAGCTCGTGCAGCCGGGCGTCCTCGATGCCGAAGTGGTGGGCGACCTCGTGCACGACCGTCACGGAGACCTCGTGCACGACCTCCTCCGGCGAGCCGCAGTGGCGCAGCGTCGGGCCCATGTAGACGCTGATGCGGTCGGGGAGGACCCCGGCGTACCACTCGCCGCGCTCGGTGAGCGGTGTTCCCTCGTACAGGCCGAGCAGTTCGGGGTCGTCGGCGGGTGGCTCGTCCTCGACGAAGACGGCCACGTTGTCCATGACCCGTGTCAGTTCCGGCGGGATCCGGTCCAGGGCCTCGCTCACGAGCTCTTCGAATTCCTCGCGCGTCATCTGCAGCACACCGACCATTGTCGGGCACGGCCGCTCGGCCGCACGGTGTGGCGGCGCCGGCCGGTCCGGCCGCGGTGGGGCGTGTCCTCGCGCGGGGCGGGGGAGTTGGGCAGGGGGACCCGCTTCGCCCGCCCCCGGAGGTGGCTGCCCGTGCGCCCCAGTGACGTTCCGTTCCGACTGGCCGCCGCCGTCCTGACCGTGGCGGCCGCCACGGGATGCGTGAGCGTGGGCCAGGATGCCGGGCGCCCCGGCCCGGGGCGCTCGACCGGTCCGCACGGGACGGTGGTGCGGGGCGAGGACGTGGCGGGAGTCGGTGCCGACGGCGCGGCCGGCGGCCGGCGCGACCGGAAGGGCCGGTCCCCGCGGCCGGGCGAGTCGAAGCACGGGAAAGCGGCGCCGACCGCTTCGAAGACCCCGCGCGCCGAGCCGTCGACGGAGACCTCGGGCAAGGGCGGCGGGGGCGAGCCGGGCGACACCGGCGGGCACGGCGGGGGCGGCCAGGCGGGTGGCGGGGGTGATCCGGCCGGGCCCACGGGGGCGCCGAGCGCTCCCTTCACCCCGCCGGAGCCCGACCCGACGCCGCCGCCCGCCTCCGAGCCGCCCCCGGACACGGCGGAGCCCTCCGCCTCGGCGCACGAGCAGCGCGCGCAGATGGTGGAGCGGGGGCCGGTGGCGGCGGCGCCCGTGCCGGAGCCGGGGACCGGGTGGGTCACGGCGGAGGACGAGTGACGGTGAGTCCACGGGCGGGTGGGGCTCGGCTGACCCTCGCACCCACGCGCGGGTGCTTCCGGGCGCGTCCCGTCGCCTCCGCAAGGCTCTGACCCGTGGGTTTGCACCCCGAGGGCCTTGGTGCGTATGGTGGTAGATCGTTTGATCCCATTTGCCCGGCGCCAAGAAAAGACGCGCCGCGTGTGGCGCGTACTCTCCCTTACCGTGGCCGGACCGCATCGAGGCGGTCGATTGTGACTTTCACGGAGTTGGGGCGCGTGCTGCCGTACAACTCCGGAAGGCTCTCCATTCGCATGTCTGTCGCCAGTACCGACCACGTCGTCCTGCCCGAAGGCCCCGAGGCCGTCGAGTCGACCGAGGGCGCGGCCGAGACCGACGCCCCCCAGCTCACCTTCGCCGACCTCGGACTGCCCGAGGGCATCGTCCGCAAGCTCGCGCAGAACGGTGTGACCGCCCCGTTCCCGATCCAGGCCGCGACCATCCCGGACGCCCTGGCCGGCAAGGACATCCTCGGCCGCGGCCGCACCGGCTCCGGCAAGACCCTCTCCTTCGGTCTGCCCGCCCTGGCCACGCTGGCCGGCGCCCGCACCGAGAAGCACAAGCCGCGCGCCGTCATCATGACGCCGACGCGTGAACTCGCCATGCAGGTCGCCGACGCGCTCCAGCCCTACGGCGACGTCCTCGGCCTGAAGATGAAGGTCGTCTGCGGCGGCACCTCCATGGGCAACCAGATCTACGCCCTGGAGCGTGGTGTCGACGTGCTCGTCGCCACCCCGGGCCGGCTGCGGGACCTCATCAACCGCGGCGCCTGCTCGCTCGAGAACGTGCAGATCGCCGTGCTCGACGAGGCCGACCAGATGTCCGACCTGGGCTTCCTGCCCGAGGTCACCGAGCTGCTCGACCAGATCCCGGCCGGCGGCCAGCGGATGCTCTTCTCCGCCACCATGGAGAACGAGATCAAGACCCTCGTCGACCGGTACCTGAACAACCCGGTCCACCACGAGGTCGACGCCGCCCAGGGCGCCGTCACCACCATGTCGCACCACATCCTGATCGTGAAGCCCAAGGACAAGGCGCCGGTCACCGCCGCGATCGCCTCCCGCAAGGGCCGCACCATCATCTTCGTGCGCACCCAGCTCGGCGCCGACCGCGTCGCCGAGCAGCTCCGCGACGCCGGCGCCAAGGCGGACGCGCTGCACGGCGGCATGACCCAGGGCGCCCGCACCCGGACGCTGGCCGACTTCAAGGACGGGTACGTCAACGTCCTCGTCGCCACGGACGTCGCCGCGCGCGGCATCCACGTGGACGGCATCGACCTGGTGCTCAACGTCGACCCGGCGGGCGACCACAAGGACTACCTGCACCGGGCCGGCCGCACCGCGCGTGCCGGGCGTACCGGCACCGTGGTCTCGCTGTCCCTGCCGCACCAGCGCCGGCAGATCTTCCGGCTGATGGAGGACGCGGGCGTCGACGCCTCGCGTCACGTCATCCAGAGCGCCGGCGCGTTCGACCCGGAGGTCGCCGAGATCACCGGCGCCCGGTCGATGACCGAGGTGCAGGCCGAGTCGGCGGGCAACGCCGCGCAGCAGGCCGAGCGCGAGGTCGCCTACCTGACGAAGCAGCTGGAGCGCGCCACGCGCCGTGCCGGCGAGCTGCGCGAGGAGGCCGACCGTCTGGTGGCCCGGGCCGCGCGCGAGCGCGGCGAGGACCCGGAGGCGGCCCTGGCCGCGACCCGTGAGGCCGAGGGCGGGACGGCCGAGGCCGCCGCCGAGACCGCCGAGCGGAGTGCGGAGGCGGCTCCCGTGTCGCTGCCGGAGCAGGCGAACGGCCGCGAGCGAGGTGCCGAGCGCTTCGAGCGTCGTGACGACCGTGGTGGCTTCCGCCGTGACGACCGTCGTGATGACCGTCGTGACGACCGCGGTGGTCGTTCCTTCGAGCGTCGTGACGACCGTGGTGGCTTCCGTCGCGACGACCGTCGTGATGACCGTCGTGACGACCGCGGTGGTCGTTCCTTCGAGCGTCGTGACGACCGTGGCGGCTTCCGTCGCGACGACCGCCGTGACGACCGCGGTGGCTTCCGCCGTGACGACCGTCGTGATGACCGCCGTGACGACCGCGGTGGTCGTTCCTTCGAGCGTCGTGACGACCGTGGCGGCTTCCGTCGCGACGACCGCCGTGACGACCGTGGCGGTTTCCGCCGCGACGACCGCCGCGACGACCGCGGTGGCCACCGCGGCAGCGACCGCCCGTTCAACCGTGACCGTCAGGGCGACCGCCCCGGCTTCCGCGCCGGTGGGCACGACCGCCCGTCCGGTCGCCGCGACGACCACCGTGGCTCCACCGGTTCCTACGGGCGCCGTGACGAGCACCGCGGTGGCGGGTCCTCCTCGTCCTTCCGCCGGGACGACAAGCCCCGCTGGAAGCGCGGCAGCTGACGCCGGCGCATGAAGCAGGGCCGCGGCCCCCACCCGACTCGGGTGGGGGCCGCGGCCTTTTGTGCGGCAGGGTGGTGGTGTGACGCTTGTCACGTCGGCCGGGTGGGAATCGCTGGGGACATGACAGATGACGCGCTCGACGACGCGACCCGGGCCCCCGACCGCTCCTCGGACGAGGAGCGGCTCGCCGAACTCGGCTACACGCAGGTCCTCGCCCGCCGCATGTCCGCCTTCTCCAACTACGCGGTCTCCTTCACCATCATCTCCGTCCTCTCCGGCTGCCTGACGCTGTACCTGTTCGGGATGAACACCGGCGGCCCCGCCGTGATCACCTGGGGCTGGGTCGGCGTCGGCCTGATGACGCTGTTCGTGGGGCTCTCGATGGCCGAGATCTGCTCGGCGTACCCCACCTCGGCGGGACTGTACTTCTGGGCCCATCGGCTGGCCCCGCCCCGCTCGGCCGCCGCGTGGGCGTGGTTCACCGGCTGGTTCAACGTCCTCGGCCAGGTCGCCGTGACCGCCGGCATCGACTTCGGGGCGGCCTCCTTCCTCGGCGCCTACCTCAACCTGCAGTTCGACTTCGAGGTGACGCCGGGGCGGACGATCCTGCTCTTCGCCGCGATCCTGCTGCTGCACGGCCTGCTGAACACCTTCGGCGTCCGGATCGTCGCCCTCCTCAACAGCGTCAGCGTGTGGTGGCACGTCCTGGGCGTCGCGCTGATCGTCGGCGCACTCGCCTTCGTGCCCGACCACCACCGGTCCGCCTCGTTCGTGTTCGGGGAGTTCGTCAACAACACCGGCTGGGGCAGCGGGGTCTACGTGGTGCTGCTGGGGCTGCTGATGGCGCAGTACACCTTCACCGGGTACGACGCCTCCGCCCACATGACCGAGGAGACGCACGACGCGTCCACGGCCGGCCCGAAGGGCATCGTCCGCTCCATCTGGACCTCCTGGATCGCCGGGTTCGTGCTGCTCCTCGGCTTCACGTTCGCGATCCAGTCCTACGACGGCGCGCTCGGCTCGCCCACGGGCGCGCCCCCGGCGCAGATCCTCCTCGACGCGCTGGGCGCCACCACCGGGAAGCTGCTGCTGCTCGTGGTGATCGGCGCACAGCTGTTCTGCGGGATGGCCTCGGTGACCGCGAACAGCCGCATGATCTACGCCTTCTCGCGCGACGGCGCGCTGCCGTACTCCCGCGTCTGGCACACCGTGAGCCCGCGCACCCGCACCCCGGTGGCGGCGGTGTGGCTGGCCACGCTGGGCGCGCTCGTCCTGGGGCTGCCGTACTTGATCAACGTGACCGCGTACGCGGCGGTGACGTCGATCGCGGTGATCGGCCTCTACATCGCCTACGTCATCCCGACGCTGCTGCGGGTGGTCAAGGGCGACGCCTTCCGGCGAGGGCCCTGGCACCTGGGCCGGTGGTCGAGGGCGATCGGGGTGGTGTCGGTGACCTGGGTCCTGTTCATCACCGTGCTGTTCATGCTGCCGCAGGTGTCACCGGTGACATGGGAGACCTTCAACTACGCCCCGGTCGCCGTCCTCGTCGTCCTGGGCTTCGCGGCGGTGTGGTGGTTCGCCTCGGCCCGTCACTGGTTCCTGAACCCCCGTCACGCGCGCAACCTCCCCCGGGAGAAGGCCGGAACCTGACCCCGCCGACACGGCCGGGTCACCGATACCCGATCGGCGACCCGCCCGCGTCGGGCTATGCTCGGGGAGGCAACATCATGTGGCACCGCCAGGGCCCTTAGCTCAATTGGCAGAGCAGTGGACTTTTAATCCATTGGTTGTGGGTTCGAGTCCCACAGGGCCTACGGGCGCAGGGGGAGGGAAACCCCTTCTGACCTGCTACGCAGCGTCCGGGTCGGCTTCGGTCGACTCGGACGCTGTGACGTTCCCGGGGTTCTGCGTGAGCGATGCGTGAGCGCCTGTTCGACCAGCGTCGAACCAGCGGTTCGCAGACCCAGCTCGATGGACCGATCACCTCTCGGCGTATCGAAGGATCTGGACACCGAGGCCAGCCAGCCCAGCAGCTTCGACGATTGATGTGGTGATCAGCAGAGCGTTCCCTGGTCCGTAGCACCAGAAGACTATGAGTGCGGTGAGCGGGGTGATGAGGAAGGTTGTCAGATCGACAATCGTCTGCGTGACCTTGCGCGAGCCCCGTTTGGCATCGCTGCGATGGAAGGTCTCCCAGCCAAAGGCCCGGTGTCCTGTGTTCGTATCGCTGGGCAGTCGAGATGCGAGCTCTGTGCGGATGTATCGCCCGATGGCGGATATCTTCTCGTCGTTGACCAGGTAGGTCCAGCCGAGTACGACACAAACGACTGGCAGGGCCAACATCAGTTGTGGGTGCTTGGTTTGTAAGGCGATGGCAGTGATGGCCGTTACCGCTGCGAGGGTCACGTACAGCAGGTTGTCGCGGAAGCCGATGCGTGCTCGCTGCTCGTCCTTGATCTGGGCGTACTCGGCTAGGAGTACGGTGCTCTCGATCGTTTCACCGTTGCTAGGTATGGCCGCCCCCTCATTTCACGACACGCCGACGTTCACCCATTCATGTGCGTCTGTGGGATCTACGGTATGAACGCCGGGGATTGCACTCCGTAGCGAGGCTGCACTGCAGGACGACGCTGGGCAAGGGGGCTGGGATGGACGAGGCATCAGGCAGGGTTGTAGTACTGACAGCGCTGCCGCTGGAGTACCAAGCTGTGCGCCGCCTGCTCGAACGCCCGACGCGCGTTGATCATGCCGGGACCATCTTCGAGTGCGGGATCCTCGCGGGCACATCGTTCACCATCTACTTGACGGCCACAGGTCCTGGTAACGATTCCGCTGCAGTGATCACGGAGCGAGCCGTCAGCTTCGTCAAACCGCGAGCGGTTCTGTTCACCGGCATCGCCGGAGCGCTCAAGGCGGACATCTCTCCGGGAGACGTCGTGGTCGCGACCGAAGTGCACGCGTATCACGGAGGAAAGGAGGATCCGGAGGGATTCAAGGCGCGTTCGCGCAGTTGGGAAGCTACGTACGCCTTGCAGCAGGTAGCACAGTATGTAGCTAACGTCGCCGCCTGGAAGGAGAAGCTTCCTGAAGGCGCCCGGGCTTCGACCGCTGTGCACTTCAAGCCCATCGTGGCGGGTGACGTCGTACTCAACGCTCCCCAGGAGTCGCCGCTGCGGGTATTCCTTGACCGGAACTACAACGGTGCTGTCGCGGTGGAGATGGAAGGTGCCGGCTTCGCCAGCGCAGCCCACAAGGCCCAGTCGGTACCCCATCTGATGATTCGAGGGATCAGCGACCGAGCGGACGGAACCAAGCAGAACACCGATGGCGCTGGCACACAGGAATTGGCTGCAGAGCACGCCGCGCTGTTTCTGGCGGAAGTCGTTGCCCAGCTCACACCAGCGCCCGTTGCATCTGACCTGCAGTCACCCGGCACCGAGAGGCAGGCCAGCGACGAGCTGACCTGGCAGCACCTTGATCAGCCAGCCGAGGTGGTCTGGCACAAGGATCTTGTTCCCATGAGTACATTCACCAGTGGGCCTTCCTTGCTTGAGCTTCACCTAGTACCGGTACCTGCAATCAGTAGGGTTCCTGCGGTGCGTATGAGGCAACTTGCTGCTGAGCTGGTTGACCTCGGCCGTTCGACGGGGTTCTTCACGAACCTCGAACGTGTAGAAGCTCATGACTCAGCTGAGATGACGGTGGTGAGTGTGGCCGACCCGCGTGGACGTTCGGTTGGGCTTGCCATTACACGATCCGGACAGCGCAGTGTCTGGGAACCACTCCCGCATCCGGGCATTACTTACGTGCTGGACGAGGGTCACACTCGTGAACGCATCACGGCTCTACTAGCGCTCTTGGAGGCAATCGACGCACCTAGGGCACCGTCTTACGCTCCTGCGGCCGCCATTGAGAAGTCCAGGATGGTCACCGTCGAGCGTTTGAGCGAGGTCAATCCCACCTCTGCTGCGCTTCGTGTGACCGATGGTCC
This sequence comes from Streptomyces griseoaurantiacus, assembly GCA_014656015.1. Lineage (GTDB taxonomy): Bacteria > Actinomycetota > Actinomycetes > Streptomycetales > Streptomycetaceae > Streptomyces > Streptomyces griseoaurantiacus. Next base: position 28,443 of record BNBP01000015.1, on the reverse strand, counting down.
CATCGAAGTGGAACCTGCGGAGGCCGTCACCGCTGCCGCGATTGCTAACCGGGGCCGAGAGCTGGCCGAAGAGCTAACCGCCCGGCTGATCTACTCCTTCCGCAAGCCACAACCTCGCCGTTAGATGCCGGTGGCGCTGCCTCCGCCGATCGGCGAAGGAGACGGTCCAGAAGACCCCCTCGTGTTCGGGTGGCGGTTGCGCGGGATCAGGGCTGCCGCGTTTTCTGCGATTTCACGGTCCAGCTCCGGGAGCAGGCTCGTGTAGGTGTCCGAGGTCAGCGTGATGGTGGAGTGCTGCAGGTCTCCTTCACGGCGCGGGTGTCGCCGCCGCCTCCGTGCGTGAGCGTTGCAGCGACGTGGCGCAGGACCCGCAGGGTGATGGGCGGCGGGTCAGTGGTGGCGAGGATGCGGCGGAAAGCCTCGGAGACCGTCCCAGGGCGGAGCCACGAGCCGTCTTCCTTCGTGACGACCTTGCCGGTGTCCTGCCAGGCTTCGTCCCACTCCACATGCTCCTTCTCCTGGCGGGTTTTGTGGTTGCGCAGTTCGGAGATGATGGTGCTGTCGAGCGCGATCGTGTTCGTGCTGCCGTCCGTCCTGGGCTCGGATTCGTAGGGGTCCCAGCCGGCCACCACGATCTCCTTGGCGGGCGTGATGAGGCCGGCGTCGAGGTCGATCTCGTGCCAGTCCTGGCCGACCGCCTCGCCGCGACGCAGGCCGCGGGTACCCATGAGGTGGAAGATCGCGTACAGGCGGTCACTCTCGGCTGCGTCGAGGAAGGCGCCGAACTGCTGCGGGGTCCACACCATCACTGGGCCGGGGATCTCGCCCGTTGTGCGCCAGCGTCGGACTCGCTCATCGGTCCAAAGAAGTGGCTTCGGGCGCTTGCCGGACTCCAACTTGACATGGGACGCCGGGTTGAAGGTAATGAGCTGCTGGGCGATCGCGGAGCTAAGGGCCGCGCGCAAGGTTCGGCGTATCGCCTGACGGGATGCCGGGCCGGTGATTTCCTCTACCTGGCCACCGTCATCGACCTCGCCTCACGGCGCCTGGCCGGCTGGGCGATCGCGGACCATATGCGCACCGCCCTCGTCACCGACGCGGGTCAAGGCCCACGACCCTGGCCCAAGCCGCATAGCCCGTGTCCAAGAATCCGGGTCAAGGCCCTTTGTCGATACCACGGCAAGCGCCCTCCGCCGGTACCTCACGGGCGGTTCGCAGTTGTCCCTTGACGGTTGGCGGTAGTCTCCCGAGACGGTTGCAACTGCCGTCGAGCCGGGGACTTTCACGCAGCGCCTTCTCGCGCCCCGCGATGTGATCCGTGACTTCGAAGGTTGGACTGCCGCGGGGGTCAGCTTTCGGTCATTACCTGATCGCGGCACCTGGATGTGTGCCTTGTGCCAGTTTGTGGTGTGGCGGCGCGCCTTCCGTCCGAAGATGATGCCCCTTTGTGTCTGCCACGAATTGCTGTCGTGGTTGAAGCAAGAGACACGGGGGGCAGCTTGTCGTACACGGAGCACCAGTCGGTGTTCTCCGGCCCCGCGGTGCCCGTGGGGGGCGCGGGTGATGCCCGGGAGGTAATCGGGCAGGGGGTCTACACCGAGAGCATCACACGCCAGCTGAGTGCTGCCGCGTTCGTCCGCCCTGACTGGCTGGCCACGTTTCGCGCAGTGCTGGCGCAACTGTGGGACCACCTGAAGGCCGCGGTGAAGAAGCGCATGCGATGGCTGTTCCCTCCGAAGGAGGCAGAAAAGGCTGTTGGTGCGGAGCCTGCGCCCCCAGCGGTTGTGCTGGGCGAGGACTACGCCCTCTGGATCCGCCGTCGAATCAAGAATCCGGCACGGCCGGTACCGATCTACGGCTTCCATCAGGAGCCGGTGGTGCACGCGTGTGATCGTGCGATTCAGCAAATGCGCAGACGCCGAGTGGCCATCGTGTCCTTGATCGTGGTCGTTGCCTGGCAGGCCATAGCTGGCCCTCTCACGGTGGGCTGGGCAGCCGTAGTCCTGCTGACGGGAATATGGGGCGTCTACCTGGTGGAGCGTTACCTGGCACAGCTACAGCTCAATGCTCTACTGGCCGGAGAACTGCGTGCGCCCCCGACGGCGGTACAGGCCCATGCCCTGCCGTACTTCTACGAACGTCGCCCCAACGGTGACCGGCACCGGTTTATCGGAGCAGGTCTTCAGGCATGGCAGGAAGCCGTCATTGGCATCGACGTCGAGCCCGCACCCGAGAGCCAGGACGACGAGGACGACAGCACGGACTTGCTTCTCGGCGTCAGCTCACCGGCACAAAACCCAGGTCGTCCCGACATGGCCGAGGTGGCCCAGGCAGTCCTGGACGCACTGGCAAGACACAACAAGCCGGTTGCGCGCAAGCCGATGAAGCACTTCACCGCCGCTCAACTGCACGCCTATATCGCACGCCGCTTGGAGGACCCGGCTCCCTCCCACCACCGTGATCATCCGAAACTGCGCGTGGAGGTTGTCGGGATCGCAGGCATTCACTACAAGCGCTGGGATCAGATCGACGAGGACACCTGGCGCAGCCTGCACACCCTCGCCGTGGACACCGCTGGAACCAAGCCTGTCGAGGAGATAGCTCGCCGTTACGTCTGGGCGCGCATCACCGCCTGGAACGGCGACTTGATCGCCGCCATACTCGTCCGCTTCGCCTACCAGGGTGGCTTCCTGCGCGTCACCGTCCGTCCGCACATCATGGGCCCCCTCAACCCGAAGGTCGCCGGTCTCGGGGCCGTCGATCCACGCACGCCGAAGTGGCTAGGCCGCGCCGTATTCAACGCACTCGTCGACGTCTACGTCGGTCTGGAGCGGCTCATACGTCGCAAGGCCCGTCCGCGCCCCGAACTCGACCCCGGCGGCGGGCCGGTCAGCCTCCGCGAGGTCTACAGCGTCCGACGGCTGGAGGACATGCACATGTACGACGACGCCCGTTACTACGTGCAGATGATGCAACGCCGGGTCTTCGACTCCACCGAGGTCTTTCTGCGAGACCACAACGTCGACATTGCCGCCTACCGCCAGCAGTCCACTGCGATCTACAACTTCGGCGTCATGAACGGCGGCACGATGAGCGGCCCGGTCCAGGCCGCACCGTTCTCGGCCAACCCCTCCACGACCAACTGACCCACAGGCCCGACAGGAGCCCCGCATGCCCATCCGCCGGCAGCCCGATCCCATCCCGAACGGCCCTAACTTCGGCATTGTCAACAACGGCCACATGAGCGGCCCCGCCCAAGCAGCGCCGTTCTCCCAGAACGCAACCCAGACCAACAACATCACTAACGAAGCCGCCGAGAGGGCCCGCGAAAGCATCGACGACCTGAGGCGACGCCTGGAAGAGCTGCGTGGACGGTACCCCGAGGTGGACGCTGCCCTGCGCGACCTCGGCATGATCGCCCCACGGCTGGACGAACCCGAACGTGATCCGGCCACTCTGCGATACATGCTCCAGAATCTCGTCGAGCGATGCGGGGGCATCCCCGGGGTCCTCGCTGCAGCCCAGCTTGTTCAATCCACGGTCATGGCGCTCTTGCCTGGTTCTTGAGCGCCTCTGTCGCGCAGGGGCATCCACTAACGCAGGCTGTCCTGTCCAACGCGGGTCTGTGTAGCGAACGGTGGAACTCGGTCGGTTCTCTTCAGCGGCGTCCGGCGGTGAGCCGGCCGTCGAAGGTGATGTCGAAGGCTTGGAGCGCGGCCTTCCAGCGCATGGTCCAGCGTTTGCGTCCGGTGCCGGTCGGGTCCAGGCTCATGACGGCCAGATAGACGCATTTGAGGGCGGCCTGGTCGGTGGGGAAATGCCCTCGCGCCCGGACGGCCTTGCGGATCCGCGCGTTGATGCTCTCGATCGCGTTGGTGGTGCAGACGATCTTGCGGATCTCCATGTCGAACCGGAGGAAGGGCACGAACTCCGCCCAGGCCGCCTCCCAGAGCCGGACGATCGCCGGATACTTCCCGCCCCAGGCGTCGGTGAACTCCACGAACCGCTCCAGCGCGGCCTCCTCGGTCGGCGCCGTGTAGAAGGGCCTGAGCGCCTTCGCGATCTTCTCCCAGTCCTGCCGCGCCGCGTAACGGAAGCTGTTCCGCAGAAGGTGAACGACGCAGGTCTGGACGATCGTCGCAGGCCAGACGGTGTTCACGGCGTCCGGCAGTCCGGTCAGGCCGTCGCGGACCAGCATCAGCACATCGGCCGCGCCGCGGTTCTTGATCTCGGTCAGGACCTGGAGCCAGTACTTCGCGCCCTCCCCACCGTCGCCGATCCACAGGCCCAGGATGTCCCGGTGCCCCTCGGCGGTGACCGCCACCGCCATGTAGACAGGCCGGTCGGCGACCTGCCCGTTCCTGACCTTCACGTTCACACAGTCGATGAAGACGACCGGGTAGACGCTGTCCAGCGGACGGTTCTGCCATTCCGTCATGCCGGCCATCACGCTGTCGGTGATCGTGGAGATCGTGGACTTGGAGACCTGCGCGCCGTACACCTCGGCGAGATGCGCGGAGATCTCCCCGTGCGTCAGTCCCTTCGCCGACAGCGGCAGGACCATCTCGTCCACCCCGCCCAGACGCCGCTGACGCTTCTTGACCAGCTGCGGCTCGAACGCCCCTGCCCGGTCCCGCGGCACCGCGATCTCGACCGGCCCCGACTCGGTGATCAGCGTCTTGGACCGGTGCCCGTTGCGGTAGTTCTCCCTGCCACCCTCGGCCCGCTCACCGGGCTCGTGCCCCAGATGATCAGTGAGCTCGCCCTCCAGCGCGGACTCCAGCACCCGCTTGGTCAGCTGCTGCAGCAGGCCACCCTCCCCGGTGAGCTCCACTCCACCCGCGTGGGCCCGGGCTAGCAGCTCGGCGACCAGCCCGTCATCCACAGCGCTCGTCGCACCCACAGCGGCCTTCCCGGCCTCGGTGTCACTCGTCACGTCAGTCATCAACTGTCGCTTCCAGCTCGGGCGTTACACCACTCACCGTACAGACCCGGTTGTGGGTTCGAGTCCCACAGGGCCTACCGGCGGGAAGGGCTTCGGTCGGCTTCGGTCGACCGGGGCCCTTTCGGTGTTCTCAGGGGGTGTCGGCCTCCTCGGGGCGCACGAAGGTGCCCTTGACCGGGACGGTGAGGAGTAGCCCCTGACCGCGGAGATGGCTGATGGCCCGACGAACGGTGTTGACGGCCACGCCGTACTCCTCGGCCATGTCACGTTCGGCGGGCAGACGTGCGCCGACGGGCAGTCGTCCCGTCCGGATCTGCTCGGTGATGTGGTCCGCGACCTGCAAGTACACGTAGACGTGGCTCGACGGGTCGGGTTTCCACTCACGCTCAGCTGCCATGACCGCACGCTAAAGCGGCTCGGCGCGGCGCACCACGTATGGGTGCAACCGTATGCTTCCTATTGCTACCTAGTGCTCCCTGATGCATGGTGCTCATAAGAAGACCCCGGCGAGGTGGACAAGACCTCCCGGGGCACGGCCAACGCTTCGAAGGAGCGTCGACATGTACGACCTTATCCGGCGGCTCACCCAATGGCTGGGCCTTCTGTTCGGCCCGGGCACCGGGAGTCACCGTGCGGGGGCTCCGCTGCCCGTGCCCCCCGGCCCGCCCTACTTGTGCCTCCACCTTCCGGTCCGGCGCTCCCCGTACTGCTCGCACCCGCCGCTCGACGCCACGGAGTCCCGGCTCGTGCGGCCGTACCTGGTGGCCGACGAGCGAGAACGCGCACGGCAGCGACGGCGCCGTGTCGCCCTGGTGCTCGCCGCCGATTTCGGGATCGACCTCGACGCGCACGTCGTCGGCGCGCAGAGGGCGGCCGCCTGATGGACTCGCTCCGCTCGCTCCGGCTCCTGCCCTGGTCCTCGCCCGAGGGCAAGCCCTGCTTCCTCGACGCCGAGGGGGAAGGGACCGGCTACGTCTCGCGGCTGGCCGACGAGACCGAGGCGCTGCAGCTCGCCGAGGGCCTGGACGTGCTGGGTGAGGCCCGGCGCGTGCTGGAGGACCCGGTCTCACCGCACGTCGCCGTGCGTTACGCGGCCGTCCGGCTCGCCGAGTGCCTCGCCGACGCCCTGCGCGTCGCGGAATCGCGCGGGCGGCGGGCGGCCGGGAGGTGACCGAGGGGCGGCGGGGGCAGCCGCCCGTCGGCGATCAGGTCGACGAGGATGCTGCCCAGGGAGACCGGCTCGCCCTTGCGTCTGCGGGCGCCCGTCCCGCCGAGGGGCAGGGGCGGCGGGGCGGGGGACGGTACGGGTGCGTCGGTCATCGTCTGCCTCCGGTGTCTCGTCGTCCGGTACGGCTCTGGACGTGAGGGAGTCTTGCAGGAGGTACTGACAACGGGTCAGATGCGCCCGTCCCGCTCTCAGCCCGCCGGGCGCTCCCGCAGCTCCCCCAGCGGCAGGGTGTGCCGGGTCTGGACGGCCTTGGCGTGCAGGTAGCGCACGTTGTGGGCGGTGGTGAAGACGCCGGTCGGGACGCGGGCGCCGACGGTGAGGCCGAGCGCGGTCAACTGCTCGGCCTTGTCCGGGTTGTTGGAGAGCAGGTCCAGCGTGCCGATGCCGAGGGCGCGCAGCATCTGGGCGGCGGCGGTGTAGTCGCGGGCGTCCTCCGGCAGGCCGAGCGCCGCGTTCGCCGCGTAGGTGTCCAGGCCCTCGTCCTGGAGCGCGTACGCGTCGAGCTTGTTGTAGAGGCCGATGCCGCGGCCCTCCTGGCGCAGGTAGAGCAGGACGCCGCCGTGCTCCGCGATGCGCTCGACCGCCTCGCGGAGCTGGGGGCCGCAGTCGCAGCGGGCGGAGCCGAAGACGTCGCCGGTCAGGCATTCGGAGTGCAGCCGTACCAGTGGCGGCCCGGCAGTCCCGTCGGCCCCGTCGCCCAGGACGAGTGCCAGGTGCTCGCGGCCGTCGACCAGGCCGTGGAAGGTCACGACGTCGGCGGTGACGGTGAAGTCGCCGAAGCGCAGCGGGACGCTCACGCGGGTGCGCACGGTGGCCTCGGGAATCGGGCCGGCGGCCGGGAGGTCGGCGGGCTGGGGTGCGGCGGGCAGGTCACGCATGGCTGTCGCCCTTCTGCGGAGCGCGGGTGCGCGCGTCGGTTGCTGCTCGGGTCCCGCCCCGGGGGTGCGTACGCACTGTTTCAGATTTGAAGCATGACGGGACATCGGCGACTCTAATACTTGTTTCAATGTTCAAGCAAGTGTGATCCGTGGTTCGTGACCGTGGGTCCGTGACCGTGCGTCCGTGCGTCCGTGCGTCCGTGCGTCCGTGTGTCCGTGTGTCCGTGCGTCCGTGGGCCCGTGGGCCCGTGAGTCCGTGAGTCCGTGGGTTTTGTGTCCGTGCGTCGCCGCGTTGAGCGCCCGCGAGCCGGAGGTCCCGTTGGTCGGCCCGTTCAGTCCCGCCCGAGCAGATGCGCGTTCGGGCGCCTGGCCGCCGGCGCGTACTCCGGCAGGTGCACGACGTGCGCGCCCCCCGCCGTGAGCACCCCCGTCCCGTCCGCCCCCGGCACGAACGTGTCCGGCTCCCGCCAGGCGGTCACCACCCGCCGGGCCCCGGCCGCCAGGATCAGCCGCGCGCACGGCACCGGCCGCGAGGCACGCCGGGCGCACGGCTCCAGGCTGCTGTAGACCGTGGCGCCCGCCAGGCGCGCGTCCCCGGGCGCCACCTTCGCGAGCGCGGCCTCCTCCGCGTGCACCGCCGGGTCGCCGCCCTCGCGCGAGAACCCCCGGGCCAGCTCCGTACCGTCGGCGGCCACCACCACCGCTCCCACACTGAACGCGGTCTCCGAGGGCGGGCACCGCTCGGCCAGGTCGCAGGCGAGCCCCAGCCACCTCCGGTCCGCCGCCGTGGCGAGCTCCCCCGTGCCGGGCGCCGTCGGCACGTACCGCATCAGCACCACGTCCCCCACGGCCCGCGTCTCCAGGAGCCGCATCCGCCCCGGCGGGTAGGCCGCCGTCCCGAACATGCGCGGTGCGTCCGCCTCCCCCACCAGCAGCGGGGCCACCACGAGCTGCAGTTCGTCGGCGAGCCCCTGCCGCAGCAGCTCGGTGTGCACCCGGCCGCCGCCCTCCACCATCAGCCGCCGTACGTCCTTCTCCTCGCCCAGATGTGCGAGCACCTCCCGCCACCGCAGCTCCGCGCCCGGCGCGAGGACGTCGACGTCCGGGGGAAGCGCCGCGCGCAGCCGGGGCGCGGCCTCCTCGGTCGTGTAGACCGCCTTCGCGCCGCCGGTGTGCCAGAACCGGGCGGCCGGGTCGAGGTCGCCGGAGGCGCTCACCGTCACCTTCAGCGGGTACTCCGGCAGCCCGGCCGCGACCCGCTTCGCGCGCCGCTCGGGGGAGTTGACCAGCAGCCGCGGGTTGTCGGTGCGCAGGGTGCCGGCGCCGATCAGGATGGCGTCGCTCTCCGCCCGCACCTGGTCGACCCGGTCGAAGTCCTCCGGTCCGGACAGCAGCAGGCGGTCGGGGCCCGTGTCGTCGAGGAAGCCGTCCAGGGAGACGGCGGCGGACAACAGGACGTGGGGGTGGGGCATGTGCGCGCTCCCGTGCGAGATGGTTCAACTTTTGAACAATAACTACACTGCCGTCATGACGACCCGCTGGCTCACCTCCGAGGAACAGCGTGCCTGGCGCGCCTACCTCGCCGCCTCCTCCCTCCTGGAGGACGCGATCGACCGGCAGCTCCAGCAGCAGGCGGGCCTGCCGCACCTCTACTACTCCGTGCTCGCCAACCTCTCCGAGGCCCCCGACAGGCGGCTGCGCATGACCGACCTCGCCGCCTCGCTGAAGGTCACCCGGAGCCGGCTGACCTACGCCGTCGCCCGGCTGGAGAAGGACGGCACCGTACGGCGCGAGGCGTGCCCGGGTGACGGGCGCGGCAGCATCGCGGTGCTGACCGAGGCGGGGGCGCGGCTGCTGGAGCGTACGGCCCCGGGGCACGTCGAGACGGTACGCGCCGCCGTGTTCGACCGGCTCACGCCGGAGCAGGTGGAGCAGTTCGAGGAGATCTGCGCACGGATCGCCGGGGCGCTGGGCAACGAGGAGGAGCGCACGGCATGCGGCGACGCGCTCCCCTGGCGGCGCCGCTCCTCCGGCCGCTGAACGATCTCCCGCCGGGCGTCCCGCCAGGGATACGTCCGCCCAGGTAAAGGTGGTGAGCGGGGTCCCCGGGATGACGTACACTGGTTTCACCGACGCGGGGTGGAGCAGCTCGGTAGCTCGCTGGGCTCATAACCCAGAGGTCGCAGGTTCAAATCCTGTCCCCGCTACCACGTCCCCGGGGGCGGAGGCCGTAAGGCTTCCGCCCCCGGGGTTTTTGTCGTCCCCGCCACCCGTCGCCGCGATCCCCGTCGTACGGGTCACCCGTCGCCGCGGTCCCCGTCTACCGGTCCCGCCACCCGCCCGGGTCACCGGAGGTGCCCCGCCGCCCCGTCCCGAGGGACCCTGGTGGCGTGGGGCAGCGCACAGAGGACGAGGCGGTCGTGACCATCGGGAACGCCGGGGGCGCCGGCCGTGGCGCGACCTGCGTCCGTGCCTCGCTGCCCTTCCTGCCGGTGCTGCTGCTCGCCGCCGCGATCGTCTACGACTGCCTCACCCCGGCCGATTTCACCGCCGCCCCCCTGTTCACCGCCGCCCCCCTGGTCGCCTCGTTCCTCTATTCGCTGCGCGGCACCGTCCTGACGGCCGCGGTCGCCGTCCTCGCCGTGGCCGCGATCCACGCCGGCTTCGGCGTCATGTCCAACATCGACATCACCACCGAGCTGATGACGGTGGGCACCGTCGCCGCTCTCGCCGTCCTGATCAACGTGCTCGCCGGACGCGCCGGGGCCCGGCTGGCCTCCGTCCGCCACATCGCCGAGGCCGCACAGCGGGCCGTCATGCCGCAGCCGGCCGAACGCGTCGCGGGTCTCGACATCGCCGCACGGTACGAGGCCGCTCAGGACTGGGCCGCGATCGGCGGCGACCTGTACGCCGTGCAGGACTCCCCGCACGGCGTGCGCCTGGTCCTGGGGGACGTGCGCGGCAAGGGCATCAGCGCGGTCAGCGTCGTCGCCGTCGTCATCGGCGCCTTCCGGGAGGCCGCCGAGCAGGAGGCCACGCTCGGCGCGGTCGCCCAGCGGCTCGAACGCGCCCTCGCCCGCGAGGGCGGCCGACGCCACGACCAGGACTCGGTCGAGGGGTTCACCACCGCCGTCCTCGCCGAGATCCCGCACGGCAACGCCCTCGTCCGCCTCGTCAACCGCGGCCATCCCGCCCCGCTGCTCCTGTACGAGGACGGCAGCCTGCGCGTGCTCGAACCGAGCGAGCCGGCACTGCCGCTCGGGATGGGCGAGCTGGGCCGGTGGCCCGAACGCGCGGAGGAGGCCGCGCTGCCGCACGGCGCCACGCTGCTGTTCCACACCGACGGGCTCTCCGAGGCACGGGACCGGCACGGCGAGTTCTACGACCCCGCCGCCCGGCTCGCCGGCCGCACCTTCTCCGGGCCGGACGCGCTGCTGCGCTTCCTGGCCGAGGAGGTGGCCCGGCACACCGGCGGCCGGGCGACGGACGACCTGGCCCTGCTCGCGGTACGACGTCCGCACCGGCCGCGTTCCTGAGGGCGGCGGTGCCGACCGCGCCCAGGACGGCGGCCGTACCGCCGGCAATCCGGGCGGTGGCCGTACCGTCGGTGTCCCGGGCGGTGGCCGTACCCGTCGGTGTCCCGGACGGCGATCAGTACGTCACCCGCCGTGACCGGATCGTGTTCTCCCGGCAGGTTTATCGACGGCTCGTCAGGGCCCGTCCGGGCCCGAGGCCCTCGGAAGGCCCCGCCAACTCGCCCGTTTTGCGGGACTCGTGGCGCAAAAGTCCTGGCCAAGAGGTGTAACTCGTGCCACTGAACGGCTTGGAATGTGCGCCCCCGGTCTATTAACGTTCGATAACGCAGCACGGTCGTCCCAGCCGTCACAGGAGGCGGCCCCGTGCTCATCTGCCTAATCCCGCAAGGGAGCCGGGGAACCACCACTCAGGGGTGAATCGCGCGGCTGCCGCCGAGAAGACACGGCCGGCACACGCGCGTAGGAGACCTTCCTGCTCCGAACCCGTCAGCTAACCCGGCAGGCGAGAGGAAGGAAAGGAGAGCGCCCACGTGGCGTCCAACCGGCCTGCCCAGAACCCCTCGTACGCTCCTGCCGGCACCGAGGTCATCGACCTCGACCGCCGTTCCGAGGAGGGCACCTGGGAGGAGTGGAATCCCACCGCGGAGACCGTTCGTCCCGTCCGCGGCCGGCACCGCGTCACCAAGCAGCGCGGGGGCGGACTCGCGCGCAGCTCCACCGTTCTGGGCGTCGGCGTGATCGCCGCGGTGGGCGCGGGCGGCATGGCCACCGCGCAGACCTCCAAGCCGCCGGTCTCCATATCCCTGCCGGACCTGTCCTCGGTCACCGAGTCGGCCAAGGCCCTCGTCGGTGACGACTCCGGCGACAAGGCCGACACCCCCGCACGGACCGTCGCCGCCCCGTTCACCGGCGTCGGACTGACGAACGCCGACACCGCCGCGGGCACCAAGGACGCGGGCGAGGCCCTGCGCGACCGGATCATGCGGCAGGCCGAGGCCCAGCAGGACCAGGTGGACAGCGCCGCCGCGAAGGCCGCCGAGGCCGCCGCCGCCAAGCAGGCCGCCTCCGCCGCCGAGGAGGCGGAGAAGAAGGCGGAGAAGAAGGCCGCCGACGCCAAGGAGAAGGCGGAGGCGGAGGCCAAGCAGAAGGCCGCCGCGAAGAAGCTCGCCGAGCTGGCCAAGCAGTTCACGCTGCCGACCTCCTCGTACACGATCACCTCGACCTTCGGCCAGGCCGGTTCGATGTGGTCCTCCGGCTATCACACCGGCCTCGACTTCGCCGCGCCCACCGGCACGCTCATCAAGGCCGTCCACAGCGGCACGATCACCCAGGCCGGCTGGGCCGGCTCCTACGGCTACCGCACGATCCTCACCCTGGACGACGGCACCGAGCTGTGGTTCTGCCACCAGTCCTCGATCAGCGTCAGCGTCGGGCAGAAGGTGAGCACGGGCGAGGTCATCGGCCGCGTCGGCGCCACCGGCAACGTCACCGGCCCGCACCTGCACCTGGAGGTCCACCCCGGCGGCGCCGCCACCGGGATCGACCCGATGGCGTGGCTGCAGGGCAAGGGGCTGCACCCCTGACGTCCCCGGCCCGGGCCCCCGGCGGGGGTCAGGCCGACGGAGGCGGGCCCGCCGCGGTCGACGGAGGCGTCGGCGTGACGCGGACCTGCGGGGCCGGGTCGTAGGCCGCCTGCCCCTGGGAGGCGTACGCCTGGGGCGCCCGGCCGTACGCCGGTGCGCTGTACTGCGACGGGACGGCGGGGTGGGGGGCGTGGCCCCCGGCGCCGGGCCCGGGGTCGTACGCCGGGGGACGGTACCCCGGTGCCCCGTACGCGGGGGCTCCGTATGCGGGGGCTCCGTGCGAGGGGGCTCCGTACGAGGGGTGGTGGCCGTAGACCGGGAAGGGGCCGTGCCCCGGGGCGTACCCGTGCCCGTGTCCGTACATCGGGGGGACACCCCACAGCACCGCGCCCGCCAGCGTGTGGCCCGCGTGGGCCAGTGCCGGGCGGGCCACCTCACGCCGGTGCCACAGCTCCTGCAGCAACTCCCGCTCCCGTACGACGAAGTCGGCGCCCGCCCGGCCCGAGCGCCCCCGGTGGCGCAGGAACGCCAGCGAGGTCGCGTAGGCCTCGTACTCGGCCACCGTGCGCGCCGCCGCCTTGCCGAGCCGGTCCCTGGCGTGGTCGCGGGCGAGCCGCCGGGCCTTCATCGAGCCCATGACGAACGGTTCCGGCATCGTCAGCCAGCCGGCCACCACGTACGCGGGCAGTTCGGCGCGCACGGTCCGCAGTTCCCGCTGCCGGGTCGATATGACCAGCCAGGTCAGCAGTCCGAACATCGGCACCATGAACGCCCCGTAGACCGCGAAGAAGCCGTAGCCGTCGCCGAACGAGGTGGAGCCGTTCCACAGCGAGTGCATGCCCATCGCGAGCAGCAGACCGCCGAGCGGGGCCAGCGTCCGGCGCACCCGCCGGTGCTCGGCGGTCAGCGCGCTGATGCCGAAGCCGATGCCGGTGAACACGGTGAACAGGGGGTGCGCGAAGGGCGACATCACGACGCGCACGAAGAACGTCGCGGCCGTCACGGAGGCGATGCCGCCGTGCCCGCCGTCGGACTGGTCGGTGCCGAAGGCGGTGCCCAGGTAGAGGATGTTCTCGGTGAAGGCGAAGCCGGTCGCGGTCACCCCAGCCGTGACCACGCCGTCGACGATCCCGGTGAAGTGCCGACGGCGGAAGAGGAAGACCAGCAGCACCGCCGTGGCCTTCGCGGACTCCTCCACGACCGGCGCTATGACGGTCATGCCGAGGGTGTCGGCGCCCTTGGGGTCGGCCGTGGCGACCGCTATCCAGTGGGTGGCGAAGCTGTTCGCGATGATCGCGACGAGCGCCGCCGCGCACGCCCCCCAGGCGAAGCAGAACGCGAGGTTGCGCCAGGGCCCCGGCTCGACCCGGTCCAGCCAGCGGAAGGCGGCGATCAGCAGGGGGACGGGGAACACGGCGAGGCCGAGCCCCACCAGGAAGCCCTCCGTGCCGGTCTGCTGCCGGACCAGGGCGAGGATGACCAGCCCGGACAGCGCGAGCAGCGAACTCAGCGCCGCGTACCGCACCCAGGTGCGCTGCCACCAGTGCGGGTGCCGGAGCACACCGCCGGGGGCGGGGGACCCGGTCGGGGCGGGAGGATACGTCGGATACGGAGGACTGGTGGCCACGGCATTGACCCTAACGAGACAGAGGCGCCCGGTGCTGCCTGTTATCGCCGCCGACCGGTGTCCACCGCCGTCTACCGCTGCTCCTCGGTGTCTCGGTGGTCGGCGTGCGGGACGCGGCGGAACAGCAGGTCGTTCACGACATGACCCTTCTCAAGGCCCTGCCCCTCGAAACGCGTCTGGGGCCGGAAGTCGGGACGCGGCGCGAAACCGCCCCCGGGGTGCTCGTTGGCGAAGCCGGGGTGCGCGGTGAGTACCTCGAGCATCTGTTCGGCGTAGGGCTCCCAGTCGGTGGCGCAGTGCACCAGCGCACCGGGGCGCAGCCGGGTGGCGGCCAGGGTGAGGAACTCGGGCTGGATCAGACGGCGCTTGTGGTGGCGCTTCTTCGGCCACGGGTCGGGGAAGTAGACGCGCAGGCCGGCGAGGGAGTCGGGCGGGAGCATCTCGCGCAGCAGGATGATCGCGTCGCCGTTGCCGACGCGGATGTTGTTCAGGCCCCGGGCCTCGGCGAGGTTGAGCAGATTGCCCTGGCCGGGGGTGTGCACGTCGACGGCGAGGACGTTGGTCTCCGGGTCGGCCGCGGCCATCGCGGCGGTGGCCTCGCCCATGCCGAAACCGATCTCCAGGACCGTGGGGCGGTCGTTGCCGAACAGCTCGGCGAGGTCGAGGACGCAGTGGCCGTCGATGTCGAGGCCCCAGGCGGGCCACAGGCGCCGCAGGGCCTCCGCCTGGCCGGTGGTGACACGGCTGCGGCGGGGCTGGAAGCTGCGGATGCGCCGCTCGAAGTGCGAGCCGGCGGGGTCGGCGGCGGGCCCGTCGGGGAAGCGCGGCGTCTTGGCGGGGGCGGAGACATCGATGGATTCAGACACAGTGCCCCCGATTTTACGGCGCCTCCTGAGGGCCGCGGCCTGCAGGGGGCGCGGGGAACTGCGCGACGGGCCCCGACGCGCCCGCACTCCGCACACGACCTTTGACCACCCGAGCTCTCCCGCCCGGGGGCGGAGGGGTGGGGCCCTTCAAGGGACGGGACGGGTAGGGGCGGTGGGGGCGAGACCCCCCTACGCGCACCCCGACGCACCGCGTGCCGCCCTGCACTGCGCCCTGCTCGCACCCGTGGGCCGCCACGCACTGTGCCCGCCACGCACTGTGCCCGCCACGCGCCGCGCCCCGCCACGCGCCGCGCCCCGCCACGCGCCGCGCCCCGCTCGCGCTGCGCCCCGCTCGCACTGTGCCCCGCCACGCGCCGTACCCCGCTCGCACCGCGCCCGCACACGCCCGCCCCCCGTCCGGGAGGGCGCCCGCGTCTACGCCGGCGCCGCCATCAGCAGCGGCCGTGCCCGCTCCCGCAGTTCCACCACCCGCGGCTCGTCCCCGTACGGCTCGAGCCGGTGCAGCAGGTCCTTCACGTACTCCGTCGTCCGCGCCGAGGAGATCCGCCCCGCGACCTCCACCGCCCGCACCCCCTGCTCGCAGGCCGCGTCCAGGTTCCCGGACTCCAGTTCGGCCACCGCCGAGACCACCAGCCGCAGTCCGTGCGAGCGCACGAACTCCTCCGTCGGCTTCGACAGCGCCTGTTCCGTGAACCGCCGCACCTGCCGCGGTGCCTTGAGGTCGCGGTAGCACTCGGCCGCGTCCGCCGCGAACCGGTCGTAAGAGTAGAAGCCGAGCCAGGACGGGTCGGGGTCGCCGTCGCGCGCCCGCTCCAGCCACCCCTCGGCGGCCTTCAGCGCCCCGCCGGCGGCGTGCGCGTCACCGGCCCGTGCGTGCGCCCGGGCCTCGACGAGCCGGAAGAAGCTCATCGTGCGCGCCGTCGCCAGGCCCCGGTTGCGTTCCAGTGCGGCCTGCGCGAGGTCGACGCCCTCGTCGCCGAAGCCGCGGTAGGTCGCCTGGAGGGACATGGAGGCGAGGACGTACCCCCCGAGCGGCACGTCCGCGGCGGCGCGGGCGAGCCGCAGCGCCTGGATGTAGTACCGCTGGGCGGCCTCCTGCTGGCCGGTGTCGAAGGCCATCCACCCGGCCAGCCGGGTCAGCTCGGCGGAGGCGCCGAACAGCGCCCGGCCGACCTCGTCGGAGTAGGAGCCGAGCAGCAGCGGCGCCGCCTCGACCCGCAGGCACTCGGGCACCATCGACGAACGCCAGTCCCCGCCGCCGTACTTGGAGTCCCAGCGTCGGGCGTCCTCGGCGGCCTCCCGCAGCTTGCGCACGTCGCTGTGGCCGACCCTCGTCGGCGCGGAGGAGCCGTCCGACGGGCTCGCGTCACGCGCCACCGAGCTGTCGGCCGGGGTTATGAGCCATCGCGACGCGGGGGTCGCATAGGCGCTCACGGCGAAGGAACCGGCCAGGGACTGCCAGATGCCGCCGGAGCCGGCCCGGCGTCCGGCGAGATCGAGGCGGTAGAGATCGGTGGCCGAGCGCACGGCCTGTCCGACGTCCCGGGGGAAGGCGAGGCCCACCTCGGGCGCGGGATCCGCGTCCGCAAGGCCGATCTCGTGGAGCGGCACCGGACGGCCGAGCTTCTGGCCGATGGCCGCGGCGATCAGATGCGGGGCGGCACCCTGGGGCACCATCCCCTTCGACACCCAGCGGGCCACCGACGTCTTGTCGTAGCGAAGTGTCAGCCCGCGCTGGGCACCAAGATCGTTGACGCGCCGCGCAAGCCCCGCGTTACTGATTCCCGCGAGGGCGAGAACGGCGCCGAGTTTTTCGTTCGGCCCGCGTTGCTCCCTGGACATGCGCCACCCCTCGACACAGACGGCTGTCGCGCTGGCATAACCACGCGGCATTCGTAAACCCAGCGTAGTTCGCCGGATCCCAAGCGTTAAGGGGCGTTTTTCCGGTTGGCGGGATGTGACCTACGGGGCAGTACGCAGTGTCGCGGCGTGCCCCTGCCGTGTGGCCGTGCGCCTGTCCGTGCGCTCTTCTCCGGCCAAGGGGGGAGCGGTTCGATGGATGGCGCGTGGGTCGGCCCGCTGTACTGGATCCGGTGGGCTGGGGGACGCCGCCGCCTACATCCCCGCGGGCGGCGGACAGGTCCGGGAGGCGCGTTCCGTCTCCCGGACCGCGCACCGCTCCACAGTGCCCAGAGCCTGTACGGAGCGTACTCAAACCTGCCGTCGCGCGGATGAATTGGCCGAAAATCGACGGTGGTCCCCGCACGTATTTCCGTTGCCACGCTGCCACTTGAGGGCGCGAAAGGTGTGCCAGGGGAGCGTACCGGGGGCGCATTCACATCGCTGTTCGACCCCATCTGCCCTGTGCGAGGAGTGTGTTCGCCGTGCGCGGGCACACCCAAGGGGGCGCACCAGGGGGAGCACAAGCCGCGGCGGAGCCCCTCCGGGGCGCACTCTTCGTGGCAGCATGGTGCACACAGTTCGTACGGTGCACTGGTTGTCCACAGTCTGTGGAGGCGGCGATGCGGTGGTTGGTGGGATGGAGCAGTGCCGCCGCGAGCGCCGCCACGAGCGTGGCGGGCATCGGCTCCGCCGGCACCACCGGCTACGAGGGCGAGACCGTGCAGCCGGTCGGCTCCCAGCCCCTGTGGGGCGACCCGGATCCGCTGTGGGCGGTCGGTGACTGGCGCCCCGACGAAATCCGCGTCGTCCAGGCCGACGCACAGACCCGCATCGCGGTCCTCGGCACCTGCGGCGCCACCGACGAGCAACTGCGCGTCGCCCTGTTCGCCGCCCGCGGCGGGGCGCTGCGGCACCTGACGGCCTGGCCGGGCAGCTACACCGCCGTCGTCCAGGTCGGCCGCCGCATCACCGTCTGCGGCGATCTCGCGGGCGCGCGGCCGGTCTTCCACACCCCCTGGGCCGGCGGCACGGCGTACGCGACCGCCGCCCTGCCGCTCGCCGACCTCGTCGAGGCCAATCTCGACTTCGGCCACCTCGCCGCGCTGCTCGCCGCCCCCGACGTGCCCGCCGCCCTGCACGACTCGACGCCCTACGAGGGCGTGCGACGCGTCCCGCCCGGACACGCCCTCATCCTGCGGGCGGGGGCGCGCGAGATCGCCGGATACGAGCCGGTCGCCTCCCTCGCCGTCGCCGCGCCCCCGGCCGACCCCGCGGGCGCCGTGGACGCCGTGCGCGACGCCCTCGTGGACGCCGTGCGCGTCCGGCTCGACGCCCCCCGGCACGTGCCGGGCATCGACATCGACCCCGGACCCGTGCCCGGAATGGGCCCCGCCGAGCGGCGGGCCGCCCGCGGCATGCCGGTCCCCGGTATCGGCGCCGACCTCTCCGGCGGCCCCGCCTCCGGCGCCCTCGCCCTGCTCGCCGCCGGACTGCCCGGAAGACCCGGCACCGTCCTCGGCCACGGCACCGGAGCCGGCGAACGCCTGCTCGCCGTCACCTTCAACGACCTCGCCGTCCCCGGGCGCGAGGCCGAGGTGGAACGGGCCGGTGCCCTCGCCGCCAATCCCCGGCTGCACCACGTCGTGGTCACCGGCAGCGAGGAGACCCTGCCCTTCGCCGACCTCGACGGCCCCCTCACCGACGAGCCCGCCGCCTCCCTGATCTCCGCCGGCCGGCACCGCGCCCGCCTCGCCGCCGGCAGCGCGGACCACTTCACCGGCTACGGCGCCCGGCAGGTCCTCGACGCCCACCCGGCCCGCCTCGCCGACCTCCTGATGGACCGCAAGCGGCGCCACCTGGTGCGCCCCGTCGCCGCGCTCGCCAAGGCCGACGGCTCCGTACTGGTTCCCGCACGCGTGTACGCCGCCGCCCGGCGGCTCGCCCGCACGCCCTACCGCAGCGGCGTCGAGGCGCTCTCCGACCAGCTCATGCGGCACCGCTTCGACGAGCCCGGTGGCGCCGTCGGGGCCTCGCTGGCCGCGCTGACCTGGGCCAGACCCGGCCCCGCGGCACGCTGGCTGACCGGTGAGGCGCTCGCAGAAGTATCGGTTCGCCTGCAGAGCGCGGCGGGCCGGACCGGCGCCATGGGCGTGGGCCCCGGGCAGCGCCCCGGCGATTTCCGGGCCCGCGCAGCCCTGGCCCGGCAGGCCGCCGAACTGCGCGTCCTCGAACAGGCCGCCGAGATCCGCTTCCAGCGCCTGCACGCCCCCTTCCTCGACAACCAGGTCGTCCGCGCCTGCCGGGCCCTGCCCGAGGCGCTCCGGGTGCAGCCGGGGGCCCGGGCCGCGATCCTGCGCACGGTCCTGGAGGGCGCGGGCGTCACCGACCTGCCGCCCGGGTGGGGTGCCGCCTCGGGCGCGTCCTCGGCCGCGGCGGCCCGGACGGGACTGCGGGTGGCGACGACGTCCCTGGTCGACCTGTTCGCGTCCCCCCTGCTGGCCGAGGCCGGCCTGGTCGAGGCACGGGTGGTCCGCAAGGCGCTGCGGTCGGCGGCCCAGGGAGACCCGCTGCCCCTGGACGGCTTCGCCGACCTCGTCTCCCTCGAACTCTGGCTGCGCCGTCTCCTCTCCCGCCGCGGCACCTGCTGGACGGGCACCCCCGCCCGCCAGCGCGCGGTCCCCGCGGGCATCCCGCCCCGTGACCGGGCCCTGGGCACGGCCACACGCACGTAGCGGCGGCCGGGTCGTCAGCGGCGCCGGTCGTCAGCGGCGCCGGGGAAGCCCTGGTGAGCCCTCGCACCCCACTCGCACCTGGCTGACGAGGCCCGCATCCCGAGGAGCAAAGGTGTGCGGCCCCGGCAGGGCCGGTGCCGCGGGAACGACCGGGACGGCGGGAACGACCGGGACGGCGGGACGGGCCGGCGCGGCGGGCGCGGGACAGAGCGCCCCCACCTCGACCTCCACGCCGAGCACCCCGCCCCATTCGAGCCGCACCGAGACCGCGCGTGAGGGTGGTGCGGAGGGCACCTCCGTACCGGGCGGGGCGTCGGGCGCACTACTCGGCGGGGCCGAGGGCACCACCGTGGGCGCGGAGGTCCTCCGGACCGGTGGGGTCCTGCCCGGCACCGCACGCGCCACCGGCGCCGACGTCTCAGCCGCCGGGGGCGCGGACGCCCTGGGCGCCCGGGGTGTCCCGGGGGAGGGAACGGGACCCGAGGGTTCCCGAGGTGTCCCCCGCTCCGCTCCGGAGGAGGCCGCGGGCGCCGGTACCACCGACTCGACCCCCGGCGCACGCGGCGGCGGGGCCGCGTCCTTCTTCTCCGGCCCCCCACCCCCCATCAACGCCAGCGCGACGGCGGCGACCGCCGCGGCCACGACCCCCATCGCGACCCCGGCCTTCACCGGCGCCCCCAGCCCCTCGGAGGCCGCCGCGCCCGTTCCCCCACCCGCCCCGGCCGAGGCGCCGGCGCCCGCCGCGGCCCCCACCGCTCCACCGCCCGCGAGCAGCCCCGCGACCTTCCCGTACCCGGCCGCCCCGAACCAGCCGAGGACCGCCACCGGCACGAGCGCCGGGATGCCGCCCGCCACTTCCCCGATCTGCGCCGCCGCCACCCGGCACCGCGCGCACTGCTCGAGATGCTTGCGCACCCCCCGCTCCGCACGCGTCCGCAACCGGCCCCGCACATGGGCCCCGAGCTGCCCGGCGTAGCGGGCGCACACCTCGTCGCCGGCCAGCGACTCGCTCACGTGCGCCTGCAGGTACGCCTGCCGCAGCCCCTCCCGGGCACGGCTCGCCAGGACCCGGGTGCCGTTCGCGTCGAGCCCGAACAGCACGGCCACCTCGCTGGGCGACTCGTCCTCGACCTCGGTGTGCCACAGCACGGCCTGCCACCGTTCCGGCAGGGAGCGGAACGCCCGCACGGCCAGGGACTGCTCGGCCGCGTGCATCGCCCGTACGTCGGCACCCAGTTCGGTGTCCACCCCGAAGGAGCCGGCCCCGGGACCGGCTGCGTCGCCGGGTGCCTCCCGGCCGGGGTACCGGCGTGCGGAGGCGGAGGCCTGCGCGGCGAACACGGCGAAGTCCTCGACGAGTTGCTCGCGCCGGGCCGAGGCGGTCCAGCGCGCGGCCACCCGCCGTACGGTCGTCAGCAGGTAGGGCCGGACGGCGTGCGCGGGGCCGGAGCCGCCGCGCACCGCCTGGAGCATGCGGGCGAAGACCTCGGCGGTGAGGTCGTCCGCGGTGTGCGCGTCCCGGCAGCAGGTGCGCGCGTACCGGCGCACGGCCCCGGAATGGCGCCGGAACAGTTCCTCGTACGCCGAGTCGTCCCCGTCGCGCATCCGCCCGATCAGCTCGGCGTCGGCGGGCGGCACCGGCGAGGCCCCGGACGAGGGCGCCGCCGGTGACGGGGGAGTCCCCTCCCCACCACGGTCGACGCTCATCGTGGAAAGCCCCTGCCTGCACCCGCGCACTCGAACACCGGCTCAGCCTGCCACGGCACCGGGTGGCGGACCGCCGGGCCGACGGCCCACCACCCGTCCGAGGGGATGCCTCGAACGCGAGTACGGTGCCTCATGTGCGCTGACTCGGCCTGGCGCGCTGAGACGCGGCCTCACGCGCGCAGACCCGGCCCGGCGCGCCGGGGACCCGGCCTCACGCGCACGGACGCGTCCTCAGGCGTGGGGACGTGACCGCAGACCCTCCAGGAGGATGTCCAGCAGCCGTGCCGAGGCCGCCGCCTGCTGTGCCGCGTCGGGCAGCGAGGGGGCGGCCGTGGCTATCACCAGCAGCACGTCGGAGACCGTCACGTCGGCCCGCAGTTCGCCGGCGGCCCGTGCCCGGTCCACCAGCCGCCCCACCACGTCCAGGAGTTCGACCGCGCCGGGGTCGTCCAGCGCCGCCTCCGGTGTCTGCCGCCGCTCCACCAGCCGCAGCTCGGGACCAGGCCTGCCCTCCGGGGCGACGGTCCGCTGCTGCGGCACCAGCGCCTGCTCCGGAACCACGCCCGGAGCGGACCCCGAGTCGGCGGAGGGAACCGGACCGGCGCCCGTACCCGCCGCACCGCCCGTCCCCGGTACCGCCCCCCCTCCGGCACCCTCGGCCGGTCCCCGGCCCCGCTCCTCCTCGGCGACCCCGACGCGCAGCACCTGCGGCGGCAGCAGCCGGCCCGCGCCGGACGCCACCGAGGTGCGCAGGAAGCGCTGGAGCGCCGACCACGGCTCGTCCTCCTGGCCGAGCGCCGTCCGTGCCTGGTCGGTCAGCCGGGAGGTCTCCTCCTCGGCTATCCGCCGCACCAGCACGTCCTTGCTGGGGAAGCGCCGGTAGACCGTGCCGACGCCGACGCGCGCACGCCGCGCCACGTCCTCCATCGGCGCCCCGTACCCCAGCTCGCCGAAGACCTCGCGAGCCGCGCGCAGGACGTGCTCCAGGTTGCGCTGTGCGTCCACCCGCAGGGGCGCCGTCCGCGGCCCGTCCCCGCGTCCTTCGCCCGCCTCCGGGCCCACGGGTCCGCCGGATGCGACGGCGGACACGGGCGACCAATGAGAGTCCTGAATATGCATAAGCGTTCCCCCGGTATCGGTGTCTCCCCCCGGAGACTCCCCGTTCACTGCAGCCGGAGCGCGCGGAACGAGCGTCGTGCCCGGCCGGCCCGCCCTGTCGCGCGCCCCGCCCGGCACATCCCCCTACACCCCGTCGGGACACGAACATAGTTGAGCGGGAGTCAATTCAGAAGGGGCAGGTTCCGCACGGAGCGCCCCCCGATCGGCGCACGGGGGCGTTGTGTCCCGATTGCCCGCACCCCCCACCCCCCGACCAGGCCGCTGAGCTGCGCACTCGGCGTCTTTTCCGGCCGCGGGCGGGGATTCGGCCAACCCGGGACGGGGCACAAGTCCGGTCACACTAACGGTCGGCCCTGTGGACAAACTCCGGCGACGGGTGCGTCATGGGAGGGTGAAGGTACCGGTGCGCATTCTCATCGTCGGCGGCGGCTACGTCGGGTTGTACACCGCGCTGCGTCTGCAGCGGAAACTCAAACCGGAGCTCGGGCGGGGCGAGGTCGAGATCGTGGTGGTCTCCCCCGACCCGTACATGACCTATCAGCCGTTCCTGCCGGAGGCCGCGGCCGGTTCCATCTCCCCGCGCCACGTCGTCGTCCCGCTGCGCCGGGTCCTCGCGGACTGCCGGATCGTCGTCGGCGAGGTGCAGACGATCGACCACTCCAAGCGCACCGTCACGCTCACCACCCTCGCCACCGAGGAGACCGGCGGCACGGAACAGCTCTCCTACGACGAACTCGTGCTCGCCCCCGGGTCCGTCTCGCGCACCCTCCCGGTCCCCGGCCTCGCCGAGCACGGCATCGGCTTCAAGAACGTCGAAGAGGCCATCGGCCTGCGCAACCACGTCCTCGAGCAGCTCGACATCGCCTCCTCCACCCGCGACCCCGCGATCCGCGACGCCGCCCTCACCTTCGTCTTCGTCGGTGGCGGCTACGCGGGCGTGGAGGCTCTCGCCGAGCTCGAGGACATGGCCCGCTACGCCTCGCGCTACTACCACAACGTCCGGCGCGAGGACATGAAGTGGATCCTCGTCGAGGCCACCGGCCGCATCCTGCCCGAGGTCGGCGAGGAGATGGGCCGCTACACCGTCACCGAGCTGCGCCGCCGCAACATCGACGTACGCCTCGACACCCGCCTGGAGTCCTGCGTCGACCGGATCGCCGTCCTCAGCGACGGATCCCGCTTCCCCACCCGCACGGTCGTGTGGACCGCCGGAGTGAAACCGCACCCCGTCCTGGCCGCCACCGATCTGCCGCTCAACGCGCGCGGACGGCTGCGGTGCACCCCGTACCTGACCGTCGACGGCGTCGACCACGCATGGGGCGCGGGCGACGCCGCCGCCGTGCCCGACGTGAGCACCGACGAGCCCGGCAAGGAGACCGCGCCCAACGCCCAGCACGCGGTGCGCCAGGCGAAGACGCTGGGCGACAACCTCGCCCGCTCCCTGCGCGGACAGCCGCTCCAGCAGTACTCCCACGCCTACGTCGGCTCGGTCGCCTCCCTGGGACTGCACAAGGGCGTCGCGCATGTGTACGGACGCAAGCTGAAGGGCTGGCCCGCGTGGTTCATGCACCGCACGTACCACCTCAGCCGGGTGCCCACCTTCAACCGCAAGGCCCGCGTCCTCGCCGAATGGACCCTCGCCGGCCTCTTCAAGAGGGAGATCGTCTCGCTCGGCTCCCTCGAACACCCGCGTGCGGAGTTCGAACTCGCGGCCGGTGGGAAGCCCCCGCAGAACCCCCCGGGCAACCCGAAGGGGTCGTCCTGACCGGAGTCAGGAACTCCTGCGCGGGGGCGGGCGTCTGACGGATGTCGCTCCGGTCGGCCAGACTGGACCGCGATGCCGGACGAGCCGACCGCTCGCCTCCGGCCACAGGCCTTCCACCGCGCCGTGCGGCACCGAGGAACACCCCCCCTCGCCCCTCCCGGCCGGACCCGGAGCCGGCCGACCGACAACAACACCACGAGGCAAGAATTCGGTGAACTTCACGCGCTGGAGCGCCCGGCTCCCCGGAACGCAGCGCCGCGCCGCCGCGCGGACCGAGCACCCGCTCGCCACGGACCGGAGGGGAGAGGGCTCGGTACCTTCGGCCCGCGCCGAGCCGTCCACCGGCGGCCCGCCCCCCGGACCCGCCGTCGAGGATCTGCCGGCCCGCGAGGTGCTCGACCGGATCCCGGCCCTCGTCGCCCTGGTCCACGGGCCCGACCACCGCATCGCCTACGTCAACGAGGCCTACACCGCGGCCTTCGGCCCCCGCCCACCGGGCGCCCCGGCCCGCGAAGCCCTCCCCGAACTGGCCGCACTGGGCCTGCTGCCCCTCCTCGACCAGGTGCTGCGCAGCGCCCGCCCGCGCACGGTCAAGTCCCGCAAGGCGCCGGACGGCCGCTCGTACACCTTCACCTGCACCCCCGTCGCACTGCCCGCCACGGACCGGGCGAGGCCCGCCCCGTCCACCGCGCCCCCCACCCCCACGGCCCCGGCGGAGCCCGACACGGCAGGTACGCCCCCCACCCCCACGGCTCCCGAGGACGCCGCTCACGTGGCCGCACTCCCCGAAGCCGGCCCGCCCGACGGACCGTCACACGAGAGAGCGCGCGCGTCGAGCGGCGGCGCACCCTCCCACCTCTCCCTCGGCGGCGTGCTCGTCTTCGCCACCGACGTCACCGACCACGCCGAGGCCGCCGAACGGCTCCGCGCCAGCGAACGCGAACAGCGCCGCACCGCCGTCACTCTCCAGCGCTCCCTGCTGCCCCAGGAACTCGAACAGCCGGACGACCTGCGGATCGCCGCCACCTACCAGCCCGGCGGCACCGAGGCCGCCGTCGGCGGCGACTGGTACGACGTCATCACCCTCGGCGGCGGCCGCACCGCCCTCGTCATCGGCGACGTCATGGGCCGCGGCGTCCGCGCGGCGGCCGTCATGGGCCAACTGCGCACCGCCGTCCGCGCCTATGCCCGCCTCGACCTGCCCCCGCACGAGGTGCTCCAGCTCCTCGACGGCCTCGCCGCCGAGATCGACGCCAACCAGATCGCCACCTGCGTCTACGCCATCCACGACCCCAACGAGGGACGGCTGGTCTACGCCTCGGCCGGCCACCTGCCCATCCTCGTGCGCGACGAGGCGGGCAACGTCCTGCGCACCGACGAACCCACCGGGCCCCCGCTCGGCACCGGCGGCTGGATCCACAGCTCCGGCTCCGTCCCGCTCGGCCCGGGCTCCACCGCCGTCCTCTACACCGACGGCCTGGTCGAACGGCGCGACGCGGACCTCGACGAGGGCATCGCCGCCCTGGAACGCGCCCTGGCCGGCGCCACCGGCAGCCCCCAGGTCGTCTGCGACCGCCTGGTCCGCTCCGCCGGAGTCACCGCCGACCACGACGACGACGTCGCCGTCCTCGTCCTCCAGCACCCCAGCCGCACCGGCCACGACGGCGAACTCTTCCGCAACGCCGCCCTGGAACTCCTCGGCGGCGTCGAGGCCGCACCCCGCGCGCGAGCCTTCGCCTCAGGCGTCCTGACGAGCTGGCGCTTCCCCAGCGACCTGCACGACGCGGGCGTCCTGGCCACCAGCGAACTCGTCGCCAACTCCCTCAAGCACGGCACACCCCCCATGCGGCTGCGCCTGCGCCGCACCGACCGCCGCCTGATCATCGAGGTCACCGACGGCGACGACCACCTGCCGCTGCGCCGCCGGGCGGAACCCGTCGACGAGGCCGGTCGCGGCATCGCCATCGTGGCCACCATCGCCTCCAACTGGGGCTCCCGCCGCACTCCGGGCGGCGGCAAGGCGGTCTGGTGCGAATTCGCCCTGCCGAAGGCCACCACGACCACCCATTGACCCGGCCCCGGCGGGCCGGGTCAATGGGATCAGCTCTGCACCACCGCCGGCTCGGCGGGGGCGCCGCCCTGCGCCACCACGCGGCTCCGCGCCACCGAGGGCTGGTTCTGCCCGGGAGTGAGCTCCCGCCCCAGCCGCACCGCGAGGAAGGTGATGCCCAGCGAGAACACCAGGAACGTCCCTATGTACGGCGCGAACAGTGAGGCCCCCATGGGCCCGCCGACGGCCGGACCGATGGCCAGGGCGAGCTGCTTCACCAGGGCGAAGACCGAGTTGTACTGACCGGCCAGGCCCTCGGGCGCAAGGTCGGCCACGAGCGGGGCCACGGTCGGCGACAGCATCGCCTCACCCAGCCCGAACAACGCGTACGTCGACACGAACGCCGCCGTCGCCATCGCGTGCCCGGCATGCCCCAGGCCGGCGTATCCCGCAAGTACCCAGGCGAGGGCCCATATGAGCCCCACGACGGCGATGACCCGCGACCTCTTGCGCCGCTCCACGATCCGCAGCACGGCGAACTGCGCGACCACGATCACCGCGGTGTTCGCGGCCAGCGCCGTCCCCAGCGTGGACGGCGACACACCCGCCGCCTCGACCCCGTAGGCGCTCAGCCCGGAGTCGAACTGCCCGTAGCAGGCGAAGAACAGCACGAACCCGAGCACACACAGCTGCACCATGGCCCGATTGCCCATGATCTGCTGCCAGCCGCTCGACGCCCGGCCGGTCACGGCCTCCGCCACACGCGGAGCCCGCGGCACCCGCACGGTCGCCATGACGAGAACGAGCACCGAGAACATCGCCGCCTCGATCGCGAACAACAACGTGAAGGACGCCGGACGCGAGGTGTCCACGAGATGGCCGCCTATGAGCCCGCCGACTCCGAGTCCCAGGTTCTGCAGGAAGAACTGCATCGCGAAGGCACGCGAGCGCGTCTCGGACGGTGAGCAGTCGACGATCATCGTCGCCAGCGCAGGCTGCATCACGGCCTGCCCGGCCCCGAGCAGTGCGGAGGACAGCAGCACGCTCGCCGCGCCACCGGAGAACCCCAGACTGAGCGAGCCGACGGCGGCGGCGGCCAGGGCGGCGAGCAGTACCGGAAGCGGACCGCGCCGGACGATGGCCCGCCCGGCGAACGGCAGCACAAGGAGCGCCGCGACGGCGAAGACGGCGAGCACGGCGCCCGCCGTCATGGCTCCCAGACCCCGCACCTGCGCCACGTAGACGTACAGATAGGGGACGGTGAAGCCGAGGCCGAACGCACTCAGTGCGTTGCCCGCGTGGATCCGGCGCATCGCTGCGCCCATCGCCCTGGTCACTTTCACCTGCCTCTGGTCGGAAGTCCTTGCACCTCCTACACGAGTTAGAGGTGAAGACTTCGAAGCTAAAGTTTCGACCTGAAGACTACACCTCGAAGAAGTTCGACGCCAAGCGCCGGCATGCGATACTGCGCACATGGGCGACACCCCCGACATCGGCGAGCCGACACTCGAAGAGCAGATCGCCGCCTACCAGCGAGAGTTCCGGGACCTCGACCCCCAGGTCGAGAAGATCGTCTCCGCGCTGTCCCGCCTCAACCGGCGCATGAACGTCGCGTACAGCCGGCAGACGGCCGACCTCGGCATCAGCAACGCCGAGTGGGAGGTCCTCAAGGCGCTCGTCCTGTCCGGCGCCCCCTACCGACTGGGCCCCGGCGACCTCGCCAAGCGCCTCGGCCTGACGCCGGCCGCCATGACCCACCGCATCGACCGCATGGTCGGCGAGGGACTGGTCACCCGGGAGCGGGACGAGAACAACCGGGTCCGCGTCATCGTCGAGCTGACCACCGAGGGCCGCGAGAAGTGGCTCGAGGCCATGCGGCTCGCCACGGTCTTCGAGGAGGACCTGCTCCAGGACCTCACCCCAGTGGAGCGCGTGGTCCTCGGCGAGGTCCTGACCCGGCTGCTGCGCAGGGTGGAGGACGCCCAGCCGGACGCCGGCGGGCGTCTCAGCGACCTGGACTGACCGCGCCGGTCCACGCCGGGGAGCGCGAGTGCGGGCAGGGAAAAGATCTTGACAGGAACGCTTGACCCCGACTCCCCGGATCTGTAACGTTCTCCGGGTTGCCACGGAGCCGTAACGGTTCCTCGACAACATCCCGCCGCAGCAGCGGCACCACACCTCAGCACGATCTCCCGACGGGGTCAATTTCGGCATGCCCGAATTCCTATTCCGTCGGAGCCGGCCGGACCCGATTGGGAATCGGCGGGGTGATCCGCTAAGGTTTGAGACGTCGGAACGGCCCAACAGCCGGGAGGACGCCCCCTTCTGACGGGGGATCGGATGCGAAAAGGATCTGGTAACGTCGGAATCGCCGGAAAGGGAAACGCGAGAGCGGGAACCTGGAAAGCACCGAGGAAATCGGACAGCGAAAACGTCTGATAGAGTCGGAAACGCAAGACCGAAGGGAAGCGCCCGGAGGAAAGC
>BNBP01000014.1 GCA_014656015.1 Streptomyces griseoaurantiacus | reverse complement strand
GCCGTCCTTCTCCATCTGCTCGGCCAGCTTCATGGCCTCGTCGATGAGGGTCTCCACGATCTTCGACTCCGGCACGGTCTTGATGACCTCGCCCTTGACGAAGATCTGCCCCTTGCCGTTGCCGGAGGCCACGCCGAGGTCGGCCTCGCGGGCCTCACCGGGACCGTTCACGACACAGCCCATGACCGCTACCCGCAGCGGCACCTCCATGCCCTCCAGCCCGGCGGTGACCTCCTCCGCCAGCTTGTACACATCCACCTGCGCACGACCGCAGGACGGACAGGACACGATCTCCAGACCGCGCTCCTTCAGACCGAGGGACTCCAGGATCTGCAGCCCGACCTTGACCTCCTCCGCCGGCGGAGCCGACAGCGAGACGCGGATCGTGTCACCGATGCCCTGCGAGAGCAGCGCACCGAACGCCACCGCCGACTTGATCGTCCCCTGGAACGCCGGACCCGCCTCCGTCACCCCCAGGTGCAGCGGGTACTCGCACGCCTCCGCCAACTGCCGGTAGGCCTCGATCATCACCACCGGGTCGTTGTGCTTCACCGAGATCTTGATGTCCCGGAAGCCGTGCTCCTCGAACAGCGACGCCTCCCACAGCGCCGACTCCACCAGGGCCTCCGGCGTCGCCCTGCCGTACTTCTGCAGCAGCCGGCGGTCCAGCGAACCCGCGTTCACCCCGATACGGATCGGCGTCCCGTGGTCCTTCGCCGCCCGCGCGATCTCCTTCACCTTGTCGTCGAACTGCTTGATGTTGCCCGGATTCACCCGCACTGGGCTGGAAGTGGATGTCCGCGATCACCGGGATCTGCGACTTCCGCGCGATCGTCGCCAGCGCGTCCGCGTCGTCCTGCGTCGGACACGCCACCCGCACGATCTGACAGCCCGACGCCGTCAGCTCCGCGATCTGCTGCAACGTGGCACCGATGTCGGACGTCCGGGTCGTCGTCATCGACTGCACGGAGACGGGCGCGTCCCCGCCGACCGGCACGGTTCCGACCTGGATCTGCCGGCTCTTGCGGCGTTCGGCGAGTTTGGTCGGAACGGACGGCATGCCGAGAGAAATCGCAGTCATCTGCTGTGCAACCCCAAGTCGTGGATCACCAAGGTGCGGATCCGCGTCGGGGCGGGGCCGGTCCTGTCCGTGCCGGGCCGGTCACATCCGATCCGGTACGGTCCGTTCCGGTCCCGGAGCGACGGGATCCAGACCCCGAGATTACGGCACGCCCGGGCGCGCGAGCACATCAGCGTCGGTAAACCCACCCTTCGGATGGCGGCCGGGCACCAGGAGTGCCCGGCCGTTCCGCCGTCCGGTCCACCGGCCCTCGCGGACGCGTGACGGCTAAGAGATCTTGACCGGGTTGACGACGTCCGCGACCAGCACCAGCGCGGTGAAGCAGAGGAAGATCCCCGCCACCACGTACGCCACCGGCATCAGCTTGGCCACGTCGAACGGGCCCGGGTCGGGGCGGCGCAGGACGCGGGCCAGGTTGCGGCGCAGCGACTCCCACAGGGCGCCCGCGATGTGCCCGCCGTCGAGCGGGAGCAGCGGGAGCATGTTGAACAGGAACAGCGAGAGGTTGAACCCGGCCACGAGGAGCAGCATCATCGCGATCTGCTGGGAGGGCGGGATGTCCAGGGTGAACACCTCGCCGCCGACCCGGGCCGCGCCGACCACGCCCATCGGGGAGTCCGCGTCGCGCGGTCCGTCGCCGAAGGCGGCGTCCCACAGGGCGGGGATCTTGCCGGGCAGGGCGATGAGCGACTCGACGCCGTTCTCCATCATGTCGCCCATGCGGTCGACGGACTGGCCGAAGGACTGCTGGACGATGCCGGTGGCGGGGGTGAAGCCGAGGAAGCCGGCGTACACGTACTCGCCCTGGACGTAGGCGCCGTCCGAGTCGGTCTCGCTGACCTGGTTCCTGATGAGGTGGGCCTTGAGGTCGATCTGCCGGCCCTCGCGCTCGACCGTGAGGGCGACGTCCTCGCCGGGGTGGTCGCGGATGTCGTTCTGCAGGACCGACCAGTCGGTGATCCTGGTGCCGTTGAAGCCGACGATTCTGTCGCCGGGCTGGAGACCGGCGGCCTTCGCGGGCGCGGCGGGGTCGTCCTTCGCGCACTTGGTGCGGTTCTCGCTCTGCTGGATGACGCAGTCGGAGATCTTGCTGACGGTGGTCGTCTGGTCCTGGACGCCGAAGGTCATCATCACGCCGAGGAACACCGCGACCGCGAGGATGAGGTTCATGAAGGGGCCGGCGAACATCACGATGACCCGCTTCCACGGGGCGCGGGTGTAGAACAGCCGCTTCTCGTCGCCGGGCTGGAGTTCCTCGAAGGACTGCTCGCGGGCGTCCTCGATCATGCCGCGCCACGGGGAGGTGGAGCGGGCCTCGACCCGGCCGTCGGGCCCGGGCGGGAACATGCCGATCATGCGGATGTAGCCGCCGAGCGGGACCGCCTTGATGCCGTACTCGGTCTCGCCCTTCTTCCGCGACCACACGGTCGGGCCGAAGCCGACCATGTACTGCGGGACGCGGATGCCGAACATCTTGGCCGTCGAGAGGTGGCCGAGCTCGTGCCAGGCGATGGAGATCAGCAGCCCGACCGCGAAGACGACTATGCCGAGGATCATCATCAGTGTCGTCATGCACGGGCCTCCGCGGTCGCCGTCTGTGCTGTCAGTTCCCTGGCCCGGGCGCGCGCCCAGGTCTCCGCCTCGAGGACGTCCGCGACGGTCAGGGAAGTTCCCGTGCGCGGCGTGCCGTGTTCCTCGACCACCCTCGTGACCGTCTCCATGATGGCGTTGAACGGCAGGGTGCCGGCGAGGAACGCGTCGACGCACTCCTCGTTCGCGGCATTGAACACCGCCGGGGCCGTGCCCGCGAGTTCGCCGACGTGCCGGGCGAGGCCGACGGAGGGGAAGGCCTCGGTGTCCAGAGGGAAGAACTCCCAGGTCGAGGCCTTGCTCCAGTCGAATGCGGGCGCCGCGTCCGGCACCCGTTCGGGCCAGCCGAGACCCACGGCGATCGGCCCCCGCATGTCGGGGGGAGTCGCCTGCGCGAGCGTGGACCCGTCCGTGAACTCAACCATCGAGTGAACATACGACTGGGGATGCACGACCACCTCAATCCGAGCGAAGGGAATGTCGTAGAGGAGGTGCGCCTCGATCACCTCCAGCCCCTTGTTGACGAGCGTCGCCGAGTTGACGGTGATGACCGGGCCCATCGCCCACGTGGGGTGGGCGAGCGCCTCCGCCGGGGTGACGTGGGCCAGCTCCGCCCTGCTGCGGCCCCGGAAGGGCCCTCCGGAGGCCGTGACGACGAGCTTGCGCACGTCGGCGCGCGTGCCGGAGGCGAGCGCCTGGAAGAGCGCCGCGTGCTCCGAGTCGACCGGGATGATCTGACCCGGCCTGGCGAGCGCCTTCACCAGCGGCCCGCCCACGATGAGCGACTCCTTGTTGGCGAGCGCGAGGGTGCGGCCCGCCTCGAGGGCGGCGAGGGTCGGGGCGAGGCCGATGGACCCGGTGATGCCGTTGAGCACGGTGTGGCAGGCGGAGCGAGCCAGCTCGGTGGCCGCCTCCGCCCCGGCGAGCAGCTCGGGCAGCGGCTCCCCGGCCCCGTACCGCTCGGCCAGGGCCTCGCGCAGCGCCGGTACGGCGTCCTCGCGGGCGACGGCGACGGTGCGCACCCTGAGGCGGTGGGCCTGCTCGGCGAGCAG
This sequence comes from Streptomyces griseoaurantiacus, assembly GCA_014656015.1. Lineage (GTDB taxonomy): Bacteria > Actinomycetota > Actinomycetes > Streptomycetales > Streptomycetaceae > Streptomyces > Streptomyces griseoaurantiacus. The sequence continues at coordinate 117,716 of BNBP01000014.1, read as the reverse complement.
TGCGACCCGTCCGCCGGCGGCGGACAGGCCGGTCACCCGGAACCGGTCGGGGTGGCGCAGCACGAGGTCGATGGCCTGGGTGCCGATCGAGCCGGTGGAGCCGAGGATCACGACATCCCGTACTCCGTCGACGGGGTCGAAGACGAGATGCGGATCGGCGAGGGGGGCTGGACTGTCGCTCATCCCCCCATTGTGGCCGCACCGGCCGCCCGGCAGGACACCGCGCCCCGCGAGGGCGCGGGCCGTGCCGCGGGCGGCCGTTCCGCGGGGCGCGCGGTGCCCCGCGGCACGGGGGCCGGTCAGCGCAGCGGCCTGCGCACGTTCTCCCTGTTCGAGGGCCCCGGTGTGGCGTCCGCGATCCAGGGGCCTTCTCCCGAGGGGTCGACGACGCCCTCCTCCAGCCACTCGTACGCCCCGGAGAGCACCTGCTTGACCACGCGCCGGTCCAGTTCGTCGGTGTTGGTCCACAGGCGGCCGAAGAGCTCCTCGACGCGCAGCCGGGCCTGCCGGCAGAAGGCGTCGGCGAGCTGGTAGGCCTCCCTGCCGTGCTCGCCCTCCGCGCGCAGCCGTTCGGCGCGGACACACGCGGCGCTCATCGCGAAGAGTTCCGCGCCGATGTCCACGATGCGCCCGAGGAAGCCCTGCTTGGTCTCCATGCGGCCCTGCCAGCGGGACATCGCGTAGAACGTGGAGCGGGCGAGCTTGCGCGCGCCGCGCTCGACGTACCGCAGGTGCGGTGACAGGTCCAGGTGCCCCGCCGGGTGGAACTCGGCGTAGGAGCGCGGCAGTCGGCCTGGGCCCGCGACCAGTTTGGGCAGCCACTTGGCGTAGAAGACACCGGCGTTCGCGCCCGCCCTCGCCTTGTCGGACAGGGACTTGTCCGGGTCGATGAGGTCGCCGGCGACCGAGAGGTGCGCGTCCACGGCCTCCCGGGCGATCAGCAGGTGCATGATCTCGGTCGAGCCCTCGAAGATGCGGTTGATGCGCAGGTCGCGCAGCATCTGCTCGGCGGGCACGCCGCGTTCGCCGCGGGCGCGCAGCGAGTCGGCGGTCTCGAAGCCCCGGCCGCCGCGGATCTGGACGAGCTCGTCGGCCATCAGGCAGGCCATCTCGGAGCCGTACAGCTTGGCGAGGGCGGCCTCGATGCGGATGTCGTTGCGGTCCTCGTCGGCCATCTGGCTGGCGAGGTCGACGACGGCCTCCAGGGCGAAGCTCGTCGCGGCGATGAAGGAGATCTTCGCGCCGACCGCCTCGTGGTACGCCACCGGGCGCCCCCACTGCTCGCGGACGGAGGACCATTCGCGGGCGATCTTCAGACACCACTTGCCGGCGCCCGCGCACATGGCGGGCAGCGAGAGCCGGCCGGTGTTGAGGGTGGTCAGCGCGATCTTCAGGCCGGCGCCCTCGGGGCCGATGCGGTGGGCGGCGGGCACCCTGACCCGGTGGAAGCGGGTGACGCCGTTCTCCAGTCCGCGCAGGCCCATGAAGGCATTGCGGTTCTCGACGGTGATGCCCTCGGAGTCGGCCTCCACGACGAAGGCGGTGATGCCGCCCTTGTGCCCCTCGGAGGCGGGCACCCGGGCCATCACCACGAGCAGGTCGGCGACGACCCCGTTGGTGGTCCACAGCTTCACGCCGTCGAGCACGTAGTCCTCGCCGTCCGGGACCGCCCGGGTGGCCAGGCGGGCCGGGTCGGAGCCGACGTCGGGCTCGGTCAGCAGGAAGGCGGAGATGTCGGTGCGGGCGCAGCGCGGGAGGAAGCGTTCCTTCTGCTCCTCGGTGCCGAACATCTTCAGCGGCTGGGGCACGCCGATCGACTGGTGCGCGGAGAGCAGCGCGCCGATCGCCGGGCTCGCCGAACCGGCCAGCGCGAGCGCCTTGTTGTAGTACACCTGGGTGAGGCCCAGGCCGCCGTACTTGGTGTCGATCTTCATGCCGAGGGCGCCGAGTTCCTTGAGGCCGCGCACGGTCTCGTCGGGGATGCGCGCCTCGCGTTCGATGCGGGCGGAGTCGACCTCGCTCTCGCAGAACGCGCGGAGGCGGGCGAGGAACTCCTCGCCCCGGGCGGTGGCCTCGGGCGTGGGGGTGGGGTGCGGGTGGATGAGGTCGAGGCGGAAGCGGCCGAGGAAGAGTTCCTTGGCGAAGCTCGGTTTGTGCCAGTCCTTCTCCCGGGCGGCCTCCGCCACGCGGCGGGCCTCGGCCTCGGTGACGGTGGGGGACGGCGTGGGGGTGGAGGTGGTGGGTGCTGCGGACATGAGGGGCACCTCGCCGCGAAGTGGGGGTGGGTACGGGGTCCGTCGGGACGGGGCGTCCCGAGGGGACGTACCGCCGGGACGTCGAACCGGGACGTGGGGTCCGGAATCGGTGGTGCGGGGCTACTCGATCGTATGTACCCGGTTTGTCGGGTGGGCACCAGCGGGGTGGGCCGGTGGAGGGTCCCGTCAGGGCTCGTCGAAGCGCTTCGACGTGTTTGCGCGCTTATGGACTTGCTTGATCCAGGCGGTTATGGTCATGGCAGGTCAACCGCATCGCTCTCCCGTTTCGCTTGGTCGAAGCGCTTCACCTCACTGGAGGACCGGATGGTCACCCTCGCCGAGGTCGCCCAGCATGCCGGAGTCTCGGCGAGCACGGTGAGCTACGTCCTGAGCGGCAAGCGGTCGATCTCCGCCGCGACCCGGCAGCGGGTCGAGGAGTCCATCCGCGAGCTGGGCTACCACCCGAACGCCGGGGCGCGGGCCCTGGCGAGCAGCCGGTCGAACATCATCGCGCTGATGGTCCCGCTGCGCACCGACATGTACGTGCCGGTGATGATGGAGATCGCCATCGCGGTCGCCACCACCGCCCGCGCCCACGGCTACGACGTGCTGCTGCTGACCGGCGAGGAGGGTCCGGACGCGGTGCGGCGGGTCACCGGCAGCGGGCTCGCGGACGCCATGATCCTCATGGACGTCGAACTGGACGACGAGCGGCTGCCCCTGCTGCGCGCCTCCGGTCAGCCCTCGGTGCTCATCGGGCTCCCCGCCGACGCGACCGGGCTGACCTGCGTCGACCTAGACTTCACCGCCACGGGCGCGCTGTGCGTGGAGCACCTCGCGATGCTCGGGCACCGCGACATCGCGGTCGTCGGCGAGGCGGCGGCCGTCTACGAACGGCACACCGGCTTCGCGGAGCGCACCCTGGAGGGGCTGCGCACCCGCGCGGGCGAGCTGGGGATGCGGCTGCTGCACCGGCCGTGCGAGGGCGGCTACGACGCGATGGCCGTGACGCTGGCGCGGATCTTCGACGAACGGCCGGACACCACGGGCTTCGTGGTGCAGAACGAGTCCGCGGTGGAGCCGCTGCTGGCCCTGCTGCGGCAGCGCGGCCTGGCCGTCCCGGAGGACGTCTCGGTCGTCGCCGTCTGCCCGGACCAGGTCGCCGTGCAGGCCTCGGTGCGGCTGACGGCCGTCGCCGTACCGGCGCAGGAGATGGGCCGCAGGGCGGTGGACCGCCTGGTCGCCAAGTTGGAGGGGCGCGGCGAGGACGAGGTGGTGCTGCTCGCGCCCGAGTTGTCGGTGCGGGCCAGCACCGGTCCGGCGCCCTCCGCCGCCCGGCACTGAGCGCGGCCCGGCGGCGTACCGGCGCGCCGCGATGGCCCGGCGGGCGGCCGCCCGGCCCTCGCGGTGTGCGGGAGTGCCGCGCCGGTGCCGGCGGGAGTGGGCTCAGAGGGCGAGGCCGGTGAAAACCAGGACCCGCTCGTAGGTGTAGTCCTCCATCGCGAAGCGCACGCCCTCGCGCCCGACGCCGGACTGCTTGACGCCGCCGTAGGGCATCTGGTCGGCGCGGTAGGAGGGCACGTCGCCGATGACCACGCCGCCGACCTCCAGGGCGCGGTGGGCGCGGAAGGCGGTCTGAAGGTCGTGGGTGAACACGCCTGCCTGGAGGCCGTACTCGGAGTCGTTGACGGCGGCGAAGGCCTCGGCCTCGCCCTCCACCCGCCGCACGGTGAGGACCGGCCCGAAGACCTCCTCCCGGGCGAGCGTGGCGTCGGCGGGTACGCCGGTGAGGACGGTCGGGGCGTAGGAGGCGCCCTCGCGCTTGCCGCCGGTGTGCAGGGTGGCCCCGCCCTCGACGGCCTCCTGGACCCACGCCTCGACGCGCCGGGCGGCGTCCTCGCTGACCAGCGGGCCGACGTCGGTCGCGTCCTGCGAGGGGTCGCCGGTGGCCTGGGCCTCCACGGCGGCGACGAGGCGCGGCAGCAGCCGGTCGTACACGGCGGCGTCTGCGATCACGCGCTGCACGGAGATGCAGGACTGGCCGCCCTGGTAGTTGGAGAAGGTGGCGATGCGCTGCGCGGCCCGGTCGAGGTCTTCCTCGCTCGCCCAGTCGGCGAGGACGACGGCCGCGCCGTTGCCGCCGAGTTCCAGGGTGCAGTGCTTGCGCGGCACCGAGTCCATGATCGCGTAGCCGACCTTGTCGGAGCCGGTGAAGGAGATGACCGGCAGCCGCTCGTCCTGGACGAGGGCGGGCATGCGGTCGTTGGGCACCGGCAGGACGCTCCAGGAGCCGGCGGGCAGCTCGGTCTCGGCGAGCAGCTCGCCGAGGACCAGCGCGGACAGCGGGGTGGCGGGGGCCGGCTTGAGGATGATCGGGGCGCCGGCGGCGAGGGCCGGGGCGACCTTGTGGGCGCACAGGTTGAGCGGGAAGTTGAAGGGGGCGATGCCGAGGACGGCGCCCTTGGGGAAGCGGCGGGTCAGGGCGAGCCGGCCCTGGCCGCCGGCGTCGGTGTCCAGGCGCTGGGCCTCGCCGCCGTTGAAGCGTCGGGCCTCCTCGGCGGCGAACCGGAACACCGAGACGGCGCGGCCGACCTCGCCGCGGGCCCACTTGACCGGTTTGCCGTTCTCGGCGGTGATCAGCCGGGCGATCTCCTCGGTCCGCTCGGCGAGCCGTCGGGCGACGTGGTCGAGGGCGGCGGCGCGCACGTGGGCGGGGGTGGCGGCGAACTCGTCCCGGACGGCGTGGGCGGCGGCGACGGCCTCCTCGACCTGGGCCCCGGTCGGCAGGGAGACGGTGCCGACGAGCCGGCCGTCCCAGGGGGAGGTGACGTCGAGGGTCTGCTCGCCGGTGGCCTGGCGGCCGGCGAGCCAGAAGGCGTGGGTGGAGGTCATGGGGCGGGGCGCCTGCCTTCCGGGTCGGGGATGCGGGCCCTTTCGGGGCCTGTCGTCGGGGCTCCACGGTAGGGCGCGGCGGGCCGGGGGTCGTTTGTCCACGGTGGCGGGGTCGGGGCGCGCGACAGGCCGGATCGGCGCGGGCGCACGGGCCCTTCGACCGTGCGGTCCGTGCGGAGGGGTCCGGGGAGGGGTTTTCAGTCCTCGGCCGCGGAGGTCGCCTTGAGCGCGAGCCACAGCTCCATGCGGACGTCCGGGTCGTCCAGGGAGCGGCCGAGGATCTCCTCCACCCTGCGCATCCGGTAGCGCAGGGTGTGCCGGTGCACCCCGAGGTCCGCCGCCGCGGCGTCCCACTGGCCGTGCCGGGAGAGCCACGCCCGGAGCGAGGCCACCAGGTCCCCGCGCCCCGTCGCGTCGTGCTCGCGCAACGCCCGCAGGAGCCCGTCGGCGAAGGCACGCACGGCCTCGTCGGCGAGGAGCGGCAGGACGGATCCGGTGGCCATCCGGTCGTGCTCCACGAGCACCCGCCCGCGCCGGCGTGCCACCGACAGCGCCTGTTCGGCCTGCCGGTAGGCACCCCCCGCGGCGGTCGGTCCGGCCGGGCCGGACAGACCCATCACCAGGTCCTCACCGCTCCCCGTGCCGGCGGCCGGTTCCCGGGCCGCCGCGTACTCCGCGCAGGCCCGGCCGGCCGCCCCGTCGTCCACGGTGAGGACGACGAGTCGTCGGCCCCCGGTGCCCTCCGGCACCACGAGCACCGGTTCGCCGGCCCGCGCGGCGGCCGATTCGGCGGCCTCGGCGAGGCCGCCCAGCGGATCGCCCTCGCCCTCGGCGGTGTCCCCGGGCGTCTCGGCGAGGAGCAGCCGGAAGGGGGCGTCGAGCAGGGCGCCGTAGAGGTCCCCGGCGACCGCCCGGGCGTGGTCGGGCTCCCCGGCGAGCAGCATGCGCAGCACGGCCGCGCCGATGCGCTGCTCCGCGAGGTGCAGCGAGCCGGAGCGCTCGGTGAGGAGGGTGAGCAGGGCGACGGCAGAGTGCACGGCGTAGCGCTCGGCGGTGCCGGGCGCGGCGGCGGTGCCCACGGCGAGGGCGGCGCGCGGGCGGCGTCCGGTGCCGAGGCTGTGCAGCTCGACGCGGTCCTCGCCGTTGCCCTGGCCGCCGGTGACGACGACGGAGCTGGCGGGCGCGGGCCGCTCCCGCAGCCGTTCGACGTCGGTGGTGAGCCGGGCCGCGCGCCGTCCGGCCCACTCGGGCGCGGCGGCGACGACGGCCCCGGAGGCGTCGTACAGGGCGGCCCACCCGTCGACCTGGCCGGCGAGCGCGGCGAGCAGTCCCTCGGGGCCGGCGCCGAGCGCCTGCCGGGTCAGCTCGCGCTGGGCGGCGAAGCCGGCGGTGACGGCGCGGTACTGGTCGGCGGCTATGGCCGCGGAGACGGCCTTGCTGATGGCGAGGAAGGGGGTGCGGCGGGGCACCTCGAGGAGCGGCAGTCCCGCCTCCCGGGCGGCGTCGACCAGGGCCTCGGGTATGTCCTCGTAGTTGACCCCGACCGCGAAGCCGAGTCCCACGACGCCGGCGCCGACCAGCCGTCCGACGTACCGGCGCATGACCTCGGGGTCCTCGGCGTCCAGTTTGAGGGCGGTGATCAGCAGCAGTTCCCCGCCCTCCATGTAGGGGACGGGGTCGGCGAGCTCGCTGGCGTGCGCCCATCGCACGGGGGCGTCGAGCCGGTCCTCCCCCGCGCGCACGGTCAGCTTGAGCGCGGAGTGATGGACGAGCGAGGCGAGCGTGGGCGGCATGGGGCCTTCAGTCGGGTCTGCGGACGGCGGGCGCGGGACGCGGGGGTGCCGCGGTGCGCGGTGCGCGAAGGTGGCCGCACTGTATGAACGGCCACCTTCGATTCTGCCTCACCGTAGGGGTGCCGGGCGGCCGAACGTACGTTCCACCGGCCGGTGGTCCCTGCGCACGGCGGACGGCGTGCTCAGGCCCGCAGGTCGACCAGCAGGGGCGGCGTGTGCCGGCCCTCGACGTCGATCAGCGAGAGCACCGCGTGCCCGGGCGGCACCGCCTGCGTCAGTTCCGAGGGCGACCACCGCTCGCGCTCGACCTGGCGCACGGTGACCGCGTCCGTGGTGACCGCCCGGCCCGTCATCAGCTTGCGCAGTTTGTGGATCGCCCGGGTCATCGGCTGGTCGGCGAAGACGGTGTGCTTGGCGACCTCCGTCGTCTCCACCCATTCGGTGCCCCAGGTCTGCGCGAACCGGCTGCCGTCCCAGGTGGTGACCCCGCAGAAGGCCATGCGGCAGCCGACCGCCCCGTACAGCGGACCGTGCAGGGCCTCGGGGACGTCGCCGATGGTGCGCAGGGTGAGCAGGACGCCCGCGTTCTGGGAGCGCAGCCGCTGGATGCGGCGCACCGACTCGGTGGTGATCGTCCCCGTGGCGTCGTCCAGGACCAGGCAGGCGAAGTGCGCGCGCCGGGTCCGGACGACGGCGTGGAACTGGGCGAGGACGAGCCGGGTGATCAGCCGGCAGGCCTCCTCGTGGCCGCGCTCGGGCAGGTCGATCCGCACCCGCAGGGGGTGGTGGGCCAGCGCGCGCAGGGAGAACGGGCGGCCGGGTCCGCCACCGCCGAAGAAGTCGGCGAACAGCGGACGGTTCAGCAGCGAGAGGCGGTCGGCCAGCGCCCGGCCCGGGTCGCCGTGCCGGCCCGTCTGCCGCAGGCGTGCCTCGAGTTCGCGGCGCATGAGTTCGTTGCCGCTCGCGGCGAGCGCCTCCCGCAGCGAGTTCAGCGCGCTCTCCTCCCCCTCCAGCAGTTCGCGCAGCTCGGGCAGGGTGGGGAAGCGGCCGTGCACCGCGTGGAAGGGGCCGAGGAGCTGGGCCAGCGCGGTGCCGGCGCTCTGCGCGCTCACCGTCTCCAGGTCGCCCACCAGTGCCTCGGCGAGGAATTCGGCCGCCTCGTCGGGGTCCTCGGTCTCGGCGTAGGGGTCGAGGTCGTGCACCGAGGAGGGGTCGCCGACGCGGACGATCACGTCGAAGGAGTCGTCGGCGCCGAGCGGGTTCCCCGCCGCGGAGACGGCGACGACGGCGCAGGACCCGGTGAGCGCCTGCAGCGCGAGCGCCTCGGTGACCGGTTCGACCAGGGTGCGGGTCTTGCCGGCGCCGGAGGGGCCGACGGCGAGCAGCGAGGTGCCGAGCACGTCCGGGCCGAGGGCGGCCCCGGCCTCCCGGTAGGAGTGCGGGGTGCGCTCGGACTCCGCCCAGCGGCCGATCCGCACCTGGCCGGTGAGCAGGTCGTGCCGGGCGGTGCGGCGGGGCAGGTCCCGGGCGCCGGACGGGTGCGTGGCGGCCGCGCCGCCCCGGCGCAGCACGCCGTCGCGGAAACCGCCCAGTGCGGCCTCGCGCCGGGCGCTCTCGAAGGCGCGCTCGACGCGGACGCAGTCGACGTCGTTCATCCGGCCGCCGGTGACCTCGGCGGTGAGCAGGTCGGCGAGGTCGTGCTGGCCCGCCTCCCGCAGCAGGGGCCAGTGGGAGCGGGGGCGCTCGGCCGGCCCGGCGCCGGGGGCGGCGGCCTCGGGTCCCTGCCGGTCGAGCAGCTCGCGCGCGTAGGCACGCCAGTTCCCGAGGCGGGCGAAGGGCCACACGACGAGCAGGGTGACGACCGTGTAGAGCGTGTAGGTGAACAGGGTGGAAGCCATCAGGTCGTAGCTGTCGGTGAACAGCACGAACAGGGAGAGCAGCGGGTCGACGACCGGCACGGCGGACCAGCCGACGACGGGGAAGGCCTCCGGGAAGACGAGGCTGAGGGCGAAGAGGGCGAGACCGGCGGAGGCCAGGACGCGTACCGGCGGGGACAGGCGGTCCATGTAGTGGCGCAGGATGGCGCGCCAGCTCCCGAGCATGGCCACCGCGCACACGAGCAGCCCGAAGAAGACGCCGTCGGCGACCACCAGGTAGTGCTCGCCGGGGAGGACCCCCGGGCTCCAGCCCTCGACCGGCCGGGGCGAGGACACCGTGAGCGGCCACCACCAGTCGTTCGGGGAGAACATCCGCAGGATGGTGCCCTTGTACGGCAGGTAGCCGCGCTCCCACAGCGACCAGACGCCGAGGGCCAGCACCAGCGGGATCAGCAGGCCCGCGATCGTCACCGGGGTGATCTTCTCCGGGGCCTCCTTCGGGCGGTGGCCGAGGCGCCAGACGCCGGGACGCGCGGCCGGCCGGTCCTCGTCGAGCCAGGCGGCGACGGCGGAGGGGGCGCCGCCGGGGGCCTGCGCGGGGACGGGCGGCACGCCCGGCGCGGTGCCGGGCCGCGGGGGCACACCCGGCGCGGTGCCGGAGTACGGGGGCGCACCCGGTGCCCGGCCCGGCGGCGGGGGCACGCCCGGCGGCCCCGCCGGGCGCGGTACGGGATGGGCATGAGTGCCCCGCGCGTCCTGGGTACCGTCGCTGTCCATGGCCCTTGCCCCCTGGGTAGCCGCTCCATCCACCATCAGCACGTCAATCTAACGCCCCGACAGGTGCGGGCCACCGCTCACACCGCCGGGCCCGCGGCCATGTCCACCACGGACAACGGTCCGCGCGGAAAACGCCCACATGGAGCATGCCCACCTTTCCGCCCCGGACCTAGCCTGCGGGAGGACGCGCCACGCGTCCGCACCCCGCCCGTCGGAGCAAGACCATCCGGGAGCCCCCCATGACCGCACTTCCGCAGGAACGCCACCTCGCCACGGCCGTCCCCGGCCCGAAGTCGCAGGAGCTGCAGGCCCGCCGCACGGCCGCGGTGGCCCGGGGCGTGGGCTCCACCCTGCCCGTCTTCGTCACCCGGGCCGGCGGCGGCATCATCGAGGACGTCGACGGCAACCGTCTGATCGACTTCGGTTCCGGCATCGCCGTCACGAGCGTCGGCGCCTCCGCCGAGGCCGTGGTGCGCAGGGCGTCCGCGCAGCTCGCCGACTTCACCCACACCTGCTTCATGGTCACGCCCTACGAGGGGTACGTCGCCGTCGCCGAGGCGCTCGCCGAGCTGACCCCGGGCGAGCACGCCAAGAAGTCGGCGCTGTTCAACTCCGGTGCCGAGGCCGTGGAGAACGCCGTCAAGATCGCGCGGGCCCACACCAGGCGGCAGGCCGTCGTCGTCTTCGACCACGGCTACCACGGCCGCACCAACCTCACGATGGCGCTGACCGCGAAGAACATGCCGTACAAGCACGGCTTCGGCCCCTTCGCCCCCGAGGTGTACCGGGTGCCGGTGGCCTACGGCTACCGCTGGCCGACCGGCCCGGAGAACGCGGGCCCCGAGGCGGCCGCGCAGGCCATCGACGAGATCAGCAAGCAGGTGGGCGCGGACAACGTGGCCGCGATCATCATCGAGCCGGTGCTGGGCGAGGGCGGCTTCATCGAGCCCGCCAAGGGCTTCCTGCCCGCGATCCGGCAGTTCGCCGCGGACAACGGCATCGTCTTCGTCGCCGACGAGATCCAGTCCGGCTTCTGCCGCACCGGCCAGTGGTTCGCCTGCGAGGACGAGGGCATCGTCCCGGACCTGATCACCACCGCCAAGGGCATCGCGGGCGGCCTGCCGCTCGCCGCCGTCACCGGCCGCGCCGAGATCATGGACGCCGCGCACGCGGGCGGCCTCGGCGGCACCTACGGCGGCAACCCGGTCGCCTGCGCGGGCGCGCTCGGCGCGATCGAGACGATGAAGGAGCTCGACCTCAACGCGCGGGCCAAGGAGATCGAGGCGGTCATGAAGGCCCGTCTCACCGCGATGGCCGAGAAGTACGAGGTCATCGGCGATGTCCGCGGCCGGGGCGCGATGATCGCGATCGAGCTGGTCAAGGACCGCGCCACCAAGGAGCCGGACGCCGCGACGACCGCCGCGCTGGCCAAGGCCTGCCACGCCGAGGGTCTACTGGTCCTGACCTGTGGCACCTACGGGAACGTGCTGCGCTTCCTGCCGCCGCTCGTCATCGGCGAGGAACTGCTGAACGAGGGCCTCGACATCATCGAGCAGGCGTTCGCGCGCATCTGATCCACGATGCGCACGTCTGTCGAGCCCGCGTCGACGTCCGTGAAGAACGTGTGCAAGGTGGATGGCGTCCCCGCGTTCCGGGTGCCGCGAGGCCCCCGGCTGCCGTAGGTTCTCCCCAGATGAAGGAAACACCCCGTCCACAGGGCACTGTGGGCGAGTCCCGGCCGTGGCCCTCCCGGCTTCGACCTGGTCGTGCCCTCGCGCACACACCCGGGGCCCCCGGCTCCGGATCTCCTCACCGATCGGATGGCCGCTCGTCCCACACCCCCCGGGACGGGCGGCACACCGGTCCGGACGGCCGGCCCGGAACCTCCCCCCCCTGTTCCGGGCCGGCCTCTCTCCTTCCCCCCTCCCCCGCCCCGTCCAGGGCGCGCTTTCTCGCGCTGCTCGCCGTCCCGGTGGCCCTCCTCACCCTCCTGACCTGGCAGGTTCTCGCCGACGGCCCCCTGCTGCGCGTCGACGCCAGGCTCAGCCGGGCGCTGGTGCGGCCCGGTCGCCCCGCCGAACTCCTCTCCGATCTCGGCAACGTCCAGGTCGCCGTCCCGGTGCTGGCGCTCTGCGCGGGATGGGCCGCGTGGCGGTACCGCGCCACTGGTACAGACCGGTGGTGGGGGCCGCCCGGGGCGGCGCTGCTCCTGATCGCGCTGGTGCCGGCAGTCGTCGTCCCGCTGAAGAACTGGACGGCCCGGCCCGGCACACCGGCGGTGCCGCCGGGGACGGGCTACTACCCCTCGGGGCACACGGCGACGGCGCTCGTCGCGTACGGGGCGGCGGCGCTGCTGCTGCTCCCGCTGCTCACCGCGCGGTGGGCCCGCGCCGCGGTCCTCGCCGGGTGGCTCGCCCTGACGCTGGGCGTCTCCTTCGGGCTGGTGCGGCGGGGGTACCACTGGCCGGTGGACGTGGTGGCGAGCTGGTGCCTGGGGGCGGTGCTGCTGATGGTGTTCGCGCGGGTCGTACGCCGCCTCCGGCGTCCGGAGGGCGGGACCTCCCGGTGACCCCGTGCCGCTGAGGCTTCGCCGCCTCAGCTGTCGAAGCCCAGCCCCAGCCGGTCCATCGCGCGCAGCCACGCGTTGCGCCGTCCCCCGTCCTCGTCCGCCCGCGCCAGCGACCACTTCGTCAGCGTGATGCCCGCCCAGGCGAACGGCTCGGGCGGGAACGGCACCGGCCGGCTGCGCACCATCTCCAGCGAGGTCCGCTCGGTGCGCTCCCCCGCCAGCAGGTCCAGCATCACCTGTGCCCCGAACCGGGTCGCGCCCACGCCGAGCCCGGTGTAGCCGGCGGCGTACGCGACCCGGCCCCCGTGGGCCGTGCCGAAGAACGCCGAGAAGCGGGAGCAGGTGTCGATGGCGCCGCCCCAGGCGTGGGTGAAGCGGAGCCCTTCGAGCTGCGGGAAGCAGGTGAAGAAGTGCCGGGCCAGCCGGGCGTACGTCTCGGGGCGGTGCTCGTACTCGGCGCGCACCCGGCCCCCGTAGGGGTAGACGGCGTCGTAGCCGCCCCACAGGATCCGGTTGTCGGCGGTGAGCCGGAAGTAGTGGAACTGGTTGGCGCTGTCCCCGAGCCCTTCCCGCCCGGCCCAGCCGACGGAGGCGAGCCGGCCGGGGTCGAGCGGTTCGGTCGTCAGGGCGTAGTCGTAGACGGGCACGGTGTACGGCCGCACCCGGCGCACCAGGCTGGGGAAGACGTTGGTGCCGAGCGCCACCCGCCGGGCGCGCACCGACCCGTAGGGGGTGCGCACGGCCATCCCCGCGCCGTATCGGCGCAGGGTGAGCGCGGGCGTGTGCTCGTACACGCGGACGCCCGCGGCGAGGCAGGCCCGCTTCAGCCCCCAGGCCAGTCGGGCCGGGTCGAGGAGGGCGACCCCGCGCGGGTCGTACAGGCCGCCGAGGAAGGTCGGTGAGTCGACCCGGGCCCGCACCCGGTCCGCGTCGAGGTACTCGACGCCCTCGTCCAGGCCGTGGCGGCGGGCCTCCTCGTGCCGGGCGCGCAGTTCGGCGGTCTGGTGCGGGGCGGTGGCGACGTCGATCTCGCCGGTGCGCGCGAAGTCGCAGTCGAGGCCGTACCGGGTGACGGCCTCCTCGATCTCGTCGAGGTTGCGTGCCCCCAGTTTTTCCAGCGTGCGGATCTCGCGCGGCCAGCGGGCCAGGCCGTTGGCGGTGCCGTGGGTGAGGGAGGCGGCGCAGAAGCCGCCGTTGCGCCCGGAGGCGGCCCAGCCGGTCTCGCGGCCCTCCAGCAGGACGACGTCCCGGCCGGGGTCGCGTTCCTTGGCGAGCAGCGCGGTCCACAGTCCGCTGTAGCCTCCGCCGACCACGAGCAGGTCGCAGCTCTCCGCGGCGGTGAGCGCGGGTTCGGGGTCCGGGCGGTCCGGGTCGTCGAGCCAGTACGGGAGGGGCCGGGCACCGGCGAGGGACCGGGTCCAGGGGCCGGTGGCGCCGGGGGGCTCGGCGTTCCGGTGCGTGGTGCCGGGGGCCATGGCGTCACCTTCCTGCGGGGGGCGGGGTCGTCGTCGGGGCGCGGGTCAGCCGGTGCGGCGCCTGCGTCGGTTGCCCACGGCCATCGCGCCCAGCACGCACACCACGGCGAGGAGGAACATGGCGGTGCCGATGACGTTGATCTGTACGGGTGTGCCGCGCTGGGCGGAGCCCCAGACGAACATGGGGAACGTGACGGTGGAGCCCGCGTTGAAGTTGGTGATGATGAAGTCGTCGAAGGAGAGCGCGAAGGCGAGCAGCGCGCCGGCGGCGATGCCGGGGGCGGCGATGGGCAGGGTGACCCGCAGGAAGGTCTGCGCGGGCCCGGCGTAGAGGTCCTGTGCGGCCTGTTCCAGCCGGGGGTCCATCGACATCACGCGGGCCTTGACGGCGGTGACGACGAAGCTCAGGCAGAACATGATGTGGGCGATGAGGACGGTCCAGAAGCCGAGCTGGGCGCCCATGTTGAGGAACAGGGTGAGCAGCGAGGCGCCCATCACGACCTCGGGCATGGCCATCGGCAGGAAGATCAGCGAGTTGATGGGGCCGCGCGCCCGGAACCGGTAGCGGACCAGCGCGAAGGCGATCATCGTGCCGAGCACGGTGGCGCCGAGGGTGGCCCACACGGCGATCTGCAGGCTGAGGGAGAGCGAGCCGCACATGCCGGCGACGCCGCACGGCTGCCGCCAGGCCTCGGTGGAGAACTCCTGCCAGGCGTAGTTGTAGCGGCCCCTCGGCCGGTTGAAGGAGAAGACGGTGACGACGACGTTGGGCAGCAGCAGGTAGCCGAGGGTGAACAGTCCGGCGAGGACGACGAGGTTGCGCCTGAGCCAGCGCAGGGGGGTCTTGAGGGGCATCTAGACCAGATCCTCCGTCCCGGACCGTCGGATGTAGAGGGTGACCATGATCAGGATGGCGGCCATCAGCAGGAACGAGAGGGCGGCCGCCGTCGGGTAGTCCAGGATGCGCAGGAACTGGCTCTGGATGACGTTGCCGATCATCTGGGTGTTGGTGGAGCCGAGCAGTTCGGAGTTGACGTAGTCGCCGCTGGCCGGGATGAACGTGAGCAGGGTGCCGGAGACGACCCCGGGCATGGACAGCGGGAACGTCACCCTGCGGAAGGTGGTGAGGGGGGTGGCGTACAGGTCGCCGGCCGCCTCGTGCAGCCGTCCGTCGATCCGCTCCAGCGAGGTGTACAGCGGCAGGATCATGAACGGCAGGAAGTTGTACGTCAGTCCGCACACCACGGCCAGCGGGGTGGCCAGCACCCGGTGGCCGTCGGTCATGCCGAGCCAGTTGGTGACGGACAGCACGTGCAGCGAGTCGAGGGCGCCGACGACGGGGCCGCCGTCGGCGAGGATCGTCTTCCAGGCGAGGGTGCGGATCAGGAAGCTGGTGAAGAAGGGGGCGACGACGAGGATCATCACCAGGTTGCGCCAGCGGCCCGCGCGGAAGGCGATGAGGTAGGCGAGGGGGTAGCCGAGCACCAGGCAGAGCACGGTGGCGGACCCGGCGTAGAGCACCGAGCGCAGGAACTGCGGCCAGTACGCGTGGAGCGCGTCCCAGTAGGCCGCGAAGTGCCAGGTGACCTTGTAGCCCTCCTCCAGCGAGCCGGTCTGCACGGAGGTGGAGGCCTGGTAGACCAGCGGCAGCGCGAAGAAGACCAGCAGCCACAGGATGCCGGGGAGCAGCAGCCAGTAGGGCGTCCGGCGGCCCCGGCGGCGCGGGGGCCGTTCGGCGGCCGGCGCCGGGGCGAGCGGCGGCGGCGCCTCGGTGAGGGTGCTCATCGGGCGCCCGTCCCTTCGCCGCCGGCCGCCGCGTCCTCGGCCGTTCCGGCGAGCGGGGACTGGGCGGCGTCGAGCCCGAAGGTGTGCGCGGGGTTCCAGTGCAGGACGACCTCGGCGCCGGGCACGAGGCGGGGGTCGCGGTCGATGTTCTGGGCGTAGACCTCGAAGTCGGGGCAGACGGGGCTGTCCACGACGTACTGGGTGGAGACGCCGATGAACCCGGCGCTCGTGATGCGGCCGGTGACGCGGTTGCGGCCGTCCGGGATCGTGTCCGCGTCCTCGGCGTGGGTCAGGGAGATCTTCTCCGGGCGGACCCCTACGAGCACCTCGCCGCCGGTCGTGGTGGGCGCGGAGCAGCGGGCGCGGGGCAGGACGAGTGTGCAGGCACCGGCCTCGACCACGAGGTCCTCGCCGGTGACGGAGTCGGTGCGCGCGGTGAGGAGGTTGGAGGTGCCGAGGAAGTTGGCGACGAAGGTGGTGCGCGGGTTCTCGTAGAGGTCGGTGGGCGGGCCGAGCTGTTCGACCCGTCCGGCGTTCATCACGGCGACCGTGTCGGCCATCGTCATGGCCTCCTCCTGGTCGTGCGTGACGTGCACGAAGGTGATGCCGACCTCGGTCTGGATGCGCTTGAGTTCGAGCTGCATCTGACGGCGCAGCTTGAGGTCGAGGGCGCCGAGGGGTTCGTCGAGGAGGAGCACCTTGGGGTGGTTGATGAGCGCGCGGGCGACGGCGACGCGCTGCTGCTGGCCGCCGGAGAGCTGGTGCGGCTTCTTGCGCGCCTGCTCGCCGAGCTGGACGAGGTCCAGCATCTCCCCCACCTGCTTCTTCACGCTTCTGATGCCGCGGCGGCGCAGGCCGAAGGCGACGTTCTCGAAGATGTCGAGGTGCGGGAAGAGGGCGTAGGACTGGAAGACGGTGTTGACGGGCCGCTTGTACGGCGGCAGGTGCGTGACCTCCTGCTCGCCGAGGTGCACGGTGCCGCTGCTCGGCTCCTCCAGGCCCGCGATCATCCGCAGGGTGGTGGTCTTGCCGCAGCCGGAGGCGCCGAGGAGGGCGAAGAAGGAGCCCTCGGGGACGGTCAGGTCGAGCGGGTGGACGGCGGTGAAGGACCCGTAGGTCTTGCCTATGCCGGTCAGCCGGACGTCGCCGCGCTCGCCGGTCCTCCTGGTGGCCGCCGTGGTCGTCGTGGTCGTCATGGTGGTCCTCACGCCCCCGTCAGCTTCGCGAACTTGCCCTCGTAGGCGGTCTCTTCCTTCTGCGACAGGGCGCGGAAGGCGTGCGCCCGGGCGGCCGTGGCCTTGTCCGGGACGATCAGGGGGTTGTTCGCCGCGTCCTTGTCGATCTTCGCCAGATAGGGCTTCACGCCGTCGACGGGCGTGACGTAGTTGACGTAGGCGGCGAGTTCGGCGGCCGGCTCCAGCTCGTAGTAGTAGTCGATGAGCCGCTCCGCGTTGGTCCTGTGGCGGGCCTTGTTGGGGACCAGGAGGTTGTCGGTCGACATCATGTAGCCGCTGTCGGGGATGACGTAGTCGATGTCGGGGTTGTCCGCCTGGAGCTGCACGATGTCGCCGCCCCAGGCGACGCAGGCCGCCAGGTCGCCCTTGGCGAGGTCGGAGGTGTAGTCGTTGCCGGTGAAGCGGCGGATCTGCCCCCTGTCGACGGCCTTCTGGAGGCGGGCGGTGGCCGCGTCGTAGTCGTCGGCGGTGACCTTGGCGGGGTCCTTGCCCATGTCGAGGAGGGTCATCCCGATGGAGTCGCGCATCTCGGAGAGGAAGCCGACGCGGCCCTTGAGCCTGCCGTTGTCCAGCAGGTCGGAGACCGAGGTCACCTCGATGCCGTCGAGTGCCTTCTTGTTGTAGGCGAGCACCGTGAAGACGCCCTGCCAGGGGTAGGAGTAGGCGCGGCCGGGGTCCCAGTCGGGGGCGCGGAACTGCGCCGACAGGTTCGCGTAGGCGTGCGGCAGGTGGGAGGGGTCGAGTTTCTGCACCCAGCCGAGGCGGATCAGCCGGGCGGCCAGCCAGTCGGTGAGGACGATCAGGTCGCGGCCGGTGCTCTGGCCCGCGGCGAGCTGCGGCTTGATCTTGCCGAAGAACTCGTTGTTGTCGTTGACGTCCTCGGTGTACTTGACGGCGATGCCGGTGCGCTTGGTGAACGCCTCCAGGGTGGGCCGGTGCTTGCCGCTGTCGTCGACGTCGACGTACTCGGGCCAGTTGGAGAAGCTGACGGTCCTCTCCTCGGCCGAGTGGTCGTCCGAGGTGACCGCGCCCTGTGTCTTGCCTGCGGCGGGGATGCCGCATCCGGTCAGCGCCGCGAGGCCGCCGGCCGCGAGCGCGCCGCCCGCGGAGGCCCGCAGCAGCGTGCGGCGGGTCAGGGCGGCCCTGCCGCTCGCGAAACTGCGCCGCACGGCGGCCACCTGGGCCGGGGACAGGCGGTCGGGCTCGTACTGCTCCATGCGCGTGGTGGCCTTCCTGCGTCCGGTGGATCTAGAGCCGGTCTCCGAAGATCGTGCGGTGCCAGTCCTTCCTGGCCACCGCGGTGTTGTCGAACATGACGTGCTTGACCTGCGTGTACTCCTCGAAGGAGTACGAGGACATGTCCTTGCCGAAGCCGGAGGCGGCATAGCCGCCGTGCGGCATCTCGCTGATGATCGGGATGTGGTCGTTGACCCAGACGCAGCCCGCCCGCAGTTCGCGGGTGGCGCGGTGCGCCCGGTGCACGTCCCGCGTCCAGGCGGAGGCGGCCAGCCCGTAGGGGGTGTCGTTGGCGAGCCGCAGGCCCTCGTCGTCGGAGTCGAAGGGCAGAGCGACCAGGACGGGGCCGAACAGTTCCCGCTGCACGATCTCGCTGTCCTGGGCCGCGCCGGTCACGAGGGTGGGCCGGTAGTAGGCGCCCCGCGCGAGCGCGCCGCCCGGTGCCTCGCCGCCGGTCACCACGTGCGCGCTCGCCCGGGCACGGTCGACGAAGCCGGCCACGCGGTCGCGCTGGGCGGTGGAGATCAGCGGACCGAGGTCGGTGTCCGGGGCGAAGGGGTCGCCGAGGCGGACGGTCTCCATCAGGGCGGCGGTGCGGGCCGTGAACTCCTCGTACAGCGGCCGCTGCACATAGGCGCGGGTGGCGGCGGTGCAGTCCTGGCCGGTGTTGATGAGCGCGCCCGCGACCGCGCCGTGCACGGCGGCCTCGAGGTCGGCGTCGTCGAAGACGAGGAAGGGTGCCTTGCCGCCGAGTTCCAGGTGCAGCCGCTTGACCCCGGCGGTGGCGAGTTCCGCGACGCGTCTCCCGACGGCCGTGGAGCCGGTGAACGAGACCATCGCCACGTCCGGGTGGGACACGAGGTGCTCCCCGGCCTCCTTTCCGGTGCCGGTGACGACGTTGATCACGCCGTCGGGGAGGCCGGCGTCGGTGGCGGCCCGGGCGAAGAGGAGCGAGGTCAGCGGGGTGAGTTCGGCGGGCTTGAGGACGATGGTGTTGCCCGCGGCGACGGCCGGGAGGATCTTCCAGGCGGCCATCTGCAGCGGGTAGTTCCAGGGCGCGACCGAGCCGATCACGCCGACGGGTTCGCGGCGCACGTAGGAGGTGTGGTCGCCGGAGTACTCCCCCGCGGCCAGGCCCTGCGGGTGGCGGGCGGCGCCCGCGAAGAAGGCGGCGTTGTCGACGGTGCCGGGGACGTCGAACTCGCGGGTCAGTTTGAGGGGCTTGCCGCACTGCAGCGACTCGACCAGGGCCAGCTCCTCGGCGCGCTCGGCGAGCACGGCGGCGAAGCGGTGCAGGGCCTCGGAGCGCGCGCCCGGGGTCGCGCCGGCCCACCCCGGGAGGGCGGCGCGGGCGGCGGCCACGGCGCGGTCCACGTCGGCGGGGCCGGCGAGCGCGAAGCGGTGGACCTCCTCGCCGGTCGCGGGGTCGACCACCGCGTGCTCGCGGCCGGAGGTGCCGTGCGCGGGGGCGCCGGCGAGGTACTGGGCGCCGTCAGGGAAACGTTCCCGCACCGCGCGGAGGGCGTGGGCGCGCGGACCGGCGGGGTGTGCTTCGGGGTGCAGGTCGGGATGCCGCATACCGCTCTCCTCCGAGTCCCCGCGACGGAACGACGTGGCCGAATCTCGATGTGGGTGCCGATCCTGGCAGAGCAAGCGGTCGTCAACAAGTGATTCCGTTGTTGCCTTTTGGTTAAGCGACGAAATCTGTCGCCGGGCTACCGACCCTGGAGGTGCCGTGGTCGTTCCCCACCGTCATGGCGGGAGCGAACGTCAGAGGCGGCCCGAGCCGGCCGGCGCGTTCCCACGGAGGCGGGCGAGCCGGCTGTCGAGCCAGGGTGTCGCAGGTCTACCGCACGGCCCTGGCGTAGCCGCCCGCGCTCATGCCGAACCGTCGCCTGAAGTGCCGGTTGAGCTGGCTCTGGTCGCAGTAGCCGAGCTCGGCGGCGGTCTCCGCCACGGACAGTCCCGCGATCAGCATGGACTTGGCGCCGGCCAGGCGCAGCAGGGTCCGGTACTGGTGCGGGGGAACCCCGTAGGCCTGCCGGAAACTCCTGATCAGATGGCGTTTGCTGCAACCGGCGACGGCCGCGAGGTCGTCGAGCGTGATGTTGGTGTTCAGGTGGCTGTGGAGCATCTCCCGTACGTGACGAAGCGCGCGAGGACGAAGTGTCGGACTCGCCGCGCCGGGAGCATCCGCGTGCCTGGTGAGCAGGACGTCCACCAGGCGGATCAGCGAGGACTCGACATCCAGCTCGTCCTCGCCCTGCGCCAGATCCCTGTGCAGCGTGGCGATGCCGTCGAAGAGGCCGCGATCCGGATAGGTCACCTGGTGGAAGCGTGGCCGGTCCGTGCCGACCGGCATGAGGTCGGCGTCGAGGAACATCAGTTGCACGACGGCCTGGCCGTCGGCGGCGGCCTTGTCCTGTTCGAGGCAGCTCACGACCTCATGGGGCTCGATCACCGTCACCGCGCCGGGAACAGGGGGCCCCTGGGTTCGCCCGAGGTACTGAAAAGGGGGTGCGGAGCCGCCGTGCGTGATCTTGACGGTGTACCCGCTGTTCACAGCGGTCGGGAAGTCACCGTCGGCAGCGCGCACGACCAGGCTCTCGACTCCGAACCGTGCTCTTCGGCGCCCATCGATCGCGGATTCGACCATGTCATTTTCGCCCTAGTTCGGTTGTTCGATTGATCTTACAGTTTCGGGCAGGACAAGCGCATCCGTCGGGCCAGGAAGGCATGACAGGCGAGGGTCGGGCCACTCGCCCTTCCCCTGCCGTCGGACCGCGGGACGAACACCTGACGGGACCCGTGCACCACTGCGGAGATCCCCGTCCCCACCGACCCGGCCACCGGCCCTGACCACTCGGCTTCGCGGCCACGGCCGCCGATCCCATGCCTACCGCCAGTCACGACAAGCGCCATGTCGACACCGACAGCTAAGGGGCTCCCATGAGCAAGCCGTACAGCGACGCCGCCAACATCCCGGTCAACGCGTCGCAACCCGTCCTCACCTACCACCCGGTCACCCTCGACGTCCCCGGCCGGCCCGTGCCGCTGGAGGTCAAGGTGTCGATCCCCGCGAACGGCACCGACCTGCCGCTCATCCTCCTGTCCCACGGGCACGGTCTGGCGAACTTCCTGTCCTCCTACAACGGTTACGGGCCGCTGGCCAACTTCTTCGCCGCCCACGGGTTCGCCGTCGTCCAGCCGACCCACCTGGACTCGACGGCCCTCGGTCTGCGCGATGCCGACCTCAAGGACGCGCCCCTGTTCTGGCGTGACCGCGCCACCGACATGCACACCATCCTCGACCGTCTCGACGAGATCGAGGCCGCCGTCCCCGGTCTCGCCGAACGGCGGATCGACAGGGACCGTGTCGGCGCCGTGGGGCACTCCCTGGGCGGCAACACCGTCTCCCTCCTCCTCGGAGCCCGGATGCTGGACCCGGACGACGACCGGCCGAAGGACCTGTCCGACTCCCGTGTCAAGGCGGGAGTGCTCATCGGAGCTCCGGGCATCGGCAACGACGAGCACTTCGCCGAGTGGGCCAAGACGAACTACCCGGTGCTGTACTACACCGACTTCGAGCAGATGACGGGCACCGGGCTGATCATCGTGGGCGATCAGGACCTCAACCCCAACTTCTCCAATCGGCTCAGCTACCGCGCCGACGCCTACTCGGCCAGCCCCGGCGGCAACAAGACCATGGTGACCATGTACGGCGCCGGTCACATCTTCGGTGGCATCTCCGGATACGACGCGGCGGAGACGGACGACGAGAACCCCGAGCGCGTGGCGACTCTGCGGGCTCTCGTGTGGGCCTACCTGCGCAGTCAGCTCTACTCGGGCGACTCGTCCTGGAAGAACGCGGTGAACGCCCTGGAGAACGGTGAGGACCCGATGGCCATGGTCGAAACGAGGTAGTTCCGCGAGGTGGGGCGGCGGCGCGAAGGCCGCCGCCCACCGCACTTCATCGCACCAGGGCCTACCGACCCAGCACAGATCGCACAGGAGCAACCGCCATGTGGACCACGTTCGCCGCGACCGTCGGCGGAAGCGCCGCCGGCCTCACCGGCCTCACCTTCATCGTCGTCGCCTTCCGCTTCGACGTCGTCGCCACCTCCCAGGAATACCGCAACCGGGCCGCGCAGACCGTCTCCCTGTTCCTGACGACCACGGTCACCGCATCGCTGGTCACCCTGCCGCAGCCGACCTGGGCGCTCGGCGTCGAACTGCTGATCGCCGCGGCAGCGAGCGCGGGTCTGCTCTCGGTGCTCGACCACGCGGCCCGCCGGGGCACGTCCCAGCACGCGCGGCCCGCCCTCGTCGTCGCGCTCGTCGTGTTCGCGGCAGGTATCGCCGCCGCCGGACTGTTCGCCATCGCCGGCTCCACCAAGGGACTGGGCTTCTACGCCGCGAGTGCGCTGCTGGGCCTCACGTGGGGCGTCTACGGGACGTGGGTCTTCCTCACCCAGGCGGGCACGCAGCAGACCGACGCGGTGGCTCATGCGGACAGCGGAACCCGCTGACCAGGCAGAACAGGGACCGCACCGAACCGGAAACAAGATCGTCCCGGCACCGACAAACTCCGTTCCGATATTCCCCGGGCCGTGCCAGACTCGCCCGCATGACGAGGACGATCGCCTCCCGGGACGCCCTGCTGACGGCGGTCCGCGCGGGGGCGCGGGTGAAGTACCTGTACTTCTGGGGCCACCAGGAGCGGCCCGGCGGGCGCCTTGGCGCGAGCTGTCTGAGCCAGTGGTGGCCCTCTCCGTTCATCGTGGACGGCGTCGAGTACGCGACGGCGGAGCACTGGATGATGGCCGGGAAGGCCCGCCTGTTCGGCGACGCCGACGCGGAGCGGCTGGCCCTCGCGGCACCTCACCCCGCGCAGGCGAAGAAGGCCGGCCGGCAGGTGCGGGGCTTCGACGAGGCCGTGTGGCGGCGCGAGCGGTTCCGGATCGTGGTCGAGGGCAGCGTGCACAAGTTCGGGGCGGACGAGGAGCTGCGGGAGTTCCTCCTCGGCACCGGGGAGCGTGTGCTGGTGGAGGCGAGCCCGCTGGACCGCGTCTGGGGCATCGGCCTCGCGGCGGACGACGAGGCGGCGGGGGATCCGGAGCGGTGGCGGGGCGACAACGAGTTGGGCTTCGCCCTGATGGTGGCGAGGGAGCGGCTGCGGGAGTGACGAGGGCGGTGCGCTCCGGGAGTGGGTGAGCACCGTATGTGGGTGGGTGCGGTGCGGGCCCGCCGGGGTGTTGCGCAGTTCCCCACGCCCCTGAGAGGCCCGTGGTCAGCGTGCGGCGGGGAGGGTCAGGGTGGTGTTGTAGCCCTCGTCGGGGGGCCAGGGGTCCTCGTCCGTGTTGTCCGGCGCGAGGAAGATGTACAGCATCAGGGCCACGCTCAGCAGCGCGCCCACCGCGCCGCAGATGATCCCCGCCAGTGCCTGTCCGGGGTTCGTGGACTCGCCCCGGCCCGCCCGGCGGCGCCCCACGATCCCGAGGATCACGGCGAGCACGCCGAGGAGGATCGAGACGGGCCACAGGCAGAAGATGACCACGGTGATGATGCCGAGCACCAGGGACGCGGTGCTCACCCCGTTCTGGGGGGCCAGCGGCATCCCGCCCCACGGGTAGGCGCCGGGACCTGCCTGCGGTCCGTAGCCGGGGCCGCCGTAGCCGCCGGCCGCGCCCGGGTACTGCGGGTATCCGTACGGGACCTGGCCGGGGCCCTCGGGCCCCACCGGTGGCGGCGGAACGTACCCGCCGTAACCGGCTCCGCCGCCCGCACCGGCGTACGGCGGCGCCGTGTATCCGGCCGCCGACGGCACCGCCGGCCCGGGCATCGGCCCGGGCATCGGCATCGGCGCGGGGGCCGGCGGCGGCACCGAGGGCGTGGCGGAGGGGTGCGGCGCGGGGACCGGCGGCATGCCCGCCACCGTGGCCTGGTCGTGCACCGAGCCGGCCGGGGCCGTGCCTCCGGGCAGCGTCGGAGCGGCCGTGTCCGGCGGCAGCCCGATCACGGTGTCCTGCGGAGCCGGCGGCACGCTGGAGCCGGGTATCAGGGCGCCCGGGGCGTCCACGCTCCCCGGCGCGGTTCCCGCAGGGGGCGCCCAGGCGTGCGCGCCGGGTGCCTCGCCGGCCTTGCTCAGCCGCGGCGCCGCTCCGGGCGCGGGGGACCCGGCGGAGTCCGGCGGCGCCCACGGGTCCGGGGCGGCGGCGTCCTCGGGCGTGTGCGACGCCCGCGCGTCGTCGGACATGCTGGGTCCCCTCTGTTGAACGTTCCGTCATGCTACGGCCAGGGCAACCGTCCCTCGTGGCCGCCGGGGGGCGCTCCCGCCTCTCCCCCGCCCGCCGCCTACGATGACCGTCGAGTCATCGATCAGCCGATCACCCGCACCCCCGTGCCCCACCGCGGCCTTCGCTCCGCGAGCGGCGCAGGCGGTGCGCCGTTCCCCGGGGAGGGACCTTGTCCACCGACCTTCGCAGTATGTCCGGCGCTCGCGATCTGCGTGCCTTCATCGCCGGCCTCCCCAAGGCGGAACTGCACGTGCACCACGTCGGGTCCGCCTCCCCCCGTATCGTCTCGGAGCTGGCCGCCCGTCACCCCGATTCGAAGGTGCCCAGCGATCCCGAGGCCCTGGCCGACTACTTCACGTTCACGGACTTCGCCCACTTCATCCAGGTGTACCTGTCCGTCGTCGACCTGATCCGCACCCCGGAGGACGTGCGGCTGCTGACCTACGAGGTGGCCCGCGACCTGGCCCGTCAGCAGGTCCGCTACGCCGAGCTGACCCTCACCCCGTTCTCCTCGACCGTGCGCCGGGGGATCGACGAGCGGGCGTTCATGGACGCGATCGAGGACGCCCGCAAGTCCGCGGAGGCGGAGTTCGGCACGGTGCTGCGCTGGTGCTTCGACATTCCCGGTGAGGCGGGGCTGGAGTCGGCGGAGGAGACGGCCCGGCTGGCGACCGACGACCGGATCCGCCCGGAGGGGCTCGTCTCCTTCGGCCTCGGCGGGCCGGAGATCGGCGTACCGCGCCCGCAGTTCAAGCCCTACTTCGACCGGGCGATCGCGGCCGGTCTGCGCTCCGTGCCGCACGCCGGCGAGACGACCGGCCCGGAGACGGTGTGGGACGCGCTGCGCGAGCTGCGCGCCGAGCGCATCGGGCACGGCACGAGTTCGGCCCGCGACCCGAAGCTGCTGGCGCACCTGGCCGAGCACCGGATTCCGCTGGAGGTCTGCCCGACCTCGAACATCGCGACCCGCGCGGTGGCCACGCTGGAGGAGCATCCGCTCCGGGCCTTCGTGGACGCCGGTGTGCTGGTCACCGTCAACTCGGACGACCCGCCGATGTTCGGCACCGACCTCAACACGGAGTACGCGGTGGCCGCCCGTCTGCTGGACCTGGACGAGCGGGGCGTGGCGGCGCTCGCGAAGAACGCGGTGGAGGCGTCCTTCCTGGACCCGGCGGGCAAGGCGCGCATCGCGACGGAGATCGACGCATACCTCGGCGCGTGGGACGCCGCGGTCTGAGGCCGGGCACGCGACGGCCCGCCGGGCGGCGGCCTGCCGTGCGGCGGGCGGCGGGGAACGCCTGGCGGCGGCCGGTCACAATGGCCCGCATGCAGACCTTCACCGCCGTCGCCCACCGGGGCGATCCCTACCGCTTCCGTGAGAACACGCTCGACTCGCTGCGGTCCGCGCTCCGGCGGGGCGCGGACGCGGTGGAGTTCGACGTGCGGCTCACCCGGGACGGGGTCCCCGTCCTTCTGCACGACGGCACACTGAAGCGGCTGTGGGGGCACGACCGGCCGCTGGCCTCACTGTCCGCGGCGGAGGTGCGCGACCTGACGGACGGCGGGGTGCCGACGCTCGCCGAGGCGCTGGCGGCGACGGACGGCAGCCGCGTGCTGATCGACCTGCCGGGCGCGCCCGGGGCCCGGTCGGTGCGGCGGGTGCTGGACGTCGTGGGGGAGTGCGGGGCGCGGGAGCGCGCGTACTACTGCGCCGGCGCCCCGGCGATGCTCGCGGTGCGCTCCGCCGATCCGGCCGCCGAGATCGCGCTGACCTGGACCTCCCTGGCCCCGCCGCGCCCGGTGCTCCTCGAGGCGGTGCGGCCGCGCTGGCTGAACTACCGGTTCGGCCTGGTCACCCGTGAGCTGGCGGCCCATGTGCACCGCGGCGGGCGGCTGCTCTCGGCGTGGACCCCCGACACTCCGCGGACCATGCGCCGTCTGCTGGCCGCGGGCGCCGACTCGCTCACCACCAACCGCGTCGACGCCCTGCACGCGCTGCGGGAACGCCTCTGAGGGCGCGGGCGGACGCAGACGTGAGCGGGGGCCCGCACGCCCCCGCTCACGGCGGGTGTCACACGTCGAGCGGCCGGTGTCACACGTCGAGCGACGTCATCACGTGCTTGATCCGCGTGTAGTCCTCGAATCCGTAGCCCGACAGGTCCTTGCCGTAGCCGGACTTCTTGAAGCCGCCGTGCGGCATCTCCGCGACCAGCGGGATGTGGGTGTTGATCCACACGCACCCGAAGTCCAGCTTCCGCGACATCCGCATCGCCCGGCCGTGGTCCTTCGTCCACACGGACGAGGCCAGCGCGTAGTCGACGCCGTTGGCCCACTCCACGGCCTGGTCCTCGTCCCGGAAGGACTGCACGGTGATGACCGGGCCGAAGACCTCCTGCTGGATGATCTCGTCGTCCTGCTTCAGGCCGGAGACGACGGTGGGGGCGTAGAAGTACCCCGTCTCGCCCACCCGGTGGCCGCCGGCCTCGACCTTGGCGTGCGCGGGGAGCCGCTCGATGAATCCGGCGACCTGCTCGAGCTGGCTGGGGTTGTTCAGCGGCCCGTACAGCACGTCCTCGTCGTCGGGCTGCCCGGTCTTCGTCTCGGCGGCGGCCTTGGCGAGCGCGGCGACGAACTCGTCGTGGATGTCCTCGTGGACGAGGACGCGCGTGGCGGCCGTGCAGTCCTGTCCGGCGTTGAAGTACCCGGCGACCGAGATGTCCTCGACGG
Source organism: Streptomyces griseoaurantiacus (assembly GCA_014656015.1). Taxonomy (GTDB): domain Bacteria; phylum Actinomycetota; class Actinomycetes; order Streptomycetales; family Streptomycetaceae; genus Streptomyces; species Streptomyces griseoaurantiacus. The sequence continues at coordinate 90,799 of BNBP01000014.1, read as the reverse complement.
CCTTGGCGATGTCGGTGTCCTCGAAGACGACGACGGGTGCCTTGCCGCCGAGTTCGAGGTGGACCCGCTTGAGGTCCCGGGAGGCGGACTCGGCGACCGACATGCCGGCCCGCACGGAGCCGGTGATGGAGGCCATCGCCGGGGTCGGGTGCTCGACCATCAGCCGGCCGGTGTCGCGGTCGCCGCAGATCACGTTGAAGACGCCCTTGGGCAGGATCGAGCCGATGATGTCGGCGATCAGGACCGTGGAGGCGGGGGTGGTGTCGGAGGGCTTGAGCACGACCGTGTTGCCGGCCGCGAGCGCGGGGGCGAACTTCCAGACGGCCATCATCATCGGGTAGTTCCAGGGCGCCACCTGGGCGCAGACGCCGATCGGCTCGCGGCGTACGAAGGAGGTCAGTCCCTCCATGTACTCGCCCGCCGAGCGGCCCTCCAGCATCCGCGCCGCGCCCGCGAAGAAGCGGATCTGGTCGATCATCGGCGGGATCTCCTCGGTGCGGGTCAGCCCGACCGGCTTGCCCGTGTTCTCCACCTCGGCGGCGATGAGTTCCTCGGCGCGCTCCTCGAAGGCGTCGGCGATCTTCAGCAATGCCTTCTGGCGCTCGGCGGGGGTGGTGTCGCGCCAGGCGGGGAAGGCCGCGGCGGCGGCGGCCATGGCGGCGTCGACGTCCGCCTGCCCGGACAGCGGTGCCGTCGCGTACGCCGCACCGGTCACGGGGTTGACCACCTCGGTGGTCCGTCCGTCGGCGGCGTCGCGGAATTCGCCGTCGATGTGATTGCGCAGACGACGCAGCTCGGTGCTCACTGCCGGTCCTCCCGGGGGTTTCGGTTGCGGGCGGCAAACGTCACGTGTCCGGCTTCGCCACGTGTCCATTTGCTGAGACATCCACCCTAGTCGGTGCCTTCGCGTTTTCAATACCCCCACTCCCCCGCGCGCTGCGAAATCCGCATCTTCACTCACCTCAGACAACGAATTTCATCGAGAATGCCTTGCGGAACTGTCGATACCTCGTGCACAGTGACCCCGTGGCCAGTCGAAGCGCAGAGCACAGGGACTCCTCCCGGGAGCACCGGAACGGCAACGGCGTCCCCCACCTGGACGCCGTCTCCCTCGCCATCGTCGAACAGCTCCAGGAGGACGGCCGACGGCCGTACGCCGCGATCGGCAAGGCGGTGGGCCTCTCCGAGGCGGCCGTGCGCCAGCGCGTGCAGAAACTCCTCGACCAGGGCGTTATGCAGATCGTCGCCGTGACGGACCCGCTCACGGTGGGCTTCCGGCGGCAGGCGATGGTCGGCGTCAACGTGGAGGGGGACGTGGCCGCCGTCGCGGACGCGCTGGCGGCCATGGACGAGTGCGAGTACGTCGTGATGACCGCCGGGTCCTTCGACCTGATGGTGGAGATCGTCTGCGAGGACGACGACCACCTCCTGGAGGTCATCAACAAACGCATCCGGGCCGTCCCCGGCGTGCGCTCCACCGAGAGTTTCGTCTACCTCAAGCTCAAGAAGCAGACCTACATGTGGGGAACCCGATAGCCGTGAGCACCGACAGCGCCAAGGACCTCAGCAAGGCCGCGTACGACCACCTGTGGATGCACTTCACCCGCATGTCCTCGTACGAGAACGCCCCCGTGCCGACGATCGTGCGCGGCGAGGGCACCTACATCTACGACGACAAGGGCAGGCGCTACCTGGACGGCCTCGCGGGCCTGTTCGTCGTCCAGGCGGGCCACGGCCGCACGGAGCTCGCCGAGACCGCGTTCAAGCAGGCGCAGGAGCTGGCGTTCTTCCCGGTGTGGTCCTACGCCCACCCCAAGGCCGTCGAACTCGCCGAGCGGCTCGCCGGGTACGCGCCGGGCGATCTGAACAAGGTCTTCTTCACCACCGGCGGCGGCGAGGCGGTGGAGACCGCCTGGAAGCTGGCCAAGCAGTACTTCAAGCTGACCGGCAAGCCCACCAAGCACAAGGTGATATCCCGCGCCGTGGCCTACCACGGCACCCCCCAGGGCGCCCTGTCCATCACCGGCCTGCCCGCCCTGAAGGCGCCCTTCGAGCCGCTCGTGCCGGGCGCGCACAAGGTGCCCAACACCAACATCTACCGCGCCCCGCTCTTCGGCGACGACCCCGAGGCCTTCGGCCGCTGGGCCGCCGACCAGATCGAGCAGCAGATCCTCTTCGAGGGCCCGGACACCGTCGCCGCCGTCTTCCTGGAGCCGGTGCAGAACGCCGGCGGCTGCTTCCCGCCGCCGCCCGGCTACTTCCAGCGGGTCCGCGAGATCTGCGACACCTACGACGTGCTGCTCGTCTCCGACGAGGTCATCTGCGCCTTCGGCCGGCTCGGCACGATGTTCGCCTGCGACAAGTTCGGCTACGTCCCCGACATGATCACCTGCGCCAAGGGGATGACCTCGGGCTACTCCCCCATCGGCGCCTGTGTCATCTCCGACCGCCTGGCCGAGCCGTTCTACAAGGGCGACAACACCTTCCTGCACGGCTACACCTTCGGCGGCCACCCGGTCTCCGCGGCCGTCGGCCTCGCCAACCTCGACCTGTTCGAGCGCGAGGGCCTCAACCAGCACGTGCTGGACAACGAGGGCGCCTTCCGCGCCACCCTGGAGAAGCTGCACGACCTGCCGATCGTCGGCGACGTCCGCGGCAACGGCTTCTTCTACGGCATCGAGCTGGTGAAGGACAAGGCGACCAAGGAGAGCTTCGACGCGGAGGAGACCGAGCGGGTCCTCTACGGCTTCCTCTCCAAGGCCCTGTACGACAACGGCCTGTACTGCCGGGCCGACGACCGCGGCGACCCCGTCGTCCAGCTCGCCCCGCCGCTGATCTCCGACCAGTCCACGTTCGACGAGATCGAACAGATACTGCGGGGCGTGCTGACGGAGGCGTGGACGAAGCTGTGAGCCTCGCGCACAGGACGCTCCACACGCCGGGCATATCGTCGTCCTGAATGATCAACAACGGCCTCGGGTCACCCGTTCGAGTGGGAAACGGTGACCCGGGGCCGTGTGCCGTCCGGCCTCCCGCCTCGGGGCCGCCTAGCGTGCCAGTGACCGATCGGCCCTGTCTTCGTTCCCCCGGAAGAGGGACCCCCAGGAGGGGCCCGGACGGGGGACGCGGCAGCGGGACCTGCCCGAAGACCCGGCCGGGACAGCGGATCTGAAGCGAGGTGTACGCGATGGTGGCACCGCCGGACAACGACGTGCTCTGGGCACGCGCCCTGCACTTCCAGCACAACGGCTCGCCGGCCCTGACCGGTGTCTCGCTCGGCGTGCGCGACGGCGAGATCCTGGCCGTCACCGGCCCGCGCGGCAGCGGCAAGACGACCCTGCTGAGCTGTCTGTCCGGACTGCTGCCGGCGCAGAGCGGCGAGATCTGGTTCAACAGCAAGCCGATGCACACCATGCGCCCGATGCGGCGCGAACGGCTGCGCCGGGAGCGGTTCGGCTGGATCGACCCGGTGCCCCACCTGGTCCCCGAGCTCACCGTCTGGGAGAACGCCGCCCTGCCGCTGATGCTGCGCGGCACCGGGCGCCGTGCCGCCCGGACCACCGCCCGCGAATGGCTCGAACGGCTCGACATCGGGGACTGCGCGCGCAAACGCCCGCGCGGCCTGCCGGCCGCCGCGCGGCAGCGGGTGGCCATCGCCCGCGCCCTGGCCGCGGCGCCCACCGTGCTCTTCGCCGACGAGCCGACCGCCTCGCTGCACCGGGCCGACCGCGCCCACGTGCTGCGCACCCTCACCACGGCGGCCCGCTCGCACGGCATCACGGTCGTCCTGGCCACGACCGAACCCGAGACGGCGACGCTCGCCGACCGCTCGGTGGCGCTCCTGGACGGCCGCTGCGTGCAGACCGTCCATCTGCCGCCCGCCGCGGAGTCGGAAGGCCGGGCCGCGTGCTCGCTCTCCGTCTAGCCCGCCGGGCACACGTACTGGTCCAGGTCCGCAGACTGCTGGTCGCCGCCGCCTCGGCGGGCACCGGCTTCCTGCTGCTGTGCGCCTTCGGGTACGCCCTCGCACACCCGGGGGCCTCCCCCGGGGCCGCGCTGCGGCTCGCGTGGTGCGCGGTCCCGCTCGCGGCCACCGTGCACCTCGCCGTCGCCGTCGCCCGCGCCGACCCGGCCACGCGGCCGCGCCCCGGGCTGTCGGCGGTCGGTCTGGGCCCCGGCCGCCTGATGGTGTTCTCCGTCCTCACCACCGCCCTGTCCTGCGCGCTCGGCTCCGCCGCCGCGCTCCTCCTCTTCCTGCACCTGCGCGGCGACCTGCCAGGCACCCCGCCCCGCAACTCCCTCGCCGACGCGCTCGCGGCGGGCCTGCCGCTGCCGCTCCCGGCGACGGTGACCCTGCTGGCGGTGGTCCCCCTCGCGGCCTCGGTGGCCGGCGCCCTGAGCCTGCGTCCCCGCGAGGACGCCCGCCGCGACGCACCGACGGGCCCGGGCGCGGGGCCGGCCGGCGGGCCGGGCGCCGAGCCCGGTGCGGAGCCGGGCACGCCGGGCGCGGGCACGGCGGCCGGGAACCGCCGGGTGGGGAAACCCCGCGCGGCGACCGGACGGCAGGGCGCCCTCCCGGCGGACACCGGGACCCACGCCGTACCCGCCCCGTCCGGGCTGCCGTGGGGCATCGCCGTCGTCGCCGCCGGCCTGACCACCGAGACCTACGCCGCCCGCGACCCGCGCGGCGCGCGCCTCGACCTCCCCGGCGACCTCGTGGCCGGCACCGCCGGTGTGCTGGCCGGCTGGGCGCTCACCGCCCTCGGCCTCGCCCTGGCCGGGCCCGCGCTCACCCACCTGTGCGGGCGCCTGCTGCAGGCGGCCCGCCCGGGCGTCCTGCGGCTGCTGTCCGGCCGGGGCCTCCAGGAGGAGGCGGGGCGCATCGGCCGTCCCCTCGGCGTGGTGTGCGCGGTCGCCTCCGGCGCGTACGCCATCGCCCGGGTGTACGCCGAGGCGCACGACGCGCCCCCCGCGTTCGGGCCGCTGAGCGTCCTCGGCGCGCTCGTGGTGGCCGGCTGCGCCCTCGCGACGCTGCTGACGGCGGCCGTCGAGGCCCGCGGCGACCGGGCCGACACCACCGCCGCCCTGCTGCGGATCGGTGCCCCGGCCACTCTGCTGCGGTCCGCCGCGCTGCTGCGCGCCGGCGCTCTGGTCCTCGTCCTCGCCCCGCTGACCTGGCTGGTCGCCGAGCTGGCCGCCCTGCCGCTCCTTCGCTGAGCGGCGGGGCCCGGTGGCCGCGGGAAATTCCTTCCCGGCGTGCCGATGAGTTCGGTGAGCGCTCCGGGTCTGTCCCTCCGTAAGGAAGACGCAGCACCGCAACCCCACCGGGAGCCCCGCCGTGTACCAGCAGATGATCTTCGTGAACCTGCCCGTCGAGAACGTCGATACCTCGAGGAAGTTCTTCACCGAGCTCGGCTACTCGATCAACCCGCAGTTCAGCAACGAGGACTGCGCCTGCGTGGTGATCAGCGACACGATCATCGCGATGATGCTCAGCAGGAAGCGCTACGCCGACTTCACCAAGAAGGAGATCGCGGACTCCGCCCGCACCAGCGAGGTCCTGCTGTGTCTGAGCGCGGAGAGCCGGGAGAAGGTGGACGAGCTGGTCGAGCGGGCGCTCGCCGCCGGGGGCACCGACAACGACGACACCCAGGACCACGGTTTCATGTACGGCCGTTCCCTTCGACGACCCGGACGGCCACTCCTGGGAGGTCGTGTGGATGGACCCGGCGGCCGTCGAGGGCTGAACCCGGCCGGTGCGGGCAGAGTTGAGGGGCAGTGAGGTGCTCGCGCCCGTCCCCGCCTGGGCGGGCGCCGTCCCACGGGGTGACACTCAAACGTCCGAGCGGTTAATAAGCGGGTAAAGTCCGGGAGTTGACGAGGCATATGCGTTGACAGCTCTTACGTGACGCTTATAGACCTGTGAGCCACTCGGGGATTCTGTGGCGACCGCTCCTGTGGCGCCCTCAAGTCTCCGTTCACCCCCCGCAGTTGCGCATCCCGTGAAGGGCACAGTGGCCACCTTGTCCAAGTCGTCCACCTCATCCGCCTCGTTCATATCCCGGCGCACCACCGCGCGCGCCGCCCGCGTCCTCGGCGTCGCGTCCGCCTCGGCGGCCCTCGCGCTCGGCGTCGCCGGCACCGCGTCGGCCTGCAACATCAACGAGTTCTCCGCCGTGGCCAAGTGCGACGGCGACAAGGGCGTCATCGCCGTCACCAACGTCGACGCCTCCCGCACCCCGGTGACCATCTCCGTGTTCCTGGAGAACAACGGCGCCGACGAGAAGAAGGTCGGCGAGAAGACCGACGTCCGGGGTTCCCGCGAGGGTGTCACCGTCACCTTCGAGGAGGACTGGAAGCCGGGCGCCGTCTACCGGGTCCACGTCAAGGCGAACAACAACGCCGTCGACGACGACGTCAAGGGCAATGTGACGGCCCCGGAGACGGCCTGCTCCTCCGGCGACAGCACCACGCCCTCGAAGCCCGCCTCGCCGAAGCCCTCACAGACGGCGGACAAGCCCTCGGGCGAGGAGTCCACCCCCGAGAGCACGCCCTCGGACACCGCCACGGAGTCCGAGGCCGCCCCGGCCGCCTCGGACAGCGACAACGGTCCCTCGCCCGCGGCCGTCGGCGAGTCCAACCTGGCCGAGACCGGCGCCAGTTCGAACACCCCGATGATCGCCGGCATCGCCGCCGCGCTGGTCCTCGTCGGTGGTGGCGCGGTGTTCTTCGGCATGCGCCGCCGCGGCGCCTCGAAGTCCGGCTGACGCCCTCGCGACACCCGTAGGCACCAGACGGCCCGTCCCCTCGCGGGGGCGGGCCGTCGTCGTGCGCGTGGCGTGCCCCGCGCAGGAGGGGGTGTTCAGCCGAGCAGGACGGTCTCGGCGGCGTCGAAGGCGACGCCGACCTCGCTGCCCACCTCGGGGGCGTCCCGCAGCGCGCAGGCGGCCTCCAGGCGGGGCGCCCCCTCGGGGCGGAGGTGGACGGAGACGTGGGTGCCGCGGAAGGTGCGGGCGGTGACGGTGCAGGGCAGTCCCTCGGCGCCGGTGACGAGCCGTACTCCGGCGGGCCGGACGAGCAGCGTGCCGGGGCCCTGCGGGGAGCCCTCCGGGACCGGGAGCTTGCCCCAGGGCGTGTCGGCGGCCTGCCCGGTGACGGTCGCGGGGACGACGTTGTCGAAGCCGAGGAAGCGTGCGACGAAGGCGTCGGCGGGCCGCTGCCAGACCTCCAGCGGGGTGCCGGACTGGGCGATGCGGCCCTCGCGCATGACGACGACCCGGTCGGCGAGCGCGAAGGCCTCGCCCTGGTCGTGGGTGACGGCGAGCACGGTGGTGCCCAGCCGGGCGAAGAGTTCGCGCAGTTCGACGACGAGGCGTTCGCGCAGCGAGCGGTCGAGCTGTCCGAGCGGTTCGTCGAGCATGAGCAGCCGGGGGCGGGCGGCCAGGGCGCGGGCGAGGGCGACGCGCTGCTGCTCGCCGCCGGACAGGGCGGCCACTGCCCGCCGCTCGGCGCCGGGCAGTCCGACCAGGTCGAGCAGTTCCGCGACGCGGGCGGCCCGTTCATGCTTCGGCACGCCGTGCATGCGCGGGCCGAAGGCGACGTTGCCGCCGACGTCGTGCTGCGGGAAGAGCTGGTGGTCCTGGAACATGAGGCCGACCTCGCGCCGGTGCGCGGGCACGGCGGCCTGGTCACGTCCGTCGAGGAGCACGCGGCCGGCGTCCAGCGGCTGGAGTCCGGCGACGGCGCGCAGCAGGGTGGACTTGCCGCTGCCGCTGGGGCCCAGGACGCACACGGTCTCGTGTTCGGCGACGTCCAGGTCGACGGCGTCGAGGGCGGGCCGTCCGCCGAAGCGGACGTGCGCGCCGGTGAGGCTGAGCAGCATCAGAACTCCCCGCTCCGGTCGATGCGCAGCCGCTCCAGGACGAGCAGGGCGAGGGCGCACACCACCATCAGGATCGTGGACAGGGCCATCGCCTGCCCGTAGTTGAGTTCGCCGGCCCGCCCGAGGAGCCGGGCGACGGCGACGGGCAGGGTGGGGTTGTCGGGCCGGGCGATGAACACGGTCGCCCCGAACTCCCCGAGGGAGACGGCGAAGGCGAATCCGGCGGCGACCAGCAGTGCGCGCCGCACCAGGGGCAGGTCGACCTCCCGCCACACCCGCCAGGGGCCCGCGCCGAGCACGGCGGCGGCCTGCCGGAGCCGGTCGTCGACGGCGCGCAGCACGGGCAGCATGGTGCGCACCACGAAGGGCACGCCGACCAGGGCCTGGGCGAGCGGCACGAGCAGCCAGGAGGAGCGCAGGTCCAGCGGGGGTTCGTCGAGGGCGATGAGGAAGCCGAAGCCGACGGTGACGGCGGACACGCCGAGCGGCAGCATCAGCAGCGCGTCGAAGCCCCGGACGAGGCGTCCGGCGTCGCGGCGGGCCAGCGCGGCGGCGGCGAGCCCGCCGATGACCAGGGCGACGAGGGTGGCGGCGAGGGCGTAGCGCAGGGAGATGCCGACGGCGTCGAGGGGCGGGACGAGGAAGGTGCCGCCGTCCTCGCGGGTGAGGGCCTTGTAGTAGGCGAAGCCGGGCGCGTCCAGGGAGCGCTGCACGAGTACGGCGAGCGGCAGCACCAGCAACAGGGCGACGGTGGTGAGCACGCCGGCGAGCAGGGCCCACTGTCCGGCGCCGCGCGGGCGGCGGGCGGTCAGGGAGGCGTCGACGAGCCGCAGCGCGGTCTCCCGGCGGCGCACGGTCCAGGCGTGCACGGCGAGGATCGCGCCGACGGCGGCGAACTGGACGAGGGTGAGGACGGCCGCCGCGGACAGGTCGAAGATCTCGGAGGTCTGCCGGTAGATCTCGACCTCCAGGGTGGCGAAGGTGGGGCCGCCGAGGATCTGCACGATGCCGAAGGAGGTGAAGGTGAACAGGAAGACCATGAGGGCGGCGGCGGCCACGGCGGGGCCGAGCGCGGGCAGGGTGACCGTGCGCCAGGCGGTCAGGCGTGAGGCGCCGAGCATGCGGGCGGCCTCCTCCTGGCGGGGGTCGAGCTGCCCCCACAGGCCGCCCACGGTGCGGACGACGACGGCGTAGTTGAAGAAGACGTGCGCGAGCAGGATCGCCCACACGGTGGTGTCCAGGCGCACCCCCCACAGGTCGTCGAGGAGTCCGCCGCGGCCGAGGAGGGCGAGGAACGCGGTGCCGACGACGACGGTCGGCAGCACGAACGGCACGGTGACCACCGCGCGCAGCACGCTGCGGCCGGGGAAGTCGAAGCGTGCGAAGACGTAGGCGCCGGGGAGCGCGATCGCGAGGGTGAGCGCGGTGGAGGCGAGGGCCTGCCAGGTGGTGAACCACAGCACCTGCCGGATGCCGGACTCCCCGAGGACGTCCGCGATCCGGCCGAACCGCCAGCTTCCGTCCGCGTGGAGGCCGCGGGCGACGATGGCGGCGACCGGGTAGGCGAAGAACACCGCGAAGAACGCGACCGGCAGGGCCATCAGGCCGAGCCGTGCCGCGTTGCGCCGGCGGCGGTCCCGGGCGGGTGCCGTTCCCCCCTCCCCGGGCGCCTTCGCCGTCCCGGCCGCCCCGCTCGCTCCGGTCACTTCAGTACGAGCGAGGTCCACGTCTTGACCCACTCGTCGCGGTGCTCGGCGATCCGGCCGGGGGCCATGGTCCTCGGGTTCTTGGCGGCGGGCCCGTACGCGGTGAACGCGGCGGGGACCTTGGCGTCGTCGGTCACCGGGTAGACGAACATGTTGAGCGGCATGTCCTGCTGGAACTCCTTGGTGAGCAGGAAGTCCAGGAGCGCCTCGCCGCCCTTGGTGTTGTGGGCGCCGCTGAGCAGTCCGGCGAACTCGATCTGCCGGAAGCAGGTGTTCTCGGCGACGCCGGTGGGCGCGGTCTTGGGCTGCGGGTCGGCGTAGACGACCTCGGCGGGCGGGGAGGAGGCGTAGGAGACGACGAGGGGGCGGTCCCCCTTCGCCTTCTTTCCGCCGGCCGAGCCGGAGAACTCCTCGTTGTAGGCCTGCTCCCAGCCGTCGACCACCTTGACGCCGTTGGCCTTGAGCTTCTTCCAGTAGTTCTCCCAGCCGTCGCCGTACTGGGCGGCGGTGCCGAGGAGGAAGCCGAGGCCGGGCGAGGAGGTGGCGGCGTTCTCGGTGACGAGGAGGTTCCTGTACCGGGGGTCGGCGAGGTCGGCGAAGGAGGAGGGCGGGCTCAGCTTGTGCGCGCTGAAGTACGCCTTGTCGTAGTTGACGCAGATGTCGCCGTGGTCGACGGGGGTGACGCGGTGTCTGTCGTCGATGCGGTAGGCGGCGTCGACCCCGTCGAGCCCCTTGGCCTCGTAGGGCTGGAAGAGGCCGTTGTCGAGGGCGCGGGAGAGCAGGGTGTTGTCGACGCCGAAGAGGACGTCGCCCTGCGGGTTGTCCTTGGTGAGGATCGCCTTGTTGACGGCCTGCCCGGCGTCGCCGTCCTTGAGGACCTTGACCGTGTAGCCGGACTTCTTCTCGAAGTCCTTGAGCACGCTCTTGGAGACGGCCCACGAGTCGTGGCTGACGAGGGTGACGGTCTTCGCGTCCTTGCCGGATCCGGAGTCGCCGGATCCGGACGAGGAGCCGCACGCGGACAGCGTGAGGAGGCCGAGGCCCGCGGCGACGGCCACCATGCTCTTGGTGTGCACTGGATTCCTCCTGGGGTGACCAGGAGAAGACGCGGCCCTGTCCGGGCCCCCGCCCGTGGGGGCGGCGGCCCGGACAGGGCGCAACAGCTCGAGTGACGACCGATCTCCCTACCCAGAATGACCTGGGCGAGGTTCAGAGGGTCTGCGGCCCGGTTGCCGCACTCTCAGCGCTGTGGCGCTCCCCTGTCGGAATATGAAGATGTGTATGGCTGAAAAGACTACCGTCTGTCCGTAAGCCTACCGTTCGGTGGCTGCGAGCTGACCGCAGGCGCCGTCGATCTCCTGGCCCCGGGTGTCCCTGACCGTCACCGGCACCCCGTGCGCGGCGATCGCCTCGACGAAGGCCTTCTCGTCCTCGGGGCGCGAGGCGGTCCACTTGGAGCCGGGCGTCGGGTTGAGCGGGATCAGGTTGACGTGGACCGGGCGGCCCTTGAGGAGTCGGCCGAGCCGGTCGCCGCGCCACGCCTGGTCGTTGATGTCACGGATGAGGGCGTACTCGATGGACAGCCGCCGCCCGGACCGGGCCGCGTACTCGAAGCCGGCGTCGAGGACCTCGCGCACCTTCCACCGCGTGTTGACGGGCACGAGGGTGTCGCGCAGCTCGTCGTCGGGGGCGTGCAGGGAGATCGCCAGCCGGCACTTGAAGCCCTCGTCGGTGAACCGGTGGATGGCCGGGACGAGACCCACCGTGGAGACGGTGATGCCGCGCTGGGAGAGCCCCAGCCCGTCCGGCTCGGGGTCGGTCAGCCGGCGGATCGCGGCGACCACCCGGTTGTAGTTGGCGAGCGGCTCGCCCATGCCCATGAAGACGATGTTCGACAGCCGGGCCGGGCCGCCGGGGATCTCGCCGTCCCGCAGGGCCCGCATGCCGTCGACGATCTGGTGCACGATCTCGGCGGTCGACAGGTTCCGGTCCAGGCCCGCCTGCCCGGTGGCGCAGAACGGGCAGTTCATGCCGCAGCCCGCCTGGGAGCTGATGCACATGGTCACCCGGTCCGGGTAGCGCATGAGGACCGACTCGACGAGCGTCCCGTCGCACAGCCGCCACAGCGTCTTGCGGGTGGTGTCCGCGTCGGTCGACAGATGCCGGACGACCGTCATCAGTTCCGGCAGCAGTGCCTCCCGCAGCCGGCCGCGCGAGGCGGCGGGGATGTCCGTCCACTCCTGCGGGTCGTGCGCGTACCGCGCGAAGTAGTGCTGCGAGAGCTGCTTGGCGCGGAAGGGCTTCTCGCCGATCGCGGAGACGGCCTCCTTGCGCTCGGCGGGCGACAGGTCGGCGAGATGCCGCGGCGGCCGCTTCGCTCCGCGCGGGGCGGCGAAGGTGAGTTCGCCGGGGGCTGGACGTGCCACGGTCGGGTGACTCCTCAGGACGACAGGGTTTCCGGTCCCCGTCTGCGCGGGGAGGACGGCACGACGATGCCGGCGCGGGAACCCTCGGGGGGCGGCCCTCACGAGGGCCGGGGACAGATCGACACAACGGAAGGGCCCGCGGCTCACGCCACGGGCCCTTCCAGCGTACCTGCTCGCCGTCAACCCGAACCGACGAAGGCCACCAGCAGCAACCACACCACCGGGGCCGTCGGCAGCAGCGAGTCGAGCCGGTCCATGATGCCCCCGTGCCCCGGGAGCAGCGTGCCCATGTCCTTGATGCCGAGGTCGCGCTTGATCATCGACTCGCCGAGGTCGCCCAGCGTGGCCGTGGCCGCGACCGCGAGACCGAGCAGCAGACCCTGCCACCACTTCCCGTCGTCGACGAGGAAGTGCATGCACAGCGCGCCCGCCACCATCGCGAAGCCCACCGCTCCGACCAGGCCCTCGCGGGTCTTGCCGGGGCTGATGCGCGGGGCCAGCTTGTGCCGGCCGAAGCGCCAGCCGACGGCGTAGGCCCCGGTGTCGCTGACCACCGTCAGTATCAGGAACGTCAGCACCCGCCAGGGGCCGTCGTCCGCGGCCAGCATGAGGGCGACGAACGTGGCGAGGAAGGGGACGTAGAACGCGGCGAACACACCCGCGGTGACGTCCTTCAGATAGTTCTCCGGCGGCTGCGTCATCCGCCACACCAGCACCGCCAGCGCGGTCAGCGCCATCGCCACCCAGGCGCCCTGCGTGCCCCGCAGATAGCCGGCGACGACCATCGCCGCCCCGCCGAGCGCCAGCGGCACCAGGGGGGCACGGATGCCCTTGCGCTCCTGCAGCCTGCTGGTCAGCTCCCACAGCCCGACCACCACGGCGACTGCTATCACGCCGACGAACGCGGCCTTGACGAAGAACAGCGAGGCGACGATCACCACACCCAGCCCGACGCCGACCCCTATGGCGGCGCCCAGGTCACGGCCCGCGCTCTTCTTCGGCGGCGGACCGGACGAGGGCGCGGGCGCCGGCTGCGCGGCGGCTGGCTCGGGCATGGGCTCCGGCTTCTGCGGCTGGGCCCCCGGGTACTGGTGGGCACCGGGGGGCGGCGGGGTCCCGTAGGGCGTCTGCGGCGGGGCCGGGCGGTGGAACGGGGGGCCGCCCGCTGCGGCGGACCCCCGGCCGTCCTGCTCCCCGCCGTGTGCGGGTACGTCGGGCACTATGGGCATGGGCCGAGTCTGCGACGGACCGTGGGCGTCCCGCGCGTCGTAGGCGGGACCCGCCGGGCCGGCTCCCTGGAAGGGGCCCCGGTCGGACCGCCCCCCGTACCCGGCCTGCGGCGGCGCCCCCCAGGATGAGTCGTTCATCAGACCTCGAGCAGCTCGGCTTCCTTGTGCTTCAGCAGCTCGTCCACCTGGGCGACGTACTTGGCGGTGGTGTCGTCGAGCTCCTTCTCCGCACGGCGGCCCTCGTCCTCGCCGATCTCGCCGTCCTTGATCAGCTTGTCGATGGCGTCCTTGGCCTTGCGGCGCACCGAACGGATCGAGATCTTGGCGTCCTCGCCCTTGGTCTTGGCGACCTTGATGTACTCCCGCCGGCGCTCCTCGGTCAGCTCCGGGAACACCACGCGGATGATGTTGCCGTCGTTGCTCGGGTTGACGCCGAGGTCGGAGTCACGGATCGCCTGCTCGATGTTCCGCAGCGCGGTCTTGTCGAACGGGGTCACCACGGCCATGCGCGGCTCCGGCACGGAGAACGAGGCCAGCTGGTTGATCGGCGTCGGCGCGCCGTAGTAGTCGGCCACGATCTTGTTGAACATCGCCGGGTGCGCACGGCCGGTGCGGATCGCGGCGAAGTCCTCCTTGGCGACCACGACGGCCTTCTCCATCTTCTCCTCGGCCTCGAGGAGGGTCTCTTCGATCACCACTTGCTCCTGCGTGTCTTGAGTGGGCCCGGCATCTGATCCTGGTCGGGACGGCGGCCGGCTGCGTCGCGTCTTCTACCTGTTCCTGCACGGTTCCCGACCGGCGGGACATTGTCCATCCCCCGGCCCGGGACCCCTTCGTCAGCTCCGGCTGTCCTGCTCGCCCACGAGAGTGCCGATCTTCTCACCCTTGACGGCACGCGCGATGTTGCCCTCCGTCAGCAGCTCGAAGACCAGGATGGGCAGCTTGTTGTCCCGGCACAGCGTGATCGCGGTGGCGTCGGCGACCCGCAGCTCCCGGGTGATGACCTCGCCGTAGCTGAGCGCGTCGAACTTGACCGCCCCGGGGTTGGTCTTCGGGTCGGAGTCGTACACCCCGTCCACGCCGTTCTTGCCCATCAGCAGCGCCTCGGCGTCGATCTCCAGGGCACGCTGGGCGGCGGTGGTGTCGGTGGAGAAGTACGGCATGCCCATACCGGCGCCGAAGATCACCACACGGCCCTTCTCCAGGTGCCGCACCGCGCGCAGCGGAATGTACGGCTCGGCGACCTGCCCCATGGTGATGGCGGTCTGCACCCGGCACTGGATGCCCTCCTTCTCCAGGAAGTCCTGGAGAGCGAGGCAGTTCATGACCGTGCCGAGCATGCCCATGTAGTCCGAGCGCGCCCGGTCCATCCCGCGCTGCTGCAGCTCCGCCCCGCGGAAGAAGTTGCCGCCCCCGATGACGACGGCGATCTGCGCGCCGTCCCGCACCACGGCCGCGATCTCGCGGGCGATGGCGTGCACCACGTCCGGATCGACGCCGAGCCCGCCGCCGCCGGAGAACGCCTCCCCGGACAGCTTCAGCAGATACCGGCCGGGCACTTTGCCGCCGTCGTCGCTCTTCTCGGCCTTGGTGGTCATGGAGATCTCGCCTCTTTTACGTGTCACACATGCGAAGAAGGCCATTGCCGGTGGGGGCGGGTTCGCTTCCCATGCGCGGCAATGGCCTCCTCGTCAGTCAGATGTGCTGTCGCCCGTGACGCGCCCGTGCGGGGCGGCACCGGCCGGACATCCCGAGCCTCTCGGGACACCGGGGGCGCCGACACCACGCACGGCACGAGCACGGACGGCCGCTCTCGACCCTATAGGGCTCGCGCCCCCGTCGCGGTACGGACTCAGATGCCGACCTTGATGCGCGTGAAGCGCTTCAGGGTGACACCGGCCTCGTCCAGGACCTTCTGGACCGACTTCTTGTTGTCCAGCGCGTACGGCTGGCCGAGCAGCGTGGCGTCCTTGAAGAAGCCGTTGACACGACCCTCGACGATCTTCGGCAGGGCCGCCTCGGGCTTGCCCTCGGCGCGCGTGGTCTCCTCGGCGATCCGGCGCTCGGCCTCGACGACCTCGGCCGGAACGTCCTCACGCGAGAGGTACTTCGGCGCGAACGCGGCGATGTGCTGCGCGACGCCCTTCGCGACCTCGGCATTCTCCTTGTCGAGCTCGACCAGGACACCGATCTGCGGCGGCAGGTCCGGCATCGTGCGGTGCATGTACGCCGTCACGTAACCGCCGGAGAACTGGGCGAAACGGTCCAGGACGATCTTCTCGCCCAGGGTGGCGTTGGCCTCGTCCACGTACGCCTGGACGGTCTTGCCGGCCTCGATCTCGGAGGCGAGCAGCGCCTCGAGGTCCGCCGGGGAGCTCTTCGCGACGTGCTCGGCGATCGCCTTGGCGACCGACTGGAACTTCTCGCCCTTGGCGACGAAGTCCGTCTCGCACTTCAGCTCGACGAGGACGCCGGAGGTCTGGTCGTCGGCGAGGATCGAGACCACCGCGCCGTTCTCGGCGGAGCGGCCCTCGCGCTTGGCGACGCCCTTCTGGCCCTTGATGCGCAGGGCCTCGACGGCCTTGTCGACGTTGCCCTCGGCCTCGTCGAGCGCCTTCTTGCAGTCCATCATGCCGGCGCCGGTGAGCTCACGGAGCTTCTTGACGTCGGCGGCGGTGTAGTTCGCCATCAGTCTGTGAATCTTTCTCGAAGTCTGGAAGATCGACGGTCGGCGGGTCCGCGGTCCACACCCCGGGGCGTGCCGCGTGGGCGCCACCGGCCTACGGGTGAACGGCGGGAGCGGAGATCATGTCACCGCTCCCGCCGTCAACGCCTGGACGACCGGACGCGCACCGGCTGGTGCCGGAGGCGCCCGGGTCGCCGCGTCAGGCCTGCTCGGCCTCGGCGGCCGGAGCCTCAGCGGCCGCAGCCTCGGCGGCGGGGGCCTCCTCGGCGGGCTTCTCCGCCTCGGCGGCCGGCGCCTCGGCGGGCTTCTCGGCCTCGGCGGCCGGGGCGGCGGCCTCGGAGTCCGCCTTCTTCTCGCCACCCTCGAGCAGGTCGCGCTCCCACTCGGCGAGCGGCTCGCCGGCGGCCTTCTCGCCCTTGTTCTCGGCGGCACCGGACCGGGCGATGAGACCCTCGGCCACGGCGTCCGCGATCACGCGGGTGAGCAGGGTGACGGAGCGGATCGCGTCGTCGTTGCCCGGGATCTTGTAGTCGACCTCGTCGGGGTCGCAGTTGGTGTCCAGGATGGCGACGACCGGGATGTTGAGCTTCCGGGCCTCACCGACCGCGATGTGCTCCTTCTTGGTGTCCACGATCCAGACGGCGCTGGGCACCTTCTGCATCTCGCGGATACCGCCGAGGGTCTTCTCCAGCTTCGCCTTCTCGCGGGAGAGGACCAGGAGCTCCTTCTTGGTGAGGCCGGAGGCGGCCACGTCCTCGAAGTCGATCTGCTCCAGCTCCTTGAGGCGCTGCAGCCGCTTGTAGACGGTCGAGAAGTTGGTGAGCATGCCGCCCAGCCAGCGCTGGTTCACGTAGGGCATGCCGACGCGGGTGGCCTGCTCCGCGATGGCCTCCTGCGCCTGCTTCTTCGTGCCGACGAACATGACCGTGCCGCCGTGGGCGACGGTCTCCTTGACGAACTCGTAGGCGCGGTCGATGTACGACAGCGACTGGAGCAGGTCGATGATGTAGATGCCGTTGCGCTCCGTGAAGATGAACCGCTTCATCTTCGGGTTCCAACGACGGGTCTGGTGACCGAAGTGGACGCCGCTCTCCAGCAGCTCCCGCATCGTGACGACGGCCATGGCCGCTCTCCTCGAACTCTCGGTTGTGCCGCGGATGCCGGACAGCACCCGCGCCTGACGCCCGCGGTGCGCCCTGCCACGAAGGACCGAGGGGCGCGGACACGGACCGTTGCCGGATCGCGTGCCGGGGCGTGCGAAGTCGACCCGGTGGCCCGGGTCGCCACCTGAAGTGTACGGGACCCGCGGAGCGCCGGGTGACGCCGATGTCCACAACCGGTGAGTTGTCCACAGGCCCCAGCAGGATTCCGCACCGCCCACCAGGCTTGCCCCATGCGAACCAAGCACGAGGCGGGGAACGGAACGGCCTCCAGAGCTGCGGCAGACGGCGCCCGGACGCGACGGCGAAAGTCACGGCGAGCGGGTGTCCGCCGGACGGCGCTGTGGGCAGCACTGCTGCTCGCCACCCTGACCGCGGCGGTGCCGGCGGGGGCTCGGGCGGGGGGTGTGGGGAGGGGTGGGGTGGGGGGTGGGGGGGAGGGGGCCCCATCCCCCGTTTCCGCACCACCGCCCGCCACTCCCGCCCCGGCCACCCCCTCCACCCCCACCACTCCCGTCCCCGCCCTGGCCCGCCTGTGGCCGGTCGGGGTGCGGCCAGTCGTGTTGCGTGGCTGGGAGCCTCCGGCCTCGGCCTACGGGCCGGGGCACCGGGGGGTGGATCTGGCGGCGGCGCCGGGCGACCCGGTGCGGGCGGTCGCGGCGGGGCGGGTCTCCTTCGCGGGGCCGGTCGGCGGGCTGGGGGTCGTCTCTGTGGAGCTGACGGGGACCGGCGCCCCGCCGCTGCGCACCACCTACGAGTCCGTGCGGGCGTCCGTGCGCAAGGGTGACGAGGTGGCGCCGGGTGACGTGGTGGGGTTCCTGGCGGAGCCGGGTCCGCGGCACTGCGCCTCCGGCTGTCTGCACTGGGGGCTGCGCCGGGGCGAGAGCTATCTGGACCCTCTTTCCCTGTTGCCGCCCTGGCTGCTGCGCCGGGGGCCGTCCCGGCTGCTGCCGGTGCCGGACGTTCCGTGAACGACGACGGTCGGCTCCCGGCCGGGCGGCCGGTGCGGCCGGAGGTGCTCCGGGTCAGCCCCGGACGCCTCGCAGGGCGAGGGCGACGGCGGCGTCGGTGATCGTCTCGGGGTCCTCGGCCGCCGCGCCGAACTCGAGCCGGCGCACGGCCGCGTCGACGATGCCCTGGAGCAGCATGGCCGCCATGCGGGGCTGGGTGTGCCCGAGGGTGGAGAGTGCCTGCACGACGATCGTGACGAGTCCGCCGTGGGCGGCGCGGATCTTCTCCCGGGCGCCGGCGTCGAGTTCGCCGGCGGAGATGGCGACGACGGCACGGTGGCGCCGGTCACCGGCGAGTGCGAGCTGCCGGCGTACGTAGGCCTCGATCTTGTCCTCGGGGGTGTCGGCGTGTTCCATCGCGGCCTGGACGTCGGCCGCCCAGACGGGGAAGTCGACCTCGCACAGTTCTTCGACGACGGCGGCGCGGGAGCGGAAGTACTCGTAGACGGAGGAGCGGGCGAGTCCGGTGTGCCGGGCGAGGGC
The DNA here is from genome assembly GCA_014656015.1 of Streptomyces griseoaurantiacus. Taxonomy (GTDB): domain Bacteria; phylum Actinomycetota; class Actinomycetes; order Streptomycetales; family Streptomycetaceae; genus Streptomyces; species Streptomyces griseoaurantiacus. The sequence continues at coordinate 72,217 of BNBP01000014.1, read as the reverse complement.
GGGGAAGGTGAGGGCCTCCGTTCCGCCTTCGGACAGCAGGGTGCGTGCCGCGTCCAGCAGGGCGGCTCGCTGCATCGACCGGTGCTCGGCCACGGAGGCCGCTCGAATCCTTGGCACGCACCCACTGTACGGAGCGGGGGCGGCGGACGGCAGCCGTCCGGGTCACACGCGGTGGCGGCGTCGTGAGGGGCCGCCGGCCGGTTCACCGGCCGAAACCGGCCAGTTTGGCGCGGAGCTGAAGGACCGACTTGGTGTGGATCTGGCTGACGCGGCTTTCGGTGACGCCGAGCACGTTGCCGATCTCGGCGAGGGTGAGCCCTTCGAAGTAGTACAGGGTGACGACGGTCTTCTCGCGTTCGGGCAGGGTGTTGATGGCCCGGGCGAGGAAGCGGCGCAGTTCGCGGTCCTCGGCCACCTCGACCGGATTGTCGGCGCTGGTGTCCTCCAGGGTGTCCATCAGGCTGAGGCCGCCGCCCTCGCCGCCGATGTGGAGGATCTCCTCCAGGGCGACGACGTTGGCCAGGGAGAGCTGGCTGAAGACGGCGTGGAGGTCGTCCACCCGGATGCCGAGTTCGGCGGCGACCTCGCTCTCGGTGGGGGTGCGTCTGAGTCGTGCTTCCAGCGTGGTGTAGGCCCGTTCGACGTTGCGTGCCTTCTGCCGTACGGAGCGCGGGATCCAGTCGAGTGCGCGCAGTTCGTCGATCATGGCGCCGCGGATGCGGGTGATGGCGTATGTCTCGAACTTGATCTCGCGGCCGATGTCGTACTTCTCGATGGCGTCGATCAGGCCGAACACTCCGGAGGAGACGAAGTCGGCCTGTTCGACGTTGGGCGGCAGGCCGACGCTGACCCGGCCGGCCACGTATTTCACGAGCGGTGAGTAGTGGAGGATCAGTTGTTCCCGCAGCCGCTCGTCCCCCGTCGCCTTGTACGTCCGCCACAACTCTTCGAGTGTCGAGGGAGCGGGCGGGCGCACGGTGCCGCCGTCGCGGGCGGCTGGGGGGATGGCCGCCCGGTCGGACCCGGAGGTGTGCTGGGGCATTCGTCGCCTTGTGCCGTTCTGCCGTGGACCGTGCGGCCTGGGTGCCGCCGGTCCCGTGCCGGGGTGTGCTGTCGTTGGTCGCCGAGTGCTGTCTTGTGGTGTTCCGTGGTTGCTGGATCCCTGTGGATCCTTGTGGATCCTTGTGAGCGTAGCGTGACTGGGCGGTCGCAGTGCGCGAAGGCCCGTGGATCACCCCTGCGCGAAGGGGTCGTGCCGTTTTCGGGGCGCGCGACGACTGTTCACTCTGTGTGACCTCCCGGGGGGTGTGGTGACGGGAAGTGCCGAGGTCGCCGGGGGTGCCGCGGGTGGCCGGACACGCTCGGTCAGGTCGGGTGGGTTCGGGGTCGGCCCGTCGCGAGGCCTTGGCGTGTCAACTTCCAGCCGTTGCCGTGTCGTTCGACGTAGCCAAGTGAGCGGAGTTCGTACAGTTTCCCGACGGCGTCGTCGGGTGTCGTGCGTGCCTCGCGGGCGACGTCCTCGGCGGTGGCACCGGCGCGGGCGGGCAGCGCGGCAAGGACGTGGGCGGTTTCCGCGTCGAGCAGGTCGCGCGGGAGGACGGGGCCGTGTCTTTCGGGTGCGAGTTCTCCCATGGCCCCGACGAGTTCGGTGATCTCGGCGGCCTCGGAGACGAGGACGGCCTCGCGCCGCAGGAGTTCGTGCACTCCGGCGGAGAGTGCGCTGGTCGCGGGGCCGGGCACGCCCATGGTGTGGCGGCCGAGCCGGTTGGCGGCGCGGGCGGTGACGAGGGCGCCGCTGCGGTGGGCGGCTTCTACGACGACGGTGCCGCGGGTGAGGGCGGCGATGACCCGGTTGCGTTGGATGAATCTGCTGGGGGTGGGGTGTTCGCCCGGTGCGAGTTCGCCGACGAGGAGCCCTTGGCGGGCGATTCTGCCGAGCAGCGCGGTGTGTCCTTTGGGGTAGGTCCGGTCGACGCCGCAGGCGAGGACGGCGACGGTGGCTCCGCCGGCGGCGAGGGCGCCGCGGTGGGCGGCGCCGTCGATGCCGTAGGCGCCGCCGGAGACGACGACCCATCCGTGTTCGGCGAGTTGGGCGGCGAGGGTGGTGGCCATGTGGGCGCCGTACTCGGTGCAGGCGCGGGCACCGACGAGGGCGACGGAGCGCAGGGCCCACATGCGGAGGCTGGGTGTGCCGCGGACCCAGAGGCCGACGGGTCGTGCGTCACCGAGGTCGTCGAGTTGTGCGGGCCATTCGAGGTCGCCGGGGTGGAGGAAGCGCATACCGGCCTGGTGGGCGGCGGCCAGGTCGTCCTCGGGTGTGGCTCGCCGGGCCCGGGCGAGCAGTCCGGCCCACCGTTTGTCGGAGGCGCCGGGCAGTGGTGGGCCGCCTTCTCTCAGGTGTGTGGCGAGGTGGACGGCGCCGCGTTCGCGGAGCCAGCGTCCGGCGGTCTCGTCGCCGGGTTCGACGACGCGGCTGAGGAGGACGTGGGCGAGGAGGTCCGGGTCGGTGGTGTTCGGGTCGGTGGTGGCCGGGTCGGTGGTGTTCGTGCCGCCGGTGCTCGCGTGTCCGCTCGTGGTGCGGGGGTTGCCGGGGTCGTCGCCGCCGGTGTCCGGGTTTCCCGGGGTGAGGGGTCGGGTGTTCATGCGCCGGCTCCGATGGTCGTCGGTACGCCGCGGGGGACGCCGGTGCGCAGTTGGAGTGCGAGGCTGACGTCTGCGACGTCGGGGCGGTCGTGGCCGGTGAGGTCGGCGACGGTCCAGGCGACGCGGAGGACGCGATCGATGCCGCGGGCGGTGAGGGCACCGCGTTCGAGCTGGTACTCGGCTTCTTCCATGGCGCCGGGTACGGCGTGCCACCTGTTGCGGAGTTCGCGCCCGGGGATCTCGCTGTTGGTGTTCCACGGAGTGTCGGCGAGGCGGGCGGCGGCGCGTTCCCGGGCTGCGCGCACGCGGTCGGCGACGGCCGCGGTGGGTTCGCCGCGGGCGCCGGGGCCGGTGAGCTGGGCGCGGCTGACGGGGTCGACCTCGACGCGCAGGTCGACGCGGTCGAGGAGGGGGCCGGAGAGCCGGGCCTGGTAGCGGCGGATCGCGGAGGGTGGGCATTCGCAGGGGGTGTCGCGCTGTGTGTAGCGGCCGCAGGGGCAGGGGTTGGCGGCGAGGACCATGAGGAATTTCGCTGGGAACCGTACGACGCCGGCGCTGCGGGCGATGACCACGTGGCCCGATTCGAGAGGTTGCCGCAGGGCGTCGAGTGCGTGGCTGTTGAATTCCGGTGCCTCGTCCAGAAAGAGAATTCCTTGGTGAGCGAGGGAGACGGCGCCGGGGCGGGCGATGCCCTGGCCGCCGCCGACGAGGGCCTGCATGGTGGCGGAGTGGTGGGGTGCGCAGTAGGGGGCGGTGTCGACGAGGGGTTTGCCGGCGGGGAGGAGGCCGGCGACGGAGTGGACGGCGGTGACCTCGAGTGATTGCTGCCGGGTGAGCGGGGGCAGGACGGCGGGCAGCCGTTCGGCGAGCATGGTCTTGCCCGCGCCGGGTGGTCCTTCGAGGAAGAGGTGGTGTCCGCCGGCGGCGGCGACCTCGACGGCGGTGCGGGCCGCGTGCTGGCCCACGACGTCAGCGAGGTCGTGGCCGCTGTCGTGGCCTGCGCCGACGGTGTGCATGCCGGTGGCGGCTCCGGCGCCGGGGAGGCGGAGTCCGGCGAGGGCCGGGTCGGGCCGGCCGGTGGTGTCGGGTTCCTCCTCGGGTACGGGTTCGTCGGCGAGGACGGCGATGAGCTGACGGAGGCTGCGGACGCCGAGGACGGAGACGCCGGGCACCAGTGAGGCTTCGGCGGCCGCGCTCTCGGGGACGACGACCTGTTCGTAGCCGGCGTCGGCGGCGGCGAGGACCGCGGGCAGGACGCCACGGACGGGGCGGACGCGGCCGTCGAGGCCGAGTTCGCCGATCATGACGATGTCCGCCAGGACGCGGGGGTCGATGCGTTCGCAGGCGCCGAGGACCGCTGCGGCGACGGCGAGGTCGAAGCCGCTGCCGCTCTTGGGCACGGAGGCGGGGCTGAGGCCGACGGTGAGTTTTTTCTGGGGCCAGGCGGAGCCGGAGTTGACGACGGCCGCGCGGACGCGGTCCTTGCTTTCGGTGAGGCTCTTGTCGGGCAGTCCGACGAGGGTGAAGGCGGCGACTCCGGGTTCGAGGTCGGCCTGGACCTCGACGACGACGCCTTCGACGCCGACGAGTGCCACGGAGCAGGTGCGGGCGAATCCCATCAGGCCGCACCCCGTACGTGTTCGACGACGGGTGCGCCGCGTCGTGGGAGGACGACGCCCACCAGGTCGACGCGGACACCGCCGGGTGGTGCTCCGCCGTGTTCGTGGAGCCAGCGTTCGGCGAGGTCGCGCAGGCGTCGGGCCTTGGCCGGAGTGAGGGCGGCCATGGGGTGTTCGAAGGCACCGGCCCTGCGCGTCTTGACCTCGCAGATCACGAGTGCGTCGCCGTCGCGGGCGACGATGTCGATCTCGCCGTTGCGTCCGCAGCGCCAGTTGCGCCGCAGGACGGTCATGCCGGCTTCCGTCAGCCGTCGCGCGGCGAGTGCCTCTCCGTACCGTCCGAGCGCGCCGCGCGCCGTCCTGGCATCGCGAGCCGTCCCCGCGCCGTGTGCCGTCCCCGCGCCCTGTGCCGTGCCGCCCCGTTCGGCAGCCGCGGCGCGTTTCGTCGGGTGCTTGGCCGTGGCGTCGTTGCCGTCATTGTCGTCGTTCCGGTGCGTGTGCCGGTGTACCTCTGCCATGTGGGCACCTCCTCGGCACCCACAGTGGAGGGGGAACGGCAGACGTGTGGATCTTGGTGGACGACGGGCGGATTGTGGACAACTCCGACACCCACACGAGTGATCCACGGTTCACGTATTGACGCACGGCTCACGCATTACGTGCGCCCTCTACGCTCTGTCTTCCAGCCGCCCCGGCCGCCCCTCATTTACGGAACCCTCGCGGCCCTTCAGCTTCCCGGCAGTTCCAGGTCGCTCTTGTTCAGCTCCTCGATGTTCACGTCCTTGAACGTGAGCACCCGCACCTGCTTGACGAAGCGGGCGGGCCGATACATGTCCCACACCCAGGCGTCCGCCATCGTCACTTCGAAGAACACCTCGCCCTGAACCGAGTGCACCTGCATCTCATAGTCGTTGGTGAGGTAGAAACGCCGCTCGGTCTCGATCACGTATTTGAACAGACCGACGACATCGCGGTACTCCCGGTAGAGCTTCAGCTCCATCTCGGTCTCGTACTTCTCGAGGTCCTCGGCGCTCATGGCATGTTCCCCTTCAGCCGTGCGTCCCCCTATTGTGCGCCAGCCCCGTGCACCGCTAGACGATTTCGGTGTCGAGGGTCACGGGTCCGGCCGGGGGACCGTCGTCGAGCAGCCTGCGCAGCAGCCCGGCGAGTCTGGTCGGGTACACCGTCTCACGGGTGGCGGCCAGTTCCCGGCACGTCCACCACCGCGCACCGGCGACGCTGCGCCGCTCCAGCTCCGTGAGGGCCGTCGGTGCCGTCTCGGTCCGCCGGGTGCGGGCCAGGAAGTACCACTCGTCCTGGTTCCAGCGGCGCCCCGCGAACGGGAAGGAGCAGTGGCGCCGCCACAGCACGGGCCCCAGTTCGACCTCGGTGATGCCGGTCTCCTCCGCGAGTTCGCGCAGGGCGGCCTCCTCGCGGGTCTCCTCGCCCTCCAGTCCGCCGCCGGGAGTGAACCACCAGTCGTCGGTCGGGTCGTCCGGTTCGTGTCCGTGCAGGAGCAGGATGCGGTCCCGCGGGTCGAGCAGCACCACGCGGGCCACCTTGCGCAGCCCCGGCTCGGCACCCGCGGACCCCGGTGGTCCCTCCACCGCCGAGACCGCCGCGGCAGCCCCCTCAGTGGACACCGGCCGGCTCCCTGCGCGATACCGTCCGGCTGCGGCCCAGACGCTTGGCGAGGGGCCCGTAGGCCGCTCCTCCCAGGATCAGAACCACCCCGGCGACGATCGCGGCGAGGATGAGGCGCAACGGTCCGGGCGAGGAGAGCGGCCCGAGGGTCTCGAAGCCGGTGGGCCGGGTCAGCATGCCGTTCATCGGCCACGCGACGGCGTCCACGCGCGAGTCCACCGCGCTGCGCGGCACCGTGCCGCTGCCGGCCTCGGTGAGGTGGGCGGTGGAGTCGAGGGAGCCGCTGCGTTCGTCGCCGAGGAGGAAGAGCCGGCCCTTCGGGACGGTGAGGGTGGGGATCTTCTTGGACTCGGCGGCCTGGCCCGCGGGCAGGTAGGGCTCGTCGATCTTCTTGCCGTTGACGGTCAGCTTGCCGTCGGTGCAGCAGCCGACGGTGTCGCCGCCGACGGCCACGACCCGCTTGACCATGGGGGCGTTGCCCCAGCTCTCCTGCCGGAAGACCACGACGTCGCCGCGTTCGACGTCGTCCCCGTCGACGCGCTGGGCGAGGACGCGGTCGCCGGCGTCGATGGTGGGTGTCATGGAGGAGGTCGGCACGGTGTACGGCTTGTAGACGACGGCGCCCCAGGCGAAGCCGCCGAGGAAGAGGACACAGCCGAGGGCCACGGCGATGTTCGACAGCACGCTGCCGAGCCGGCCGCGGCCCTTGCCGGTACGACCTGTCCCGCTCATCCCAGTGCTCCCCCATGTCGGAGATCGACCCCCGCGATCCGGGTGGGGGCGCGGGGGATCGGAGGTACGGGACGGCACCCTACCCGGCGGTACCGCCGCCGGGAACCCGGGTCTTTCCGCCGGTAACCCGCTCGGAGCGGCGGCGTCGGCGCCACAGGACCAGAGGGGCGACGCCCGCGAGGGCCAGCGCGTCGGGTGCCACGGCGGCGCTCAGTTTCTGGTCGAAGGTGTCGGGAACGGGCAGGGTGTCCCAGCGGCCGGGGGGCCAGGCGATGACGATGGCGCGGCCCACGACGTTGCCGACGGGGACGAAGCCGCCGTTCTTGTCGGAGCGGTGGTAGCGGGAGTCCAGCGAGTTCTGCCGGTGGTCGCCCATGACCCAGATTTTGCCCGCGGGTACCGTGACCTTGAACTTTCCGCCCTCGTCGTCGACGCTGCAGGGCGTGTTCCCGGCGTAGACGTACGACGTCTCGTCGAGGGGCTTGCCGTTGACCTTCAGGGGCCCGGTGCCGTTGCACTCGACGGTGTCGCCGGCCACGCCGACGACCCGCTTGATGAGGTCCTTCTCGGTGGAGGAGGGCATCAGGCCGATCCAGCCCAGGACGCGCTGCACCGGGTTCGGGGTGGGCGTGGGTTCGCCCTCGAGCCAGTCGGCGGGGTCGTGGAAGACGACGACCTCGCCGCGTTCGGGCTCCGATCCGAACCAGGGGGTGAGCTTGTCGACGAGGACCCGGTCGCCGATCTGGAGGGTGTTCTCCATCGAGGCGGAGGGGATCGAGAACGCCTGGACCAGGAACGTCTTGATCAGCAGTGCGAGTACCAGCGCGATGCCGACGAGGAGCGGGAGCTCCTTCCAGAAGGAGCGCGGTTTCTTCGGGCCGCCCGCGCGGGAGCCGCCGCTCCTCGTGGTGGGGCTGCCGCTGTCCCCCGAGCCGCCGCCGACGCCGTCCCCGGGGTCGTCCGCCGCTTGGGCGGGGCCGTTCTGGTCGCCGTCCCCTGGGTCATTCCCGGGGTACGCGGTGTCTTTCATTGTCGGGGACGCCGTTCCGTCGGATCGCTCGGGCTGGTCTTCCGGACCATCCTGTCCGGACCGTGCGCCGACCGCCAAATCCCCCACATCCACTCCTCACCTTGTGCCGCCGCCCACGCCATCGCCGGCGCAGGCCCACCACTCCCATAACGAGCGGGAGTTCCGCAGGGCTCGGGAGAGGGATCATTCCGTTTCGATCCGAGGACGCCACCCTATGCGACGCGGCGGACACCGGCGGCGTCCCGCTCGGCACCGACGCATAGGTGTTCGGTTCTCGTAGGCGCGTCATGTGCCCGAAGGGCCAGACGATGCCGACCGCGCGGCCGACGACGGACTTCTCGGAGACCGTGCCGCCGTACTTCTCCGAGCGGTGGTAGCGGGAGTCGGCCGAATTGCCGCGGTGGTCGCCCATCACCCAGAGCCGGCCCTGCGGGACGGTGAGGGAGAAGGACAGTTCCGAGGGCTTGTCCCCGGGGTGGATGTACGGCTCGTCCAGGGGCGTGCCGTTCACGGTGACCCGGCCGTCGGTGTCGCAGCACTTGACGGTGTCGCCGCCGACCGCGACGACCCGCTTGATCAGGTCCCGGTCGTTCTCGGAGGGCAGCAGACCGATGGCGACGAGCCCCTGCTTGACCTGCTTGACGACGATGGGGTCGTCCTTCTTGGTGGTCTTCTCGCCCGCGAGCCAGTTCCCGGGGTCGCGGAAGACGACCACGTCACCGCGCTCCGGTTCGGAGCCGAACCAGGGGGTGAGCTTGTCGACGACGACCCGGTCCCCGATCTGGATGGTGTTCTCCATGGACCCCGAGGGGATGACGAACGCCTGTACGAGGAAAGTCTTGAGGACCAGTGCGATCAGGACGGCGACGCCGACGAGGAGCGGTATCTCCCGGACGGCGCTGCGCCGGCGCTTGCGCTTGACCTTGCGCTGCAGCTTGCGCCGCTCGGCCCGGGTGCGCCCCGTCGGTCCGCCCGACGGGGCCGCGCCGGCCCGGCGGGAGCCGGTGGGCAGCAGGTTGTCGGCGGCGGAACCGCTGGGGCCCGTTCCGCGTGGTCGGCCCCGGTTACCCATGGGCACCGTCCGCGGCGGGCACGCGCGCGTAGGCGGAGGGCCGTTCCAGGTGGGTCCAGTGACGCGTGGGCCACACGACCCAGTCGGCCCGCCCGATCACGTCGCCGACCGGCACCATGCCGCCGCCCGGCGCGCCCAGGCGGTTGCGGGAGTCGCTGGAGTCCGCCCGGTGGTCCCCGAGGACGAAGAGCCTGTCCGGGGGCACGACGACGTCGAAGGGGACGTCGGACGGAGCATCGCCTGGATGCAGAAACGACGACTCGTCGACCGGCCGGCCGTTCACCTCGAGCCTCCCCTCCTCACCGCAGCAGACCACGTGGTCGCCGGCCACCGCGGCTACGCGTTTGACGAAGTCCCCGTCTCCGAAGTTCCCCGCACCGTCGAACACGACGACGTCGCCGCGCCGCGGCGACGCCCCGAAACGGTACGCCAACTTATTTACGAGAACGCGGTCCCCGATCCTCAATCCGTTCTCCATGGAACCGCTGGGAATTTCGAACGGCTGGGCGACAAAGGTGCTGAAGAGGAGCAGTGCGGTCAGGCAGAACAGCGCGCCCAGGGTGAGGCGTCCGCCGGGGAGCCACCGGGCGGCCCGGGTGATCCACGAGAAACGCGACCGCTCCTCCGGCCCCTCCGTGTCCGAGGAGTGCTCGGAGTCGGTGAGGCGGGAGGAACGGTCGCGTTCCTCGGCATGCGTTTCGGTGTCCATCGCGGGTCAGATGCTATCCGGCCCGCGATGTGGACCCCGTCAGCGCGCCCTTCGGCGCACCCGGAGGCGCACTGGGCAGCGCGCTCAGTTGTCGCGCTTCTCCTTGATCTTCGCGGCCTTGCCGCGCAGCTCACGGAGGTAGTACAGCTTCGCGCGGCGCACGTCACCGCGGGTGACGAGTTCGATCTTCTCGACGATCGGGGTGTGCACCGGGAACGTGCGCTCGACGCCGACGGAGAAGGAGACCTTGCGGACCGTGAAGGTCTCGCGGACGCCGGAGCCCTGGCGGCGGATGACGACGCCCTTGAACTGCTGCACACGGGAGCGGTTGCCCTCGATGACGCGCACGTGGACGTTGACGGTGTCGCCCGGGCGGAAGTTCGGGACGTCGCTGCGCAGCGACGCGGCGTCGACGGTGTCGAGCAGGTGGGACATGTCAGTCTGCTTTCTTCGCTGATGCCACAGGTCATCAACGGGAACGAGTGCTACGAAGGATGGTTGCCACCGGGGCCGGGGCGGGCGTCGTCTCCCCCTGTGGCAGGGGCGCGCGCCGGGCTCCGGACAACAGCGGCCTATTCTTCCACGTCGTGCGGCCTGCGCCAAAATCGGCCGTGGGGCTCGCCCTCGGGGTCGGGGGCCCAGCCGAGGATCGAGAGCATCTCGCGGTCCTTCTTGTCGAAGGCGGCGGGCGCGCAGCGTTCGATGAGGTCGGGGCGGTGGGCGGTGGTGCGCCTGAGGGCCTCGTCGCGGCGCCAGCGGGCGATCTTCCCGTGGTGGCCGCTGAGCAGCACCTCGGGGATGCCGTGGCCGCGCCACCGGGGCGGCTTGGTGTAGACGGGGCCTTCGAGGAGGTTCGCCATGGCGCCGGGGGCGAAGGAGTCGTCGCGGTGGGACTCGGCGTTGCCGAGGACGCCGGGCAGCAGCCGGGCCACGGCCTCGGTGATCACCAGGACGGCCGCCTCGCCGCCGGCCAGGACGTAGTCGCCGATCGACACCTCGTACACGGGCAGGCGCCGCGCGTACTCCTCGGTGACCCGGCGGTCGATGCCCTCGTAGCGGGCGGGTGTGAAGAGCAGCCAGGGGTGCGTGGACAGTTCGGCGGCGAGTTCCTGGGTGAAGGGCCGGCCGCTGGGGGTGGGGACGACGAGGACGGGCCCGTGAGCGCCGTCCTCGTAGCCGTCGGCGAGGACGGTGTCCAGGGCCTCGCCCCAGGGTTCGGTCTTCATGACCATGCCGGGGCCGCCGCCGTAGGGGGTGTCGTCGACGGTGTTGTGCCGGTCGTGGGTCCAGGCCCGCAGGTCGTGGACGTGCACGTCGAGCCGGCCGTGCGCGCGGGCCTTGCCGACGAGGGAGACGTTCAGGGGGTCGAGGTACTCGGGGAAGATCGTGACGACGTCGAGCCGCATCACGCCCGTGCTCCCGGGTCCTCGCCGGCGACGTCCTCGTCCTGGCCGGGGGCCGGGGCGGGACGGTCCTCGGCGGCGTCCTCGCGGGCGGAGGCGATCTCGGCGCGGTCGTCGATCAGGCCGGGGGGCGGGTCGATGACCGCCTTCTGCTCGGCCAGGTCGATCTCGGTGACGATCTCCTCGACGAAGGGGATCATCACCTCGGTGCCGTCCGGGCGTTCCACCACGAACAGGTCCTGCGAGGGCAGGTGGGAGACCTCGGTGATCCGGCCGACCTCCGTGCCGTCGACGGTGACCACGTCGAGGTCCATGAGCTGGTGGTCGTAGTACTCGTCCTCGCCCTCGGGCATTTCCTCGGGGTCGACGTCGGCGATGAGAACGGTGTTGCGCAGGGCCTCGGCGGCGGTGCGGTCGCGCACACCCTCGAAGCGCAGGAGCAGCCGGCCGCTGTGCACCCGGCCGGTCTCGATGGTGAGCGGGCCGGCGGAGGCCGGGTCGGTGGCGAGTACGGCGCCGGGGGCGAGTCGGAGTTCCGGCTCGTCGGTACGGACCTCGACGGTGACCTCGCCCTTGATGCCGTGGGCGCGGCCGATCCGTGCGACTACCAGCTGCACTGTGGAAGATCTCCTGTCGGGAACGTCGGAAACGTCGGGGAGGCGCGGCGGGGACCTGCGAGGTGTCCCGGGCGCGGGGAAACGACTGCGGGCCGGGAAGGGCCAGTGGCCCTCCCCGGCCCGAGCCGGTTGCGATGACGCGTCAGCGGACGTGGTCCACGTCGACGAGGTCGACGCGGACACCGCGGCCGCCGATGGCACCCACGACGGTGCGCAGTGCGCGCGCGGTGCGGCCGTTGCGGCCGATCACCTTGCCGAGGTCGTCGGGGTGGACCCGGACCTCGAGCACACGACCGCGGCGCAGGTTGCGCGAGGCCACCTGCACATCGTCAGGGTTGTCGACGATGCCCTTCACGAGGTGCTCGAGCGCCTCTTCGAGCATGGTGCTCAGGCCTCGGTCGACTCGGTCGAAGAGGACTCGGCGGCGGCCTCGTCCTTCTTCTCGGCCTTCTTCTTCGGGGTGATCGCCTCACCCTTGCCCTCGTCGTCACCGCCGAGGGACTCGAACACCGGGCGGGCGCTCTTCTCCTCGGGCTGCAGCAGCGGCGCGGGGGCGGGCTCGCCCTTGAACTTCTGCCAGTCGCCGGTCTTCTTCAGGATGGCGAGCACGGGCTCGGTCGGCTGGGCGCCGACGGAGAGCCAGTACGCGACACGGTCGGCGTTGACCTCGATGCGCGAGGGGTTCTGCACCGGGTGGTACAGACCGATCTCCTCGATGGCCCGGCCGTCACGGCGGGTACGGGAGTCGGCAACGACGATGCGGTAGTGAGGCGAACGGATCTTGCCCAGACGCTTCAGCTTGATCTTGACTGCCACGGGAGTGGGTTCTCCTGAATTTGACGTGTTTGGGCACGGCGAGAGAGCCGCGTGGGGTTGCGGTACCCGAGTGCCCGATGGACGCGTCAGCCGGAGGAGAGAGGGGTCCTGTGCGGCTGTCGAGTACAGCTAGCCATTGTGCCACACGCCGCGGGACCTCTCCGCCCTCGGGGGAAGCCGCCCGTCGCGGCCCGTTTCCGGGCAGCGCTCAGCGGCACCCGGCGCGGGCCGCCGGTGAGCGGCCCGCACGGGGCGCGGCCGGGACCTGCCCTCCCCGGACGGGTCCCGGGCCCCGGGGTGCGTGCCCGGGGCGGGTCACAGACGGCGGTCGGCGAGGGGCCGGCCTTCCGGCATCCACGAGATGCCGGAAGGCGTCAGCCCACGCCCGCGCCCACGACCTCCGGGATGCGGAACGGCTTTCCGCATCCGCCGCACATGATGGGCGCCTGTGCCAGGACCGAGGGGACGACGCGGACGTTGCGCCCGCAGTCGCACACGGCCTTGACGCGGACGCCTCCGCCGGAGGAGCCGTGGCGGGCGGCGGGACCGCGGAACGAGCGGGCCGTGTCGCCGGCTGTCGCCGCCGAGTGGGCCTTCAGCGCGCGCTGGAGTCGCTCGATCGTCGGGCGGTACCTCCGCTTGGCCTCGGGGTTGAGCGTGACCAGCGAGAAGCCGCTGCTGGGATGCGGCTCCTCGGGGTGGTCGAGGCCCAGCTCCTCGGCGATCGCGAGGAATCGGCGGTTGTGGTAGCGGCCTGCGCGTGAGGTGTCACGGATGCCGCGGGCGGCGGCGATGCCGTGGACAGCCTCGTGCAGCAGTCGCTCGAAGGAGAGTTCGTGTCCGCATGCGGACGAGGACTCTCCGATCAGGGATTCGGGTGCGGCAAGGTCGGGCAGCTCGGGGTGGTGCCGTTGAATGTCGGCCCACGCCTGTGCCAGCTCTGCGGCGAGAACAGTTGGTGTCGTGCTCACGTAATGACAACGAGCCGGAGTACTCCCGTGTTCCTATTCCGGGGCATCCCAAATAATTTGCACGTACCCGTCAGTTGCGGTTGATGCGTCGCGACGAGGGCGGGTGCGTCGATGTGCGGAGAAGCCTCACAGCTCGTACCAAGCCGGTGCGTAGCCGCCCGTACGGACGGACGCGTAGCCGGTGGACCGGGTCCGCCGGGGCGGCTCGCTGTCGGACCGGGGCGCAACGGGGTTCGGGGCCCCGGCGCCCCGAGGCTACCGGGTGCCCCACTCTCCGCGGCACCGGCCCCCGTCCGGCCCCGCCTCCCGGTCACCGCCTCCTGGTCCGCCATTACTCGGCCACCGCCTGCCGCACGGTCGCACGGGGGGCGCACGGAGCCCCGGTGGGGCGTGGCGCCGACGGCGTGTTCCGTCGCGCGTGCGCCCCCCTGAGTAACCGGGGAGTGACAAAGAGTGTGCCGCCAGCACTGGACGCCACGACGAGTGCGGAGTTACCTGGCATACGGAGGGGGAGAGCGAGCGCACGTCACGGGGGCCACGGAATTCGGGCACAGGGGCAACTCTCGGCGGATTGGGGCGCTTTTGATGACACCTACGCTCGTGCGACAGCAGCCGTCACAGGCCGCCTCCCCGCACCGGGCCGCACCGCGCGCCCGCGCGCGGGACTGGGCCGAGATCCAGGAGCGGATGCTGGTGCCGCTCTACGAAGCGGTGTACGAGCGCCTGGGCGTGGGCCCCGGCACGCGGCTGCTCGGTCTCGGCTGCGGTTCCGGGCTGGCACTGCTGCTGGCCGCCTCGCGGGGTGCGGCGGTGACGGGGGTGGACTCGGGGCACGGGGAGCTGCTGGCACTCGCGCGGGAGCGGCTGCTGCCGGGAGCGGGCGCGCGGGGCGCGCGAGAGGAAGCGCCCGCGCGGGAGCCCGCGCCGGGGTGCGTGCGGCTGCTGGACGGGGTGCCGGGCGAGGCGCCCACGGCGTCCGGGCGGCCCGGGTATGACGTCGTCACCGCGTTCGATTCCCTGGGTCCCGCTCCGAACGGGGGCGCGGAGGGGCTCGCGGGGGCGCTCGGGGAGGCGGTGCCGCTCGCGGAGCGCGGCGGCGCGGTGGTGCTCGCCGGATGGGGCCCCGAGGAGCGGTGCGCGACGGCCTCGGTCCTGCGGGTGGCCGCGAAGCTGGCGGACCCGGTGCGCGGCGCCGACGCCTGCCCTCAGGCCACTCCCCCGCGTCACGAGGGCGGCCAGCGTCCGGCCTCCCGGGACGAGCTGGAGGAGGCGGCGCAGCGGGCGGGCCTGCGGCCCGACGGGTCGGGGCGGGTGGCCTGCCCGTTCGGTTACGCGGACACGGGGAGCGCGGTGCGGGGGCTGCTGTCCACCGGGGTGTTCGACACCGCCCTCGCGGTGACGGACGAGGAGCAGGTGAAGAAGGAGCTGACGGAGGCGCTGCATCCGCATGTGCGGGAGGACGGCACGGTGTGGATGCCGAACGTCTTCCGTTATCTGGTCGCCCGGAGGGGGTGAGCGGGCCGGGTGCCGCAGGACCGTACGGGTCCGGCGGCCCCCGGCCGGCCGGTCGGGGGCCGATGCCACCGTCCGGCCCCGGCCCCGCCCGGCCGGTCGCCGACGCCGCCGTCCGGCCCCTGGAGGCGTTCGCTCAGCCCATGAATTTCTTGAACTCGTCCGGCAGTTCGAAGTCCTGGCCGGCACCCTGCTGGGGCAGTCCGAACGCGTCGCCGTCCTGGCCGCCCTGGGCGGCGGCGGCCGCGCGGCGGGCCGCGGCTTCCTGCTCCTGCTGCTTGCGCTTCATGGGGTTGCCCGAGCGCTGCTTGCCCTTGGCCTTCTTCTGCTGCTTCTTCTGCCGGCCGGGGCCGCCCCCCATGCCGGGCATCCCCGGCATGCCGGGCATGCCGCCGCCCTGTGCCATGCGGGACATCATCTTCCGTGCCTCGAAGAACCGTTCGACCAGGTTCTTCACGGCGCTGACCTCGACGCCGGAACCGCGTGCGATGCGGGCGCGGCGCGAGCCGTTGATGATCGTCGGCTCCGCGCGCTCGGCCGGGGTCATCGACTTGATGATCGCCGCCGTGCGGTCCACGTCCCGCTCGTCGATGTTGTTGATCTGGTCCTTGATCTGCCCCATGCCCGGCAGCATCCCGAGCAGCTTGGAGATCGACCCCATCTTCCTGACCTGCTCCATCTGGGCCAGGAAGTCGTCGAGCGTGAAGTCCTGGCCCTTCTTGGAGGCCAGCTTGGAGGCCATCTTCTCGGCCTCGGCCTGACTGAAGGTCTTCTCCGCCTGCTCGATCAGGGTGAGCAGGTCACCCATGTCGAGGATGCGGGAGGCCATCCGGTCGGGGTGGAAGGCGTCGAACTCGTCGAGCTTCTCGCCGTTGGAGGCGAACATGATCGGCTTGCCGGTCACCGAGGCGATCGACAGGGCCGCGCCGCCGCGGGCGTCACCGTCGAGCTTGGAGAGGACGACACCGTCGAAGCCGACGCCGTCGCGGAAGGCCTCCGCGGTGTTGACCGCGTCCTGGCCGATCATCGCGTCGACGACGAAGAGGATCTCGTCGGGGCTGACGGCGTCGCGGATGTCCGCGGCCTGCCGCATCAGCTCCTGGTCGATGCCGAGGCGGCCGGCGGTGTCCACGATCACGATGTCGTGGACCTTGTTCTTCGCGAACTCGATGGAGTCCTTGGCGACCTTGACCGGGTCGCCGACGCCGTTGCCCGGCTCGGGCGCGTAGACCGCGACACCGGCGCGCTCGGCGACGACGCTGAGCTGGTTGACGGCGTTGGGGCGCTGGAGGTCGCAGGCGACGAGGAGGGGCGAGTGGCCCTGCTCCTTGAGCCACCGGCCGAGCTTGCCCGCGAGGGTGGTCTTACCGGCACCCTGCAGACCCGCGAGCATGATCACGGTGGGGGGCTGCTTGGCGAACCGCAGCCGGCGGGTCTCGCCGCCGAGGATGGTGACGAGTTCCTCGTTGACGATCTTGAGGACCTGCTGCGCGGGGTTCAGCGCGCGGGAGACCTCGGAGCCGAGGGCCCGTTCCTTGACGTTCTTGATGAACGTACGGACGACCGGCAGGGCCACGTCCGCCTCGAGGAGCGCGATGCGGATCTCGCGGGCCGTGGCGTCGATGTCCGCCTCGGACAGCCTGCCTTTGCCCCGCAGGGATTTGAAGGTGGCTGAGAGGCGGTCGGAGAGAGTATCGAACACGGCGGTGTAGGTCCTCGCGTCGGCGGCTGTCTGGGTCGCCCTCCAGGGTATCCGCCCCGGCAAGCAAATCGCCCCTGCCCGCCGCAGAGGGCGAACAGGGGCCGGGCCCCCGCATCGGCGGGGAGCACGCGGCGCAGAGGCGCCCCTTGCCGCGCAGGTTCGGAACATCCCCGCATCGGCGGGCAGCGCACTCGTGGGAACGGGCGACGGCCCGTCGGCTCACCCGCCGAGCGCCTCCTCCAGCGCCCGGGCCACCGAGGTCGCCTCCTGCGGGGGCAGGGGGCTCCCGGTGGGGCCGGTGACGTAGACCGTGTCCACGGCGTTCGCGCCGAGGGTGGAGGCGTGGGCGCTGCGCACCCGTACGCCCGCCTTCTCCAGGGCCCTGCCGATACGGTGCAGCAGGCCGGGGGCGTCCTGGGCGCGGACCTCGATGACCGTGGCGTGCCGGGAGGCGGCCGGGGCGACCGTCACGCGGGGCGGCGGGGCGGGCACGCCGCGGCGGCGCGGGTAGGCGGCGTCGCGTTCGGCGAGCCGGGAGGCGATGTCCAGGGTGCCGTCCAGGGCGCGTACGAGGTCGGCGCGCAGCCGGGTGCCCTGCGGCAGGGAGCCGTATTCGGCGGCGACCCGCCAGTCGAGCAGCAGGACGGAGCCCTCGACGCCCTCGGGCGGGTCGAGGGCGCGCAGTTCGGCGGTGCGGACAGTCAGCCGGTGCAGGGCGAGGACGCCGGCGACAGCGGGCAGGACTCCGGTCTGCTCGGGGAGGGCGATGAGCAGTTCGACGCCGAGCGGTTCGGGGCCGTCCTGACCGGCATCGTCCTGGCTCCGGCCCTCGTCTCCGGCCGGGGTCTCGGCGCGGGCGCGCAGGGCGAGGACCGGGCCGCCGGTGCGCAGGGCCTCGACGGCGAGGCGTTCCTGTTCCGCGGTGGGCGCGGTGGTGCCGGGTTCGGCGGGGGTGGCGCCGGCGAGCCGGGCGGCGACGCGGGCGACCAGGTCGGCGACGAGGGAGCCGCGCCAGGCGGACCAGGCGGCGGGGCCGGTGGCGAGGGCGTCGGCCTCGGTGAGGGCGTGCAGCAGTTCGAGGGTGCTCTGGGAACCGACGGCGTCGGCGACCGCGCGGACGGTGGCGGGGTCGTCGAGGTCGCGCCGGGTGGCGGTCTCGACGAGGAGCAGGTGGTGGCGTACGAGGGTGGCGAGGACGGCGGAGTCGGCACGGTCGAAACCGATGCGGGCGGCGACGTCGCGGGCGATGGTCTCGCCGGCGAGGCTGTGGTCGCCGGGCCAGCCCTTGCCGATGTCGTGCAGGAGGGCGGCGACGAGGAGGAGGTCGGGGCGGCCGACGCGGCGGGTGAGGGCGGAGGCGCGGACGGCGGTCTCGATCAGGTGCCGGTCGACGGTCCACAGGTGGACGGCGTTGCGCTGGGGGCGGCAGCGGACGCGTTCCCAGTCGGGCAGCAGCCGGGTGATCAGCTCCTCGGCCTCCAGCGCCTCCCAGACGTCGACCGTGGGGCGGCCGGCCCCGAGCAGGGTGACGAGCTGTTCGCGGGCCTCGGCGGGCCAGGGCGCGGGCAGGGGGCGTGTGGTGGCGGCGAGGCGCCGTACGGCGTGCGGGGAGAGCGGGAGTCCGGCCTGTGCGGCGGCGGCCGCGGCGCGCAGGGGGAGCACGGGGTCGCGTTCGGGGCGTGCGGTGCGGGCGAGCACCACCTCGCCGTCCTGTTCCACGACGCCCTCGGCGAGCGGGGAGCGCTCGGCGGGCTGCTTCCCGCCGCCGAGCATGGCGCGCAGGCGCGGGCGCATCGAGCGGGAGCGCAGGACGCGCCCTACCTCGCGCCAGGTGACGTCGGCGGCGTAGGCGATGACGCGTGCGGCCTCGTAGACCTGGCGCAGCAGGGCGTCGGCGTCGAGCATGCCGAGCGCGGAGGCGACCTGGTCCTGTTCCTGGAGGGCGAGGCGGTCGGTGGCGCGGCCGGTGGTGAGGTGGAGGGCGTCGCGGACGTCGAGGAGGCGGCGGCGGGCGTCGTCGAGTCCCTCGCGGGGGGCGTCGGCGAGCCAGGAGGCGGCGACGGCGCGCAGGACGGTGGCGTCGCGCAGTCCGCCGCGGGCCTCCTTGAGGTCGGGTTCGAGGAGGTAGCGCAGTTCGCCGTGGCGGGTGGCGCGTTCGGCGCACAGTTCCTGGAGCTGCGGGAGGCGTTTGGGTGCCTGGTTGCGCCAGTCGGCGAGGACGGTGGTGCGGGTGGCGGTGGTGAGTCCGAGGTCGCCGGCGAGGTGGCGGGCGTCGAGGAGGCCGAGCTGGACCTTGAGGTCCTCGGCGGCGGTCTTGCGGGCCTCGGCGGGGGTGCGCACGGAGTGGTCGAGGGCGAGGCCGAGGTCCCAGACGGGGTACCAGAGGCGGTCGGCGAGGGCGGCGACGCGTGCGGGGTCGCTGCCGTCGTGGAGGAGGACCAGGTCGAGGTCGCTGCGCGGGGAGAGTTCGCCGCGTCCGTAGCCGCCGACGGCGACCAGGGAGATGCCGCGGGTGCCGGCCGGGTCGCCGTCGGTGCCGGCCACGGTGGCCGCGCCGGCGAAGAGGTCGGCGAGCCAGGTGTCGGTGAGGCGGGAGAGTGCGGCGCGGCGCGGGGGGCCCGGGTGCGGGTCCTCGGTGAGGAGACGCAGGCGGGCGGCCGCGTAGCCGCCGGGGTCGTCCGGGGTGTTCTCCACGTGGGGGTGGTGCACGGACGCTCCTTCGTGCGGCGTGGTGCGGCGGGAGGGGGATCCGGGGCCGCGCCCGGGTCCCTTTCGGTGCGGTGTTCCCTGTCTGCTGCGGCGCCTGGGCCGCGCGGTCCCGTGCCCCTCGCGGGCGGCGAGGGGCACGGGATGCGTGACTACAGCGCGTCCGGTCCGCGTTCGCCGGTGCGGACGCGTACCGCCGTGTCGATCGGGACGGACCAGACCTTGCCGTCGCCGATCTTCCCGGTGCGGGCGGCCTTGACGACGACGTCGATCAGCTGTTCGGCCTCGTCGTCCTCGACGAGGACCTCGATGCGGATCTTGGGGACGAGGTCGACGGTGTACTCGGCGCCCCGGTAGACCTCGGTGTGGCCGCGCTGGCGGCCGTAGCCGCTGGCCTCGGTGACGGTGAGGCCGTGGACACCGAAGGCCTGCAGTGCTTCCTTGATCTCGTCGAGCCGGTGTGGCTTCACGACGGCGGTGATGAGCTTCATGCGTCCACCTTCTTGGACGGGGCGGAGGCCGCGGCGAGCGGGGTCGAGGCGGAGGAACCGATGGTGCCGCCGCCGGCTCCGGTGTAGTCGTAGGCGGTCTCGGCGTGTTCGATCTGGTCGATGCCGGACATCTCCTCGTCCTCGGTGACGCGCATGCCGAGCGTCTTGTCGATGAGGAAGGCGAGGATCGCGGAGACGACCAGGGAGTAGGCGAGGACGCCGAAGACACCGGCGCACTGCTTCCAGAACTGGTCGAGGCCGCCCCCGTAGAAGAGGCCCTTGACGTCGGACTGGCCGCCGCCGCTGGCGAAGAAGCCGATGAGCAGCGAGCCGATGATGCCGCCGACCATGTGGACGCCGACGACGTCGAGGGAGTCGTCGTAGCCGAAGCGGTACTTCAGGCCGACGGCCATGGCGCACAGCACACCGGCGATGGCGCCGACGGCGATCGCGCCGAGCGGGGAGACCGCGCCGCCGGAGGGGGTGATGGCGACCAGGCCGGCGACGGCGCCGGAGGCGGCGCCCAGCGTGGTGAAGGCGCCGTGGCGGATCTTCTCGTAGGCGAGCCAGGCGAGCATGGCGGCGGCGGTGGCGACCTGGGTGTTGACGAACATCAGCGCGCCGACGCCGTCGTCGTTGCCGAGCCAGGAACCGGCGTTGAAGCCGAACCAGCCGAACCACAGGAGGCCCGCGCCGAGCATGACGAGCGGGAGGCTGTGCGGGCGCATGGGGTCCCGCTTGAAGCCGACGCGCTTGCCGATGACGAGGATCACGCCGAGGGCCGCCGCACCGGCGTTGATGTGCACGGCGGTACCGCCGGCGAAGTCGATCACGCCGAGGTCGAAGGCCCAGCCGCCGGAGCCCCAGACCCAGTGGGCGACCGGGAAGTACACGATCGTGGCCCACAGGGTGAGGAAGAGCGCCCAGGCGGTGAACTTGACGCGGTCGGCGAGGGCGCCGCTGATCAGGGCGGGGGTGATGATCGCGAACATCAGCTGGAAGACGGCGAAGACGTACACCGGGATCGTGGTGCCGTCCCACAGTTCCATCTTGCCGATGCCGGAGAATCCGACGAAGTCGGAGGACCAGCCGAGGAGGGAGCCCTTGTCGGTGCCGAAGGCGAGGGAGAAGCCGTAGAGCACCCAGAGGAGGGTGACGATGCCCAGGCTGATGAAGCTCATCATCAGCATGTTCAGGGTGCTCTTGACCCGGACCATGCCTCCGTAGAAGAAGGCCAGGCCCGGTGTCATGAGCATCACCAGGGCGGAACAGATCAGCATGAAGCCTGTGTTGGCGGACGACAACTGCGGTGCGTCCGCCGCAAGCGTGATGGCTGGTGCCATCGGCATCTCCTCGTCGTGTGGGTGCGGCCCCGTGCGGGCGAAGCCTGAGCCGGGATGGGAGGGGGTGGCCGGTTATGCGCCATGAGCGTCGCGCAGCGCGGTTTCGGTCGGCGCCCCTCGATGTTTCGCCGCAGTGACGAAGGCACCCTGTGTGTTACGCGTCGGTGAACTGCCCGGCGTTGCCGGGGTCCCCCGCCGCCGCCCTCAGACCGCCTCGGCGGTCTCCGGCAGATGGGTGGCGAGTTGCTCGGTGAGGTCGACGACGTCGGCGAGGTCGCCGAAATCGCGTACGGCCGCGTCGACCGTCTTGCGGATGCGGGTGTTGACGCGTTCCGAGCGGACCTTGCGGGCCACCTCCAGGGCCTGGCGGGCGCGGACGACGCCCTCCTCGGGCTCGCGCTGGAGGAGGTGCACGGTGGCCAGGCCGATGAGGTTGAGTGCGTAGGACCGCTGGTGTTCGCCGTCCTTGGCGAAGAGATCGACGGCCTCGCGCATCACGGGTTCGGCGAGCCCGGCGTAGGCGGGGCTGCGGCCGGCGACGTAGGCGAGGTCCCGGTAGGAGTGGGAGTTCTCGCCGTGCAGTTCGGCGGCGGAGAAGAAACGGATCCAGTCGGGATCCGGCTCGTCCCAGTCCTCGGCGTCGGCGAAGGTGTCCTCGGCCATCCGGACCGCCCGCTTGCACCTGCCGGGCTGGCCCATGTTGGCGTAGGCGCGGGCCTCCATCGCATACAGCATGGCCTGGGTGCGCGGGCTCGCGCAGTCGCGGCTGCCGTACTGGGCGAGGTGGACGAGTTCGAGCGCGTCCTCGGGGCGGCCGAGGTGGATCATCTGGCGGCTCATGCTGGAGAGCACGTACGAGCCGAGCGGGCGGTCGCCCGCCTCCTTGGCGGCGTGCAGCGCGAGGACGAAGTACTTCTGCGCGGTGGGCTGGAGCCCCACGTCGTAGCTCATCCAGCCGGCCAGCTCGGCCAGTTCGGCGGCGACCTTGAACAGGCGCCGGGCGGTGGCGGCGGGCTGGGGCTCCTGGAGGAGGTCGGTGACCTCGTGCAACTGGCCGACGACGGCCTTGCGGCGCAGGCCGCCGCCGCAACTCGCGTCCCACTGCCGGAACATGACCGTGGTGGCCTCCAGCAGTTCCAGTTCGGGCCTGGAGAGCCGGCCCCGACCGCGGGAGGCGGCCCCGGCGGAGTCCTCGCGCGGCGGCGCGGGCGGTCCCGGGACCAGCCAGCGCTGCATGGGCTCGATGAGGGAGGGACCCGCGGCCAGGCCCAGCGAGGTCCCGAGGAAGCCGCGCCGCGCCAGCATCAGGTCGCTGCGCGAGAACTCGCTGATCAGGGCGACGGTTCCGGGGCCCGTCCACGGCAGGTCGACACCGGACACGGAGGGGGTGCGGTGGGCGGCGCGCAGCCCCAGGTCCTCCACGGCGACGACACAGCCGAAGCGTTCGGAGAACAGGTCGGACAGGATGCGCGGGATCGGTTCGCGCGGGTTCTCGCCGTCGAGCCAGCGGCGCACCCGGGAGGTGTCGGTGGAGATGTGGTTGGCGCCGAGCTGACGGGCCCGGCGGTTGACCTGGCGGGCGAGTTCTCCCTTGGACCATCCGCTGCGCACGAACCATGACGTCAGCAACTCGTTCGGGCGCTTCTCAGCGTTGGTCCCGCTTCCGCCGTTGCCGCCCACTGGAACGCCCCCATTCCTCACACCACGTGTGCGCCGATGCGCCGAACGCCCTACCAGGATGCCGGTCCGCGTCACCGCCGTCCGCCGGTTCCCACCGATCGAACGGAAACCCGCCTTGCCTCCGGCATACCCACGCGTGCACGCATCCCAGGACGTGTGCACTCACAGTAGTCTCCCGATCACCCTTCCAACCACGGCCGTTTCAGAAACGCCACCATTCGCCACCCCTTCGAATGAACTCACGGTGCCGGGCGCGCGATTCACTTGACACATGACGAACGGGAACGGGCGGACGGAGGCGCCGGGGAGCGCGCGGCGGGCACCGCACCACCCCTCTCTCCCGCTCGCGCCGGGCGGGGACTCCCGGGTTTCCGGGGTCACCCGCCCGGAACACACGGTCACGCTCCGCTGCGGTGCGTAACCAGCCGCGCGCCGGACCCGTTGGAGGGGGTATGGGCTTCACGATCGGCTCCACACGGACCAGGACCATCCGCGACCTCAGGTCCGCCGCCCGGCGCCGTGGCCGCTCGCCCGAGTGCACCGCCGTCGCCGAGTACACCGGCCTGTGGGGCTGGGACGTCGTGCCCGGGGCGCGGACCGCGGCGGGGATCTGCTCGTGCGGCCGGGCCGGCTGCCCCGAGCCGGGGGCGCATCCACTGGACTTCGCCGCACCGGTGCGGGCCGGGGCCACGCTCGACGAGGCCTACCGGGCCTGGTCCGAGTACCCGGGGGCCGCGGTGATGCTTCCGGTCGGGCGGGCGTTCGACGTGATCGAGCTCGGCGAGGCGGCCGGGCGGCGGGCCCTGGTGCGCATGGAGCGGATGGGGCTGCCGGTGGGCCCGGTGGCGGTGACGCCCGAGGGGCGCGCGCAGTTCTTCGTGGCGCCGGGCGGTGCGGCGGAACTGCCGCGGCTGCTGTACCGGATGGCCTGGGAGGACACCGCGCTCGATCTGCGCGGGCTGGGCGCGGGGGCGTGCATCACGGCTCCGCCGTCGGACCGGGCGGGCCGGGGCACGGTGCGGTGGCTGCGGGCGCCGAAGTGGGAGGCGGGGGGCGAGCTGCCCGCGGCGCGGCTGCTGATCGGCACGCTGGCGTACGTGGCGCACCGGTCACGGGCGTAGGGCCGGTCCTCACGGGCGTAGGGCCGGTCCGAGGATTCCTGCCTGCCGGGCGACGCCCCGCACACACACTCGCCTGGTACCGCCGGCGGTGTCGTCGGCCGTGCGGGGGCCGTCCGGCGGACCGGGTGACAGGAGCCCCCGCGCCCCTCTCCGTGAGGGGTGCGGGGGCTCCTGTGCGAGGGCTCCTGTGCCGGGTCAGTCGCCGATGAGCGCGTCGACGAAGGCCTCCGGTTCGAAGGGGGCCAGGTCGTCGGCGCCCTCGCCGAGACCGATGAGCTTGACCGGGACGCCCAGTTCGCGCTGGACGGCGATGACGATGCCGCCCTTGGCGGTGCCGTCCAGCTTGGTCAGGACGATGCCGCTGATGTCCACGACCTCGGCGAAGACGCGGGCCTGGACGAGGCCGTTCTGGCCGGTCGTGGCGTCGAGGACGAGCAGTACCTCGTCGAGCGGGGCGTGCTTCTCCACGACCCGCTTGACCTTGCCCAGCTCGTCCATGAGGCCGGTCTTGGTGTGCAGCCGGCCGGCCGTGTCGATGAGGACGACGTCGGCGCCGGCCTCGATGCCCTCCTTGACCGCGTCGAAGGCGATGGAGGCCGGGTCGCCGCCCTCGGGGCCGCGCACGGTGCGAGCACCGACCCGCTCCCCCCAGGTCTGGAGCTGATCGGCAGCGGCCGCGCGGAAGGTGTCGGCGGCGCCGAGCACGACGCTGCGGCCGTCGGCGACGAGCACCCTGGCGAGCTTGCCGGTGGTGGTGGTCTTGCCGGTGCCGTTCACGCCGACGACCATCACGATGCCGGGGGTGTCGAGGTTCGAGTCGGTCTTGACCGTGCGGTCGAACTCGGGGACCAGGATCGTCAGCAGTTCCTCGCGCAGCAGGGTGCGCAGCTCCTGCGGGGTGCGGGTACCGAGGACCCGCACGCGCTCGCGCAGCCGTTCGACCAGTTCCTGGGTGGGCTGGACGCCGACGTCGGCGGTGAGGAGGGTGTCCTCGATCTCCTCCCAGGTGTCCTCGTCGAGGTGCTCGCGGGAGAGGAGGGTGAGCAGGCCCTTGCCGAGCGCGTTCTGCGAACGGGAGAGGCGGGCGCGCAGGCGGACCAGCCGGCCGGCGGTGGGCTCCGGGACCTCGATCGCGGGGGCGGGCGGGGCGGGCGCTTCCTCGACGACGGTGGCGCCGCCGGGTAGGTCGACCTCCTCGATGGTCCGGCGCGGTTCCTCGCGCGGCGTCTCGGCCTCGTCGCCGACGTGCGGCTCGGCCGGGGGGGCGGTGATGTCGGGCGTCGTGGGGGGCGCCGGGGGCAGCGGCTTCTTGCGGCGGCTGCCGACCACGAGCCCGCCGAGCGCGCCGATCACGACCACGGCGATGACTACAGCAAGGATGACGATTTCCATAACGCGTCCAGTATGCGCGAAGGGGTGCGCGGGAGAGGGGTGTCGCCTCCCGCCGTTCCCGCCCTTCCCCGGGCTTGGCGGGGCGCTTCCCCCGGCTTCGCGGGGCGTGACCCGGGGGCGTCCGACGCGGGGGCGTGCGTGGCTGCGCGTGCGGTTCCCCGCGCCTTCGTCGGGCGCGGGGAACCGCACGTCCTCGGGGGGATCCTGGTGCGGATCCTCCCGGGTGAGGAGAGGGGCAGCGGGGGTGTGGCCGGTCTCCTCGGTCCTGTGGTGGCGGCCAGGCCGCCTCAGCCCATCTCCTCCAGGGTCTTGCCCTTGGTCTCCTTGACGTACCGCAGCACGAACGGGATGGAGAGCGCGGCGAAGACCGTGTAGATGATGTACGTCCCGGACAGGTTCCAGTCGGCCAGCGAGGGGAAGCTCGCGGTGATGGCCCAGTTGGCGATCCACTGCGCAGAGGCGGCGACGCCGAGGGCGGCGGCGCGGATCCGGTTCGGGAACATCTCGCCGAGGAAGACCCAGACGACCACGCCCCAGGACAGGGCGAAGAAGAGGACGAACACGTGGGCGGCGACCAGGGCGACCCAGCCCTGGGTGGCGGGCAGCTTGCCGTCGACGAGGTGGGCGGAGAAGGCCCATGCCTCCAGGGCGAGGCCGACGACCATGCCGACCGAGCCGATGAGCGCGAGCGGCTTCCGGCCGATCCGGTCCACGAAGATCATCGCGATCACGGTGCCGATGATGTTGATGATCGACGTGGTGAACGAGTAGAAGAACGAGGCCGAGGGGTCGATGCCGACCGACTGCCACAGGGTGGAGGAGTAGTAGAAGGCGACGTTGATGCCGACGAACTGCTGGAACACCGACAGTCCGATGCCGATCCAGACGATCTTCTTGAAGAGGAAGCCGCCGCCGAGCAGGTCGCGGAAGCTGGACTTCTCCTCGCGCTTCATGGCGTGCTCGATCTCGTCGATGCGGGCGTCGAAGTCGACGTCGCTGCCCTCGACCTCGGCGAGGATCTCGCGGGCGCGGTCGCGGCGGCCGACGGAGACCAGGAAGCGGGGCGACTCGGGGATCGCGAAGGAGAGCAGGCCGTAGAGGACGGCCGGAACGACCATGACGCCGAGCATGACCTGCCAGGCCTCGATGCCCATGAGGTGCCCGCGCTGGTCGCCGTCGGCGGCGTTGAGAATGCCCCAGTTGACGAGCTGGGAGACGGCGATGCCGATGACGATCGCGGCCTGCTGGAAGGACCCGAGACGGCCGCGGTAGGCGGGCGGGGCGACCTCGGCGATGTAGGCGGGGCCGATCACGGAGGCCATGCCGATGGCGAAGCCGCCGATGATGCGCCAGAGGGCGAGGTCCCACAGGGCGAAGGGCAGGGCGGAGCCGACGGCGCTGATGGTGAAGAGGACCGCGGCGATCTGCATGCAGCGGATGCGGCCGATGCGGTCGGCTATCCGGCCGGCGGTGGCGGCGCCGATGGCGCAGCCGATCAGCGCGATCGCGATGACCTGGGCCAGCGCGGCGGAGCCGATGTCGTAGCGGTCGCGGATGGCTTCGACGGCACCGTTGATGACGGAGCTGTCGTAGCCGAAGAGGAAACCGCCCATCGCGGCCGCGGCCGCGATGAAGATGACGTGCCCGAGATGTTCGGGATGAGCCGATCCGGCTCCGGGTCGGGGTGCCTGCGTTGTGCTGGTCACGTGTACAACTCCTCGGGCCACCGGCCTCGCTGCCGGTGTGGGGTCAGCCCTCGCGGATGCCGCTCGCGGCGACACCTGAAGGTAAAAACAACATGGAAGAGAGTATGCGTTCAAACCCTGAAGTCAATGGGGGTGCAGATGTGAGATTTTCGAGGTACCGGGGCGAGAGCCCTCACTGTTCGTTCACTTCTTGAACAAGGCCCCCGGGGGGTCTGCCAGGAGCGGTCAGCGCAGCCGCTGACTGATGACCTTGGACACGCCGTCGCCCTGCATCGACACGCCGTACAGCGCGTCCGCGACCTCCATGGTCCGCTTCTGGTGCGTGATCACGATCAGCTGCGACGCCTCCTGCAGCTCCTGCATGATCCGGATGAGCCGCTGGAGGTTGGTGTCGTCGAGCGCCGCCTCCACCTCGTCCATCACGTAGAACGGACTCGGCCGGGCCTTGAAGATCGACACCAGCAGCGCCACCGCCGTCAGCGACCGTTCGCCGCCGGAGAGCAGGGAGAGCCGCTTCACCTTCTTGCCCGGGGGCCGCGCCTCGACGTCCAAGCCCGTGGTGAGCATGTGGTCGGGGTCGGTGAGGACCAGCCGCCCCTCCCCGCCGGGGAAGAGCCGGCCGAACACGCCCTCGAACTCGCGGGCGGTGTCCCGGTAGGCGTCGGTGAAGACCTGTTCGACGCGCTCGTCGACCTCCTTGACGACCTGCAGCAGATCGGCCCGGGTCTTCTTGAGGTCCTCGAGCTGTTCGCTGAGGAACTGGTGCCGTTCCTCGAGCGCCGCGAACTCCTCCAGGGCCAGCGGGTTGACCTTGCCGAGCTGCTGGTAGGCCCGCTCCGCCGCCTTGAGCCGTTTCTCCTGCTCGGCGCGGACGAAGGGCCGGGGCAGGTTGCGGGGGTCGTCGGGGTCGTCGGGCAGCTGCTCGCCCTGGGCGGGGGGCGAGGGCGGCACCAGTTGGCCCGGGCCGTACTCGGCCACCAGACCTTCCGGTTCGACACCGAACTCCTCCAGGGCCTTGGTCTCCAGCTGCTCGATGCGCAGCCGCTTCTCAGCTCCTAGTACCTCGCCGCGGTGAACTGAATCAGTGAGCTTGTCGAGTTCCGCCTTCAGATCGCGTCCCTCGGTGCGGGCGCGGGCCAGTTCCTGCTCCCGCCGGACCCGTGCGGCCTCGGCGGCGGCGCGCTCCGCCTCGGCCCGGCCGACGGAGACCTCCACATGGGCGAGGAGCTGCCGGGCGGCGGAGGCGACGGCCCCGGCGACGGCGGCCTCGTGCCGCAGCCGGGCCCGCCGGCGTTCGGCACGCGCGCGTGCCTCGCGTTCCGCACGGGCGGCCCGGTCCAGGGCGTCGGCCCGTCCGGCCAGCGCCTTCACCCGCTCCTCGTGCGTGCGAGCCTGGAGCCGGGCCTCCATCTCGGTCTGCCGGGCGTTGGCGCCGTCGGCGGCCAGCCGGTCGCGCATGGCGGTGTCGGGCTCCTCCTCGACGGGCAGTTCCTCGGCGACGGCGAGCCGCTCGGCGAGTTCCTCGGCCTCCTCACGGGCCGCGTCGAGCGCCTCCTGGGCCCGGGCGGCCGCGGCGGTGGAGCGCTCGGCCTCCCCGGCGGCGGCGCGCGCCTGTCCGGCGAGCCGGCCGAGCTGCTGGGCGACGCCGGACTTCTCCCGCTCGGCCGCCCGGCGCCGCTCCCCCAGTTCCTCGACGAGTCCGGCGCACTCGGTGCGTCGGGCGGCGGCCGCCCGCTGGGCCTCGGCCAGCTCGGCGCAGCGGACGTCCAGCCGTTCCAGCTCGGCGGCGGCCTCGTCGACGGCGGCCTGCACCTCCAGCAGGCTGGGCGCCCCGGCGGAGCCGCCGTACGCGAAGTGGGCGCCGAGGACGTCGCCCTCGGCGGTGACGGCGGTCAGCGCGGGCCGGGCGCGGATCAGTTCCTCGGCGTCCTGGAGGGTGTCGACGAGGACGTAGCCGCGCAGCAGCCTGCGCACGGCGGGCATGAGGTCCTCGGGTCCGCGGACCAGCCCGGCGACGGGGCTCGCCCCGCCGGTCTCCTCCGCGTCCCCGGGCGGCAGCTCCTCGGGGGCGCCGGTGAGGAGGAGGGCGGCGCGGCCCGCGTCCTGCTTGCGCAGCAGGCGCAGGGCCTCGGCCGCGGCGGCCGGTCCGGTGACGGCGAGGGCGTCGGCGGCGGTGCCGAGGGCGGCGGCGACGGCGATCTCGTGGCCGGGGGCGGGGGTGAGCAGTTCGGCGGCGGGGCCGAGCAGTCCGGTGAGGCGTTCGCGGGCGGCGAGGAGGGCGCCGGTGCCGTCCTTGCGGCGCAGTCCGGTGGCGAGGGCGTCGTGACGGGCGCGGGTGGCGGCGCGTTCGCGTTCGGCGGTGGTGGCGGCTTCGCGGGCGTCGGTGAGGGCGGCCTCCGCCTCGCCGAGGGCGTGCCGGGCGTCCTCGTGGTGTGCGGCGAGGCCGGCGTCGGCGGCGTCCAGGCCGTCGACCTCGGCCTTGAGTGCCTCGTACTCCTCCTGGGCGGCGACGGCGCGTTCCTGTGCCTCGTCGCGGGCGGCGTCCAGGCGTTCGATCTCGGCCTGGGCGGAGGCGGCGCGGGAGCGGGCGGCGTTGACCTGGCCGCCGAGCCGGGCCAGTCCCTCGCGGCGGTCGGAGAGGGCGCGGGCGAGGTCCTTGAGGCGGCGTTCCTCCTGTGCGAGCGCGCGTTCGAGCTCGGCGCGGTGGGCGACGGTGTCCTCCAGCGCGCGCTGGGCGGCCTCCAGGGAGGCTTCGAGCTCGGCCTCCTGTTCGCGGATGCGGGCGGCCTCGCGCTCCATGCTTTCAGGGTCCTCACCCTCGCGTCCGCGCCGTTCCTCCTCGGGCGCGGAGGTGGCGCTCTGCACGCGGGCGTCGGCGAGGGAGACGGTGCCGCGTACGCGTTCGGCGAGCTGGGAGAGCTCGTACCAGGTCTGCTGGGCGCGCTGCAGCCGCGGGGTGAGCCGGCGCACCTCCTCCTCGAGGGCGGCCTCGCGGCGCAGGGCCTCGCGCAGGGCGCGTTCGGCGGTCTCCTTGCGTTCCTTGAGGGCGGCCTCGTCGGCGATCTCGGCGTCGAGGGCCTCCCGCAGCCGTACGAGGTCGTCGGCGAGGAGGCGGAGCCGGGCGTCGCGCAGGTCGGCCTGGATGACGGCGGCGCGGCGGGCGACGGCGGCCTGCCGGCCGAGCGGTTTGAGCTGTCGGCGCAGTTCGTCGGTGAGGTCCTGGACGCGGGCGAGGTTGGCCTGCATCGCGTCGAGCTTGCGGAGCGCCTTCTCCTTGCGCTTGCGGTGCTTGAGGACGCCGGCGGCCTCCTCGATGAAGGCGCGGCGGCCCATGGGGTCGGCGTGCAGGACGGAGTCGAGCTGGCCCTGGCCGACGATGACGTGCATCTCGCGGCCGATGCCGGAGTCGGAGAGGAGTTCCTGGATGTCGAGCAGCCGGCAGGTGTCGCCGTTGATCTGGTACTCGCTGCCGCCGTTGCGGAACATGATCCGCGTGATGGTGACCTCGGCGTACTCGATGGGCAGGGCGCCGTCGGAGTTGTCGATGGTCAGGGACACCTCGGCGCGGCCGAGCGGGGGCCGGCCGGTGGTGCCGGCGAAGATGACGTCCTCCATCTTGCCGCCGCGCAGGGATTTGGCGCCCTGTTCGCCCATCACCCAGCTGAGCGCGTCGACGACGTTGGACTTGCCCGAACCGTTCGGTCCGACGACGCACGTGATACCCGGTTCGAACCGGAGCGTGGTCGCCGAGGCGAACGATTTGAACCCGCGGAGGGTCAGGGCCTTGAGGTGCACGCCGTCGGACTCTACCCGCCGCCCTTGCGGCTCTCCATGAACGCGGGACGGCTCGCGGTTTCGCACAGGAACGTGCAGGGCACATCATCCGTGAAGGAAGTGAAAGGGTGCGGGGGCAACAACCGAGCAGGAAAAGAAAGAAGGGACGCCTAGGAGGCGTCCCTTGCCACTCTGGTGCGAGTCTTCTGCGAGTGTTTCGGTGCGGCGACCGGACGGTGAGGGGCAGGCCCCGTCACTGCCGTGTCGCCGGGAGCGAGGCGGTGATCAGGTGAGCGCAGGCTCCGCCTGGTGTGCGTCTACGTGCTCCATGATCCTGTCGTGAGAGGCGGCAGCCGCGAGCGCGTCGTTCTCGGCCTGGATGCGAACGAGTTCGGTCTCCAGGTCCTGTACGCGCTGCTGAAGCCGTCGCATCTCGGCGAGGAGTCGAGGGTCGGAGCCACCGACGTAACCGAGAAGCGCCTTTGCCATGATGGATGGTCCTCCACAATGAGTGACCGACCGAAGCGGTGTGGGTCGTGAGGGATTCTGGATTCTGGATCCGCGGTGCCTGGCACGAGTGCTGCGGTGCTGCCTTTTCCGCCATGCCAAACAGCTGGGGTGCGCGGGGCTTTCAGCGTCTCACCAAAAAGTTTGACGGTCAACACGATCACGCCGTGGCGGGGGACGGCGCGGGGGCGCACGGCCCGGCGGGGGCGGCGCCGCGGTGTCTCGCGGGGTCCTCGAACGCATAGGTCGGTGTCAGATGCGGAGCCTGCCACGGCGGCGGCTCCTTGGCAACCACCAGGTGTTTTCCGTGAGTGACGGGCGCCCGCGCGCCCTCCCGGCCGGCCCGGGGCGGATTCGGGCGCGGCGGGAGTCAGCGGATGGCGAAGCCCTCGTAGCCGCCGCGGGGTGTGTCCCACATCTCGGTGACGCCGTCCACCCGCCCGGGCGTGTCCTCGCCGCGCAGCCACCGCAGCAGTCCTTCGCAGCGCTCCCGGGGCCCTTCGGCGACCACCTGGACCCGCCCGTCCTCCAGATTGAGAGCGAAACCACTCAGGTCGCCGAGTTCGAGCGCCCTGGCCCGGGTGAACCAGCGGAAACCCACCCCTTGCACCCGTCCCCGCACCCAGGCCACGAGCCGTGCTTCGTCGTTCATACGCGCACGCTAGCCGGTCAATGTGCGTCCGGGCACTTCCCTCTTCCACACCATGGGGTACCGTCCCCACCCAATGAATCCCGTGTGAAACCCACACGATCGTGTGAACCGATCGTGTGCTGATCACGTAAAGAGGCTGAGCGGGTGTGCGCCGGGTGCACACGACCGCACGCGCACGGAGGAAGAGGCCAGAAGATGGGACGCCACCGACGCTCCGACGCCGGCCGCGCCGCCACCGGCCCGGTCGGCCACGCGGGCCGGGTGAGCCAGGCGCAGCAGACGCCGGCCGAGCACTACGGGCCGGAGAACCTCTACGGTTTCGCCGCCGTACTGGAGGCGGAGGAGCGGGCGACCCGCTCGCACCGCAGGAAGAAGGCCGCCACCCCGGTGCGCACCGGGCTGCTCGGTGTCTCGGCCGCCGTGGCGCTGGGCACCGCCGCCGTCGCCACCGGCGTACTGCCCGGCAGCGGTCAGTTCACGATCGGCGGCGGCTCGGACAACGTGCAGGCCGGCGGCACCCCGACGGGCTTCGAGTCCCAGCAGGGCGGTGCGGGCAGCACCGTCGAGGACGGCCCCGGGGGCACCCTGCCGGGCGGGGCGACGGACGGCTCGGCCTCGCCCTCCGCCCCCGAGAAGTCGGACAGGGCGGGGAAGGCGGGGAAGTCCTCCACGAAGCCCTCGCAGAAGGCCAAGGACCCGGCGAAGAAGAAGCCCGCCTCCCCCTCGGCCGGCTCCGAGGCCTCCACCGCTCCCGGGACCGGCTCCGGCACGAAGGTCCCCCCGCAGCGCAAGGCCACCCCGCAGCCGGAGGGCAACTCTTCGGTCGCCACCTCGGCCCAGGCCACCGCCGAGGCGCAGGTGCTCGCGCTCGTCAACGAGGAGCGCGCGAACGCGGGCTGCCGGCCGGTGGCGGCGAACAGCGCGCTGCGCGATCTGGCCGCGGACTTCAGCGAGGACATGGCCGCGCGGAGCTTCTTCGACCACACCGACCCCAGCGGCAACGACCCCTGGGACCGGGCCGAGGCGGCCGGCGTCTCCGGTCTCGGCGGCGAGAACATAGCCCGCGGCCAGGCGACCGCCCAGGCCGTCATGGACTCCTGGATGAACAGCCCCGGCCACCGGGCCAACATCCTCAACTGCGACTTCAAGACGCTCGGCGTGGGGGTGCACTTCGCGGAGGGCGGGCCCTGGTGGACGCAGGACTTCGGCTACTGAGGCCGAAGGAGGCCCTCTCGCGCGGGAGTGGTGCGGATCACATGTCCGTGACCGATCATTCCGCGGTGTCCGGGCGGTCGTATCGCGTGCATGTCGACGGCGCACGACGACAGGAGAGGCACGCCATGACCACCAGCGCGAAGGGGCCCGCGAGCTACTTCCCCTCGATCGAGAAGAAGTACGGACGGCCCGTCCCGGAGTGGAAGGACCTCATCCGGTCCTCGCCCCTGAGGAAGCACATGGAGCTCGTCTCCTGGCTCAAGGCAGAGCACGGACTCGGTCACGGCCACGCGAACGCCCTCGTCGCCCACACCCTCGCCGAGGACAGCGGGAAGTGAACCGCGAGGACGCTCCTCCGCCGGGCCGCCGGTGCGCTTTCTCTGAGTGAGCGCTGTCTGGGGGTGGGCGCTGTGGCGCAGTACAGTGCTGCCATGGCGACGCTTTCTGCCGGTACGGCCTCCTCCCCCCACCCCGCCTTCGACGTGTTCGCGCGGGGCTGCCCCTCCCGGAGCACGCTCGAACACGTGACGGGCCGCTGGGGCGCGCTGACGCTCGGGGCGCTCTACGAGGGCACGCTCCGGTTCAACGAGCTGCGGCGGCGGGTGGACGGGGTCAGCGAGAAGATGCTCTCGCAGACCCTGCACGCGCTGGAGCGGGACGGGCTCGTCCTCAGGGACGCCCGGCCGACCAACCCGCCCCGGGTCGACTACTCGCTCACCCCCCTGGGCCGCGAGGTGGCCGAGCGGCTGAGGGCCCTGATCTCGTGCCTCGAATCCGGCATGGACGAGGTCATGGCCGCGCGGGAGCGCTACGACGCACGCGAGTCCGCGTGAGGGGCGCCTCGGGAAGGGCGCCTCAGGGCGACTTCGGCGCCGGGGCCCCCGTCACCCGCGGCGCCGGCTGGCACTTCGGGCAGAAGTAGCTCGACCTGTTCATCCACGGGCGCCGGCGCATCGGCGTGCCGCAGCGCCGGCACGGCAGGTCCTCGCGGCCGTAGGCGTCGAGGGAGCGGTCGAAGTAGCCGGACTCCCCGTTGACGTTGACGTACAGGCTGTCGAAGCTGGTGCCGCCCACCGCGAGGGCCGCGTTCATCACGTCCCTGACATGGCCGAGGAGTTCGGTCGTGCGCGGGCGGGTGAGGGTCGCGGTGGGGCGCTCGTAGTGCAGCCGGGAGCGCCACAGCGCCTCGTCGGCGTAGATGTTGCCGACGCCGCTGATCAGCGACTGGTCGAGGAGCGCCCGTTTGACGGTGGTGCGCTTGCGGCGCAGGGCCCGGTGGAATGCCTCCTCGTCGAAGAGCGGGTCGAGGGGGTCGCGGGCGATGTGCGCGATGACGTCGGGCAGTCCGTCGGGGGTGGTGTCGTGCAGGGACAGTCCGCCGAAGGTGCGCTGGTCGACGAAGCGCAGTTCGGTGCCGAGGGCGTCCTCGAAGCGGACCCGGATCCGCAGGTGCTTCTCGGTGGGCGCCTCGTGCGGCTGGACCAGGAGCTGGCCGCTCATGCCGAGGTGGGCGAGGACCGCCTCGTCGGTGTCCTCCAGGGGGAGCCACAGGTACTTGCCGCGGCGGGCGGGTGCGCCGAGGCGGTGGCCGGCCAGCCGCTGCGCGAAGTTCTCGCCGCCGGCCAGGTGCCGCCGTACCGCGCGCGGGTGCAGCACCTCGACGGCGGCGACGGTGCGGTGGGCGACCCACCGCGTCAGTCCGCGCCGGACTACTTCGACCTCGGGCAGTTCGGGCATCGGTGGCTTCCGTTGTGTCGGGTGACCGCTGCGACGCTCCGAGCGCCCGCCCCGGGGACGGGACGAGCGCTCGGGGTGTCGTGAAGGGGGTGCCTCAGGCGGAGGCGGCCGCCTCGCCGGTGGTCGCGGTGTCCGCGGCGGCCTCGGCCGCCTCGGCGCGTTCGTCCGCGGCGGCACGGATGGAGCGCCAGGCCGATTCCGCCGCCTGCTGCTCCGCCTCCTTCTTGCTGCGGCCGGTGCCGGTGCCGTACGAGACGCCTCCGACGCGGGCGGCAGCAGTGAAGGTCTTCTCGTGGTCGGGGCCGGTCTCCGAGACCAGGTACTCGGGGACGCCGAGCCCTTCGGTCGCGGTGAGCTCCTGGAGGCTGGTCTTCCAGTCCAGGCCGGCACCGAGGTTGGAGGACTTCTCGATCAGCGGGTCGAACAGGCGGTGCACCAGTTCGGAGGCCGCGTCGAGGCCCTGGTCGAGGTAGACCGCGCCGATCACCGCTTCGAGGGTGTCGGCGAGGATGGACGCCTTGTCCCGGCCGCCCGTGCCCTCTTCGCCCCGGCCGAGCCGGACGAAGGAGCCGAGTTCCAGCCCGCGGCCGACCTCCGCCAGCGCACGAGAATTGACCACCGCGGCCCGCAGCTTGGCCAGCTGGCCCTCGGGCAGGTCGGGGTGGGTGCGGTACAGCGTGTCGGTGACGACGAGACCGAGCACGGAGTCCCCGAGGAACTCCAGCCGCTCGTTCGTCGGCAGACCGCCGTTCTCGTACGCGTAGGAACGGTGGGTCAGCGCACGCACCAGAAGGGCGGTCTCGAGCCGGTAGCCGAGCCGCCCTTCCAGAAGCGTGTGGGACGAGGCCGCGTTCTCCGCCGAGCCGGTCCCGCCGCGGCGGGAACCACTTTTGGCGTCAGACATCAGACCTGTCACCAGCCGATCAGACCTCGAGGACCTGACGCTTGTTGTACGTGCCGCAGGCCGGGCACGCGATGTGCTGCAGCTTGGGCTCGTGGCAGCGCTCGCACGCGACCAGGGTGGGGACCGCAGCCTTCCACTGCGACCGGCGGTGGCGCGTGTTGCTGCGCGACATCTTCCGCTTCGGAACAGCCACGGCTACTTCTCCTGCTTCTCGTCGGCGCCCGAATCGGTGCCGCTCGTGTCGTCCTTGTCGCCGGATTCGAGTGAACCGGCGATTCCCTGCAGTGCCGCCCAACGGATGTCGACGGCGTCGTGGTGGTGGTCCGGGTCGTCCGCGAGCCGCACTCCGCATTCGGAGCACAGGCCCGGGCAGTCGTCCTGGCACACCGGCTGCATCGGCAGTGCGAGCACCACCGCATCGCGCAGCACGGGTTCGAGGCCGATCAGATCGTCCTCGACGAAATACCTGTCCTCGTCGTCCTCGGCGTCGTCGCCCGGTTCCGCGCTGGCGCGGCCCCGGTCGTCGGCGTCAGGGTACGAGAACAGTTCCTGGAACTCCGCCTCGATCTCCTGCCGAAGCGGCTCCAGACACCTTACGCACTCCCCCTCGGCCGTGGCACCGGCGGTACCCGTGACGAGTACGCCCTCCATGACCGACTCCAAGCGGAGGTCGAGTGCGACCGGGGCGCCCTCGGGCACTCCGATCACCCCGCGGACACCGAAGTCCTTGGGGGCGTCGACCGTGCGGGTCAGCCTTCGCAGCGCGCCAGGACGCCTCCCCAGCTCGTGCGTGTCGATCACGAGGGGGTTGCGGTGGTCGAGGCGGGCGTTCAGGGTCATTCCTGCTTTCGGTCTTCGAACTCGGGTCTTCGGGTGGTGCTGCCGGGGGAGCCCCCGCCGGAAACGTGTTCCGGGCAGCGTGGATCGCGGATGCACGCGCGACCGAAGTGCCAGGATACTGGACCGCGCGCGACGGCCCAAACCGCGTCCTCGTCCGCGCACCCGGGCGCCCCCGGCCCCGGCCCGCGCTGACGCCGCGGCCCCGCGGTCTACTGGCCGCCGCGGCCCTCCTCGTAGGCGCGCAGCTGCTCGGCGCTGATCATGCTGGTGTCGAAGAGGCTGGTCTCGTCCAGGACGGGCGCCTGGGCCGGCACCTGCCCGTAGGGCTGCGCCTGGGCCTGCTGCTCGTAGGCGGCCTGCGGGTCGTATCCCTGCTGCGGGTAGGCGGCCGCGTACGGATCGGCCTGGCCGTAGCCGTACGGGTCCTGCGGGGCGTACGCCTGCTGCGGGTAGCCGTAGGCGTCGGTGCCCTGGGATTCGGGGTAGACGTCGGCGCCCCGGGATTCGGCGTAGACGTCCGTGCCCCGGGATTCGGCGTAGACGTCGGCGCCCTGTCCGTAGCCGTACGGGTCCTGCTGGTGGACGGCGGCGGCCGGCTGCTCGGCCGGGGCGGGCGGCGCGCTGCGCTGCCGCGGGGGCGCGGCGGAGGGGTCCGCGAGGTCGGCGAGGTAGTCGGCGTCGCTGGTGTGCTGCGCGGGGGCGCCGTCCTCGCCCAGGGCGAGGGCGCCGAGTTCGTCGGTGGCGATGCGGCCCTGCAGCTTCTGCCGGCCGCGGCCGACCGCGTCCAGGGTCTTGGCGAGGACGGCCTCGAAGGCGCCCAGCTTGACGTCCACGTACGCGTCGGCGTCCCGGCGCAGGGTCTCGGGGTCATGGCTGCGCTCGGGGGAGTCCTCGTCCTCGTAGCCGTTCTCGTCGAGGCCGGGGCCGGTGCCGAGCAGCTTCTCGCGGCCGCGGCCGACGGAGCCGAGGGTCTTGGTGAGGACGACCTCGAAGTTGGCGAGCTGGGAGTCGACGTAGTCGTCGGCCTCGGCGCGGACCTCCGCGGCCTCCCTGCGGGCCTCGTCGAGGATGCGGTCGGCCTCGGCCTGGGCGCGGCGGGCGATCTCGGTGTCGGAGATCAGGGAGCCGCGTTCGGCGTGCGCGGTCTCGATGATCCGGTCGGCCTCCTGGCGGGCCCGTTCCACCAGGTGCTCGCGGTCGCCGATGAGTTCCTCGGCCTGGGCGAGGGAGCCGGGCAGCGCCGCGCGCACCTCCTCGAGCTGGGAGAGCAGTTCCGCGCGGTTGACCACGCACGAGGCCGACATGGGCATCGACCGGGCGCCGGAGACCGAGGCGACGATCTCGTCGAGCTTCTTCTGCACGTCCACCGTGTGCTCGCCACTCTCTACAGGGGTGTTGGAGACGGACGGTCCGACTGT
The DNA here is from genome assembly GCA_014656015.1 of Streptomyces griseoaurantiacus. GTDB lineage: Bacteria > Actinomycetota > Actinomycetes > Streptomycetales > Streptomycetaceae > Streptomyces > Streptomyces griseoaurantiacus. The sequence goes on along the minus strand of BNBP01000014.1, from coordinate 34,261 downwards.
ACGGCCCCCGGGCGGACGCCGGACAGCGGGTGAGACGCACGCATCCGGCGGGCTGCCGGTCAGGCCTTGCGCAGCCGTTCGCCGAGGGCGGCCAGGACGGCCGGCGGCACCAGGTGGGAGACGTCGCCGCCCCAGGCCGCGACCTCCTTGACCAGCGAGGAGGACAGGAAGCTGTAGGTGGGGTTGGTGGGCACGAAGAGGGTCTCCACGCCCGAGAGGCCGTTGTTCATCTGGGCCATCTGCAGCTCGTAGTCGAAGTCGCTGACGGCGCGCAGCCCTTTGACGATGGCGGGGATCTCGCGCTGCTTGCAGAAGTCGACGAGGAGGCCGTGGAAGGCCTCCACCCGGACGTTGCCGAAGTCGGCGGTCTCCCCGCGGATGAGGTCGATGCGTTCCTCGACCTCGAAGAGGCCCTTCTTGGACTTGTTGATCATCACCGCGACGTAGACCTCGTCATAGAGCCGGGAGGCCCGGGCGATGATGTCGAGGTGTCCGTTGGTGATCGGGTCGAACGACCCGGGACAGACTGCGCGGCGCAACTGTGATCCCTCGCTCTCCGGTCCGGTCATCGTGCGTCTTCGCACGTAGAGGCGGCGCGACCGTACCAAAACGTTCCCTCGCCGTAGCGACGGGACCGGAGCGCGTCGAAGCCGTCCGGCCACCGGAACTCGCCGCCCCTGGTGCCGCGCTCCACGGTGACGAGGGCCTCGGACGCGAGCCAGCCCCCGGTGCGGAGTGTGAGGAGGATCTCCCTGAGAGCGTCGTCGCGGACGGCGTACGGCGGATCGAGGAAGACCAGGTCGTAGGGGTCGGGCGGGGGTGCGGTGCGGACGGTCTGCTCGGCCTTGCCGGCCCGGACCTCGGCACCGGGCAGCCCGAGGGCGCGGGCGTTCTCCCGGACGGTGCGGGCGGCACGGGCGTCGGCCTCGACAAGGAGGACGTGCCCGGCGCCGCGCGAGAGCGCCTCCAGGCCGACGGCGCCGGAGCCGGCGTACAGGTCGAGGACGCGTTCGCCGTCCAGGGGGCCGCCGAGGAGGGACTGCCAGGTGGAGAACAGCCCTTCCCTGGCCCGGTCGGAGGTGGGCCGGGTGCCGTTGCCCGGGGGGACGGACAGCCGCCGTCCCTTTGCCCGGCCGGCGATCACGCGGGTCATGTCTGGTGCGCTTCCTCGGGGTGGACGGCCGCAGGGTCTGCGCCCAGTGTCTCAGCCCGGGGTCCCGGGGCGCGCCCCGAGGGGTTCGGGGCCCGCCCGGCCGGAGGCGGCGGGGCCGTGAAGGGCCGGCGCCCGGCCGGGGCGGCGCGGCCGCCGAGGCCCGCGTCCGGCTGGGCGGGGGCGCGCCTCAGGCTTCGGTCCGCTCCGCCAACTCCCGTATCCGCCGGGCCTCGGCGCGCCTGTGGGAGGCGGGGCCGGGCGCGGCGTCCTCCGGCGCGGTCTCCCCGTACACCGCGAGCACCCGCCCGGCGCGCGCCCCGGCCGCCTCGCGGCGGCCGAGGTCGAGCTCCAGCCAGGCGGCCGCGAGTTCCGCGCCGGTTCGCATGTCGGCGGCGTCCTCGCCGAGGGAGGCGTAGACGGCGACGGCCTCGTCCAGATGTCCGAGCGCCTCCTCCAGCACGGGGTCGCCGGCGTCGTCGGGATCGCCGGTGCGGGCGAGGAGGTCCCCGAACTGGCGGTGGGTGTGGCCCCGTTCGGCGATCAGCCGCTCGCGCGCCCCGTCCTCGTCGTCCGCCGCCGCGGCGGCCTCGCGGCATTCCCGGAGCGCCTCGTCCATCAGGTCCCGCGCCCGCGCCGGTCCCCCGTCGGCGCCCTCCCCGTCGGCCGCGAGCCAGGCGCGGGCGCGCAGCGCGCGGACCACGCCGTGGGGGTTGCCCTCGGTCCGCCACAGTTCCGCGGCCCGTACGTAGGCCCGCTCGGCCTCCTCGGGCAGTCCGGCCCGGCCCAGTGCCTCGGCGGCCAGGTGCGCGAGCATCGCGTGGTCGCGCTGCTCGGGCCAGTGCCGCGCGGTCTCGGCGGCCCGCAGCCACCGCTCGGCGGCCTGCCGGTGCTCGCCGAGTTCGGTGTGGCAGTCGCCGAGCCACCACAGGGTCTGTACGACGGCCCCGTCGCCGTGCGTCCCGGCGTCGAGGTCGGGCAGTGCGGACTCCAGTACCTCGGCGGCCTCGGCGGCGCGCCCCCGGCGGAGCAGGAAGCCGCCCAGCAGGTGGCGTGCCCAGGCGCCCAGGGTGCGTGCCTCGCCCGCCTCGTCGGCCCAGTGGGCCGCCTCCAGTGCGTGTTCGGCGGCTTCGGGGAACTCGCCCTTCTCGCCCAGGATCTCGGCGAGCCGGAGGCGCGACTGGGCCTGTCCCAGGGCGTCCAGGTGGCCGGCGCCGTGTTCGAGGGCGGCGCGGACGGCCCGTTCGGCGGCCTCGGTGTCGCCGAGGGCGCGGGCGAGCGCGGCCAGTCTCGTCTCGTGGTCCACCGCGAACCACGGCTGTCCCGCCGCCAGGTACTCCTCGACCGCCCGGGTGAGCAGTGCGCCGGCGGCCTCCAGGTCCCCGGCGTGGGCGGCGAGTTCACCGAGGGTCGCCCGGGCCTCGGCGGCCCGGGAGGCGAGGCGTGGCTGTGCGGTGTGCGGGCCGGTGAACTCCAGCAGTTCCTCGGCGGCCTCGCGGGCGGCCCGCAGGGCCTCCTCCGCGTCGGCGGGACCGTCCGGGTGCTCCGGGTCGCCGGCCCCGCCGGTGTGGTCGTGCTCGTGCGGGGCGTGGTCCGCGAGGGCCAGGTGTGTCAGGACGCGGACCCGGCAGACGAGCACGGAGGCCACCTCCCACGCCCCGGTGCCGCCCTCGGCGTGCAGGGCGAGGACGGTGCGGCGCAGTTCCTCCACGGTGGCCGGGGGTTCCTCGCCGCCGGTGGTCAGCGCGCGCACGAAGGCGGCCCGCGCGCGTGCGGCCAGGGCCTCGCCCTTCTCGCCGGCCTCCTCGTAGAGGTCGGCGGCGCGTTCGAACAGGCCGGCGCCCTCGGGGCCGCTGCCCATCGCCTCGTGGTCGGCTATCTCGGCGCGGTCGCGGGCGGGCAGTTCCCTGCCCTCGGCGGCCCGGGCGGCCGCCGCCCAGGCCCGCAGGGAGTCCGGGTGCATCGCCTCCGACGTCCGGCGGGCCTCGGCGAGCAGGTCAGCGAGGTCCGGCTCCGCCCGCGGGGTGTCCGCGGGGCGGGCCTCGGCGGGCCGGGGTGCGGGCACCGGGTGTGCGGGGCGCGGGGCGCGCACGCCGAGCGGGAGGCGGTCCAGCAGGGGCCGCCGGTCCATCCGCGCGCGGACGTGGCGGCCGATGTGGGGGGTGCCGTTGCGGGCGTCGAAGCGTTCGGCCAGGGCGAGCGCCTCGGCGCGGGCGTGGCGGGCGAGGTCCTCGGCCGTCCAGTCCCGCCCGGCCGGTCCGGGCACGGTCCGGCCGCCGTGTCCGAGCGCGACGAGGCGGTCGGTCAGCAGGGCGACGACGGCGAGGAAGTCCATGTGGCTGCGCGGCTCGCCGGTGTCGGTGAAGTAGGCGGGGCGTTCGGCGAGGAGTTCCAGGCCGCGGGCCTCGTTGCCGGTGAGGGCGCAGAACTCGACGTGGTCGGCGTAGGAGCCGCGCATGCTCTCCATGGGGCGCACCAGGCGCAGGCCGCGCAGGTGGTGGGCCCGGGCCTCGTCGACGCGGCCGAGGCGCAGCAGCGGCAGGAGGGAGGAGGCGAGTACGGCGTGCGGTTCGTGGGCGCAGGCGTGGGTGCCGTCCAGGACGGGCGCCCAGAGGGAGAGGGCCTCCTCGTCGTTCTCCCGCCATGCCTGCCACCAGCCCTGGTCGTGCAGTTCGCAGGCGTGGCAGTCGGCCATCGTGTCCCGGTCGGCGGCCAGCCAGGCGGTGAAGGCGCGCTCGGCGCGGGCTTCGTCACCGATGTGCGAGGCGACGCTGAACTCGCAGTGGCGCACGGCCCGTTCGGAGTGCCCGGCGAGCCGGTAGCGGTGTTCCATCTCGCCGAGCCACTTCTCGACGGAGGCCAGCGGGATGTGCGGCTGGCCGAGCATGCCGGCGGTCATCCACTTGAAGACCCAGTGCAGGGTGTGGGTCTCGTACTCGTCGAAGTCCTCGGGGTGTTCGTCCCACATGCGCAGCAGGCGCGCGAAGGGGACGAACATCTTGTCCTTCTCGGAGCTGTAGTTGTAGACCTTCAGCTGGTGTCCGAGCGCCTCGATCAGGGCGAGCGGGATGCCCAGCTTCTCCGCCTCGGCGAGCAGTGTCTCGGCGCGCGCGTTGCGGGCGGGTCCCTCAGGCTGTTCGTAGTTGTCCGCCATCGCCCGGCGGAGCGTGTCGAAGTCCATGACCTGGGAGGTGGGGTCGTTCATCGGGCGCCGCCCTCCGGGGTGTCGGTGTGGGTGGCCCACTCCAGCAGGCCGAGGAACGCGCGGTTGAGCAGGGCGGAGTCGGCGGGCCGCAGGGGGCGCTGGGCGCGCAGCAGCGCCTGTCCGTACAGGGATTCGACGGCGGTGCCGATGAGCTCGGCCTCGCCGAGGGTGGCGATGCGGCGGACCAGCGGGTTGAGGTGGTTGAGCACGAGGCGGGCCCGGGGCGCGCTGCCGCGCAGGGAGCCGAGGATGCCGGCCCACAGGTCGTCGGCCTGTTCCTCGGCCTCGGCGCGGGCCTGTTCGTGGCGGGCGGTGCGGTCGTCGAGGTGCAGCGCGGGCACGGAGAGGGGGTGGAAGGCGCGCAGGGCGACGTCGCAGTCCAGCGGGTCCAGGGCGGCACGCGCCGCGGTGAGGAAGCCGGACAGGGCGAGTTCCTCGGCCGGGTCGACGGCGTCCAGGTGCGCGGTGACCGTGTCGGAGTCGAGTTCGGCGACCGCTGTGCCGGGCCGCACCGAGGGCAGCGCCTCGACCAGGTCGCTGTCGTAGGTGTAGCCGCCGTTGACGACGCCGATGCCCTGGGCGGAGGCGATGGGCGCGACCTGGCGGTACTCCTCGACCGTGCGGGTGAAGTGCACGACCGGGTGGCGCTGGGCGAACTCCTCCAGGGAGAGCCGGCCGTCGGTCGTCTCGAAGGGCAGCCACGGCAGCATCGTGCGCAGCATCTCGCTGTCGTGCCGTGCGAGGGACTTGACGCCGAGGTGGTGCACGGAGAGGAAGGCGGCGAGCCGTTCGGGGTCCTGGGCGGCGAGGCCGGTCAGCCAGGAGCGGATGCATTCCCCGAGGGCCTCGCGCACTCCGGCCAGGGTGTCGTCCTCGTAGAGGGACTCGCGGGAGGCGGTGGGGCGCAGGCTGTCCGTGTCGAGCACGCAGCGCACGAAGAACGCCCAGTCGGGGAGGAGTTGCTCGGCGCGCTCGGTGAGCAGCATGCCCTTCAGGTGCACGCGGTGGCTCGCCCGCTGGGCGGGGCTGACGGCGGTGGGCAGGACGTAGGCCACGCCCCGGACGCCGGCCAGCGGCACGTCGAGGACGATGGAGTCGAGCGGGGTGAAGCCGAACAGGTCGTGGCAGTGCCGGGCCAGGGCGACCCGGCGGGCGGCGGGCGAGGAGTGGGGGCGGTCCCAGGGGGCGGGCAGTTCGGTGACCGCCTCGCCGTCCACGCGGACGTCGTAGGGCAGCAGCGTGCCGAAGTCGCGGGCCAGGGACAGCACCCGTTCCCCGGTGAGCCAGTCGGCGGCACCGGCACGTGCCACCAGGTGCACGGTGGTGCCCGGCTCGGGGTGCGCCTCGGCGGGGAGGGTGCGCACGGTGTAGGACCCGTCGTCGGTGGCCATCCACTCCACGGGGTCCGCGTCGGGGGTGCGGGCGCTGCGGCTGACCACGCGGATGCGGCCGGCGACCACGAAGCAGGCCAGCAGTCCGATGCCGAACTGGCCGAGGAAGTCGGCGCGCGCGGCCTGCAGTCCGTCCTCGCGCTTGGAGCTGCGGCCGATGGTGGCCAGGAGTTGGTGCACCTCCGGTTCGGTGAGCCCGATGCCGGAGTCCGTCACGCGCAGTTCGCCGTCCCCGGTGTGCAGCCGCACGGTCGCCGGGGCGTCCGGCTGCTCGGCGCGCCGGGCGGTGATCGCGTCCACGGCGTTCTGCAGCAGTTCGCGCAGGTACACCTTGGGGCTGGAGTAGAGGTGGTGGGAGAGCAGGTCGACGAGACCGCGCAGGTCGACCTGGAAGGTGTGGGGCGCGGAGGCGGCCGGGGACACCGGCCCGGGCCGGGAGGGCTGGGAAGGCTGTGAGATCTGTGAATCCATCGTCGCAGCGCCGAGGGTGCCGAGGTGTGGGGATGCGGGCGACGGCGCGGGGTAGGGCGGTCCCGGTGAGGCGGTGACCGCGGGGCGGGCAGCCGGAGCGCGTCATGCTATGCCTCGGACGACCCGTCTGACCAGCGGTTTCCAGGAAGCTTTGCGGGAGGGTCCCGCATGCCGGGTGCGCCGTTGTCAGTGCGGTGGTGTGCAATGGATCTCGTGCCCGCACTGGACGAACCCCTGAAGCAGCCGTTGAGGTCAGTGCTCGGCCCCGCCACCGCGAAGGTGATGGCCGAGCACCTCGGTCTGCACACCGTCGGCGATCTCCTGCACCACTATCCGCGCAGGTACGAGGAGCGCGGCCAGCTCACACACCTCGCCGACCTGCCGATGGACGAGCACGTCACGGTGGTGGCGCAGGTGGCCGACGCCCGGCTGCACACCTTCGCCTCCTCCCGGGCGCCCCGGGGCAAGGGCCAGCGCCTGGAGGTGACGATCACGGACGGCAGCGGCCGTCTGCAGCTCGTCTTCTTCGGCAACGGGGTGCACAAGCCGCACAAGGAACTGCTGCCGGGCACCCGCGCGATGTTCTCCGGCAAGGTGTCCGTCTTCAACCGCCGTCTGCAACTCGCGCACCCGGCGTACGAGTTGCTGCGGGGCGAGGGTGCGGAGGAGGCGGTGGACAGCTGGGCGGGCGCGCTCATCCCGCTGTACCCGGCCACGGCGAAGATGGAGTCGTGGAAGCTGGCCAAGGCGGTCCAGACGGTCCTGCCCAGCGCCCAGGAGGCGCTGGACCCGCTGCCGGAGAGCCTGCGCGCGGGCCGCGGCCTCGCCACCCTGCCCGAGGCCCTGGTGAAGATCCACCGCCCGCGTACACGGGCCGACGTGGAGGACGCCCGGGCCCGGCTGAAGTGGGACGAGGCCTTCGTCCTCCAGGTCGCCCTGGCCCGCCGCCGGCACGACGACGCCCAACTGCGCGCGGTCCCGCGGAAGCCGAAGGCGGAGGGTCTCCTCACGGCGTTCGACGCGCGTCTCCCCTTCACCCTCACCGAGGGGCAGCGCACGGTCTCCCGGGAGATCTTCGACGACCTCGCCACCGCGCACCCCATGCACCGGCTGCTCCAGGGCGAGGTCGGCTCCGGCAAGGCGCAGCCGCTGGACGCGCTCGTGCTCACGCCCACGGGTTTCCGCCCGATGGGCGGGATCCGGGTCGGTGACGAGGTCGTGGTGCCCGGTGGCGAGGTCGCCCCGGTCGACGGCGTCTTCCCGCAGGGCGAACGGGACGTGTGGCGGCTGGTGCTGAGCGACGGCACCTCGGTCGAGTGCGACGAGGAGCACCTGTGGATCGTCTCCACCGGTCCCTCGGCGCCGCTGCGGGTCAGGACCGCCCGGGACATCCGCCTGGACGTCCGCACCGGGGAGGGCGCCCCGAAATGGCACATCCCCCCGGTGACCCCGGCCGACCTCGGCCCGGACGTCCCCCTGCCCGAGGACCCCTACGCCCTGGGGGCCGCCCTGACCGGCCCCAACGCCCCACCGCACCTGGCGGACGCCTACAAGCACACCACGGTCGAGAACCGCCTGGCGCTGCTGAGGGGCCTGCTGGACACGTCCGGCGGCCCGGACACGTCCGGCGGCGCCGCCCCGCGCGGGGAGCTGCGCCTTCCCTCCCGCCGGCTCACGGAGGACGTGGCCTGGCTGACGCGTTCCCTGGGCGGTCTGGCCAGGGTGACCCCCGAGGGAGTGTCGCTCGCCCTGCCGCCCGAGCTCGACCCCGCCGCCGGGCCCGGCACCTTCCACCGCGCGATCCTGGCCGTGGAGTACGTGGGCCGGGGGCCCGTGCAGTGCCTCAGCGTCGCCCACCCCGAGCACGCCTATGTGACCGACCACTTCACGGTCACCCACAACACGATGGTCGCGCTGCGCGCGATGCTCGCCGTCGTGGACTGTGGCGGGCAGGCCGCCATGCTGGCGCCCACCGAGGTGCTCGCCCAGCAGCACCACCGGTCGGTCACCGAGATGATGGGCGACCTCGCCCAGGGCGGCATGCTGGGCGGCGCCGAGCACGCCACCAAGGTGGTCCTGCTCACCGGTTCGATGGGGACGGCGGCCCGCCGGCAGGCCCTGCTCGACCTGGTCACGGGCGAGGCCGGCATCGTCATCGGCACGCACGCCCTCATCGAGGACGCGGTGCGCTTCCACGACCTGGGCCTGGTCGTCGTCGACGAGCAGCACCGGTTCGGGGTGGAGCAGCGGGACGCCCTGCGCGGCAAGGGCGAACAGCCGCCGCACCTGCTGGTGATGACCGCCACGCCGATCCCCCGCACGGTCGCCATGACGGTCTTCGGCGATCTGGAGACGTCCGTCCTCGACCAGCTCCCGGCGGGCCGCTCGCCGATCGCCAGCCATGTCGTCCCGGCCGCCGACAAGCCCCACTTCCTGGCCCGCGCCTGGGAACGGGTGCGGGAGGAGGTGGAGAACGGCCACCAGGCGTACGTGGTGTGCCCGCGCATCGGCGACGAGGCGGACGAGGTCAGGAAGAAGGCGGCCGCCGAGGGCGAGCGGCGTCCCCCGCTCGCGGTGCTGGACGTCGCGGAGCAGCTCGTCGCGGGGCCGCTGCGGGGTCTGCGGGTCGAGGTGCTGCACGGCCGTATGCCGCCCGAGGACAAGGACGCCGTGATGCGGCGCTTCGCCGCGGGCGAGACGGACGTGCTGGTCGCCACCACCGTCATCGAGGTCGGGGTCAACGTCCCCAACGCCACCGCGATGGTGATCATGGACGCCGACCGGTTCGGCGTCTCCCAGCTCCACCAGTTGCGCGGCCGGGTGGGCCGCGGTGCGGCACCCGGAGTGTGCCTGCTGGTCACCGAGATGCCGGAGGCGAGCGCGGCCCGGCAGCGGCTCGGCGCGGTCGCCGCCACTCAGGACGGCTTCGAACTCTCCCGCATCGACCTCGAACAGCGCCGTGAGGGCGATGTGCTGGGCCAGGCGCAGTCCGGGGCCCGCTCCAGCCTGCGGGTGCTCGCCGTCATCGAGGACGAGGAGATCATCGCCGAGGCGCGGCAGGAGGCGACGGAGCTGGTGGCGGCGGATCCGGCGCTGGAGAGCGTCCCGGCCCTGCGCACGGCGCTGGACGCGCTCCTCGACGAGGACCGGGAGCGCTACCTGGACAAGGGCTGAGCCTCCTCCCGCCGGGCGCGGGCTACTCGACGCCGATCAGCAGCAGCGGGCCCTGCCCGCCGCCGTCGTGCACGACGGTGTCCACCGCGAGGTACGACTCCCGTACGTAACTCTCCAGGCGGTGAACGAGGCCCTCGGGCACCCCGGCGCCCACCACCAGGGTGACCAGCTCGCCGCCCGCCGAGAGCATCCGCGCGAGCACGCCCTCGGCGGTCCCGGCGACGTCCGCCCCGATCACCGCCACGTCGCCCTCGATGAGCCCGAGGACGTCGCCGGCCTGGCAGATCCCGGCCGTCGTCCAGGACTGCCGTTCGGCCACGGCCACCTCGGCGTAGCGGGTGGCGCCGGCCGCCGAGGTCATCGCGACCACGTCCTCGTCGAACCGCCGCTCCGGCTGGTGCACGGCGAGCGCGGCGATGCCCTGCACCGCGGCCCGCGTCGGGATCAGCGCGACCCGTACGCCCTCCGCACGCGCCTGCTCGGCCGCCGCGGCGGCCGTGTGCCGCAGGTCCGCGTCGTTCGGCAGCAGCACCACCTCGCGGGCGTGCGCCCGCCGCACCGCGTCCACGAGTTCCCCGCTGGCGGGCGGCTCCCCGGCCCTCGCCAGGACCGTCGTCGCCCCCGCCCCCTGGCACAGCGCGGCCAGCCCCTCCCCCGGCACCACGGCGACCACGGCCCGCTGGGCGCGCTCCCCGACCGGCCGGGCGGTCCCGAAGTGCGTGATGCGGATGCGGTACGGCCGTCCTGCCTCGACCCCGGCCTCGACGGCGGCCCCGGCGTCGTCGACGTGCACATGGACGTTCCACAGGCCGTCCCCGCCGACCACGACCAGGGAGTCGCCGAGCGCGTCGAGGCGCTCCCGCAGCCGGGCGACGGCCGCGTCCTCCGCCTCCAGCAGGTAGATCACCTCGAAGGCGGGCCCCGGCTCCGCGCATCCGGCCTCCGATGCCTCCTCGAATCCGCCCTCGAAGGGGGCGTGCGGTTCCTCCCCGGCCGGCGACTGCCCCGTCAGCGTCTGGGCGAGCGCGCCGAGCACCGCGACCAGTCCGCGTCCGCCGGCGTCCACGACTCCCGCCCGCCGCAGCACCGGGAGCTGCCCCGGCGTCGAGGCGAGGGCGGTGCGCGCGCTCTCGTAGGCGGCCAGGGCGACGGCCGCGCAGTCGCCCTCCAGGGCCTCCACCGCGTCGGCGGCCGCGGCGGCCACCGTCAGCACCGTGCCCTCCACCGGGTGCGCGACGGCCTCCCGCGCCAGGTCGGCGGCCCGCCGCAGCGCCTGCCGCAGCTCCGGCCCGTCGACCCGGGCGCCGTCCAGCCGCTGGGCCAGGCCGCGCAGGAGCTGGGCGAGGATCGTCCCGGAGTTGCCGCGCGCGCCGAGCAGCGCGCCGTGGGCCATGGCCCCCGCCGCCTCGGCGAGCCCCGGCCGCCGGCCGGCCTCGTCGTATCCGGCGAACACCGCCTCGACGGCCGTCGCCGCCGACTCCATGGTCAGGTAGAGGTTGGTCCCGGTGTCCCCGTCCGCCACCGGGTAGACGTTGATCGCGTCGATCTCCTCGCGCGCCCTCCCGAGCGCCTCGAGCGCGAGACCGCACCACGTGCGCACCGCGAGAGCATCGAACGTCTGCGGCACCTGCGGCACCTGCGCCTCCCTGGGCCCTGTCGCTTCCCTGCCAGGCAGGGTAGACCGCGGCGGGGGCCGCTCGGAGGCCGGTGAGGAACCGGTGGGGGTCATGGTAGTTTCGTTGTACCGACGCAGCCGTTGTATGCTGCTCCGGTTGCCCGATCCAATCGGGCCTTCCCCTGGCAGAGCCACCCGGATCCTCACAGATTCCCGGCGTGCCGGGATTCCTAATGTACGTGCATCTGAAGTCTTTGGAGTGACCCGTGGCTGCCAACTGCGACGTCTGCGGCAAGGGCCCGGGCTTCGGCAACAACATCTCCCACTCGCACCGCCGTACGCCGCGCCGTTGGAACCCCAACATCCAGCGCGTGCGTACCGTGGTCGGTGGGACGCCGAAGCGCGTGAACGCTTGCACCTCGTGCATCAAGGCCGGCAAGGTCTCGCGCTGACGTTTCGAGCGCGCGGCCACGCCGGATCCGCCGCGAAAGCCGGTCCACCTCCGGGTGGGCCGGCCTTTGTCGTTCCCGGACGCGTGCACGCGTGCGCGGCGGCCGCCCGCGCGGTGTCCCCCGCCGGTCAGTCGGTCGCGTTCCGTAGCCGCCAGGCGTGGTCCACCGGGCCGATGCCCGCACCCAGCGGAAATCCCGCCTCGATGGCGCCCGTCACATAGGACTTCGCCGCCCGTGCCGCCTCCGGGACCGCGTCGCCCAGGGCCAGGCGCGCCGCGAGGGCGGAGGCCAGGGTGCAGCCGGTGCCGTGGGTGTGCCGGTTGTCGTGGCGCGGGGCGCGCAGCCAGTGCTCCTCGGGGCCGTCGGTCAGCAGGTCCACCGCGTCCCCGGCCAGGTGCCCGCCCTTGATCAGCACCCAGCGCGGCCCGAACTCCAGGACCGCCTCCGCGGCCGGCCGCAGTTGCTCCTCCGACTCGACGCGCAGACCCGTGAGCTGCGCCACCTCGTCGAGGTTCGGGGTGGCCACCGTCGCGACCGGCAGCAGCCGGGTGCGCAGTGAGTCCAGCGCGGACTCGGCGAGCAGCGCGTCCCCGTGCTTGGAGACGCCCACCGGGTCGACGACGACCGGCGCCCCGGTCCCGGCCAGCAGGTCCGCCACCGTGCGCACCAGTTCGGCCGAGGCGAGCATGCCCGTCTTGACCGCCTGCACCCCGATGTCGTCGACGACACTGCGGTACTGCGCCCGCACCGCCTCCACCGGGAGCGGCCAGGCGCCCTGCACGCCCACGGAGTTCTGCGCGGTCACCGCGGTGAGCACGCTCATCCCGTGCACGCCCAGCGCGAGCATCGTCTTCAGGTCGGCCTGGATGCCCGCGCCCCCGCCGGAGTCGGAGCCGGCCACGGTCAGCACCCGGGGCGGAGCGGCGCTCACGACTCGATGTCCCCGAAGTGGTCCCAGCCGCCCTTGCTGGTCCACGGCGCCCCGTCGACCGTGACCTGGGGCAGGGCCGAGGGGTTGAGCACCTCGCCGATCACCTTCCACCGTGCCGGGAGCTTCACGTCGGGCGGGAAGGTGGCGACGATCGCGTGGTCCTCGCCGCCGGTCAGCACCCACTGCAGCGGGTCGACGCCCACCGCCTGTCCGATGTCGTTCATCTGGGAGGGGACGTCCAGCGCCCCGGACCGTACGTCGATCCGCACCTTGCTGGCCTCGGCGATGTGCCCGAGGTCGGCGATGAGTCCGTCGCTCACGTCGCACATCGCGGTGGCGCCGAGTCCGGCCGCGGCCGGGCCCGCGTGGTAGGGCGGTTCGGGCCGCCGGTGCGCCTCGACGAAAGCCCGCGGTGAGCGGAAGCCGCGGGAGAGCACCGCGTGCCCGGCCGCCGACCAGCCGAGCCATCCGGTGACGGCGACCACGTCGCCGGGCTGTGCCCCGCCCCGGGTCACCGGCTCGTGGTTGCGCAGGTCCCCGAGCGCCGTGATGGCCACGGTGATGGTGTCGCCCCGCACCACGTCGCCGCCCACCACGGCCGCCCCGGCGACCTGGCACTCGTCGCGCAGTCCGTCCATGAGCTCCGTCGGCCAGGTGACCGGCAGTTCGGCCGGGACGACGAGGCCGAGCAGCAGCGCGGTCGGCACCGCCCCCATCGCGGCGATGTCCGCGAGGTTCTGCGCGGCGGCCTTGCGGCCGACGTCGTAGGCCGTGGACCAGTCACGGCGGAAGTGCCGCCCCTCGAGCAGCAGATCGGTGCTCGCCACCACCCTGCGGTCGGGCGCGGAGACCACCGCGGCGTCGTCGCCGGGGCCGATCCGGACCGCCGGGGTGGTGGTGAGCCGGGAGGTGAGCTCCCTGATGAGCCCGAACTCCCCCAACTCGCCAACGGTGCCCTTCATCGTCGTATCGCCCCTTCTGTACCTGTCCGCGCCACGTGCCCGGCACTTTGCCGGTCCTCGCTCACGACCGTCGCTCCCCGCTCCGTGCCCGCCGCGGTCCCCTCCCGCGCCGCACCACGGCGTGCGCGGGTCTCCCCGCGGCCGAGGGCGACGCGATACCGTGGCGTCCCTTCTCCCCCCATGATCCTCGTGGCCGCCCTGGAGGTTCCGTGGTACAGGCGTACATCCTGATCCAGACCGAGGTCGGCAAGGCGTCGACCGTCGCCGAGACGATCGGCAAGCTCCCTGGGATCATCCAGGCCGAGGACGTGACGGGCCCCTATGACGTCATCGTGCGCGCGCAGGCCGACACGGTGGACGAACTCGGTCGCATGGTGGTCGCCAGAGTCCAGCAAGTGGACGGCATCACCCGCACGCTGACCTGCCCGGTGGTGCACCTGTAGCCCCCGTCTACCCTTGGCCGGTGAACTTCTTCCGTCACCGGCTCCTCGGCCTGCCCGTCGCTCCCGCCGCCGCGCTGCTGCTGGCGGCGACGGGCTGTTCCTCGGCAGACGGCGACACCGCCCTCGCGGTTCCCTCCCCCGACGCGAGGACGGCGAAGGTGTGCCGGGCGCTGCACCGGGTGCTGCCCGGGAAGCTGGACGGGCGGAGCCGCAACGACCCCGGGCCCCGGTCCGCCTACACGGCGGGCTGGGGAAGCCCAGCGATCATACTGCGCTGCGGAGTCGTACGGCCGCCGAAGATGGTCGACCCCGAGGTCGGCGAGGGCGGCGATCCGAACGCCCTTCCCGGCACCGTGAACGGCGTCGACTGGCTCATGGAGAAGCAGGGCGACGGCACCTGGCGGTTCACCACGGCCAACCGCGTGGCCTATGTGCAGGTGAGCCTGCCCGAGGGGATGTCCGGACAGGAGGAGGGCGCCGGTGTCCTCACCGGGCTGGCCTCCGCAGTCAAGAAGGCGGTTCCCGAGGGAATCGCCTCCATGACCTGAGCCCGTCCGGTCCGGCGCCCCGCGGTCACCGCAGTCCGGTCGACCGCCTCAGCGCGGACTCGATGAGCCGGTCCACCAGTTCACCGTAGGAGACGCCGGTCGCCTGCCACATCTGCGGGAACATCGAGATCGGCGTGAAGCCCGGCATCGTGTTGATCTCGTTGATGACGAACTCGCCCTCCTCGGTGAGGAAGAAGTCCGCCCGCACCAGCCCCTCGCAGGAGGCCGCCTCGAAGGCCTCGACGGCCAGGCGCCGCACCTCGGCGGTCTCCTCGGCGGTCAGCGGGGCGGGGACGAGACCGGGGGTGGAGTCGATGTACTTGGCCTCGAAGTCGTAGTACGCGTGGGTGTCGGGCGGGGGGATCTCGGCCGGCACCGAGGCCCGGGGCCCCTCCTCGAACTCCAGCACCCCGCACTCGATCTCGCGGCCCCGCAGTTCGGCCTCGACGAGGATCTTCGGGTCGTGCCGCCGCGCCTCCTCGATCGCCTCGTCCAGGCCGGCGAGCCCGTCGACCTTGGTGATGCCGATGGAGGAGCCCGCGCGGGCGGGCTTCACGAACAGCGGCCAGCCGTGCTCGCCGGCGAAGTCGACGATCCTCTTGCGGGCGGCGGAGCGGTCGCGCTCCCACTCGCGCGGCCGGATCACCACGTAGGGGCCGACCTTCAGCCCGAACGAGGTGAACACCCGCTTCATGTAGTCCTTGTCCTGGCCGACGGCCGAGGCGAGCACGCCCGAGCCGACGTAGGGCACACCGGACAGCTCCAGCAGCCCCTGGAGGGTGCCGTCCTCGCCGTAGGGGCCGTGCAGCACGGGGAAGACGACGTCGACCTCGCCGAGCGCCTTGGGCACGGAACCGGGTTCGCTGTAGACGACCTCGCGGTTGGCGGGGTCGACGGGGAGCACCACGCCGCCCTCGGCGGCCTCGGCGAGTTCCTCGACGTCCGGCGGCCTGCGGTCGACGATCGCCATGCGGGCCGGCTCGTCGGCCGTGAGCGCCCAGCGGCCCTCCCGCGTGATGCCGATCGGCAGGACGTCGTACCTGGTCCGGTCGATGGCGTTCAGTACGGCGCCGGCGGTGACCACGGAGATCCCGTGTTCGGAGCTGCGGCCGCCGAACACGACGGCCACGCGCGGCTTGCGGGACGGCTGCCCGGGAGTCTGGGGGAGGTTCTCGGTGCTCATATCGCGATGAGAGTACCCGCCCGCCTGCCCGGCGTCAGCGCCCGCCACCGGCCGTCGCGGCGCGTCGCACGGACGGTCGCTCAGCGTCGTGCGACCGGTCGCTGAGCGTGGTGCCGACGTCCTCCGCGGGCCGGGCGGCGGCCGGGATCAGTGGCGTTCGGCCTTGGCGCTGCGCCCCATCAGCTCCTTGACGGCGGTCACCGGCGACTTGCCCTCGTGGACGATGCCGACGACCGTCTCGGTCAGCGGCATCTCGACGCCGTGCCGGCGGCCCAGATCGAGCACGGACTCGCAGGACTTGACGCCCTCGGCGGTCTGCCGGGTGACCGCGATGGTCTCCTCCAGGGTCATGCCCTTGCCGAGATTGGTGCCGAAGGTGTGGTTGCGCGAGAGCGGCGAGGAGCAGGTCGCGACGAGGTCACCGAGGCCCGCGAGACCGGAGAAGGTCAGCGGGTCGGCGCCCATCGCGAGGCCGAGCCGGGTGGTCTCGGCGAGCCCCCGGGTGATGAGCGAGCCCTTGGCGTTGTCGCCGAGGCCCATGCCGTCGGCGATGCCGACCGCCAGCCCGATGACGTTCTTGATCGCGCCGCCGAGTTCGCAGCCCACCACGTCGGTGTTGGTGTACGGGCGGAAGTACGGCGTGTGGCAAGCGGCCTGGAGCCGGCGGGCGACACCCTCGTCGGTGCAGGCGACCACGGCGGCGGCCGGCATCCGGGCGGCGATCTCCCGCGCCAGGTTGGGGCCGGTGACCACGGCGATGCGCTCGGGGCCCACCTTGGCGACGTCCTCGATCACCTCGCTCATCCGCATCGCGGAGCCGAGTTCGACGCCCTTCATCAGGGAGACCAGCACGGTGTCCGGGGCGAGCAGCGGTACCCACCGCGCGAGGTTGGCGCGCAGCGTCTGGGACGGCACCGCCAGCACCGTGAAGTCGGCCCCGCGGGCGGCCTCGGCGGGGTCGGCGGTCGCCCGCAGGCGGGCCGGGAGTTCGATGCCCGGCAGGTAGTCGGGGTTGGTGCGGGTGGAGTTGACCGCCTCGGCCAGCTCCGGGCGCCGCGCCCACAGGGTGACCTCGCACCCGGCGTCGGCGAGCACCATGCCGAAGGCCGTGCCCCACGATCCCGTTCCGAAGACGGCGGCCCTGACCGGCTCGCTCACGTGCCCTGCCCCTCTTGCTGTGCCTGCTCTGCCTGCTCCGGGCGCGGTGCGTCCGGCTGCCCGGGCTCCTGACGCGCGGTCTGCCTCCTCGCGGTGGCCGTGGCGGTGCGGCGGCGCTGCTCGAGACGGACCTCGCGCGGGTCGTAGCGCTTCTCGGGCGCCTTCTCGCCGCGGATCTCCTCGAGCAGGCGGGTGATGGCGGCCATGATGACCTCCGTCGCCTCCTTGAGCAGTTCGGGAGTCATCTCGCGGCCGTAGAAGGCGCTGAGGTCCACCGGCGGGCCGGCGAGGACACGGCTCGTCTTGCGCGGGAAGAGGACGGGCTTCTTCGCGTAGGGCGGCAGCAGTTCGTTGGCGCCCCACTGGGCGACCGGGATCACCGGGCACCGGGTCTGCAGCGCGACGCGCGCGGCGCCCGTCTTGCCGGTCATGGGCCACTGGTCCGGGTCGCGGGTCAGGGTTCCCTCGGGGTAGAACGCGACGCACTCGCCGCTCTCGACGGCGTGGATCGCGGCCCGGAAGGCGCTGAGCGCGTCCGTCGTCTCGCGGTAGACGGGGATCTGTCCGGTGCCGCGCATGGCGGCGCCGACGAATCCCTTCCGGAAAAGTCCGCTCTTCGCGAGAAAACGCGGAACACGCCCGGTGTTGTACTGGTAGTGCGCGTACGCGAAGGGGTCCACATGCGAATTGTGGTTCACCGCGGTGATGAATCCGCCGTCGGCCGGCATGTTCTCCATTCCGCGCCAATCCCGCTTCAGCAGAACCACCAGCGGAGGTTTGCAGAGCACCGCGGCGAAGCGGTACCAGAAGCCGATTCTCCGGCGGGGCACACGGACACCTTCCTCTAGGGCTGAAGGACTCACGGGTTCGGGACCCGGGCCCGGGGAGCCGCACAAGTCTGGCCCCGGGTTGCCTGTCTGTCGAGAACACCGTACGCCCCGGCGTGTGAGGGCCCCTCCCTCGGATCATCCCGGCGTCGCGGTGCCCGGAACGCACTCCCCCACTGCCCTGACCGGGCGCGGGGGCGAGGTGGGACGCGGGCGGGCGACGCACGGTGGGGGTGACAATGGGCCGCGACGGGTCGGCGGACGGAGCGGGCGTGCAGTGGTCCTTGGTCATTCCGGTGAAAGCCCTGGCGCGGGCCAAGAGCCGCCTGACGGACGCCGCCGGGGACGCGGTGCGCCCGGGGCTCGCCCTGGCCTTCGCCCAGGACACGGTGGCGGCGGCGCTGGACTGCCCCGAGGTGCGCGATGTGGCGGTCGTCACGGACGACCCGCTCGCCGGGCGCGAGCTGTCCGCGCTCGGCGCGCTGATCCTCGCCGACGAACCGGCGGGCGGACTGAACGCGGCGCTGGCGCACGGGGCCGCGGCCGTACGGTTCCGGCGGCCGGGCGCGGCGGTCGCCGCCCTCAACGCCGATCTCCCGGCGCTGCGGCCCGCCGAATTGGAACGGGTGCTGCGGGCGGCCGGGGAATTCCCGCGGTCCTTCCTCGCGGACGCGGCCGGAATCGGCACGACGCTGCTGGCCGCGGGCCCCGGAAGGGAATTGGGCCCTGCGTTCGGGGTGGATTCCCGGCGGCGCCATCTGGCCTCGGGGGCGGTGGAACTTGCGCCGGGCGCGGTGGACTCGGTGCGCCAGGACGTCGACACCGGCGCGGATCTGCGGGCGGCGCTGGCGCTGGGGGCGGGCGCGCGGACGGTGGCCGCCGTGGGGGCGCTGCCCCTGCGGGCGTTGTCCTCGGGATGCGGGTACTAGGCTGCGGGTATGCAGGCGACCGCGTACACCTACGACTCCGAGACCCGCAGCGGCCAGGTGCTGCTGGACGACGGGACGCCGGTGGCGTTCGACGCGGCGGCGTTCGACGCGGGCGGCCTGCGGCTGCTGCGGCCGGGCCAGCGGGTCCGCGTGGAGGGGGACGGCGAGGGCGGGGCCCTGCGCATCACCCTGGTGACGCTGCAGACGTTCTGAGGCCGGAAGCCCGCCCCGGGCCTCCCCTCCGCTCCCGGAGTTCCCGGGCACACCGCGGGCCGGACCCATGAGGGTCCGGCCCGTCCCGGCACGTGTCAATTACTCGCGGTGCACGGCTCACTGCCGCGCGCTGCTCGCCCGCTTCGCGGTGGTCGTCTTGCGTGCCGGCGACTTGCGAGCGGGGGCCTTCTTCGTGCTGGCCTTCTTCGCCGGGGCCTTCTTGGCCGTGGCCTTCGTGGCGGTCTTCTTGGCGGCGGCCTTCGTGGCCGTCTTCTTGGCGGCGGCCGTCTTGGCGGTGCCGGTCGTCTTCTTGGCGGCGGTCTTCTTCGCCGTCGCCGTGGTCTTCTTGGCGGCCGCCTTCTTCGTCGCCGCCGCGGCGGTCTTCCGCGCGCCGGTCGCCTTCTTGGCGGCGGCCTTCTTGCCCGCGGCCTTGGCGATGGTGGGCGGCGGACCCGAAAGGCTGCCCTTGGGCGCCTTCTTGACCGCGACCTCGCCACCCTTGGGCAGCTTCTTGGACCCGCTCACCAGGTCCTTGAACCCCTGACCGGCGCGGAAGCGCGGCACGGAGGTCTTCTTGACCCGCACCCGCTCCCCGGTCTGCGGGTTCCGGGCGTAGCGGGCCGGGCGGTCCACCTTCTCGAAGGATCCGAAGCCGGTGACGGAGACCCGGTCTCCGGCGACGACCGCTCGGACGATGGCGTCCAGTACGGCGTCGACCGCGTCGGCGGCCTGCTGACGCCCGCCCATCTTGTCGGCAATCGCTTCTACGAGCTGCGCCTTGTTCACGTCTTCCCCTTCGGAGACATTGCCCGAACGAAACTGTTCAAGCCTTTTCGCACGTTAGGCAGATATATACCGCAAATCAAACACGAAACGGGCTAATCACCCTTGTGCCGCAACGGAACTCGGCTGCGGGGAAGGCCCCTCAGCCGTCGGCCCCGGGAAGGCGGCCCTCGTCGAGGTCCTCCGAGAACCGCTCCAGGCGCCGCGCGGCACCGGCGAGATCGTGTTTGGCCGCGGCCGTAATGACCAGCAGCTTCCGGGTCAGCGCCATCCGTACGCCCTCCGGGACTTGCAGTGCGCGCACTCGGGAGTGCGCTTCCTTGAGCTGGTTCGCGACCGCCGTATAGAGCTCGAGTTGGCCGTCGTGTTCCATGCACAGATTGTGCCATCTGGGGCGAGTTGTCGCCCCCGCAGGGGGCAACTGCCGTCTCGGACAATCGTCCGGGCGCGCGCGGCGATCACCCCGTCGGGGGTCGCGTACCCAGGCAAACACCGTTTCAACCTGGGGAGTTGACTCCGGACGCGGTGGCGGGCCGGGTCATCGCGGGGTCGGCGCCGCCATGCGCCCGACCGCCCCCGATTGGGGGTACGTGTCCCCGGGCGGTGGCCGAAACCCGACGGGCCGCTTCCGGCCGACCGGCCGGAAGACACCACCGGGCGGGGCGCCCGGGGGCCGGCCGGCACTCCTCCGCACGCCGAAAAGGCGAACGCCCGCCGTCCCTGAGGACGGCGGGCGTTCGCCGAGCGGGTGCCGGCCGCGGGGCCGGCGGGGCCGTGCGGCCGGTCAGACCGGGAGCGTGCGCGGCTTGAAGGAGGGGCGCTTCGCCTCGTAGGAGGCGATGTCCGCCTCGTTCTGCAGCGTGATGGAGATGTCGTCGAGGCCGTTCAGGAGCCGCCAGCGGGCGTTCTCGTCCAGCTCGAAGGCGGCGGTGATGCCCTCGGCGCGCACCTCGCGGGCCTCGAGGTCGACCGTGATCTCCGTCTGCGGGTCCTTCTCGGTGAGTTCCTGCAGCGCGTTCACGGTCTCCTGGTCCAGGACGACGGTGAGCAGGCCGTTCTTCAGCGAGTTGCCGCGGAAGATGTCTGCGAACCGGGCGGAGATCACGGCCTTGAAGCCGTAGTTCTGCAGGGCCCACACGGCGTGCTCGCGGGAGGAGCCGGTGCCGAAGTCGGGGCCCGCCACCAGGACCGTGGCACCCTGCCGCTCGGGCTGGTTGAGGATGAACGAGGGGTCCTTGCGCCAGGCCTCGAACAGCCCGTCCTCGAACCCGTCCCGCGTCACCTTCTTGAGCCAGTGGGCGGGGATGATCTGGTCGGTGTCGACGTTGCTGCGGCGCAGCGGAACGGCCCGGCCGGTGTGGGTGGTGAATGCTTCCATGACTGATCAGACTCCAGCGGGCACGGGGGCGTCGGACAGGTCGGCGGGGGACGCGAGGTGCCCGGTGACCGCGGTCGCGGCGGCGACCTGCGGGGAGACCAGGTGGGTGCGCCCGCCCTTGCCCTGCCGGCCCTCGAAGTTGCGGTTGGAGGTGGACGCCGAGCGCTCACCGGGGGCGAGCTGGTCGGGGTTCATGCCCAGGCACATGGAACAGCCCGCGTGCCGCCATTCGGCGCCGGCCTCCTTGAAGACGACGTCCAGGCCCTCGGAGACGGCCTGGAGACCGACCCGCGCGGAGCCGGGGACGACCAGCATCCGTACGCCCTCGGCGACTTTGCGGCCCTTGACGATCTCGGCGGCGGCGCGCAGGTCCTCGATGCGGCCGTTGGTGCACGAGCCGACGAAGACGGTGTCCACCGCGATCTCGCGCAGCGGCTGTCCGGCCGTCAACCCCATGTACTCCAGGGCCTTTTCGGCGGCGAGCCGCTCCGAGGCGTCCTCGTAGGAGGCCGGGTCGGGGACGACTGCGGACAGCGGTGCGCCCTGCCCGGGGTTGGTGCCCCAGGTGACGAACGGCGACAGCGCGGCGGCGTCGATGACGACCTCGGCGTCGAAGACCGCGTCCTCGTCGGTGCGCAGGGTCTTCCAGTACGCGACGGCGGCGTCCCAGTCGGCGCCCTCGGGGGCGTGCGGGCGCCCCTGGAGGTAGGCGAAGGTCGTCTCGTCGGGGGCGATCATGCCCGCGCGGGCGCCGGCCTCGATCGACATGTTGCAGATGGTCATGCGGGCCTCCATCGAGAGCTTCTCGATGGCGGAGCCGCGGTACTCCAGGACGTAGCCCTGGCCGCCGCCCGTACCGATCTTCGCGATGATCGCGAGGATCAGGTCCTTGGCGGTGACGCCGTCGGGCAGCTCGCCCTCGACCGTGATGGCCATGGTCTTGGGGCGGGCCATCGGCAGGGTCTGGGTGGCCAGCACGTGCTCGACCTGGGAGGTGCCGATGCCGAAGGCCAGCGCGCCGAAGGCGCCGTGCGTGGAGGTGTGGGAGTCGCCGCAGACGACGGTGGTGCCGGGCTGGGTCAGACCGAGCTGCGGGCCGACGACGTGCACGACGCCCTGCTCGACGTCGCCCAGGGGGTGCAGCCGGACGCCGAAGTCCGCGCAGTTCTTGCGCAGGGTCTCCAGCTGGGCGCGGGAGACCGGGTCGGCGATCGGCTTGTCGATGTCGAGGGTCGGGGTGTTGTGGTCCTCGGTCGCGATGGTGAGGTCGAGGCGCCGCACCGGCCGACCGCTCTGCCGCAGCCCGTCGAAGGCCTGCGGGCTGGTCACCTCGTGCAGCAGGTGCAGATCGATGAAGAGGAGGTCGGGCTCGCCCTCGGCGCGCCGGACGACGTGGTCGTCCCAGACCTTCTCCGCGAGTGTCCTACCCATCGCTTTCCCTCCGGCCGGCGACGACTGTGTCCGCCGGCCCAACTAGAGATCCTGGGGGGAGCGCACGCCCCCCTCGAGTTCCGGTGAACTCCGGGCGCCCTCCGTCGGACCCGTGGTCACCGGGCCCGGTGTGTGGTGCTGTGTGTCCCAGAGTGGCGCGTTCCACGGAAATTTGAACTTGCGTTTCACAGAGTGAGACGCAAGTATCGTTGCATGGACAACAGTAGCGGCGTCGGCGTCCTGGACAAGGCAGCCCTTGTCCTGAGCGCCCTGGAGTCCGGACCGGCCACCCTCGCAGGGCTGGTCGCGGCCACCGGACTGGCACGACCCACGGCCCACCGGCTGGCCGTGGCGCTGGAGCACCACCGCATGGTGGCGCGTGACATGCAGGGGCGGTTCATCCTCGGCCCCCGGCTCGCCGAACTGGCCGCCGCGGCGGGCGAGGACCGGCTGCTGGCGACGGCCGGGCCGGTCCTCACGCACCTGCGGGACATGACGGGCGAGAGCGCCCAGCTCTACCGCCGCCAGGGCGACATGCGCATCTGCGTCGCCGCGGCGGAGCGGCTGTCGGGTCTGCGGGACACGGTCCCGGTCGGCTCGACCCTGACGATGAAGGCGGGCTCCTCCGCGCAGATCCTCATGGCCTGGGAGGAGCCGGAGCGCCTGCACCGCGGGCTGCAGGGCGCCCGGTTCACGGCGACGGCGCTGTCCGGCGTGCGGCGCCGGGGCTGGGCCCAGTCGATCGGCGAGCGCGAGCCGGGCGTCGCCTCCGTCTCCGCGCCGGTGCGGGGCCCCTCGAACCGCGTGGTGGCCGCCGTCTCCGTCTCCGGACCCATCGAGCGCCTCTCCCGCCACCCGGGCCGCATGCACGCCCAGGCCGTGATCGACGCCGCCGGACGCCTCTCCGAGGCCCTGCGCCGCTCCGGCTGAACCACCCTCTCCCCCGCGTCCGACGGGGAGGGCCGGCCCCGACGCCGCGGCAGACCCTCCCCGCCTCCCCACGGGGGTTACTCGGCCGGTGCGCCGGACCGGTGCGCGAACCGGTCCCTCGCCCGCCGTCCCCGCTTCTCCAGCGGCAGTCGGCCGTGGGCCGCCGCCAGGCCGAAGGCCGGCATGTCCGCGTAGATCGCCTCGTAGTTCCCCTCGGGCACCACGTACGTCTCGTGCCACAGCCCCACGTGCTGCCGCGCCTGCCCCTCCCGCTCCTTGCGGTTGAGCCTCGCCCACGCCCGGTGGTGGAACATGTCGGGCGAGGTCGCGTACGCGTAGAGCTTCTCCTTGGACTGCCAGTACTGGACGACGTAGTACGTCCTCGGCGAGGCCGTCAGCAGGACGTGTCCGAGCAGTCCGCGCCCGGGGTCCCGCACCAGTTCGCGCAGCATGCGCGGCATCGCGCCGAGCACCGGCAGCCAGTGGTGCACCGCCCAGAAGTGGTTGATCCGCATCCCGATGAGCAGGACGACGACCTCACCCTCGGCGTCGGCGGTGGTGCGGCCGGCGATGACGGACCTGCTTCCCATGACTTCTCCCCCTGTGTTCCCTCGTGGGTTCGCGACGCGTTGGTTAGCGGCACTATCCGATGTGGGCATGCTTGGATAGTGCCGTTGTCCGAACAGGAGCGCAAGAGATGCGGCTGGCCGAGTTGAGCGAGCGGAGCGGGGTCTCCACCGCGACGATCAAGTACTACCTGCGCGAAGGCCTGTTGCCGCCGGGCCGGCAGGTCAACGCGACGACGGCGGAGTACGAGGAGGAGCACCTGCGGCGGCTGCGGCTGGTGCGGGCCCTGATCCAGGTGGGACGCATCCCGGTGGCGACCGCCAAGGAGGTCCTCGGGCACGTCGACGACGAGTCGCTGGGCCGGACCATGCGCCTGGGGGCGGCCCTGTGGGCCCTGCCGCAGCCCCCGGAGCCGGCGGAGGACGACGCGGCCGTGACCGCCGCCCGCCGGGAGGTGGACCGGCTGCTCGCGGAGGTCCGCTGGGACTCGGTGCGGGAACTGGGCGACCTGTCCCCCGTGCACCGCTCGCTGGTGACGACGGTGGCGACGCTGATCCGGCTCGGCTACGACTGGAACGCCGAAGAGCTGGTTCCCTACGCCCGGTTGATGCGTGAGGTGGCGGCGCGCGACCTGGACTTCCTGGAGACGCACGAGTCGGACGCGGAGAAGGCCGAGATGGCGGTCGCGGCGGCGGTGCTCTTCGAACCGGTGCTGCGGGCGCTGCACCGGCTGGCCCAGGAGGAGGAGTCGGCGCGGCGGTACGGCATCGTGTGAGACACGTCTCGCGCCACCGCGCCCGGCGGCGGCGCGAGGCACCGGACACGGCGAAGGGCCCTCCCGAGGGAGGGCCCTTCGTCTTCTCGCGTACCCCCGACCGGATTCGAACCGGCGCTACCGCCTTGAGAGGGCGGCGTGCTAGGCCGCTACACAACGGGGGCCTGGATCATGCGGGCGTTCATTTCTGTACCGCCGCAGATCCGAGCTGGTCTACCAGGACTCGAACCTAGACTAACTGAACCAGAATCAGTCGTGCTGCCAATTACACCATAGACCAATGTGGTTTAGACCAGTTCGTACCCCCGACCGGATTCGAACCGGCGCTACCGCCTTGAGAGGGCGGCGTGCTAGGCCGCTACACAACGGGGGCCCTAGCGATCCCCACCCGGCCGGAGCCGGATGTTGTCACCGTGAGGACGGGGGGGAGCTACCCCGGCCGCTCTCGCGGGATGGATCCGTACCCCCGACCGGATTCGAACCGGCGCTACTGCCTTGAGAGGGCAGCGTGCTAGGCCGCTACACAACGGGGGCTTTGCGGATGAGATCCGCGGGTGCAGACCGAAGCGTCTGCGAGCTGGCCTACCAGGACTCGAACCTAGACTAACTGAACCAGAATCAGTCGTGCTGCCAATTACACCATAGGCCACTGGAACGCAAGACCCCTGCGGGCTTCTCGTTCTAGTTCTGCGCCTCCGGTTCCCGGTGCCTTTCGGACCGTTCCGCGGTGGCGCAGGAAGAACATTACCCGAAGGTGGACGGCGCTCCAAAACGGGTTGTGACGGCTCAGCCCCCGTCGGGGCCCGGCGCCACGAAGAAGTCGGTCAGGTAGCAGGTGACCTCCCCGGCCGCCGAGCGGCCGATCCAGGTGGGGTAGGCGCCGTCGCCCCAGCCGGAACTGAAGGCCGCCAGGGTGTGCCCGGTGCCCGGGTCGGTGATCAGGTGGGGCCCGGGGGCCCAGTCGCTGTTCTCGAAGGCGTCCCAGAGGGGACCCTCGTCCTCCTCCGAGCCGGGGAAGGAGGCGTCGACGGCCGCGTCGTAGAAGCAGCCGGCGCCCGCGTCCACGCCGTAGCCGTAGAACTCGTCCTCGCCCAGCCCGGCGGGGTCCTGGCCGGGGCACAGGGCCGGCTCCCACCGGACGGTGGGCTCCTCGCGCACGACCAGCCGGGCGGCGGCCACCCGCAGGTGCGGCTCCTCGGACGGGGGCTCCTCGGGCTCGGTCAGGGTCGCCACGGCGGCCTCGACGCGGTAGCGGCCGGGCTCGACGGCGACGGTGAACGGTTCGCTCTCGCCCCGCCCGAGGGACACGAAGGGATCGCAGGCCACGACCTGCCCGGTGGGCAGCCACAGTTCACCGCCGTCGGCCACATGGAGCGTGCCGACGGTTCCCGACTCGTACGTGAAGGTGGAACCGGGGGTGAACAGCCACGCGTAGTCGCGTGCGGTCATCGGCATGACGGGCCCTTCCGGGGTGCGTCGCCCGTGCGGCCGGGGTCGGGGCGGGCGAGGAACGGTGGAATGCCGAAGACTAGTCTCCGGGCCGGGAACCTCGCGGGGGCGGTGCCGCCGAGGACCGGCGGGAGCGGGGACGCGGGCGACAGCGGTGGTCCCGCGGCCGGTCCGGGCGCGGTCCGTGGCGGCGGGCGGGCAACGGCCGCTCCCGTGCGCCGAGTTCGCGAGACCGCGGCACCCCGCCGCGGTCCGCCGGCCGCGGCCCTCCGGGCCCGGCCTCCCGGCCCCGCCGGAGCGGCGGCACCCCTCCCCCGGCCGGCGCGGGAGCGGCCCGGCCCCGTCCTTCAGGTTCCGTCCGCCGCCCGTGGCGCCGGTCCGGTCAGTCCGTACAGCAGCAGGTCCGTGAGGGTGTCCACGACGTCCGGGGCGTCCTCGCCGCCGGGGGGCGTGAGCAGGGCGTAGTTGAGGGTGACGAGCATCGCGCCCATCGACGCCGCCACGAACTCGGGATCACCCGGCAGCCGGTGTCCGCGCTCGACCAGGTACTCCAGGTGCTCCCGGATGGTCGACGTCTGCTCGCGCAGGTCGCGCCAGGCCCGGCCCGTGCCGGGGTCGTCGGCCACCATCGCCTGGAACAGCGCGAGCGCGACCGGGCGGTTCTGCCGCATCACGGTCCAGGCGACGTCGAGGTGGTCGCGCAACTGCTCGCGGTCGGTCAGGTCGTGGTCGCGGGGGTGTTCCAGGCCCCTCATGCGCGTGTCGATCGCGCCCTCCATCTCGGCGAGCAGCGCCTGGAGCAGCTCCTCCTTGCCGGCGAAGTGCTCGTAGAAGGAGCCGGTCGAGCGGCCGGCCGCGGCGGTGATGTCGGTGATCTTCGTATTGAGGTAGCCGCGCTCGCTGAACAGCCCCCGCGCCGCGTCCAGCAGCGCGGCACGCGTCTGGGCCGCCCTGACCTTTCGACTGACGGAGCCCTGCGGCATGTCGTCCTCCCTCGGCTGTTGACAGGCGCCAGCGTATCGGAACACACTTTCACCGAACCAGTATTCAGTGAACATGAATTCAGGGAGACTCTCATGCGCACGATCGTGATCGGTGGAGGCATAGCCGGGCCCGCCATGGCCCTCGCGCTGCGGCGGATCGGCCACGAAGTGACCGTCTACGAGGCGTACGAGGTTCCGCCCGAGGAGGTCGGCGCCCACCTCGGCCTGGCGGTCAACGGCCTGCGCGCACTGGAGAAGCTGGGCCTCCTGCGCGAGGCGCAGGCGGCCGGGTACCCCGTCGAACGGATGCGGTTCTACACGCCGGGCGGCCACCTCCTGGGCGACGCGCCACGTCTTCGGCGCGAGACCGACTCGATGCGCAGCGTCGCGCTGCACCGCGGACAGCTCGTCGCGATCCTGCGGCGCGCGGCCCTCGACGCGGGTGCGCGGATCGTCACCGGCGAACGTCTGGTGAACGCGGCGGAGTCGGCGGACAGCGTGGTGGCCGAGTTCGCCTCCGGCCTGCGCGACACCGCGGAACTGCTCGTGGGCGCCGACGGCATCTGGTCGACCGTGCGCGGGCTGATCGACTCCTCCGCGCCGCGCGCGGAATACGCGGGGCTCTACGGAGTCGCCGGAATCGCCCGCATGACGGGGCTCGAGACCGGCGTCTGGAACCTCACCTACGCGCGCAGCGGCGCCTTCGTGCACACCACCATCGACGAGAACACCCAGTGGTGGGCGGCTCAGATCGCGGATCCGGTCAAGCCGAACCTGCGAGGCGTCGACGACGCCGAATGGCTGCGGCGCATCACCGAGCTGTTCCCGGAGGCGATGCCCCGGGCCGTCATCGGAGCCGCGACGGAGATCGTCGCGTCCGGCTACCTGAACGTCTGCGACACGGTCCGGACGTGGCACAGCGCGCGCATGGTCCTGGTCGGCGACGCCGCCCACCCCGTCGGCGTCGGACACGGCGCCTCCGTGTCGATCGAGGACGCGCTGGAGCTCGCGGCGGCGCTGAGCGGGGCCCCGAGCGTCCCGGCGGCGCTCAGGACCTACGACACGGCACGCCGCCCGCGCATCGACAAGCTGCTCAAGCACGGGCACAACGCCCGTGAGACGAAGCGGCCCGGCGCCGTGAAGCGACAGATCGACCAGGCGAAGATGCGCGTGCTCCTCCCGTTCTTCGACCGGGCGCAGGGCTACCTGTACGACTACGAGCCGCCGTCCCTGCCCGCCGTGGGCGCCTCACGGTCCGGCGCGCGCTGACCGCGCCGGCCCGAACCGTCGGTGACGTGCGAGGTCCGCGCCGGGGACGGCGCGGGAGAAGGAGGAGCGGGTGCCCCCGTCGCGGGTGTGGAAGAACCTGGCCATCGGGCTGGTGATCACGGTCGTCATGACGACGCTGTCGACGGTTCTCGCGGAGGACGGCGGCAGGGCGGAGGAGTTCTGGGAGTCCCTGGCGGTGGGCCTGTCGGTGACGGCGGCGGTGACGGGGGTGACCTGGTGGCTGCGGCGCGGGCGGACGGCGCGGTGACCGGCGGCGGGGCACCGGCCCCCGGCCGCCGGTGCCGCGGCGGGCTCCGTCCCCCGTAGCCTCCCCGCGGCCGGACCACGCACGGAGGGGGCGGCAGCCGTTCGGCTGCCGCCCCCTCCGTGCGTGTTGCGCGTCCTACGCCGCGAGCTTCGCCAGGGCCGCGTCGATGCGGGCGAGGGTCGTGTCCTTGCCGAGGATCTGGAGGGACTCGAAGAGGGGGAGGCCCACCGTGCGGCCGGTGACGGCGACGCGGACCGGGGCCTGCGCCTTGCCGAGCTTGAGGCCGTGGGCCTCGCCGGCGGCCAGGACGGCCTCCTTCAGGGAGTCGGCGGAGGTCCAGTCGGCCGATTCGAGCTTCTCGCGGGCCGTGCGGAGGAGGGCGTCCGAGCCCTCCTTCATCGCCTTGGTCCAGCTCGCCTCGTCGAAGACCGGCTCCGGGAGGAACAGGAAGTCGACGTTGTCGGTGATCTCGGAGAGCACCTTGAGACGGGTCTGGGCGTGCGGGGCGATGGCCTGCCACTTGGACTCGTCGAAGTCCTCCGGGGCCCAGGGCGCGAAGGGGGCCTTCAGCCAGGGGGCGCAGCGCTCGGCGAAGTCCTTCACGTCGAGCAGCCGGATGTGGTCGGCGTTGATCGCCTCGGCCTTCTTCAGGTCGAAGCGGGCCGGGTTCGGGTTGACGTCGGAGATCTCGAACGCGGCGACCATCTCCTCGACCGAGAAGATGTCCCGGTCGGCGGAGAGGGACCAGCCCAGCAGGGAGAGGTAGTTGAGCAGCCCCTCGGGCAGGAAGCCGCGCTCCCGGTAGAGGTTGAGGGAGGACTGCGGGTCGCGCTTGGAGAGCTTCTTGTTGCCCTCGCCCATGACGTACGGCAGGTGGCCGAAGGCCGGGGTCTCCTTGGCGATGCCCAGCTCGGTGAGCGCCTTGTACAGGGCGATCTGCCGCGGGGTGGAGGAGAGCAGGTCCTCGCCGCGCAGGACGTGGGTGATCTCCATCAGCGCGTCGTCCACGGGGTTGACGAGCGTGTAGAGCGGGGCGCCGTTGGCGCGGACGATGCCGTAGTCCGGAACGTTCTCCGCGAGGTAGGTGATCTCGCCGCGGACGAGGTCCGTGAAGGTGATCGCCTCGTCGGGCATCCGGAAGCGGACGATGGGCTCGCGGCCCTGCGCCGTGTACTCCTCGACCTGGGCGGCGCTCAGCTCGCGGCAGTGGCCGTCGTAGCCGGAGGGCCGGCCGGCGGCGCGGGCCGCCTCGCGGCGCTCCTCCAGCTCGGAGGTGGTGCAGTAGCAGTGGTAGGCGTGACCGGCCTCGAGGAGCTTCCGGGCGACGTCCTTGTAGAGGTCCATGCGCTGCGACTGGCGGTACGGGGCGTGCGGGCCGCCGACCTCGGGGCCCTCGTCCCAGTCGAAGCCGAGCCAGCGCATGGAGTCGAGCAGCTGCTCGTAGGACTCCTCGGAGTCGCGGGCCGCGTCGGTGTCCTCGATGCGGAAGACGAGAGTGCCCTGGTGGTGCCGGGCGAAGGCCCAGTTGAACAGAGCGGTGCGGACCAGGCCCACGTGGGGGTTACCGGTGGGCGAGGGGCAGAAACGGACACGGACTGCGGATGGGGGTGCCCCCTGCTCGAGCGGAGCCGAGAGCTTGGGGGAGGGTGCGCTAGCCACGCTTGACAACCTTGTTGGTGAGAGTGCCGATGCCTTCGATGGTGACGGCGACCTCGTCGCCGACGTGGAGGGGGCCGACCC
The DNA here is from genome assembly GCA_014656015.1 of Streptomyces griseoaurantiacus. Taxonomy (GTDB): domain Bacteria; phylum Actinomycetota; class Actinomycetes; order Streptomycetales; family Streptomycetaceae; genus Streptomyces; species Streptomyces griseoaurantiacus. The sequence continues at coordinate 4,036 of BNBP01000014.1, read as the reverse complement.
CTGCCGGGGTGCCGGTGAGGACGACGTCGCCGGGGAGCAGTGTCATGGCCTCGGAGATGTTGACGATCAGGTCCTCGATGGGGTGGATCATCTCGCTGGTGCGGCCGAGCTGGCGTTGCTGCCCGTTGACGGTGAGCTGCACGGTCAGGTCGTTCGCGGCGGCGAGGTCGAGGTCCGTCTCCACCCAGGGGCCGAGCGGGCAGGCGGTGTCGAAGCCCTTGGCCCTGGCCCACTGCTTCTCGCGGCGCTGGACGTCGCGGGCGGTGAGGTCGTTGGCGCAGGTGTAGGCGAGGATGACGTCCTTGACGCGCTCGCGCGGGACCTCGCGGCACATGCGGCCGATGACGACGGCCAGTTCGGCCTCGTGGTGCAGGTCCTCGGAGAAGGAGGGGTAGGCGATCTCGTCGCCGTGGCCGATCACCGAGGTGGAGGGCTTGAAGAAGGCGAACGGGGCGTCCGGCACCTCGTTGCCGAGTTCGCGCGCGTGGTCGGCGTAGTTGCGGCCGAAGGCGACGACCTTGTTGGGGAGCACCGGGGGGAGCAGCCGGACCTTGTTCAGCGGGACCTTGGTGCCGGAGAGCTCGAAGTCCGCGAACGGGATGCCCTTGATGATGTCCAGCACGAGTTCGTCCGGTCGGTCGCCCTCGACCGCGCCGAAGGCGACGTTGCCGTCGATGGAGAACCTGGCGATGCGCACGGGATGCTCGCGCCCCTTACCTGATCGTGTGTGCCGGCCGGCCGTGGTGGGCGGGCCGGCGGGAGTCCGGTGACCAGGCTAACGCGCGGGGATGGGGCGCTCTCGCGCATGTCGCGCCCTCGGCGTCCCCCGGTGCCTCCTGAGCGCTGGGCCGCTCCCGTGCGTACTACTCCGCGGCGGAGGACAGCGAGAAGTCGGAGGACGCGGAGGGCTGGGCGGGGATGTCCATCAGTACGGTGCGCCGGGGGTTGGCGGTCTGGGCGGGGAGGTCGACGGTGTGTTCCGGCCGTTCGAGTGTCTGCCGGGCCTGCAGTTCCTCGGCGTCGGCCAGGTGGGCCAGCGTGGTGCGGCGCGGGTTGGCAATGTTGCGGAACATCATCGTCGTCTTCACGGTTGTACTGAACCTCGTCACTGAGAGCGCCCGGCGGCGTTCCTCCAAGGGGGGTCGCTCCGGGCAGGTTGTCGGATTCGCCTTCTCTGTAAAGCGTCAGGCTAAACATCCAATTCCCGGGGGAACTCGTGAAGACGCCTTGATCTCCATGTGAGTTTGCTCACTTACCCATACATAAAAAGGTCGAATCGGACTCTTACCTTCCGGTGCGAAAAAGGGCATACCTCACGAACGGAACATCCCTCTCCTGATCATGGCGACTGGGACACCGGACGGTCACCCACGGCTCGTAGGGGTACGTCCGCTATGTCCGCACACCCTCTCTACGCCCGGTGATCCATCCCTCACGACGCGTCACCGAGGCGACGGGCTCGCCCATGGGCCTTGTTGGAGATCCTGCACTGTGCTGGAATCTCACGGACCGCCGCAGGATCGAGCCGGCGCACAGGGGGCGCACCAGCGCCGGGTGGCGGCGAGATAGGGGGAACCAGCGCCGGTCACTCACGACCACCATGGGGGGCGTATTTCAGGGCGCCCCCTACGACGCCGACACCGTCCCGCCGTTCACACGGAGGGGCGCCTGGTCCAGAGGTTGCGACGCTAGTGCAGGGACGTTTCAAGAGGGATGGCAGTGCTTCGGCGGAGCCGGAGCCGCACGGCGGGACTGGCCCCAATGCCGGCAGTTCCTCCCCCCAGCGCGCCCAGAATTCGGCGCCGACCGCCGCCGGGCCCGACTCCTCCGGCCGTCCGGGCGGGAACTCCCCCGCCGCGGGCCGGCCGGGCGGCCCCGCCGCGGCCCCGGGACGCCAGGGTGCGTCTCCCGCCGCCACGCCGCCGCCCATCAAGCCGAAGGCGGACGGCCCCACCGGTCCGGGTCCGCGAATAGCCCTGCGCAACTGGCGCATCTCCACTCGTCTGGTCTCGCTGCTCGCGCTCCCCGTGGTCGCGGCGACCTCGCTGGGTGCCCTGCGCATCAGCGACTCCATGGACGAGATCAAGCAGCTCGACAACATGAAGCTGCTGACGGACATGACCCAGCAGGCCACGGAGCTCGCCGCCGCGCTGCAGAACGAGCGCGACCAGTCGGCCGGCCCGCTGGCCAACGGCGCCAAGGCGAACGACTTCAACGTCAAGGGCGCGCGGGACAAGACCGACCAGGCGCGCGTCAGCTTCGTCGACGCCACCCAGGCGGTCAACGACGCCTCGGGCGAGGGCGGACTCTCCGGTGTGCGCGAGACCGTGGTCGGTCTCGTCGGCGAGCTGGGCAACCTCAACTCGATCCGCAACAGCGCCTACCAGGACGACCGGAACGCCGCCCAGACGGTCGAGGCCTACCACCGTCTGATCACGCAGCTCCTCGACCTCTCGCAGGACATGGCGCAGGCGACCAGCAACCCGGAGATGATCCAGCGCACCCGTGCGCTGACGGCCTTCTCCACCGCCAAGGAGTACGCCTCCGAACAGCGCGCGATCATCGCCGCGGCGCTGCCCACCACGAACGACACGTTCGGCAAGCTCACCGACAGCGACCGGCAGTACGGCCAGTCGGCGCTCGAGGGCGAGAACTCCGAGATGAAGAGCTTCTCGGACATCTACGCCGGCAACGCGACGGAACTCCTGCAGCCGATCTCCGACGGCAACGTCACGATCAAGGCCTCGGACAACTACGCCGTCCGCGTCCTGCGCAACACCGACGGCATGCGCACCCAGTCCAAGCGCTCGTACAAGGACTGGATCGACGACGACTCGAACAAGATCGAGTCGATGTCGAAGATCGAGACCTCGCTGCTGAGCGAGATGGAGCAGAAGGCGCGTGAGCTGCGCAACGAGTCGCAGCAGGAAGCGATCATCTCCGGTGCGCTGATCCTGCTCGTCCTCGGTGTCTCGCTGGTCGGCGCCTTCATCGTGGCCCGCTCCATGATCCGCTCGCTGCGCCGGCTGCAGGAGACCGCCACGAAGGTCGCCCAGGACCGGCTGCCGGAGCTGGTGCAGCAGCTCTCCGAGTCCGACCCGCAGGACGTCGACACGTCCGTGGAGTCGGTCGGTGTGCACTCCCGGGACGAGATCGGCCAGGTGGCCGCGGCCTTCGACCACGTGCACCGCGAGGCGGTCCGGCTCGCCGCCGAGCAGGCCCTGCTGCGGGGCAACGTCAACGCGATGTTCACCAACCTCTCGCGCCGGTCCCAGGGTCTGATCCAGCGTCAGCTCTCGCTCATCTCCGAACTGGAGTCCCGCGAGGCCGACCCGGACCAGCTCTCCTCGCTGTTCAAGCTCGACCACCTCGCGACCCGTATGCGCCGGAACGGCGAGAACCTCCTGGTCCTCGCGGGTGAGGAGCCGGGCCGCCGGTGGACCCGCCCGGTCCCGCTGGTCGACGTCCTGCGTGCCGCCGCCTCCGAGGTGGAGCAGTACGAGCGCATCGAACTGGCCGCGGTGCCGACGACCGAGGTCGCCGGCCGCGTGGTCAACGACCTCGTCCACCTGCTCGCCGAGCTGCTGGAGAACGCGACCTCGTTCTCCTCCCCGCAGACCAAGGTCAAGGTCACCGGTCACGCGCTGCCCGACGGGCGGGTGCTGATCGAGATCCACGACACCGGCATCGGCCTCTCCCCCGAGGACCTCGCCGCGATCAACGAGCGGCTCGCCTCGCCGCCCACCGTGGACGTCTCCGTCTCCCGCCGCATGGGTCTGTTCGTGGTCGGCCGGCTGTCCCAGCGTCACGGCATCCGCATCCAGCTCCGTCCCTCGGACTCCGGCGGTACGACCGCGCTGGTCATGCTCCCCGTCGACGTCGCCCAGGGCGGCAAGAAGCCGCAGGGCAAGCCCGGTCAGGGCGGCCCCACCGGCGGTCCGACGGCGGCCGCCGCCGCGGCCACCGCGGCCGCGGCCCGGCGCCAGAACGGCCAGCAGGGTCCCGGCAACGGCGACTCCGCGGGCGGCGGTCTGCT